>NZ_JAQQGK010000008.1:0-340166 GCF_028550695.1 Pseudomonas sp. BLCC-B112
GGTTTCCCCATGTGAGAGTAGGTCATCGTCAAGATTAAATTCCGAAACCCCAATTGCGAAAGCAATTGGGGTTTTGTCTTTGCGCGGAGAAAAATTGCTCTTATTCGCAAACAAAATTGCACAGTTATTTTCGAATTGGAACACTAGAATAGCCGCTACTTTTTCCAATTCCAGAGCCCTCTATGCCAGATCCGGTTGACGCCCCCGGGTTGTCAGAACTACCACTGGACGACCTGGTTGCCTGCCATGAGTGCGACCTGCTGATGCGCAAGCCAACGCTCGCCCTTGGCGAGAAAGCCCAGTGCCCGCGTTGTGGCTATGAGCTGTATGCCCATCGGCACAATGTGGTCGAACGCAGCCTGGCTCTGGTAATCGCCGCCTTATTGCTCTACGTGCCGGCGAACTTTCTACCCATCATGCAGCTCAATCTATTGGGACAGTCTTCCGAAGATACGGTCTGGAGTGGGGTACAAGGCCTGTTCGATACCGGCATGGAAGGCGTAGCGCTGGTGGTATTCCTGTGCAGCATGGGCATTCCATTGCTCAAGTTGATTTGCCAACTTCTGGTGCTTCTAAGTATCCGCTGGAACATCGGCCGTAGTTACGGTTTGCTGCTCTATCGCATTTATCACCATTTGCGCGATTGGGGCATGCTCGAGGTCTACTTGATGGGCGTACTGGTGGCCATCGTCAAGTTGGCCGACATGGCCTCCATCACCGTAGGCCTGGGGCTGGTGTGTTTCATCAGTCTGTTGTTGGTGCAGGTCTGGCTGGAAGTGGTGATGTCGCCTCATCAGGTCTGGCAGGCGCTATCGGGAGAAGACATACATGCGGGCCATTGATGCAGGCATTCTGATTTGCACTGAATGCCATGAATTGAACCGGCAGGAGGCCGACAGCGACGGGCAGACCTGCACTCGTTGCGGAGCTTTGGTACACCCACGGCGCCCCAACAGCATCCTGCGTACCTGGGCCCTGCTGCTTACCGCCGCCATTCTCTATATACCCGCCAATGTCCTGCCGATCATGACCGTCAGTTCACTGGGGCAGGGCGACCCCAGCACCATCATGTCCGGGGTCATCCAGCTGGTGCAGCACGGTATGTTCCCCATCGCCGCCGTGGTGTTTGTCGCCAGTATTCTGGTGCCTACCTTCAAACTGGTGGGCATTGCCCTGTTGCTGTTCTCGGTGCAGCGTCACCAGCCACTGTCAGCGCGGCAACGGATTATCATGTACCGCTTTATCGAGTTCATCGGTCGTTGGTCGATGCTGGATATTTTCGTCATCGCCATTCTGGTGGCGGTGGTCAACTTTGGCCGGCTGGCCAGTATCGAGGCCAATCTCGGTGCGGTCGCCTTTGCCAGCGTGGTGATCCTGACCATGTTGGCCGCAGTAACTTTTGATCCCCGACTGATCTGGGATAACACGGAGTCGGACGACGACCATGAGTGATTTGCCTACCGCCAAAACCCGCCCGGCCTCCAACTGGTCGGCCATCTGGGTGCTGCCCCTGATTGCCTTGATCATCGGTGGCTGGCTGGGTTGGCGTGCCTACAGCCAGACCGGTATCGAGATCCAGTTGCGCTTTGAAAGCGGCGAAGGAATACAGGCCAACAAGACCGAAGTGGTCTACAAAGGCATGCCTGTGGGTAAGGTCAAGACTCTGGCTCTGGACGATGAGGGCAACTCCAAGGGGGTGATTGCCACGGTCGAAATGAACAAGGATGTCGAACAGTACCTGAAGACCAACACCCGCTTCTGGCTGGTCAAGCCCAGTGTCAGCCTGGCCGGGATCACCGGTCTGGAAACCCTGGTCTCAGGCAATTACATCGCGGTCAATCCCGGAGAAGGAGAGCCCACGCGCAAGTTCAAGGCCCTGGCTGAAGAGCCGCCGTTATCGGATGCCAAGCCTGGTCTGCACCTGACCATTAAGGCCGAACGCCTGGGGTCGTTGAGCCGCGGCAGTCCGGTCTTCTACAAACAAATCCAGGTCGGACAGATCAAGAGCTTCCTGCTTTCCGAGGATCAGAACACAGTCGAGCTCAAGGTCTACATCGAACCGACCTACGCCAATCTGGTGCGCAAACACACGCGCTTCTGGAACGCCAGCGGCATCAGCATCGACGCCAATCTGTCCGGGGTAAAAGTGCGCAGTGAGTCCCTGTCCAGCATAGTGGCCGGCGGTATCGCGTTCGCCACTCCGGAAAATCGCAGGGACAGCCCGCCCACCGACCCGAGCCTGCCGTTCCGCCTATACGAAGATTTCGATGCCGCCCAGGCGGGCATCCGGGTCAAGGTCAAACTCACCGATTTCGAAGGCCTGCAGGCTGGGCGCACGCCTGTGATGTACAAAGGCATCCAGGTGGGCAGCCTGAAAGCCCTGAAGGTCGACTCCGACCTGACTAGTGCCACCGCCGAGCTGACCCTCGATCCACTGGCCGAGGACTATCTGGTCCAGGGCACTCAGTTCTGGACCGTCAAACCCTCGATCTCCCTGGCGGGTATCACGGGGCTCGAGGCCTTGGTGAAAGGTAACTACATTGCCATCCGCCCCGGTGACAAGGGCGCCGCCCCCCAGCGGGAATTCGAAGCCCGGGCCAAGGCGCCTCCCCTGGACCTGCGGGCACCCGGCCTGCACATGGTGCTCTTTACCGACAATCTCGGCTCCCTGGAGGTGGGCAGTCCGATTCTCTACAAACAGGTCAAGGTCGGTTCGGTGCAGAGCTATCAGTTCTCCCACACCCGCAAGCAAGTGGTGATCGGTGTTCATATCGAGAAAGAATACGAGGGACTGGTCAACGGCTCGACGCGCTTCTGGAACGTCAGTGGCATAACCCTTACGGGCGGCCTCACTGGCGGTATCCAGATCAAGAGTGAGTCGCTGCAAAGCCTGATGGCCGGCGGCATCGCCTTCGAGACGCCGCTGCCCAACGTGCCGCTGAAAAAGCGCATTCCGCGGTTCCGTCTGTTCGCCAACCAGGAAGAGGCGGCGCAGCGCGGCACCCTGGTCAACATCAAGGTCGATCGCGCCGATGGGCTGCGTGCCGGAACGCCGGTGCGCTTCAAGGGCCTGGATGTGGGCAAACTGGAAGAAGTGACCCTCAGCGCCGACCTGCAATCGGTAATGCTCAAGGCGCGGATCACCGAAGTGCCGGAACGTATTGCCCGGGTCGGCAGCCAGTTCTGGGTGGTCAAGCCGGAACTGGGGCTGATGAAGACCTCGAACCTGGAAACCCTGGTGACCGGTCAATACATCGAAGTTCAGCCCGCGGCGAAGAACCAGGGCGTGCAAACCAGCTTTGTCGCCTTGCCGCAGCCACCGGAAGCCAGCTCCCAGGAAGCGGGTCTGAGCCTGGTGCTGAGTGCTGCTCGCCGTGGTTCGCTGAAGGTGGGTGTCCCAGTGACTTACCGGGAAGTGACCGTGGGCAAGGTCACCGGCTACGAACTGGGACAGACCGCCGACCGGGTACTGATCCATATCCTCATCGAACCCAAATACGCGCCGTTGATTCGTGGTGGCACGCGCTTCTGGAACAGCAGCGGATTTGGTGTGGACTTTGGCCTGTTCAAGGGCGCCACAGTGCGCACCGAATCCCTGGAAACCCTGATCCAGGGCGGCATTGCCTTCGCCACCCCGGATGGCGAACGCATGGGCAACCCGGCCCGTCCCCAGCAGACCTTCCCGCTGTTCGACAAGTTCGAGGATGAATGGCTGACCTGGGCTCCCAAGATCCCCCTGGGTAAGTAACCCTGTTGTAGGAACCGGCTTGCCGGCGAAGAGACCCTCAAGTCCTGCGTTCTTCTAGAGGACGCCTTCGCTGGCAAGCCAGCTCCTACAAAAGCTGTCCAATAAAAAAGGCCGCACTCGAAAGAGTGCTGCCTTTTTCGTTGCGGCGTTACGGAATCAGACTTCGTCCAGTTCCGCTTCTGCTTCGGGTTCCACGTTCAGCGTCGCCTTGACCTGATCGTGACGACGGATGAACTTCCAGTCCGCCTCGTCGATGTAGATGCCGTTCGGTCCGCTGCCGCCTTCCAGGTCGATGGCGACCTGGGCCGACACCTGCGGCTTCACACTGGCCAGGATCGGCACGAAGCCCAGCTGCAGGCTGGTTTCCAGCAGCGCCGCCTGGTTACGTTCGTCGATGTCCGCTGCCTCGTCGAGGTAATAGGGCAGACGAATGCGCCCGGCCTGGTCGCGGTCCATCAAGTGCAGCAACAGGTACATGTTGGTCAGCGCCTTGATGGTCATGGTGGTGCCGTTGGACGCCGCGCCATCGATGTCGGTGTGGATCACCGGCTGGCCGTTGACCTTGGTGATCTCGAACGCAAGCTCGAACAAGTCCTTCAGGCCCAACTGGTTGTGGTTGGCTGCTACCAACCGCGCCAGGTACTCCTTGGCTTCTTCGTTCTTGTTGTCCTGCTCGGCGCTCTGGCTCAGGTCGAACACCGACAGGGTCTCGCCTTCCTCGTACTGGCCGGCGCTGTGGATGATCTGGTCGATGTGCTTGAGGGCTTCCTTGTTCGGCGCCAGGACGATGCGGAAGCTCTGCAGGTTAGACACCTGGCGCTTGTTGATCTCGCGGTTGAACAGCGCCAGCTGGTGTTCCAGGCTGTCGTAGTCACTGCGGATATTGCGCAGGGTTCGGGCGATATCGGTCACCGCGGCGCGGCGTGCCTTGCCCAGGGTCAAGGCTTCGTCGGTACGGTGCGCATAGGCGTTGATCAGCAACTGCAGGCGGCGCTCGACGTCATCTTCGCTGTCGAACTTGGCCACGCCCTTGAGGCGTACCTGGGCATACAGCGCCTCGATCTGCCCGTCGACCCGTTGCAAGCCCTGCCAGCTGTCCTGGTAGTCGTTGAGCAGTGGCAGCAGGTTGTCCATGGAGTCGTCCACCGGGTCCATGAACGGCGTGCCGAACGGCAGGTCTGCGGGCAGCAGCTGACGGCGACGCAGGGCGTCATCCAGAGTGCGTTGCTTGGCTTCCATGTCGGCGATCTGCCGGCCCACCAGTTGCAACTTGGCCGACAGTTGCTGGACGCGTTCGGTAAAGGCATCGCTGGAACGCTTGAGTTCGTCCTGGGCGGCTTCCATCTGCGCCAGTTGCTCCAGCTTCTCGCCTTCCTCGGCGCTCAGGGTCTGGGCACGGCGGAAGTCTTCCAGGGCCTTCTGCGCATCCAGTACCTGCTGGTACAGGGCTTCGGTCTGGGTCTTGCTCGCGGCGCGGTCGGCAGCCACGGCGGCCTGGGTCTTGAGCTGCTTGAGTTCTTTTTCCAGGCGCTCTTTCTGATCCCGCAGGGCGGCGCGGTCGGCCAGGGCCTGCAGGGCTGGCGGCTCAATGTGGGAGATGTCGATGGTCAACCCCGGCACTTCGAAACGCTCGCCCTTGAAGCCATCGAGGATCAGCTCCACCGACTTCACCCACTCGCCGTTGTCGTCCAGGGCGATGCCGTGCTCGCCCAGGGGCAGGCTGAACAGCGCGCTGTTGAACAGGCGCATCAGGCGCTCCACGTCCTGCTGGGAGAACTCCTCGCGCAGGCGTGCATAGCTGTTGTTGTCAGCGTGATCGAGTTGCTGCTTGACCGACTTCAGGCGCTTTTCCAGATCCCGCAGGCGTTCTTCCAAATCTTCAGCGGAGAACTGCCGGGACTGGGCCAGGGCGCCGGCCAGTTCATCGTGGGCATCCTTGGCTGCCAGCAGTTGCTGTTCCAGGACCTTGACGTCATCCACCAGGGCGAAGCGGTGCTTGAGCACCGACAGCTCGCCGAGCCAACGCTGGGTGCCGGTGATTTCCCGTTCCAGGCGCATCATTTCCTGGGTGCTGCTGCGTTGGTCGTTTTGCAGCGCGTCCTGCTCATTACGGTAGTGCTCGGCCTGGATGGTCAGCTCTTCCTTGCGCGCGCCGGCGTAGTCCGACCACGTACCCAGCAGCGAATCCAGCAGGGGCGACAGGCGATGCAGCTTGCCCCGCAGAATGTCCCGCTGCTTCACGCCGTTGGCCAGGGCTTCCACCAGAGGGCCCGCGGCCACCAGGGAGTTGTAGTCCTGCTCCATGCGCCGCACATCGCGGAAGGCTTCGTCGCAGGCGGCGATGTAGTCGACGCTGCCGGAGCGCAGGCTGTGCTCGAAGGCATCGAGGAACAGCTGCTTGAGCTTGGCTGCGGTGATCTCGCGCATGTGCAGCAGGTTGATGAACAGCGCGCGGAAGGTCTTCAGGCTCTGCTCGCTGGTCGAGCGCAGCGGGATCAGGGTCAGGTCCAGTGGAATTGAGGTGTGGCCGCCTACCAGCAGGCGCCGCAGTTCATCCGGCTTGAGTTCATAGGCCTTCAGGCCCTGGCGTTCCAGGTTGGTGAACAACTCCTTCTGCCGCAGGCAGGTGTCGTCCTTCTGGTAATGCGCCAGGTCCAGCTGGCCGGCGTAGGCGAAGAACTGGTGGCCGAAACCGCCGCCCGGGCCGCGCCCGACCACGCCAATCACATGAGGGCCGTGGGGCAGCGAGACTTCCACCAGGATGTAACTGGTGTCGGAGGCGAAGTAGAAGCGCCGGGATTGTTCCAGGCTGTACTTGCCGAAGCTCATGTCTGACATGCGTGCCAGGATCGGGAATTGCAGGGCGTTGATCGACGCCGACTTGCCCAGGTTGTTGGCCCCGTAGACCGACAGCGGCTCTTCCAGGGGGAACAGGCCCAAGCTGTAGCCGGCGGTGTTCAGTAGGGCAAAGCGGCGGATGCCGTAGCGTTCCTTGCTCATGCGTCGAGCTCCTGTTCTTCGGCGATGGCCCGGGCCAGCGCGTCTTCTTCACTTTCTTCGGACTCGTCGAATTCGCTCAGGTCCAGCGGGTCATCGGTCTGCAGCAGTTTCTCGTCGCTGTCGTTGTCCACCAGCACCGGGGTCGGCAACGGCAGCACGCTGTGCAGGCTGGCGGCCAGGTCGCGGTCCTGCTGCACCGACAGGCAAACGTCGAGGAAGCGGTGCATTGGCGGCAGGAAGCGGTAGATCCCCGGTTCCTCGACGGCAAAACCCAGCTGGGTCATGCGGCGCATGATTTTCTCTTCCAGCTCTTCCTGGGTCTGTACTTCGGCCTGGATGAACAGGTCGCGGTATTTCTCCAGCAAGGACGGCAGTTCGTCACGGCCGAGGCTGCCGCCATCGAGCACGGCAATCGGGTCGCGGCCCTGGTCGGCCAGATGCTCCACCAGGATGAAAGTGAACAGCGCCAGGCGCTGGGCGGTCTTGTTCACCTGGGCGGCGGCGTTGTCGGGGACAAAGTAGTAGAAGCCGCGGGTGTCGCACACCAGTTCGAAGCCCAGGGCCTTGAACAGCGTGCGGTACTGGTCCTGGAAGTTCGACAATTGCGCGTACAGCTCCGGGTCGCGGCGGCTGACGTGGTAACCCTTGAACAGCTCGCGGAAGATCGGCGCCAGCTGGGACAGTTCGGAAAGATCAAGATGCATGGGCGTTGCTCGCAGAATGCTCGGCGGTGTCATCGCGGGCCGAGAGCAGGGCGAAGGAGCGCAGGCTGACCTGGTGCTCCTGGGTGTGGTAGTCGCGGCGTTCTAGGCGCTCGCGCTTGAAACGTTTTTCCCGGGACAGGCGGGAGAACCAGTACAGCAATTCGTCGGTGGCGCCATCCGGCTCCTGGTCCAGCAGCCAGCTCATCAGGTCCGGCATCGGCAGGGCGTCTTCGCAGCGCTCGAGCATTTCCCGAACCGTGCGCGGCGCCTTGGGAGCCAGGCCCTTGTGGGTCTTGTGGGCCTTGGGGAAACGCGCCGGCTTGGGCTCGAAGCGGGCCAGGGCGTAGACATAGGCTTCCACCTGGCCGGAGCTGCCGAGGAAGGTGCTCTGCGGACGGGTGAACATCGGCATCGCCGCCTGGGGCACCGCGTCGATGCCCTTGCGGCGGATGGCCGCCAGGGCCAGGGCGGCGCCGCGGGTCACGGCGTTGTGGCGGCGGGCTTCCTCACGCAACGGCAGCAGCAGCTCCCGGGCGTGACGCAGGGTCAACTGGGCGCTGGTCTGCATTTCCAGGATGCGCGCGTGGGTGCGCAACAGCATGTCGTCGTCCACCAGATGGCCCAGGCGCTGTTGCTCGGTGAGCAGGCGCAGCAGGACGTTCTCCACCTTGCGCACGCCCTGTTCGAAGGCGCCGTCGGCGTTCACCAACTGAATCATCGGCTCGACGTATTCGTCCCAGGTGGCCAGCACCTCAGCGTAGCGCTGGCGCAGGGGAATCTGCCGGTCGCTGGTCTTGGCCCGCTCGGCCACGGCCACCAAGGCCTGTTCGTCGTTGGCGAGCTTCTTCAGGACATCGCGCACGCGCATGTCCAGCAGCCGCAACTGGCGCGCCAGGTCGTTGCCGTCGCGCACATCGAAGGCGTCCTGGATGTAACCGGCCAGGCGCTCCAGGTGACGCAGGTAGGCTTCGATCTCCAGGCACAGGCCCAGGCGGTGTTCACGGCGCAGGTAGGCGAGGAAGTCGTGGATCTGCGCATTGAGCTCGAAACGGTTCGGGCTTTTCGCCACCGGGACCAGGATGTCCAGGCGTATCCATACGTCCAGCAGGTGGGTGATGTCCTGGGGCGTACTGTCCAGTTGTTGGGCAGACAGCTGTGAACGCAGTTCGGCAAGACTCAGGGTGCCTTGGTCGAAGTGCTCGCACAGCGGCTCCAGAAGTGCCCAGTGTTCGGCGAGGGCGCGCAAGACGCGCTTGGGTTCGATCATCGGAATGGCCGGCTGGTTGGCAATGAAAAGCGGCGATTGTACTGCATCAGGGGGCCGACGATTCACCCCCAGGTCCAGGTATGAGACGGACTGTCGCTTTTGCGCGCAATCAACAGCAGGCGATCTTTGGCGAAGGACGGTAGAATCCCCCACCTCAGTTATCCACAAGTGGCCGACCTTTGCTTATCGAGTCCCGTCGTCGCGCTTATCTGTCCGCCATGCAGGTGGTCAGTTGGCTGCCGCGCAGCGAATTGCCCTTTGCCGCCCCTTCGCGTCCTGAATTGCTGGCCTTGCCGGAACCCGAGGTGCAGGCCCCGCCTGCCCCTGTGGTCGAGGCCAAGGCCCCGGCGGCGGCTGCAAGGACCGTCGAACGGCCGAAGATCGAGGTGCCGCGTCCTTCCACCACGCCTGCAAAGTCAGCCAGCAAGCCAGTGGCCGAGGGCGAAGAAGCCCCGGCTCCGGTGGTCAAGGCGCCGGTGGTTCCTCCGCCGCGCTTCGCCCTGCAGCTGTTGCGGGCCGGCCGTTGCCTGCTGCTGGTGGAGTTACCCACAGGCGAAGCCTTCCAGAGCCGCGACCCGGCCTACTTGCTGCTCAAGGACATGCTGCGCGCCGCCGGCCTGCCGGACAGCCCGCAGATCCTCGCCGAGCCGGTGCGCTGGCCGATGCTGACCCGGGGCAACCTCGACCAAGGGCCGGAAGCCGCCCGGGACTTCGTCCAGGCCTTTGTCGGCGTGCGAATCGAAGAAGAGCCCTGCGTCTGCCTGTGGCTGATCGGTCTGCCGGCCGTACGTTTCGCCGGGGAAGCCAACGCTGAATCCTACAACCGTGAACTGCAGGTCGAAGGCCTGGGTTCGGCCTGGGCCTTGCCCGGCCTGGAACTATTAATGGAAGAGCCACAGCGTAAGGCTGATGTCTGGCAAGCCATGCGTCGATTGATGACGCGCTGGAAAAGCACTGATGAGCACAATGACCAATGAGTGACGCGTTGACCTTCCGCCTGGCCACCGAGGCGGACCTGGATGCCATCCTGAAAATCGAATATGCCGCGTTCAGTCACCCCTGGACCCGGGGCATTTTCATGGATGCCTTCAAGTCCTACGAAGTCTGGCTGATGTTCGAAGGCAGCCAGCAGGTGGGCCACGGGGTGATCCAGGTGATCATTGACGAGGCGCATCTGCTGAACATCACCGTCAAGCCGGAAAGCCAGGGCCGCGGCCTGGGCCTGCGGCTGCTGGAAGAGCTGATGAAGCGCGCCTACCAAAAGGACGCGCGCGAATGTTTCCTCGAAGTGCGTTCCAGCAACCAGACCGCTTATCGGCTTTACGAGCGTTATGGCTTCAATGAAGTCGGGCGCCGCCGCGACTATTACCCGGCGGTGGGTGGTCGCGAAGACGCCCTGGTGATGGCCTGCACCCTGGTCGACTGAGCCTTCAACCAGCACGCAGGCAGCTGTAGGAGCTGGCTTGCCAGCGAAGACGCCATTCGCGGCGATGTATGGCTTGAGGGCCTCTTCGCCGGCAAGCCGGCTCCTGCGGGAGAGGGCGTCATTAAATGTGGCGCCGAGCTCAGGGTTTGCCGTCCAGCGGGTCGCGGCGCGCCAGTTCGGCTTCATCCAGACCACTGCCACCCCCAATGTCCGTGGCATCGACAATACTCAGATCCCAGTCCGCCGGTTTATCGGCGCCGATTTCCCGGGCAGAACGGGCCCCATCCTCGCGGATCAGGGTTTCCGGGCTCAGGTCGTCGTCGCTGGAGCCGTCGCTGGTGAGGCCGGTGCTGCTTAGGGCGCCGGGTTCGTCGTCATCGAAATGCAGTTCTTCCATGGACCCCATGCGATCCTGATCATCGTCGATCGGCTCGGGCTGGGGCGCGTTGAAGGGGCGTCGTGATTCGGTCATGGCGATTGCTCATACTTTTAGGGGCTTGCAGGGTGGACCCACAGCCCCGGTGAAGATTCCCCGGCAGGGATAACCGGTATCTGCCGTTATTGGCGTGACCTCGACAGGCACTCGTCTGTCAAAGCTGCGCATCATTCTTGAGGCTTCACAGCATGAACGAACTACAAGATCTGATTGATAACAACGCGCGTTGGGCCGAAGCGATCAAGCAGGAAGATCCGGAATTCTTCTCCAAGCTGGCCCGCCAGCAGACTCCGGAGTACCTGTGGATCGGCTGCTCGGACGCCCGGGTGCCAGCCAACGAGATCGTCGGCATGTTGCCGGGCGACCTGTTTGTGCACCGTAACGTGGCCAACGTCGTGCTGCACACCGACCTCAATTGCCTGTCGGTGATCCAGTACGCGGTGGATGTACTCAAGGTCAAACACATCCTGGTCACCGGCCACTATGGTTGCGGCGGCGTGCGCGCCTCGATGCAGGATCGCCAGTTTGGCCTGATCGATGGCTGGCTGCGTTCGATCCGTGACCTGTACTACGAGCACCGCGAGGCGCTGGCACAACTGGCCACGGAAGAAGAACAAGTCGACCGCCTGTGCGAACTGAACGTGATCCAGCAAGTGGCCAACGTCGGCCATACCAGCATCGTGCAGAACGCTTGGCATCGCGGGCAGAGCCTGTCGATCCACGGTTGCATCTACGGGATCAAGGACGGTCGCTGGAAGAGCCTGGACACGACCATCAGCGGTTTCGAACAACTGCCACCGCAATATCGCCTGCGTCCCCTCGGCGCCGTCTGAATGCGGGCTGGCCGCTGCGTGAAGGCGCAGCGGCCAGCGGCGGACTTCAGAGGTGCGGCACCTCGGTGCTTGGCGCCGGTGCCGGTGCCTTGAGCTGCTTGAGCTGGGTCGTGACCGGTGCGCTGCTGCACTTGGCCGCGGCCTGTTGCTCGGTCAGCTTGCGTACCGAGGTGTAGAACAACTCGCAGGTCTGCTCTTTTTGTGTCACCTGCCAGGTCTGGGTGCAACTGCTGAGCAGGGTGCTCGGATCCGTCCCCGGCTTGCTGCCCATACCGGCCTGCCAGCAGGCCGCACTCAAATCCTGTCCCATGACTTTCAGCCCTGCGGCGTCGGCCTTGGCCTCGTCGTTGTCATAGTTGTCCGGGTCCGCCGCGTACCAGATGTAGCTCGGGTGGTTGGAGCCCAGTACCGGCACCTTCACGCCTTCGCTGGGGCTGATTTGCGCCAGGCCCAGCACATTCACCGTGACCCCATATTGCTGCTTGAGCCAGTTACGCACGGGCGCACCGAAAGCCACCATCGGCAAGGCCGCGCCGCTGGCGTTCTGGCTGACCTGCTTGACCATGGTGGTCTGGTAGTTGTTGAAGTAGCTGTAGACCCCTTCCAGGTCCTTGCCGGCACTCGATGGCGCGGCGATCGGTGCGATGTCGACAATGGTCTGGTACGCCGGCGTTTGCTCTGCGGCAATGCCGTTGACGGTGAGCAGGGTGGCCCAGCGATCGGTGGTGGCCGACTCCAGATAGTCCTGGGCCTGGGTCAATGAATAGTCCGGCGGGAAGTGCAGCAGCTCGACGCTCTTGCGGTTTTCCAGGGCCATGCCCAGAGGCAGGAACAGGTACCAGCTGTAGGCCCATTTGCCATCGGCATTGAGCTGGCTGGCGCCTTTATAGGCCAGGTCGCCGGCATCGAGCAGGGCGCTCAACGGCTTGTCGTAGCCCTCGGGCACGCCGCTGATGGAGGCGACAACCTTGTCGTTGGCGGTTTTCACGCTGACCTTGGCCGCGCTGTAGCCATCGCGCTGCACGCTCTGGGTCAGGTAGTGCTCCACCGTCTGCTCCAGGGTCCAGTTGCGATAGCAGATCACGTTGCAGTTGTTGGGGTAGGCGAAGAGTTGGGTGACACGTTGCGGACTGCCCAGATCGACCTCGACATCGGCCATGACGCTGGTGCTCAACGCGGCGGCCGCCAGGGCCAGGGAGATTCCTGCGAATTTGAACATGCTCAGATCCTTTTCAGCGTGAACCCCATGCAGGGGGAAAGGCATTGTGTAAATGAACGTTCGGCCCGTACCTGTTCAACCAGGCAGCAAGCGTGTCAGAGGATAGGCGGGATAATGGATTCGGCACGCCAGGATGATGCCGCTCATGAGCAGCAGGAAAATAACTTGCAGTGGGCTCCAGTGGCTCCAGTGCAACGCAGTCAGGTAAGGGTGTCTTTCACTGAAACCTGGGTCCAGATGCCCGATCCGTTTGTCATGCAACAGGCCGATCAGGATGAAACCCGAGTATCCAGCCATCCCCAGCGGTCCCAGCAAGGCCGCGAAAACTGCAAGCATCGCCAACTGGGGGACTGCGTGGCGCAATACCAGCCACTCGCCATGGGGGTTCAGACGTCTGGGCAGCAGGCGTTCGCTGAGCCACAGATCAAGGGCAATCATCTGATGAGATGTGGGCACCCAGAGCAGGAGCATGATCAAGCGTGCCACCGCCGTGGGAATCAACGCGATCGTTCCCCCGAATAACAAGGCAGGCATTGCTGAATGATCCTCCTGATTAAGGAAGAACAGGGTCAAGGCCAGAGCCAGGGCAGCCCAGACCCTGATCCAGGTCTGCGCCGCTGGGGGCCGAGGCATGAACTTGCGCCAGAAGAAAACGTCGCTACAGGGCAGACGCTCAATCAGTTGCGGGTAACGCCCGCTCAGGGTTTGCGCAAGATCCTGGCAAGCGACCCAGTGGTCTACGCCGAAGTCCAGGATCAGGTTCTGCTGTTGCCGGCGTGACAAGGGATTGAGCAGCAGTTGCGCCGCCTGAACTTCAGGTGCCCAGGTCTTGTGGTCTTGCGCCTTGGCTTGCAGGGCGTGGAAGAAGGCTTCCTGCTCACAGCGTTGGATCAGGCTATGCCAGATCCAGGCGGGTTCCGGATGGACCCCGCAGGCATCGTCCCAGCCCAGGAGTTGGCAGACTCGGTCGAGCAACGGCAGGCTCCACTGCGTGTCGTACAGCAATTGCATGACGATTCGTTGCCATTCCTGTCGACGGTCGAACACCTGCATCCAGGGCTGTTTACTGTAGGTTTCGAGGGAATGGAGGAATTCCGGTTCCTGCCGGGTTTCCAGAAGCTCTTGCAGGGTCTGCCGGTATTGCTGCAACAACCCGCTGGTCAGCGCCTCTTCTTCCCAGGGTGTCATGTGCACCTGCTGCCAGGGTGTCAGCCATTGCAGGTGCTGCACCGCCCAGGTGGTGATGGCAGTGCGAAGCCCTGGCTGTTCGAAGCAAAGACGCAGCAAACCGGCTTCAAAAGCTGGCGCACAATCCAGGTCCAAGGCCTGTTGCCAGCGCTGTGGCAGTGTGTGCCGACTCAGGTTCAGCAGCAGAGGCTGTGCCGGGTCGTCGGTTTGCCGGGTGATTGGCAGCGCTTGAACCGCGGGTTGGATCTCCAGCAGTTGCGACCAATGTCGAAGGTTGGCGTCATTCGCCGGTGTCATGGTCGGGAGCGTGCTGGCTAGCGTCGTGTGGGAAGTCGGTCGTTCTTGTTCCTCTTCCCGCCAGCGAGCCAGTTGCAGCGCCCGCTCGTAGGCCTCGCGCAGACGCTGGAAGCCTTCGGCATCCTCATCGGGACGGGTGGTTTTCAGGCGTTTGGCGTAGCTGCGCTTGATGCTGCGCTCATCGGCATCGTCCGGCAGCTCCAGCAGGGTCCAACAGTCCATGTCGCCGCTCCTCAGTGCCAGTGGCCGTTTTCCAGTCTCTGCAACTGTTCACTGAGTTGGTTGCGCACTTCGCGGATCTTGCGCTCGTCCTGGGTGTCCAGCACTTGCTGGAATTGCCCGGCCCAATAGCCGATCTGTTCGCGCAATTCCCCAAGGCTTTCCTGATACAGACGTTCCAGGCGGGCGCTGAGCAGGGTGTTCACCTGCTGGTCGCGGGGATGAACCTTGAGTTGCTCCAGGGCCTTGAGCCGCTCCTGGATTTCTTCCGGGGTCAGCACCCCGGGGTTGTTCTCGATCACCAGGGAACGGCTCTCACCGGTCAGGGGAATGCTCACCTGGGCTTCCAGCAGGCCGTTGATGTCGTAGGTGAAGCGCACGTCCAGCGAGACTTCACCGGCCGGGCGCTTGGGCACCTGCATTTCCAGCTGGCCGAGGGCGACGTTGTCGCGCACCAGGCGGCTCTCGCCCTGGAAAATCTTCAGCAGCACCTGCTCCTGGTTGTCGTGCAAGGTTTGCACGGTCTTGACCCGGCTCACCGGCACCACGCTGTTGCGCTCTATGATCGGCAGGTAATGCCCGCCCTCGATCTGGTTGCCGTACTGCTGGGAGGTTTCGATGCCCAGGGTGTAGGAGCAGACGTCGGTCAGGACCACTTCTTCCAGGGCCGCGGAGCGTGCCTTGAGGGCGGCCTGGACCGCCGCGCCCTGGGCCACCACTTCGTCGGGGTCGAGGCTGATGGACGGAAAACGCCCGAACAATCCGGCCGCCAGCTTGCGTACCAGGGGCATGCGGGTTGCGCCGCCCACCAGGAGGATTTCATCCAGGTCGCTGACGCGGATTCGCGCATCGCGCAGGGCCCGCTCGATGGGGGCCCGCAGGCGTTCCAGCAGGGGCGTGTAGAGGTTGGCCAACTGCGCCTGGGTGATGGTCTGGGTCCAGTGCCGGCCGTCGACGCGCAGGCTGAACTCGGCGCTGGGTTCCTGGCCCAGGGCACGGCGTACCCGTTCGGCTTCCCGGCGCAGGGCCTGGAGCACGCTCTGGCGCTCGGGAAAGTCCGCCGCCTGGCCTTGCTGTTCGATGAAGTGCTCCAGCAGCAGGCTGTCGAAATCTTCGCCGCCGAGGAAGTTGTCACCGGCGCTGGCGCGGACTTCCATGACCCCGTCGAACAGCTCCAGGATCGACACGTCGAAGGTGCCGCCACCGAGGTCGAAGACCAGGAACGAGGTTTCCTTGTCGCGCTGGTGCAGGCCGTAGGCCAGGGCCGCGGCAGTGGGTTCGTTGATCAGCTTTTCCACCTTGAGCCCGGCCAGCTCGCCGGCGATCCGCGTGGCCTTGCGCTGGGCGTCGCTGAAGTAGGCCGGCACGCTGATCACCGCCTCTTCCACCGGCTCGCCGTAGGTGCGCTCGACATCCTCCTTGAGGCTCTTGAGCACCAGGGCCGAGAGTTCTTCCGGGCGGAACAGACGATCCCCCAGACGCACTTCGGTGGCGCTGCCCATGTAGCGCTTGAACAATGCGGTGGTCAGTTGCGGATGGGTGTGCAGGCGTTCCCGGGCGGCCTGGCCCACCAGCACCCGGCCCTCATCGTCCAGGCCCACCACGCTGGGGGTCAGGAGCTGGCCCAGGGCGTTGGGCACCAGCTCACTGGCGGTGTCGCGCCAGACCGCCACCAGGCTGTTGGTGGTCCCCAGGTCGATGCCTACGATCATGACGACGAACTCCCTTTCCAATCGGAAAACTGATGAAACAAATAGGTGGCGCGCAGGATATTACCCGTCGGGTGGATGGGTAAAGTGCGTGATATCACATAGCTATTATTGGCGCCGGTGCCGCAGAGCCGAAGCGGATCTTGAGCTTCGGTTCTGCGGTGGCTGGCGGGCCTGTTGCGGGCCCCGCCGGGGTCAGACGCTGAAGTGCAGGGCGTTGGTCAGATCGCCCATGGGCTTCTGGCCCCGGGCAATCATGGCCTCATCACGCTCCTTGATGCCGTCCAGGGTTTCCAGCTGGAACACCCGGGTGATCAGCCGCAGGATCGAGGCCGTGTCATACACCGTGTGATCCACCGTGCCTTTGCGGGCGAACGGCGACACCACCAGCGCCGGAATCCGCGTGCCCGGGCCCCAGCGATCACCCTGGGGCGGCGCCACGTGGTCCCACCAGCCGCCGTTTTCGTCGACGGTGACGATCACCACCATGTTTTTCCATTGCGGGCTTTCCCGCAGCACTTTCAGAGCCCGGTCGATATGCCGGTCGCCGGCGGCTACGTCGGCATAGCCGGCGTGCAGGTTGAGGTTGCCCTGGGGTTTGTAGAAGGTCACCGCCGGTAGCTTGCCGGCCTCGGCGTCGGCGAAGAACTTGTTGGTGCTCGACTCGTCCCCCAGGCCGCCGTCGCGCAGGCGCTTGGCACGCTCGGCCGGATTCTCCGGGCCCTGGCGCACAAAGTAGTTGAACGGCTGGTGGTGGTACTGGAAGTTGGGGATCTTGGGAATCCCGCCGGAATCCTTGAACTGCTCCAGAGTGGCCTGCCAGGCACCGCCGTACCAGGCCCAGTCGACGTTCTTCTTCGACAGCTTGTCGCCGATGTGTTCGTGGGTCTGGGGCACCAGCACGCTGGGCAGATCGGGCTTGGCGTAGTCCGGGCGCTCCGGGTCGCGGATCCAGGTCGGCCAGTAGGGCGGGGCCATGGTATTGACCGCGTAACCGTCCGGGGTCAGGGCGCTGGGGCCGAACTGCGGCGCACCGTCCATGGCACTGGCCGGGGACTTGTCCAGGGGCTTGAGGCGCGTGCCCTTGGGGTCGTCGCCCTGCAAGGTAGCGATCTGCGACTTGGCCACCGAGTTGGCCGCGTCGGGGTAGAACGGCACCTTGGCGCTGATCAGGTATTGGTGGTTGAGGAAGGAGCCGCCGAAGGCGCCCTGGAAGAAGTTGTCACAAAGCACGAACTCTCGCGCCACATCCCACAGGCGCAGGGAGTAACGGGTCTGGGCGTAGTGACCCATGGTCAGGGCACCGGAGTCGGCCCAGGCCACGAAGCCATCGTTCTTGCCGCCGTTGATCTGCATCTGGTTCTGGTAGAACACGTGCCACAGGTCGCGGGTCACCAGGCCCAGGGGCAGGTCCTCGCCGCTGGGGCCTTTGAGGGCGAACGGCGCATTGGGCAGGTTTTCCTGGAACTGGGTTTCCACCGGGTAGGTGATGCCGTCCAGGGTCTGTGGCCCCACTTGCAGGATGCCGCCCCAAATGGGTGGCAGTTTCGACAGCAGGCTGCCATCGCGGTCCCGTTGCTGGAACGCTTCGGGCTTGAGGGCCGACAGCGGTTTTTCCACGCCGGGGAAGTTGGCGAACAGGTTGTTGAAGCTGCGGTTCTCGGCGAACAGCACCACCACGTTCTTCACCTGATCGCGCAGCGCCTTGTCCAGCTCAGTGGGGGAGAGCGGACGTGCATCCGGTTTGCCAGCGGGTTCGCCGGGCTTGCTGCAGGCGCTCAGGGTGGCGCCGACTCCAAGAACGGCAACGCCGCCAAGGAAGCGGCGGCGGCTGGTGTCGGTGGGTTGGTCGGCGTTGGTTTCGGGGGTGTCGCGCTGGTCGGTATCGTCGCTCATGTCGGCTCCTTGCACGTCGATCTGGAAATTCGTTACAAACTATTTCGGTGGCACGGTAACAACCGAATATGACGCAAAGACTACAGGAATGCTTCAGGAGTCCACTGCGATGGCCTCTGAAAAGTCTGAAATCCGCGTCGAAGAAGACTTATCCACAGGCCCGCTCCGTCTTGGCGGAGCGGGCTCGGCAAGCCTTCAGGGGATCACGGGCGGCAAGTAGGCCAAGGTGGTGCCCAGGGCCCAGAGCAGGACCAGCACCAGAGGGGTGTGCACCAGCAACTGGACGAAGGAGAAACCGATCAGGTCCCGGGCCTTCAAGCCCAGTACTCCCAGCAGCGGCAGCATGTAGAAGGGGTTGATCAGGTTCGGCAAGGCCTCGGCGGCGTTGTAGATCTGCACGGCCCAACCCAGGTGGTATTGCAGGTCATTGGCCACCTGCATCACATAAGGCGCTTCGATGATCCACTTGCCGCCGCCCGACGGAATGAAGAAGCCCAGCACCGCCGAGTACAGGCCCATCAGCAGGGCATAGGTGTCGTGGGAAGCGATCTGCACGAAGAAGGTCGAGATGTGGTGGGCCAGGGTCTGGCCGTCCACGCCCTTGACCACCGTCATCAGCGCGGCGATGGAACCGTATAGCGGAAACTGGATCAGCACCCCGGTGGTGGTGGGCACCGCCCGGGCCACGGCATCGAGGAAGCTGCGCGGGCGCCAGTGCAGCAGGGCGCCGGCCATCAGGAACAGGAAGTTGTAGGTGTTGAGCCCGGAGATCGCGGTGATCGCCGGTTTGGTGGCGAACTCGTGATACAGCCAGCCGGCGGCCAGCAGCGCCAGGAGAATGGTCAGCAACGGGCTGTACTCCAGCCACTCGCCGGGGCGGGTCCGCGGTTGCGGCTTGGGCATGCTGAAGCTCGGGTCGACCCCGCAGGCCTGGGCATCCCGGGCACTGTTGGGCCCCGGGGCGGTGGCGTAGGCGACGATCAGCGAGACGACGATCAGGGCCAGCAGCAACACTCCCGACTGCCAGAGAAAGATGGTTTGGGTGAAAGGAATCACCCCGGTGATGGCCAGGATCGACGGCGGCAGGCTGCCGGGGTTGGCCTGCAACTGCGCGGCCGAGGACGACAGCCCCAGGGCCCAGACAGCGCCCAGGCCGAGGTAGGCGGCCGCCCCAGCGGCGCGGTAATCCATGCGCAGTTCGGTGCGTCGGGCCAGGGCTCGTACCAGCAGGCCGCCGAACACCAGGGACAGGCCCCAGTTGAGCAGGGACGCGACCATGGAAATCAGCGCCACCCAGGCCACCGCTGAGCGGCCGTTCTTGGGGATGCGCGCCAGCTTGTCGATCAGCTTCACCGCTGGCGGCGAGCTGGCCACCACATAGCCGCCGATGACCACGAAGGCCATTTGCATGGTGAAGGGAATCAGGCTCCAGAAGCCGTCACCGAAGGCCCTGGCGGCATCGGTGGGCTTGGCGCCCATGGCCAGGGTGGCCAGGGTGACGATGATCACCGCCAGTGCGGCGAACACCCAGGAATCGGGAAACCAGCGTTCAGCCCAGTTCGAACAGCGCAGGGCAAAGCGGGCGGAGCGGCTATCTTGAATATCAGCGGCCACGTCAGTACCTCGGATTTCTTATGTTTATAAGGAAGACGGCCGCCCCAGGCTGAGGCGGCCGAGAACTGTGCAAGAATGCGGCAATTGCCACGGACTGCAAAGGACTCAAAGCCGATGTCATTTTCCCCCGAAGAACGCGCCGCACTGCTCAAGGTCAAGGGTGTCGGGCCCACAGTGGTGGGGCGCCTGGAGCAACTGGGGATCATTTCCCTGAGCCAGTTGGCCGCCGCCGATGCCCTGGACATCGTCACCCAGGCCTCGGCCCTGGTGGGCTCCAGCTGCTGGAAAAACAGCCCCCAGGCCCGCGCCGCGATCCAGGCCGCCATCGCCATGGCCAAGGGCTCGTCTATAGCCCGGGTCGCCAACGACTGATGGTTGTTCCTCGGGACGATTGCATAGACCATGTGCAGCCTTGCTGATTGCCACCCTCCGAGTTGCTTTTATGACCCCTTCCACTGAGTCGTCGCCGGCGCGCTTTTCCCGCGCCGACTACAAGACCCTGGGCCTGGCCGCCCTGGGCGGCGCCCTGGAAATCTACGATTTCATCATCTTCGTATTTTTCGCCCTGACCCTGAGCCAGCTGTTCTTCCCTCCGGAAATGCCCGAATGGCTGCGCCTGCTGCAAAGCTTCGGGATCTTCGTCACCGGCTACCTGGCCCGGCCCCTGGGGGGCATTCTCATGGCCCACTTCGCCGACCGGCTGGGGCGCAAGAAGGTCTTCAGCCTGAGCATCCTGATGATGGCGCTGCCTTGCCTGCTGATCGGCATCATGCCCACCTATGCCCAGATCGGTTACTTCGCGCCCTTGCTGCTGTTGGCGCTGCGCGTGCTGCAAGGCGCCGCCGTGGGGGGCGAAGTGCCCAGTGCCTGGGTATTTGTCGCCGAGCACGCGCCACGGGCCCATCGCGGTTATGCCCTGGGCTTCCTCCAGGCCGGCCTGACCTTCGGCTACCTGTTGGGCGCGCTGACCGCGACCCTGCTGGCGCGGGTCTTCAGCCCCGAGGAAATCCTCGATCACGCCTGGCGCTACCCCTTCCTGCTGGGCGGGGTGTTTGGCGTGATCGGCGTTTGGCTGCGCCGTTGGCTGAGTGAAACCCCGGTGTTCGTGGCCCTGCAGAACCAACGCGACAGCGCGGGCGAATTGCCCCTGCGCACCGTGCTGCGCGAGCACCGGCTGGCGATCCTGCCGGCGCTGATCCTCACCTGCGTGCTGACCTCGGCGGTGGTGGTGTTCGTGGTCATCACCCCGACCATGATGCAGAAGAGCTTCGGCATGAGCGCCAGCCATACCTTTGCTCTGAGTAGCCTGGGCATCGTTTTCCTCAACATCGGCTGCATCCTGGCCGGGCTGATCGTCGACCGCCTCGGCGCCTGGCGCACGGTGATGCTCTACAGCCTGCTGCTGCCCCTGGGCATCGCTGTGCTCTATGGCTGCCTGATCAGCGGCGGTGAGTGGATCGGCCTGGCCTACGCCATCGCCGGCCTGGGCTGCGGGGTGGTGGGGGCGGTGCCATCGGTGATGGTCAGCCTGTTTCCACCGCGGATTCGCGTCTCGGGCATTTCCTTCACCTACAACATCGCCTATGCCCTCTGGGCCAGCACCACGCCGTTGTTGCTGATTGCCCTGATGCCCTGGAGCCCATGGATCTGCGTGATCTATTGCGCGGTGATGGGGGCGGTGGGGGTGGCCAGTGCCGGCTACTTTGGTGGGCGCGTGGGCGAGGCTCGGCACGCATCGGCGCAACCTGATGGGGGCTACTGATCAGCTTCGCGAATTTTCTTCAGCGGGTGCGATTATTTGGGTAGCAGTTGGTCCAGGTAGCGGGTGCGCTCGTTGCTCAGGCGGGTCACGCAGCGGTTGATCAGGGTGACGTGGGCCGGCTTGCCCGGTTCCACTTCGAAGGCCTCCAGCACGCAGCTGCTGTCGCGGTATTTGATCCAGGCACGCTGGGCATTCTTCAATTTGCCGAGGTATTCCTGTTCTTGCAGCAGGCTGCTGGGATACAGGTTGTGGACCCGCACTAGCAGTGCCTGATAGCTCTGGTTGAGCGCAGCGTCGGCGCGATCCTTGTCCTGCCGGGCGCAGCGATCGATCTGTTCGCTGACGCTGATGTGCTCGCAGTCCAGTGCTGCGGCCTGGGCAGGCGCCCAGCCAGCGGTGCTGGCGAGTACGGCGATGACAAGGCCAAAGATCCAAGGCTGATGAGGCATGTCGGTCCCTTGCGCTGAGAATGGAGCAGGCATTCTACAGAGCTGTTGCCAGGGAGAGCATGTAAGGCGTGCCGGACGGGATCGAGATCGAGCAACTGGAGCCGGCGGGGCATCAGCAGATGCATGAGCAAAAAGGTGGTCTGGCCGGCGAGGCGATCGTGCGGCTCAGTCGCGCTCTTCGAGTACGTAGCCCACGCCCCGCAGGGTGTGGATCAGTTTGCGCTCGAAAGGGTCGTCGATCTTCGCTCGCAAGCGACGGATCGAGACTTCCACCACGTTGGTGTCGCAATCGAAGTTCATGTCCCAGACAAAGGAGATGATCTGGGTCCGGGACAGCACTACGCCGCTCTGACGCATCAGCAGGTGCAGCAGGGCGAATTCCTTGGTGGTCAGGTCGATGCGTTGTTTACCGCGAAAGGCCCGGTGCCGGCCCTGGTCCAGTTCCAGGTCGGCGACCCTGAGTACGTCGGGCACCGCTGCCTGTTCGCTGCGGCGCATCAGGGTGCGGACCCGGGCCAGCAGTTCGGGGAACTCGAACGGCTTGACCAGGTAGTCATCGGCCCCCAGGTCCAGCCCCCGGATCTTGTCCGCCAGCCGTCCCTGGGCCGTGAGCATCATTACCCGGGTGTTGCTGTCCTGGCGGATCTGGCACAGCACGCCCCAGCCGTCGATCTGCGGCAGGTTGACGTCCAGGATCACCAGGTCGTAGGCGTGCTGGCGGGTCAGGTGCAGGCCATCTGCGCCGGTATTGGCACAATCCACCACATATCCACTTTCAGTCAGTCCCTGATGCAGGTAGTCGGCAGTTTTAAGTTCGTCTTCGATAACCAGGATACGCATGCTGATGAGGTTCTCGGCGATAAGGGGCAGTAAAAGAAAGTTGCTGTAAATGACGGGATTAATAATTTAAAAGTGCACTTTCATGCAGGCAGCTTGAGACGCCTTTAACTTTGTTTGGAGCGTTTTAAAGTAAGTCTGGCATTGTCTTTGGATGGCGGAATGTTAATACAGAACGTTGATGCAGAACCTTTGCTAACGGATTTGTAATCTTTGCGCCACCCTGCTGATAAGCAGCGAAAGTTACCCTTGGTCGATATTGAAACTCTCCCAGTCAATGGGCGAACTGTTGCAGTTCCATATCGGCCAGGGCGCTGTTGAATAACCACCGATATGTTCCGCTGCACTTTCGCAGAAACGTTGCCTCTATAGGGGCCGGAACCTGTTATGCCGACTTTCCCGAGAACACTTCCCCGGGCAGCCTGGCGCTGCTCTGCGGCGCTGCTGCTGGCGCTGCTGGCGCAGTCTCCGAGTGCTGCCGAGCCACCCGCGCTGAGCCTGGATAGCGCCTTGGCCAATGCCTTTGCCAACAACCCCGAACTGGCCGCCGCACGCTGGGAGATCGAGATCGCCCAGGGCGCTCGCCAACAGGCCGGGCTGATGCCCAACCCGGTGCTGTCGGTGGATGCCGAGGACACCCGCAGGGATACCCGCACCACCTCGGTCAAACTCAGCCAGGCGCTGGAACTGGGAGGCAAGCGCGGCGCTCGGGTGGAACTGGCCAGCCGCGGCCAGGCGCTGGCGGCCCTGGAACTGGAGCGACGGGGCAACCAGCTGCGGGCCGATGTCCTGGAGGCTTTCTACGCCGCCCTGCGGGCCCAGGAGCGCACGCAACTGGCCGGGCGTTCCCTGGCCCTGGCCGAGCGCGGTGTCACGGTGGCCCAGGGGCGGGTCAATGCCGGCAAGGCCTCGCCGGTCGAGGCCACCCGGGCCCAGGTGCAGTTGGCAGAAGTTCGCCTGGAACTCAATCGTGGCCAGATGGAGCAGGACAATGCCTATCGGCAGTTGGCCAGGATCACAGGCGCTGCCACCACGAACTTTGCCGCCGTGCAGGAGCCCTCGCTGGCGGTGGTCACTCCGCCGGCTTCGGCGCAATTGTTGAATCGGTTGCAGGAGACCGCGGAGCTGCGTCTGGCGGAGCAGGAGATTGTCCAGCGCGAGGCGTCCCTGGGCCTGGAAAAAGCCCAGCGCATTCCCGACCTCGACGTCAGCGTAGGCAGTCAGTACGACGCCAGTGCCCGCGAGCGGGTGAACCTGGTGGGCCTGTCGATGCCGCTGCCGCTGTTCAACCGCAACCAGGGCAATGTGCTGTCTGCCGCCCGGCGCGCCGATCAGGCCCGGGACCTGCGCAACGCCACCGAGCTGCGCCTGCGCAGCGAAACCCGCCAGGCCCTGGAGCAGTGGAGCACCGCCAGGGGCGAGGTGCAGTCGTTCAACCAGATCATCCTGCCCGCGGCCCAGCGCGCAGTGGACAGTGCCACCCGGGGCTTCGAGATGGGCAAGTTCAGCTTCCTCGAAGTACTGGATGCCCAGCGCACCTTGATCAGCGCTCGCAGCCAGTACCTTGCCGCCGTGGCGCAAACCACCGATGCCTGGGTGCGGATCGAACGCATCTACGGCGACCTCAGCCGTTGGTGAAAGCCTGGTTGAGGGGCCTCGCGTGCCTGGCCGCCCTGCTGGTCAGCGATTGCAGCGGTGCACCGCTGGCGCCGCCGGATGAGCCGCCCCGGCACTGGTGCGTCCATGAATGGCACCGGGCTCTCGACGAACTTTTCTTTCCGCCTACCTCGTAAGGCGCTTCTCGCGCTGCCGAACATCGATTGTCAGGAGCACCCATGGATAAAAAACGCAGCCTTGTCATGGCCATTTCAGCGGTGGTCGGCCTGGGAGCGGCGGCCTTGCTGCTGCCGGACCTGTTCGCTACCCCCGCCCGCACCCAGGCACCTGCAGTGGCAGAGCCGGCCGGGCATGGCGAAGACGAACCTGAAGGGCATCTGGAGCTCAGCCCCGAGCAGATCCAGGCGGCCGGTATCGAGCTGGCCGAGGCCGGGCCCCGGCGCCTCAACCGCCTGCTCAGCCTGCCGGGGGAAATCCGCTTTGACGAGGATCGCACCTCCCACATCGTGCCGCGGGCTGCCGGCGTGGTGGAGTCGGTGCAGGTCAATCTCGGTCAGGCGGTCAAGCGCGGCGAACTGCTGGCGGTCATTGCCAGCCAGCAGGTGTCTGACCTGCGCAGTGAATTGGCGGCTGCCGGGCGGCGGGTGGAACTGGCCCGTACCACTTTCGAGCGTGAACGCCAGTTGTGGGTCGACCAGATCTCCGCCGAGCAGGATTACCTGCTGGCGCGGCAGACCCTGCAAGAAGCGCAAATCGCCCTCGACAACGCCCGGCAGAAGATGAATGCCCTGAGTGGCAGTGCGCAGTTGGTGGGGGGCAATCGCTATGAAATGCGCGCGCCGTTCGATGGCGTGGTGGTGGAGAAACACCTCAGCGTCGGCGAAGTGGTGGGCGAAACCAGCGCCGCTTTCACCCTGTCGGACCTGTCCCGGGTCTGGGCCACCTTCGGGGTGTTTCCCAAGGACCTGGACAAAGTCCGGGTCGGTCAGGCGGTGCATGTCAGCTCCAGTGAGCTGGGGACCCAGGTCCAGGGCCAGGTGGCCTACGTCGGCAACTTGCTGGGGGAGCAGACCCGGACCGCCACCGTGCGGGTGACCCTGGCCAACCCCGATGACGCCTGGCGCCCGGGGCTGTTCGTCTCGGTGCAAGTGGCCACCGAGGCCTTCGAAGCGCCGGTCAGCGTGCCGCAGACGGCGATCCAGACCGTGGAAGACCGGCCTTCGGTGTTTGTCCGGGTGGCCGAGGGCTTCCAGGCCACGCCGGTGGTCACCGGGGCCACTCAGGACGGTTTCGTCGAGATCCGCGAAGGCCTGGCCGCCGGTGCCCGGGTCGCCACCCGTGGCAGCTTCACCCTCAAGTCCGAGCTGGGCAAAGGCTCGGCCGACCATGGCCATTGATCGGTCACAGCACAGAGTGATTTCCCATGTTTGAGCGCCTCATTCAATTCGCCATCGAGCAGCGCATCATCGTCCTGTTGGCGGTGCTGCTGATGGCCGGGGTCGGCATCGCCAGCTACCAGAAGCTGCCGATCGACGCGGTCCCCGATATCACCAACGTCCAGGTGCAGATCAACTCCGCAGCGCCAGGGTTTTCGCCGCTGGAAACCGAGCAGCGCATCACCTTTCCCATCGAGACCGCCATGGCCGGCTTGCCGGGGTTGCAGCAGACCCGCTCGCTGTCGCGCTCGGGCCTGTCCCAGGTGACGGTGATCTTCAAGGACGGCACCGACCTGTTCTTCGCCCGGCAACTGGTCAACGAGCGCCTGCAAGTGGCTCGTGAGCAATTGCCTGAAGGCGTGGAGGCGGTGATGGGGCCGATCTCCACCGGGCTGGGGGAAATCTTCCTCTGGACCGTGGAGGCCGAGGACGGTGCCCGCAAGGAAGATGGCACGCCCTACACCCCCACCGACTTGCGGGTGATCCAGGACTGGATCATCAAGCCGCAGTTGCGCAACGTGCAGGGCGTGGCGGAGATCAACACCATCGGCGGCTTCGCCAAGGAGTACCAGATCGCTCCGGACCCCAAGCGCCTGGCGGCCTACAAGCTGACCCTCAATGATCTGGTGACGGCCCTGGAGCGCAACAACGCCAACGTCGGCGCCGGCTACATCGAGCGCAGCGGCGAGCAGTTGCTGATCCGTGCGCCGGGGCAACTGGCGTCCATCGAGGACATCGCCAACATCGTCATCAGCAGCAGCGACGGCACGCCGATCCGCGTGCGCAATGTCGCCCAGGTGCAGATCGGCCGCGAACTGCGTACGGGCGCGGCCACCGAGAACGGCCGGGAAGTGGTGTTGGGGACGGTGTTCATGCTGATCGGCGAGAACAGCCGCAGCGTGTCCCAGGCTGTGGCGAAAAAGCTCGAAGAGATCAACCGCTCGCTGCCCGAAGGGGTGGTGGCGGTCACGGTGTACGACCGCACCAATCTGGTGGAAAAAGCCATCGCCACGGTGAAGAAGAACCTCTTCGAAGGCGCGTTGCTGGTGATCGTGATTCTGTTCCTGTTCCTGGGCAACATCCGCGCCGCGCTGATCACTGCCCTGGTGATTCCACTGTCGATGCTGTTCACCTTCACCGGCATGTTCAGCAACAAGGTCAGCGCCAACCTGATGAGCCTCGGCGCCCTGGACTTCGGCATCATCGTCGACGGCGCGGTGGTGATTGTGGAGAACGCCATCCGCCGCCTGGCCCATGCCCAGCAGCACCACGGCCGCATGTTGACTCGCTCCGAACGCCTGCATGAAGTCTTTGCCGCGGCCAAGGAGGCCCGGCGTGCGCTGATCTTCGGCCAGTTGATCATCATGGTGGTGTACCTGCCGATCTTCGCCCTGACCGGGGTGGCCGGGAAGATGTTCCACCCCATGGCCTTCACCGTGGTCATGGCCCTGCTGGGGGCGATGATCCTCTCGGTGACCTTCGTCCCGGCGGCCATTGCGCTGTTCGTCACCGGCAAGGTCAAGGAAGAGGAAAACCTGCTGGTGCGCAGCGCCAAGCGTGGCTACGCGCCGGTGCTGGACTGGGTCATGGGCCATCGTGCGACGACCTTCGCGGCGGCCGCGGCGATCCTGCTGGGCAGCGGTGTGCTGGCCAGCCGCATGGGCAGTGAATTCATTCCCAGCCTCAGCGAAGGCGACTTCGCCCAACAGGCTCTGCGGGTGCCCGGCACCAGCCTCACGCAGTCGGTGGACATGCAGCAGCGCCTGGAGAAAACCCTGCTGGCGCAGGTGCCGGAGATCGAGCGGGTGTTTGCCCGCACCGGCACCGCGGAGATCGCCTCGGACCCGATGCCGCCGAATATTTCCGACAGTTACGTGATGCTCAAGCCCAAGGCGCAATGGCCGGACCCGGGCAAGTCCCGGGAGGCATTGATTGCCGATATCCAGCGCGCCAGCGCCCTGGTGCCGGGTAGCGCCTATGAACTGTCGCAGCCGATCCAACTGCGTTTCAACGAGCTGATTTCCGGGGTGCGCAGCGATGTGGCGGTCAAGGTGTTCGGTGACGACATGACCGTGCTGAACAAGACCGCCAATGAAATCGCCACGGCCCTGCAGGGCTTGTCCGGTGCCTCGGAAGTCAAGGTCGAGCAGACCTCCGGCCTGCCGGTGCTGACCATCAATATCGACCGCGACAAGGCGGCGCGATTCGGCCTGAATGTGGGCGATGTGCAAGACACCATTGCGGTGGCCGTGGGCGGGCGCCAGGCCGGCACCCTGTATGAAGGCGACCGGCGCTTCGACATGGTGGTGCGTCTCTCGGACCAACTGCGTACCGACATTGACGGCCTGTCGCGGCTGCTGATCCCGATCCCGGCGACCGCGGGCAC
The DNA here is from genome assembly GCF_028550695.1 of Pseudomonas sp. BLCC-B112. Classification (NCBI taxonomy): domain Bacteria; kingdom Pseudomonadati; phylum Pseudomonadota; class Gammaproteobacteria; order Pseudomonadales; family Pseudomonadaceae; genus Pseudomonas; species Pseudomonas sp. BLCC-B112. Next base: position 28,044 of record NZ_JAQQGK010000008.1, read on the forward strand.
GGCCAACGGGCAGATCGGTTTTATCGCCCTGTCGGAAGTGGCCAGCCTCGATCTGGTGTTGGGCCCCAATCAGGTCAGCCGCGAGAACGGCAAGCGCCTGGTGATCGTCAGCGCCAACGTTCGCGGGCGGGATATCGGTTCATTTGTCGAGCAAGCCACGGCGTTGATTGGCGAGAAGGTCAAGGTCCCGGCGGGGTACTGGACCACCTGGGGCGGCCAGTTCGAGCAATTGCAGGAGGCGTCCCAGCGCCTGCAAGTGGTGGTGCCGGTGGCGCTGCTGCTGGTGTTCGGGTTGTTGTTCATGATGTTCAACAACCTCAAGGACGGCCTGCTGGTGTTCACCGGCATTCCCTTTGCCCTGACCGGCGGGATCATGGCCCTGTGGTTGCGGGATATTCCGCTGTCGATCTCGGCGGGGGTGGGGTTTATTGCACTTTCCGGTGTCGCTGTACTCAACGGCCTGGTGATGATTGCCTTTATCCGTAACCTGCGCGAGGAAGGGCGCCCCTTGTCCACGGCCATTCACGAAGGCGCCCTGACCCGTTTGCGTCCGGTGCTGATGACCGCGCTGGTGGCGTCCCTGGGGTTTATCCCCATGGCCCTGGCCACCGGCACCGGCGCCGAAGTGCAACGGCCCCTGGCGACCGTGGTGATTGGCGGCATCCTGTCGTCCACCATCCTCACCTTGCTGGTTCTGCCGGCGCTGTACCAATGGGCGCACCGCAAGGAAGAGGACTAGCGCCTGTCGCCGCTGCCGCAGGCTGTGAGCGGGCTGGGCGGCACTCCGTTGAAGGGACGCGGCGTTCTTGAGGCCGCTGCGGGTTTGGCGGGAGATCGTCAGGCAAGGTCCTGCGGACCTTTTCGCAGCTTCGCCGTGGCTCAGCAGCGGCTACAGGGCCAGTGCCGATCGGGGATTTGTGTAGCCGCTGCCGCAGGCTGCGAACGGCACGAAGGGCCGCGGCGTTCTTGAGGCCGCTGCGGGTTCGGCGGGGGATCGTCAGGCAAGGTCCTGCGGACCTTTGCGCAGCTTCGCGGGCTCAGCAGCGGCTACAGGGCGGGTGGGTTAGAGCCAGGCGGCATCCCACAGGGGATAGTCGCCTACGCGCTGGACCAGTCCCGCTCGAACCGGGTTGTAGATGATGTAGTGGGCAAGCGCCTTGAGGTCTGCTTCGCGACGGATGGCCCGTTCGTAATACCCTTTTTGCCACAGTCGATCACGCTGGTTCAGGCGCTGGTTGATGTTGCGCCCGCTTCGTGACTTGAGCCGGCACAAGGACTCTTCCAGCGAGCATTTCTGCAGTTGGAACAACCAGTGAATGTGATCAGGCATGACCACCCAGGCCAGGGAGTGGATGAGTCCCGCTTCGTGTTGGGCCCTGATTTGTTCGACCACCAGCCGCCCCAGGTAGAAGTCGCTGAACATCGGGCGTCGCTGTTCGGTCACGGCGGTTATCGCGTAGATTCTACCGATCTGTGTGTGTCGTCCTTTGAGCAGGCGATAACCATTGGATCGGAATTGCATTACCCGGCTCTCCCTGTGCTGGAATGATCCCTTCACGCTAGTCCTGGCTCGGCCTGTTAACAGATGTATCTCGTTAACACCTGTGTCTCTTTTGCATCCCTGTAGCCGCTGCTGAGCCAAGGCGAAGCTGCGCAAAGGTCCGCAGGACCTTCAGCGCGGTAAAGAACGGCGCCTCCTGCGCAGGTGTTCGCAGCCTGCGGCAGCGGCTGAAAAAGCCCAGCATGGCCGGTAATTCTCGGGCAAAAAAAAGCGCCCCATGCGGGACGCTAAAAATTCATCTCTTTCCAAAGGAGCATCAAAAAAACGCTTCAAGAGATGAATGTGCTCGGTAGGCCATCGCCGTTAAATATCTTCCTCGGTCGTAGCGGATGCGCCAGCGTCGCGAGGGGAAGTGCCGGTGCCAGCCGCGGCTGTTTGCTGACTGGCGTTGCCGTGAATCTGTTCCTGGCTGGCGAGGAAGGTGTCGCGGACCTGCTGTGGGCGTTCGCTGCCATCAGATGCCCAGACGGCGGAGCCGGTAGTGGCCAGAAGGCCGATCAACAATAGTCGGGTGGGACCCATGGTGTTTCTCCTGACAAGCTCGCCGGCCGGGTGGAATCACGGCGGATTCGGGTGTGTTCAGGAGTATATGGAGGCCAACCTAACGAGAAGGTGAGGCCGATATTACAGTTCTGAAAGCCATGCGTCTGTGAAGAAGTTTTAACACCGGGCAGGCGTCAACCTGCCCGGCCAGGTACATCAGAGCAGGGCCAGGGGGTACTCGACGATCAGTCGGAATTCTTCCAGGTCGGACTCGAACTGACTGGAGCGGATGGTCGCCTGGCGGATGCGCAGGGACAGGTCCTTGAGCGTGCCGCCCTGGAACACGTACTTGGCTTCGATGTCCCGCTCCCAGCGACGCTGATCGGTCAGCGGATCACCCGCTGCGTCGCGGCGCATGTACACCGAGTTGGCGTGGCTGTAGTCGGCGTCGCTGCCGCGCGCGTAGCGGGTCATGAACGACAGACCGGGGATGCCGAAGGTCTGCATGTCGAGGTCGTAGCGGACCATCCACGAACGCTCCTTGGGCGAGTTGAAGTCACTGTACTGGATCGAGTTGTCGAGGAAGATCGAGTCCGACTGGCGCAGGTAGTCGAAGTCGTCGTTGCCGTTGTTGCGCTGGTGCGACAGGGCCAGGGTGTGGGCGCCATAGGTGGCGCCGACCTTGGCGCTCCAGATGTTGTTGTCGAACTCGCCCAGCAGTTTCTTGCCCTCGTCCACAGCCTTGTAATAGTTGAAACCGCTGAACAGGGTCAGGTCGTCGGACACTGGGTAGTTCACCGCCGTGCCGAAGTAGTACTGATCCCAGGCGTCTTTCAGGCGGCTGCTGTAGAGGCTGAAACTGAGGTTGGGGTTGAACTTGTAGTCGCCACCGAAGTAGCCGACCCAGGGCGAGTCGACCTTGCCCGCGTAGAAGGTGGCGAAGCCGTCGCGCATGCCGCTGCTGTCGGGCTGGCTCATGGCGTGCAGGCGCCCGCCCTGCAGGTTGAGACCGTCGAGGCTGGTGTTTTCCAGGGTCACCCCGCGAAAGCTTTCCGGCAGCAGGCGCGAGTCGCCGTAATGCACCACCGGCGTCTTGGGGAACACGTCGCCGACTTTCACCACGGTGTCCAGGGCTCGCAGTTTCACCGCGCCGCCGGCCTTGCCATAGCCGTCGGCGGGCTCGTTGTCGTGGTTCACCGGCAGCATGCCGAAGGAGCCACGGCCGCCGCTGCGCCCGCTGCCGGAGTCGAGCTTGAGGCCGTACATGGCAAAGGCATCGATGCCGAAGCCGACCGTGCCCTGGGTGAAGCCGGACTCGAACTTGCCGATCAGGCCCTGGGCCCAGGCTTCGGAGTAACCGTTGCCGGTGGGGCTGGACTGGCCCTTGCGATCATCGCGGTTGAAGTAGTAGTTGCGCAGCAACAGGTCGAGGCGGCTGCCTTCGACAAAGCCTTCGGGTCGTTCCTCGGCGGTTACCGCCGCCACGGGACACAGCCCCAGTACCGCGGCAAGCACGGACAGGGACAGAGGGTGATTGATTCGCATGGGGTCGCTCCTGAGTGTTGGCAACTATCAACTTTTATATCGCCAGAGGCGTTCTTATTGGGGGGACTGACCGGCGCAGAAGCGCCCTGAAAGTCGCTGTCGATAGTTGCAAACAGTCGATAACGGCGAGGTGACCCGGTGATTACAATTGTGCAAGAAAGGACGCTGGTAGCGCTCGGCCAAAGCCTCTGAAACCCCCATGAACAGGGGCGATGGCAATGGGGGGGAAGTTGCCTTAAGGGGCATTACAGATAAGTAATGTGCCCGCGATCATTCTGACAGGGTCGGTTCCTTATCCTCGCTGGAGTCAACTGGACGAGGAAACTGTCATGAAGCTGTTCAACTTGAGTATCGCCGCGTTGCTGCTGTCCATTTCTGCCCTGGCCCTGGCCGAGGGCGGTGGTGATCGCACCTTTACCCGCGCCATGCTGGAGAACCAGAAGGCCATGGAGCGCTATGCCGCAAGCCAGGGCAAACCGGCCCCGGTGGTGCAGAGCTACCGCTATGGCATGGCGCTGGATATCGCCAGGGTGGTCAATGTGACGCCTGCGGCCAAGTCCTGCGAGGTGGTGCCCTCGCGCATGACTTATGAAGACTCCGCCGGTCAGCTCAAGACCATCGAATATCAGGTGGTGGGTCAGTGCCGCAACAACGGCAGCTGACTCCGGTGTCGTGCCCTCAGGCGTCGCCTGGCTCGGGGTGCAGGGCAACGATCATGTCGACTTCCACCGAGGCGTTTTTCGGCAACTGATAGACCCCCAGCGAAGTGCGTGTGTGCACGCCGGCCTCGGCAAACACTGAATACAGGATCTCTGAGGCGCCATCCGCCACTTCGCTCTGCTGGGTGAAGTCCGCCGCGCTCTGCACATAGACGTTGATTCGCAGAATGCGCTTGATCCGCTGCAGGTCGCCGAGCATCTGTTCCAGGATCGCCAGGGCTCGCAGGGTACAAATCTGTGCCCCGTGCCGAGCCTGCTCCAGGGACGTCTCGGCACCCACCCGGCCGACCACCATCACCGTGTTGTCGATGCGCGGGATCTGCCCGCTGACATAGACCTCATCACCGTTACGCACCGCCGGCACATAGTTGCCGCCAATGCGCATCTCGCCTTCGAAACTGTGGCCGATCCGGGCTGCCGCCTGCTGGAAAAGTGCCTTGCGTGTTGCGTCCATAGTCCAACTCCGTCGATCGCCGTGGAATTTCCAGAAGCCGACTATACGCGCTCCAACGCGGCGATGAATCTTCGGCGAAAGCCCCGTATCGACGGGCTTTGCCTGCCGTTGAAATTTTTTGGTCGGACAAGTCGCAGTTGCTATTAAGAAAATACTTTCAGGGCCGATGTTAGGCCCAAAGCAGCCCATTTTTTCAGTCCCCCGTCCCCGGTGCATCCTCATGTTCAATAAACGCTTGAAGCAAGAGTTGTCGGCGCTTCGTGAAGAACTCTCGAGCCTTCAGCAAGTGAAGGAAAGTCTTGAAAGCGAGATGCTCGTGATCAATTTGAGCGCCGATGGACGGATTCAATCGGTCAACCACAACTTCGCCCAGGAAATGCTCTACAAGGGAGGCGATCTGGTGGGCCGTGCCCTGGAGGACATCGTCCCGGAACACGTCAAGCACGACGAGTTCCATCAGCGCTTCAAGGCGACCCTGGCCCGGGGCGAGCATTTTGCCGGGGCGGTGCGCTTGTTGCGGGGCAACGGTGAGGAAGCCTGGCTGCGCGCCATTTCCCAGCCGATTCGCGACTCAGAGGGCCGGATCAAGTACTTCGCGATCTTTTCCAGCGACCTGACCCGCACCATCGAGGCCTCCCGCGAGCACGAGAACCTGATCGGCGCGCTGATGCGTTCCACCGCGCTGATCGAGTTCGATCTCAATGGCCATGTGCTGACCGCCAATGACCGTTTCCTGGCCGGGATGGGTTACAGCCTTGCGCAGATCAAGGGCAAGCATCACCGCATGTTCTGTGAGCCGGAGGAGTACAACAGCGCGGCCTACCAGGCGTTCTGGAGACGCCTGAATGCCGGGGAATTCATCGCTGAACGCTTCAAGCGGATCGATGCCCACGGCCGGGTGGTCTGGCTGGAGGCGTCCTACAACCCGGTGCTGGACGCCAACAACAAGCTCTACAAGGTGGTGAAGTTCGCCACGGTGATCACCGATCAGGTGAATCAGGAAATGGCCGTGGCCGAAGCGGCGAACATTGCCTACAGCACCTCGTTGCAGACCGACAACAGCGCCCAGCGCGGCACCACGGTGGTCACCGAGGCGGTGAACGTCATGCGTGATCTGGCCAAACACATGCAGGAGGCCGGCGAAGGTATCGGCGCCCTGAACGAGCAATCCCTGGTGATTGGCAGCATCGTCAAGACCATCAGCGGCATTGCCGAGCAGACCAACCTGCTGGCGCTCAATGCGGCGATCGAGGCAGCCCGTGCCGGTGAGCAGGGACGGGGTTTTGCCGTGGTCGCCGATGAGGTCCGGCAACTGGCCTCGCGTACCAGCAAGGCCACCGAAGAAATCGTCGGCGTGGTCCGGCAGAACCAGGACATGGCCCGTGAAGCCGTGGAGTTGATGGCCGAAGGCAAGCTGCAGGCCGAGCAGGGCCTGGCCCTGGCCGCAGAAGCCGGCACGGTGATCGTCGAGATCCAGGACGGCGCACAGAAAGTGGTGAGCGCGGTGGGTCAGTTCGCCAATCAACTGTCGACCTGAGTCGTGGGGCCCCGGTGACGGGGCACCGCTCATCCTCTCGGCACGGCGTTCGCCGGCCCCGATGGTCTTGAGGAAATTTCCGAAGAGGTCTTAAGAATATTCTGAAACGCTGCGCACGGCTTGGAGAAAGGTCACGCAGCGCCGATGGCAAGAGGGTCGCTGTATCCACTCTTAGTCTGTCGGTGTATCCATGTTCAACAAACGTTTGAAGCAACAGCTTGCCACCTTGAGCGACGAGCTGAATGCTCTGCAGCAATTCAAGGCCTGTCTGGAAACCCAGGTGCTCAGCATCGAACTGGACGGCGAGGGGGTGATCCGTCGGGTCAACCAGAACTTCACACGCACCTTGGGCCTTGATGGCCAACAGCTCTGTGGGCAGCCCCTGGAGCAGATTGTGTCGCGCCACACCCAGGCGACGCAGTTGTATCGCACTTTCCAGGCGGCCCTGGGGCGCAACGAAGGCTATATCGGCCAGTTGCGCCTGCAGCGGGGCGACGGCCGCGACGCCTGGTTGCATACCTGCGTGCAGCCGGTCCATGACAGCGCCGGGCGCCTGGACCACTACTCGCTGATCTGCAGCGACCAGACGGCGTCGGTGGAAAGCGCCTGCGAGCATGAAAACCTGATGGCGGCGTTGCTGCGTTCCACTGCGGTGATCGAGTTCGATCTGCAAGGCCGGGTGCTGACCGCCAACCCGCGTTTTCTGGCCTGCATGGGTTACCGCCTCGATGAAGTCCAGGGCCAGAACCACCGTCTGTTTTGCGAACCCCAGGAATATGAGGGGCCGTCTTACCAGGAGTTCTGGGCGCGCCTGAACGCTGGCGAGTATGTCGCCGACCGCTTCAAGCGTATCGACAGCCAGGGGCGTGTCGTGTGGCTCGACGCCTCCTACAACCCGGTGCTGGATGCCAACGGCCAGCTGTACAAAGTGGTGAAGTTCGCCACCCTGATCACCGATCAGGTGAACCAGGAACGCTCGGTGGCCGAGGCCGCCGACATCGCCTATAGCATCTCCCGCCAAACCGATACCAGCGCCCAGCGCGGCTCGGCGGTGGTCACCCAAACCCTGGACGTGATGCGTGACCTGGCCAAGTGCATGCAAGACGCCGGTGACGGTATTGAAGCCCTGAACGAGCAGTCCCTGGTGATTGGCAGCATCGTCAAGACCATCAGCGGGATTGCCGAGCAGACCAACCTGCTAGCCCTCAATGCGGCGATCGAGGCCGCTCGGGCCGGTGAGCAGGGGCGCGGTTTCGCCGTGGTCGCCGACGAGGTCCGACAACTGGCCTCGCGTACCAGCAACGCCACCGACGAAATCGTCGGCGTGGTCCGGCACAACCAGGACATGGCCCGCTCGGCGGTGGAGCTGATGGCCGAAGGTCGCCAGCAAGCCGAGCAGGGCCTGACTCTGGCGGCGGAGGCCGGCGCGGTGATCGTCGAGATCCAGGACGGTGCGCAGAAAGTGGTGGGCGCGGTGGGGCAGTTCGCCAGTCAGCTGTCCAGCTGAGTGTCACGCTGAGGGTTCAAGTTTCGCGTCCGCCTGGCCCAGCGGACGCGGAGGGTTTCAGTGTTGCAACGGCCCATGGCATTCGTAATGCAAACGGTCGAACCACTGCCCGTGCAGCAGGAAGCTGCGGCGTGAATGGCCGTAGCGGGAGAACCCTGACGCCTCCAGTACCCGCACCGAGCCGAGGTTCTCCGGGCGGGCGTTGGCTTCGATGCGGCTCAGTTGCAACTCCCCAAAGGCCCGTTGCCGGACTTGCTCCACCGCCGCCTTGGCGATGCCGCGGCCGTTGAAACGGACGCCCACTCGATAGCCCAGTTCGGCGCAATTGAAGTAGGCGCGCTGCACCCGGTGCAGGTTGATGCGTCCCACCAGCTGTGAGTTTTCACGGATCAGGAATTGATAGCCGCGATCCGCTTCGGCGTCCTGTCGAGCCTGGGCGATGGCTTCGGCGACGCCTTCGGCACAGTAGTACGCGGCGGGTCGGGCGTTGATCGAGGCCTCGAAAAAAACGCGGTTCTCTTGTTCAAAAGCTAGCAGTTCATGCACGTCGTCAGGCTGCGGGGCGGTGATGTTCAGGTGCGTCATGGTCCGGTGGCCTCAATCCGTTGAAGGCGCTTTCATCTCACGTTCTGCAGGTCGGCTTCAAGCCTCCAGGTGCGGTTTGATCAGTTCGGCAAACCATTCGATGAACACATTGAGACGGCGCGAGCGATGGCGGCGGTCGGGGTACAGTGCGCTGATTTCCATGGGCGCCACCGGCAGTTCATGAAGCACCTGCACCAGTTCGCCGCGCTCCAGTAGATGCTGCACATCGAAGCGCGGCACCTGGATCAGCCCCAGGCCCTGGCGACAGCAGGCAATGTAGTTCTCGACGTTGTTGACGATCACCCGACTGGGCAGGCCCAGCAGGTGCTCGCGACCTTCCTGCAGGTATTCCCAGGGCTGCTCTCGACCCGTGTCCGGGGAGGCGTAGCCCACCATCCACTGGCCGTTCTGCAGGTCCTGGTGGCTTCGAGGCTCGCCATGTTCGGCGAGGTAGGCGGGGCTGGCGCAGTTGATCAGCGCCAGGCGCCCCAGGGGACGGGCGATCAGGCTGCTGTCCGCCAGGCTGCCGACGCGGATCGCGCAGTCGATGCCTTCCTGGACCAGGTCGATGCTGCGATCGCAGGCCCCCAGCGCCAGTTGCAGGTCGGGGTATTGCGCCAGCCATTGGGGCAGGGCGGGCACGATCAGGCGCCGGGCGATGCGGCTGGGTACGTCGATGTTCAGACGTCCACTGACATCCACCTGGCGATGCTGGAACAGTTGGCTGAGTTCGGATGCATCCGCCAGCAGACGCCGGGCTCGCTCCAGAAGGATGGCGCCGTCGGCGGTCAATTGCACATGCCGGGTCGTGCGGTGCAGCAGGCGCGTGCCGAGGCCGGTTTCCAGTTGCTGCACGGCGGAGGAGACGGTAGCCCGTGGCAGTTCCAGGACATGGGCGGCCTTGATGAAGCTGCCCATGTCGGCCACCTGGATGAACACGCGGTATTGTTCAAGCTTATCCATCGTATGAACGATCCTGGTCCGGGGGACGCCGAGCGGCAATGGATCGCGGCATCGTCCGAGGCGATCGATGCAGCGGCTCGGCAGGCCAATTTACCCCTTGGGCGCCAGGATTACTTGGTGGTGTAGCCGCCGTTGATCAGTAAGGTCTGACCGGTGATCCACCAACCCTCGGTCACCAGGTGACGAATGAAGGGCACCACATCCTCGATATCAGTGAGTCCGGTCTTGCTCGAAGGCGACAGGGCCGCGGCGCTCTTGTGGTAGGCCACCGCGTCGTCCCCTTCGGCAGGGTAGAAGAACGGTGTATCCATGGGGCCTGGCCCTACAGCGGTGACCGAGATGCCGCGGGCGCCGAACTCCTTGGCTGCGGCCCGGGTGAAGTGTTCCACCGGGGCCTTGGAACCGCCATAGGCGGCATAGAACGGGGTGAAGGCTCCCAGCAGCGACGTCACCAGGGTCACCAGCTTGCCGTTGTCCTCCAGGTGTTTGCCGGCTTCCTTGATAAAGAAGAACGCGCTCTTGGCATTGACCGCAAACATCTGGTCGTACTCGTCTTCGCTGATGTCGACTATGGGTTTTTTCAGCACCTTGCCCACGGTGTTGATGGCGATGTCGATCTTGCCGAAACGCGCCTTGACCTCGCTGAACAGACGCTCCACGGCACTGGCGCTGGTGAGGTCGGCCTGCCAGGCGTGGGCCTCGACCCCCAGGTCCTTGAGCGCCGCCAGGGTGCGCTCGGCGTCGGCCTGGCTGGCGCTGCTGTTGTAGTGCACGGCCACGGCTTTGGCCCCGTGGCTGGCAAGATCACGGGCAATCAGGCCGCCGAGGTTTTTCACCCCTCCGGCAATCAACACGACTTTGTTGTTCAGGGAATGATCGGCCATGGTGCGGCTCCTTCGACGGTTGGTGAAGGCTGAGTCTAGTCTTTGGAAGGGCGTGGATAAGCCGTCGGCGGCTGGACGGATTATCCAGAAAATCCATCCAATGCCGCGGTCTGCCCGAGGGCTGGATAGGGCTACAATCGGATTTTTTTCAGGAGCCTGCCATGCCTGCATTTCGTCGTTCGGTCCCTCTGGAAAAGGCCTACCGCCTGCTCAATCACGGCCCTACGGTGCTGGTCAGCGCGGCCCATGGTGGCCAGCGCAATATCATGGCCGCGGCCTGGGCGATGCCCCTGGATTTCGAGCCGCCGAAAGTTGCCGTGGTGCTCGACAAGTCCACCTGGACCCGGCAGCTGCTGGAGGCTTCGGGCACCTTCGTCCTCAACGTGCCCTGCGCCGCTCAAGTGGACATTGTGCAGAGCCTGGGCAACAGCTCTGGACTGGAGCTGCACCACGCCGGGCGCGACAAGTTTTGCGCCTATGGTTTATCGACCTTTGCCGGCCAGGCCCTTGAGGCTCCGCTGCTGGAAGGTTGCGTGGCCTGGCTGGAATGCCGGCTGTTGCCCGAGCCCCACAATCACCAGCAGTACGACCTGTTCCTCGGTGAGGTGATTGCGGCCCAGGCCGATACCCGAGTGTTCAGCGAAGGGCGTTGGCACTTCGAGGGTCAGGACTCGCTGCGCACCCTGCACCATGTAGCGGGTGGGCATTTCCTGACCATTGGCGACGCCGTTGACGGTCGTCAGTTGCCCCAGGCCGGTGAGGTTTGAGTCAACGTCTGCTGGGTGTGATCCAGCACCTGCAAGTCCAGCGCTCTGCCGCCGACTGGGTCTTGGCTACCAGCTCACCTGGCCCAGGGCGTCGGCGAAGGCGTTGAGTTTCGGCGAGCATTGGCGTGAGGGCGGGTAGACCAGGGACAGTTCCCGGCAGCGCCCATCATGGGCCTGGAGAATCGGCACCAGATGGCCTGCGTCGAGGGCATCGCGCACGGCGAACTCCATCAACTGGGCGATGCCGAAGCCACCCAGCACCGCATCCACCAGGGCATCGCCGATGTCGAAGATCAGCCGCCCCTGCACCGCCAGGTCCAGAGGCTTGCCCTGGTCCATGAACTGCCAGTCCACCAGGCGGCCGCTGCGCAGGTTGCGCACGGTGAGGCAGTTGTGCTGCTGCAAGTCCGCCAATTGCCGGGGCGTGCCATGGCGCTGCAGATAAGCCGGCGCCGCCACCGTTACCCAGCGCAGGGGCGCCAGGGGGCGGGCGATCAGGCGCTGGTCGTTGATCACCCCGGTACGCAGCACCGCGTCGAAGCCTTCGTCGATGATGTCCACCACCCGATCGGTCATGACCGCCTCGATGCTCAACTCGCGATAGCGGGTGGTCAGCTCGCCAATGACCGGCATCACCACCTTGCGCCCGAACAGTGAAGGGGTGCTGATCTTCAGCGCTCCGGTGGGAGAGTCCCGGCGGTCCAGCAGCAAGTGCTCGGTATGGGCCAGTTCTGCCAGCAGCGGTCCGGCCCGGTCCACCAGAACCTGGCCGTCCGGGGTCAGGCTGACACTGCGGGTATTGCGTTGCAGCAGGCGCACGCCCAGTTGCTGTTCCAGGCGGGAAATGGCCCGGGACAGGCCGGATTGGGTCAGCCCCAGGTCGCCGGCGGCCCGGGTGAAACTGCGGGTCTCGGCCACCCGGACCAGCAGGCGAAGGGCGTTCAGATCCATGATTAAAGTCATTACTGAAAGAGGAAGTGGCGTATTTATCATTTAAACGGCATCGATGACACTGGGCGCCGCTTATTTCAGACAAGGATTATCGCGATGTCCGCGACCCCGTTAGCCAAGCCGTCGGGCTGGATGCTGTTACTGCTGGCCACCGCGCAGTTGATCATCGCCCTGGACGCCACCATCGTCTTTGTTGCCCTGCCGGACATTGGCCAGCGTCTGGGGTTCTCCGCCCAGCAATTGCAGTGGGTGGTCAGCGCCTACAGTGTGGCCTTTGGCGGCTTCCTGCTGCTGGGCGGGCGTGCGGCGGACCTGTTGGGCAAGCGGCGTTTCTACATCATTGGCCAGTCCCTGTACGCCCTGGCGTCCCTGGCCGGCGGCCTGGGCGGCAGCGCCCTGTTGCTGGTGCTGGCCCGGGCCGTGCAGGGCGTGGGCGGGGCGATGCTGTTCCCGGCCACCCTGGCCCTGATCAACACCTGGTACGCCGAAGGCCCGGCCCGTAACCGCGCCTTTGCGGTGTGGAGCGCGGCCTCGGCGGCGGGACTGGCCCTGGGGGCCTTGCTGGGCGGGGTGTTGACCCAGTACTGGGGCTGGGAAGCGGTGTTCCTGGTCAACGTGCCCCTGGCCGGAGCCTGCGCACTGATGGCCCGGCGCTGGATTCCCGCCGACCCGGCGCGCCAGCGTGGCCGTCAGTTCGATCTGCGCGGTGCCCTGACCGTGACCCTGGGGGGCACCTTGCTGGTGTTTTCCATTGTTCAGGGGCCGGAGTGGGGCTGGACCGCGCCGGCGACCCTGGCTTGCCTGATGCTGTCCCTGGCGTTGCTCTGGCTGTTTGTCCGACTGGAGCAGCGCAGCCCGGACCCCTTGATGCCGCTGCGTTTGCTGGGTTATCCACAACTGCGCATGGCCATGGTGATTACTGCATTGTTCATGAGCAGCTTCGGCGTGCAGTACTACTTTCTCAGCCTGTATTTCCAACAGGTCTACCAGTTCAGCGTGTTGCAGAGCGGCTTGGCGTTCCTGCCTTCGACCCTGCTGTGCACGGCCGGAATCTGGGTGGCGGAACGGGCGCTGCTGCGTATCGGCTTGCGGGCGACCCTGGTCAGCGGCTTGCTGCTTGGGGCGCTGGGCATCGGCATGATGTACCTGGCCTTGCCCGGCAGCCTGGGTTTTGTCGGCCTGTTACCAGGGATTGTGGTGATGAGCATCGGCCAGAGCATGACCTGGACCTCGATGTGGGTCTCGGCCGGGCAGGGTATCGCAGCATCCGAGCAAGGGGTGGCAGCGGGGGTGGCTTCGACCAGCCAGCAAATCGGCGGGGCCCTGGGGCTGGCGCTGCTGGTGTCCCTGGCCAATACCTTGAGCCCTGAGGGCAATCAGGCTCATGGCATTGAAATGGCCACTGCGGCCAGCGCCCTGCTGGCCTTGCTCGGGGCTCTCCTGGCGCTGCGTTTGCCTCGGGCGTCACCAGCCTTGCCGGCCTGCTCCGTGGCCCAGGGCTGAGGCGCGTTCAGTGGGGCTGGGGCAAGTGGCGGCGCACCGCCCACAGCACCCCGGCCAGCAACAGCAGGGCCGCCGAGCTTTGCAGCAGGCTCGGCAGGTGTTGCAGGCAGATAAAACCGTACAGCAGGGCAAACAGGGTCTCGAACACGATCAACTGGCCGCTGAGGGTCAGGGGCAAGCGCCGGGTCGAGGCATTCCACATGCGATTGCCGAACCAGGAACCCAGCACTGCACTGGACAGGCTCAGGCCCCAGAACAGCATCCAGCGATGCTCGCTGGCCTCGACCTGGGTGCCCGGCAGGGAGAAAGCCTCCGCCAGCAGCCAGATCAGGGCGCTCATCAGGCCGGTGGTGATGCCCCACAGGGTCGACCACTGGCTGCTGTTGAAACGGCTGCCCTTGAGGTAGCGGGCGTTGTCGGTGGCGAACCAGGTCCAGCACAGCAGGGCGCCAAAGGCGCAGAGCAGGCCCAGGGCGCGCTGGCCCAGCTCGGGTGAATCGCCAGGCGCGGTCAGCAGGGTGTCGAGGTTGATGCAGCAGATGCCGGCGAACACCAGCAGCAGCGGCCAGCGCAGGCGGCGCAAGGGCACGGCGTCGGCGTCGCCGCGCCCGGCCAGGGTAATGGTCAGCGGCAGCAGGCCGACGATCAGCGCGGTGCTGGCCACCCCGGCCCACTGGATGGCGCTGGCCAGGAGCATGAAATAGATCAGGTTGCCGGTCAGCGCCAGCTTCACCAGCAACCCGGCATCGCTCCAGGTCAGGCGTTGCAGCAGCTCCCGGGCCTGGGGCGCAGCCAGGAGCAGGGAGAATGCACCGTACAGGGTGAAGCGGGCACAGCTGAGCATCAGCGGACTGAACTCCGGCAACAGGCTGGGCACCACAATGGCCAGGCCCCAGACCGCACCGGCCAGGGCGGCGTAAGCAACTCCGCGTTTCATGCACACACTCGCAGCGATTCATCAAAGCGCGCAGCCTAGTCATTGCTGACCGAGTGGACAAAGGATATATAGGCACCTACCTATTCTTCTGGGGAATGCCTCATGAGCCGCTTTGCCCGTCATTTGCCACCATTGGAAACCCTGGTGACCTTCGAGGCGGTGGGGCGCAACGCCAGCTTCACCCGCGCCGCCACCGAGCTGTGCCTGACTCAGAGCGCAGTGAGCAAGCAGATCCGTGCCCTGGAGCTGTCGCTCAAGACCGAACTGTTCGAGCGTCAGGCCCGGGGGGTGAAACTCACCGCCAGCGGTGCCTCGCTGTTCGCCGAGGTCAGCACTCAGTTGGAGGCGTTACTGCGCAGCGTCAGTCGCTTGCGGGCCGGGCGCGATGCCAACACCGTTACTGTGCAATGCACCCATGCGGTGGCGCAGTTCTGGCTGTTTCCGCGCTTGCTGGCGTTCAACAAACAACACCCGGACATCACCGTGAGCATCCACGCCAACAACGACATGGACGAGTCCAGCGTGGCCGAACACGACTTCGCCATTCTCTACGGCGCCGGGCATTGGTCGTCCCTGACCGCCACGCCGTTGTTCGCCGAGATTGTCTATCCCATCGCCAGCCGGCGCCTGGAGTTGCCGGCCATTGACGCGCTGGCGCAACTGGCCGAACTGCCCTTGATCCAGCTGGATGCCTCGGCCTGGAACTGCATCGACTGGCGCGACTGGTTCCGGCATTTCGGCCTGGACTACAGCGCGCCGCCAGGGGCCATGGGCTTCAATCAATTGACGCTGATGTTCAGCGCCGTGCAGCAGGGCATGGGGGTGGGCCTGGGCTGGGATTTCATGGCCAGCGAGTTGGTGGCCCAGGGCGAGTTGCAGCGCGTCGGCCAGTGGGCGTTTCGCACCGGGCAGGCAGACTTTCTGGTGCATGTGCGGCACAAGCGCCTGTCTGCCAGTGGCCAGTTGTTTCGCGACTGGCTGGTGGCGCAGGCGAGTGAATGAGCGCCCGGGGCGGTGTGCCAGCCCCGGTGCCTGGATCAGAGGCTGGCGCGGGGCACGCTGAAGCGGAACTCGCTGCCCTTGCCCGGTTCGCTGTGGGCCTCGATCTTGCCGCCGTGGGCCTGGATGATGCCCTGGGTGATGTACAACCCCAGGCCGGTGCCGTTGGGGTTGCCTTCCTTCAGGGTCCAGTAGCGATCGAAGATGAACGGCAGCTGGTCGGCGGGAATGCCTTCCCCGGTGTCGCGGACGCTGAAGACGATCTGCTCGCCGTCGGACATCGCCACCACCCCGACCTTGCCTTGCTTGGGGGTGAACTTGATGGCGTTGCCCACCAGGTTCGACAACACCTGGAACAACCGCTCGGGATCGGCATTGATGGTCAGCTCGGGCTCGGCGTGGAAGCTGATGTCGATGGCCTTGTCCAGGGCCAGGGGGGCCAGCAGCGAATAGGCCTCTTCAAAGATCTGGCTCACCTCCAGCGGCTGTGGCGCGATGCTGTAGCGCCCGGCTTCGATCTTCGAGGTGTCGAGCAAGTCCTCCAGCAGGTTGTTCATGCGGCTGGCGGCCTGTTGCATGGTGTCGATGGCCGAGGAAATGCGTCGTGACGTATGCGGGCCGTCAGAGCTGAAGGCCTTTTGCAGCATGCCGCAGAGCATGGAAATCACGGTCATCGGGTTGCGCAGGTCGTGGGACACCACCGCCACCAGCTCGTCCCGGGCGCGCACTGCCTCTTGTTCACGCAGGACCTGGCGCGCCAAGTCGTGTTCCAGGGCCGAGCGCCGCAGGTCGTTGGCGGCGAAGCGGTCGCCGTGGCTCCACTTGCTGGAAATGCCGGCCATTTCCACCTTCCAGATCTCGAACGAGGTGCGCGGTCGCAGGCGCAGGCCGGCGTCGGAGTTTTCCAGGTCCAGGGGTTTTTGCGGGTTGCCGCTCCAGTGGATGTTTTCCTTCACTTCGGGGCGGAACCACAGCACGCCGTTATCCACAGGTTTGGGCAGACTCATGGCCAGGACGCCGCTGGCGACCTGTTGATAACTCGCCGCCGGCGGGTACACGCTGGCCAGGTGATGGCTGGCAAACACCGCTTCCCCCGTGCCTTGCAGCCAGCGATGCAGCGCGCGGATTTCGTCCTGGGGCGGGCACTGGCCGAAGCAATGCAACTGTTTGTCCTCAATGATCGCGACACCGCCGGCTTGCGTCAGGTCCAGCAGCACCTGCGGCGCCTGGGTCAAGCCGTCGAAAACACTGCCGCAGGCGTCGCGCATGGCCTGGTCGAGGCTGGCCAGGGCGGTGAGTTTCTCTTCCCGCTGGCGGCTCAGGTCCAGGGCTTGCATGGCGCTGATCTGCAACGACAGCACCTGGCCAATGGTCTGGCAGGCAATGCGCAGTTCGTGGGGCACCAGCAGCGGCTGGCGGTTGCCGCAGCTGATCAGGCCCCAGAGCTGATCGTCCTTGAGCAGGGAAATACTCATGGACGACAGCACGCCCATGTTCTTCATGTACTGGCAGTGAATCGGCGACACGCTGCGCAGGGTGGCGAAACTCAGGTCCAGGGGCTGCTGGGTGTCCGGGCGCAGGGTCGGCAGCAGCGGCACCGGTTGGTAGTCGGCGTTGGGAATGATCCGCAGCCAGTTGCTGCGATACAGCTCGCGGGCCTGCTGGGGAATGTCCGAGGCGGGGAAGAACAGGCCGTTGAACACCTCCATGTCGGGGCGGGTGGCTTCGGCGATCACCTGGCCGTGGCCTTCCTCCTCGAAGCGGTAGATCAGCACCCGGTCGTAGCCGGTCATGGCCTGGATCTCGGCGACGCTGATGGCGTACAGCTCGTGCAGGGTCCTGGCCGCTTGCAGGCGCCGCAGCAGGCGCCCGAGATTCTCGGTCTGTTGCTTGAGGTGCTGGTGCTGCGGCTGATCGGGCTGGATTTCCAGCTCCAGCATCAGCACCCCTTGATGGCGATGCAGCAGGGCTTCGAAAGGTGTTCCGTTGAGTGACAGGTGCAGCGGCGGGGCATCGAACAGCTGATCCTGTTGCAGCACTTCACGGATGCGTTGAGCGTCTGTTTCTCCCAGCAACTGCTCCAGGGGGTGCCCCAGCAGCGAATCGGCGGGCCGGCCCAGTAGGGTCTCGACGTTGGCACTGATCTGCTGGATGCGCAGTTGCGGTTCGCACAGGGTCAGCAACACACCGTGGGGCTGGATCGCTCCCGGGGAGTGAATGGGTTCATTGGCGCAATTGGCCAGCAACTGTTCGAAGGTTTGGGAATCTTGGGGGGTCATAGCAGCACCTCGCGGCGGTCGAGCCAGCGTTCGAAACAGGCAAATGTGGATTGCGCGCCGCTGATCAGGTGTCGGCGTGTGCTCGGGTCTTCGGGCATGCGCTCCAGGTAGTCGAGAAAGTCCTTCCAGCGCCGCCCGGTGGCAGTGCCATAGACGTCGAGAAAGGCGCCGCCGTTGTCGGCATCGAGATCCAGGCGCCGGGCCATTTCCCGGCGCAGAATCTGTCCGCCCAGGGTCGCGCCTTCCAGTACGTAGAGGGTGCCCAGGCAGGCTCCGGCGCTGTGCAGAGGCGGCAGTTGCTCACAGCGGGGCAGGGCCTCGATGCTGGCAACATCCAAGCCCAGGGCACGCAGATCCCCGAACAGGGTCGGGGTCTTCAGGCGTTGGCTCAGGTCATAGCCCGCAGGGATCAGGCCGCTGTTCTGCAGGGCCGCTTCCAGGGGCTGATAGAAGCCGTAATAGGCCTGGATCAGGCGTCGATACCAGGGCGCATCAAGCCGCTCACAGAAGAACGGCAGGCGTTTCTCCAGGGCAACGTGCAAGGGCGCGGTGCCGGTGCGCAGGTCTTGAAGCAGGGTGGGCGTGGTGCTGGCTTGGTGCGGTGTCGGCATGCAGGGATCAGGGGTCGCAACAGGTAGTGGACGCGCCATGGGCGTCATCAAAAGCCGGGACCAGGCTGGCATCCCCGCGATAGAGCCATCGCACAGAAAAAATCGGCGCGTCACTTTACCCGTGCTTTTTCCCTCGACGTAGGGGTTTTGTCACACCGTCGGTCGGTCAGCAGCGTTGATTGAGTGGCGTGTCAAAGCGTCTGACCCCGCCGGTGCGGTGGAAATTCCCTTTTCCACTTTGCAGATTCGGGCCGGGGTCAGATCCAGACGTCGTTCTGTGCCGTACGTTCGCCGCCTTGATCGCCGGTGTTGAGCACGCCCTTGGGCTCGATCAACAGCAGTTTGACCTCCTGCTCGGCCCAGGGCTTGTGTTCGACGCCCTTGGGCACCACGAACATCTCGCCGCTGGCGATGGACACCTGGCCGTCACGGAAGTCGATGTGCAGCAGGCCGTCGAGCACGATGAAGGTTTCGTCGGTGTCGGCGTGGCTGTGCCAGACGAATTCCCCTTGCAGCTTGGAAATCTTGAACTGGTAGTCATTCATCTCGGCGATCACCTTGGGGGTCCAGTGTTCGCTGAACAGGCCGAGTTTGTTGGCGAAGTTGATGCTTTGGTAGGCGTCTTGCGGGGCAGGGTTTTGCATGTTGCGGTCCACCTCAGTGATGAATGAGCACTGAGGGTAAACAGGCAGGGGCGCCGGCTTCTTGAACGATCGTGTGTGGCTCAGCGGCCGAGCATCTTCAGCCAGCGAGCGGGAGGCAGGCCGTAGGTCTGGCGAAACTGTCGGGTCATGTGGCTCTGGTCGGAGAAACCCGCCATCAGCGCCGCATTGGCCAGGGACTGGCCCTGCACCAGCAGGGCGCGGACCAGGTCCAGGCGGCGCATGCTCAGGTAGCGATAGGGGCTGGTGCCGAATAGCAGGCGAAAGTCCCGGGACAGGCTCCAGCGGTCGCGTTCGCTATGGGCTGCCAACTCGTCCAGGGTGAGGGTCCGGTCCAGGGCGCTGTGGATGTACTCTCGGGCGCGTTCTGCCGCTACGTAGTCGAAGCGCTGGCGGGACCGCGGGACTCCGGACACGCTGTTCAAGGCGTGGGCCAGGTCGAACAGCGCATCCTCCTGTTCCAGCGGATCGAGGGGGCCGTCGACGCTGCGCAGCAGGGTCTCGGTGGCGGCGAACAGCCGCGGGTCATTGGACAGGCCGCCGGCAATGAAGGGCAGTGGCTGGCCGCCGAGGATTTGCTGGATCAGCGCCGGCTCGACATACAGCATGCGGTAGTGAAAACCGTCGTGGGTGCCGGCCTCGCCGTCGTGGGGCTCGTCGGGGTGCAGGACCATGGTGGCCCCAGGCAGGCTGTGGCGCCAGCCGCCACGGTACTGGAAGCTCTGTACCCCGCGCAGGGTGCGGCCGATAGCGTAGGTGTCGTGGCGGTGCATGTCATAACCATGGCCGGCGAAATACGCCTCGATGCGCTCCAGGCCCCGGGCGGGCGGCGCGCGGTGAACCCAGTCGGTGACAGCGGTGGGTTTGGCCATTGGACGGTCCTGGTGAGCAATCACAAGAGCCGCACATTAACTCAGGGGCTTGGAGTTTGTCTGCAAGGCCTGAGCCGATAACGCATGCCTCTGTGCTGCAACTGCCTCTTGCTATTGCCCCGGTGGCTGGTGACTAATCTGCAGGCACGATTGCCCCTCAACACGGACGTTATGTCCCCGTATCAGGAGACTGAACATGGCTGTTGTTTTTCGCCCGGTAGCGGACGCCGACATTGCGCGGATCTGCAGTTTCGTGGGCAGTCCCCAAGAGTTGTATTTCTTTTTTCCCGCTGCCACCTGGCCGCTGACCCACGAACAGCTGCGCGACTCCATCGCCCAGCGCAGCGACTCGACAGTGATCGAGTTGGATGGGCAGGTGGTGGGCTTTGCCAACTTCTATCGCTGGGCCAGTGGCGGCACCTGCACCATCGGCAATGTCATCGTCGACCCAGAGGTGCGCGGCGCGGGCCTGGGAGCGCAACTGATCGGGCAGATGATCCATATCGCTCGCAGCAAGCACCAGGCCAGCGAGGTGACGCTGTCCTGCTTCAACAGCAATGTGGCGGGGTTGCTGTTCTATCCGAAGCTGGGTTTTGTGCCGTTCGCCATCGAAGAGCGCAAGAACAAGGAGCAGGAGCGGGTGGCGTTGATCCATTTGCGCTACAGCCCCAGCTGAAACCAACAGTTGTCAGCGATCACTTTTTCAACGGAAACCATTCATGAGCAAGTTGCGGGTCGGAATTATTTTTGGTGGCCGTTCGGCCGAACACGAAGTGTCGTTGCAGTCGGCGCGCAACATCGTCGATGCCCTGGATCGTTCGCGCTTCGAGCCGGTGCTGATCGGTATCGACAAGCAGGGCCACTGGCACCTCAATGACACCTCGAACTTTCTGATCAACCAGGAAAACCCGGCGCTGATTGCCCTCAACCAGTCCAACCGCGAACTGGCGGTGGTACCGGGCAAGGCCAGTCAGCAACTGGTGGAAACCTCCAGCCAGGAACTGCTGGGCCATGTCGATGTGATCTTCCCCATCGTCCACGGCACCCTGGGGGAAGATGGCTGCCTGCAGGGCTTGTTGCGCATGGCCGACCTGCCCTTTGTTGGCTCCGATGTACTGGGCTCGGCGGTGTGCATGGACAAGGACATCAGCAAGCGCTTGCTGCGCGATGCCGGGCTGGCGGTGACGCCGTTTATTACTCTGACCCGTGCCACTCGTGGTCGCTACGGTTTTGCCCAGGCCCGGGACCAGCTCGGCCTGCCGCTGTTCGTCAAACCGGCGAACCAGGGCTCGTCGGTGGGGGTGAGCAAGGTCGAAAGCGAAGCCGATTATCTGGCTGCTGTGGAGCTGGCCCTGGGCTTTGACCACAAGGTGCTGGTGGAGTCGGCAGTGCGCGGGCGGGAAATCGAATGCGCGGTGCTGGGCAATGACCAGCCGCTTGCCAGTGGCTGTGGCGAGATCGTGGTCAGCCAGGGCTTCTATTCCTACGACAGCAAGTACATCGACGAACAGGCGGCTCAGGTGGTGGTACCGGCGGCGATCAGTCCGGCTGATAGCGAGCGGATTCAGGCCCTGGCCATCGAGGCATTCCAGGTACTGGGTTGCTCCGGACTGGCCCGGGTCGATGTGTTCCTCACTGACAGTGGCGAAGTGCTGATCAATGAAGTCAACTCCCTGCCAGGGTTCACGCGTATCAGCATGTACCCCAAACTATGGCAGGCCGCCGGCATGAGCTACAGCGAGCTGGTCAGCCGGCTGATCGAGCTGGCCCTGGAGCGTCACGGCGAGCGCCAAACCTTGAAAATCACCCGCTAAGGCGAGCCTCCTTCCGGGCTCATTCCGGTGGCAGCATCAGCCCGATGCAGGCCAGCGCCAGCAACAGCGCCCCAAGCACGATGAACACGTAGTTGACGGGTGTGAAGCGGGCGTTGCTGCGACCCTCGGGATCACCCGCAGCAGCATTCAGACCCCGCTGGCCCAGCCAGGTGACCCATGCCAGCACTGGTAGCAGCGCCAGGCTGGCGATGTCGGTCACCGGGTAGCCGATGTTCTTGCGTGACAGGGCATCCACCACGTTGTTGACGATCAGCCCCACCACAAACAGGGTTGCCAGTTCACCGGGCCGCCAGTCATGGCTGCGGCCGTCGCGCTTGAGCTGTGCATCGGCTTCGCGGTACAGCGCGTGGGTGAAGAAAATCGCAAAAAACGCCCGGGCCACGGGCCACAGCTCCTGGCCGCTGGCATGCCTGAATTGATGCCAGTGCTTGTAGGCCCAATACAGCTGGTAGATGCCGAAAGTGACGATGTACAGGGTGATGAACTTGGCCCGGGACACCACATAGAACGGTTGCAGCTGCGCTTGGGGGGACGGCGCGACCAGTTCGGCCTTGGGCGGGGCATAGAGGTTGTCAGACACGGGCACTCCTTGGTTGGGTCTGAAGAAGCGGCAACGTTAGCGCCGCTTGGGGTGGGACGCCTACTGGCATTCAGGCAGGTCTGCGCAGGATGACTCACGACGCAGCGGATCTGCCGGGCGAAGGTAATGAATATCCCATTCGCTTTCACTGACCTGAACAAAACCCAGGCGTCGATAAAAACGATTCGAGTCACTGCCACGCAGGGCATCCAGGCGGATCGGCAACTGTTCCAGGGTTGATCGATCAAGCAGAGGTTTCAAGGCCTTCTCGCCGATGCCCTGCCCCTGAAAATCAGGCATGACGTACAGGTGCTGCAAAAGCAAATGATCGCTATAGGCTTGGCTCTGAATGAAGCCTACATGCTGTCCGTCGAGACAGATGAATTGGCATCGTTCGCAAGCAAAACTTGCCACAAAGCGTTCTCGGGCGCGCTGCGGGTCGAAGCGTCCGATGCGTTCCAGGCTGTCGCGCATCGCCGTTATACGCATGTTGACTAGGGTTTCCAGATCGTTTGCGGTGGTGGCTTGCAATGCAAGCACAGGGCTCATGTGCGGGCTATCCAGGAGTATTGAAAGGCTTTCTCGTCACCGCGATGGCCCCGGCGCCGGTAGCTGGCCAGCTTCGGGGTCGAGCAGTAGGTGCACAGTGGGCTGAACTCGACCTGTTCATCACTCATCCCGGCCGCACGCAGCAAGTACAGGGCATAGCGGCTCAGGTCGAACCACAGCGAGCCTTCCTGGGTCGGTTGCGGCGGGGTGATCTCGGGCGGCAGCAAGGGGGCCGGTTGCTGACGGCTCCAGGGGGCCTGCGCTGCGGGCCACAGATGACTTTGGCTGGCGGACAGGTGGTTGACGAAATCCGCACTGACTTCATAGCAGCAAGGCTTGATCGACGGGCCAATGGCTACGCGCAACTGATGTACGCCGATGCCCCGAGCGGCGAAGTGCTCCAGCACATGGGCAATGATCCCGCCGTGCAGGCCTTTCCAGCCGCCATGCACCGCTGCTACCCAGGCGCCGTCGTGGCTGCTGATCAACATCGGCAGGCAATCGGCGGTGACCACCGCAATCGGCCGGGCCGAGCGGGTCAGTACCGCGTCGCCACGAATGATGCCGCTGGGCAGGGTGGTACTGGCTTCCACCACTTCGCCGCTGTGGACCTGGGAGCAGAAGAACAGATTGGCCGGCAGGGCAGCGCCCACGTTGGAAAAGTCATGACGGATGCCGGTTATCTGCTGCAACACACCTGCCTGGAAACTCATCGGGCCTTCGCTCGGTTACCTGGGAATGGTTGCAGAGCATAACGGCATCCGCGGTACTTTTGCTGACAACGGCTGGCCCGGGCAGGCTCCCAGACCAGCGGTCTTCCCAGTACGGGCCCGTCTGCCGGGCGTTTCAGGCGTTCAACGGGATATACAACTCCACCACGCTGTGGGGATTCATGGGGCCCAGAAAGCGTTCGCCGCTGTACTCGAACTCCAGGGCTTCGATGGGCAGCAGCCCGGCCGCGGGCAGCCATTCGCTGTAGGCGGCGCGGAAGGTTTCCGGCAGGGTTTGCACCGTGCCGTGATGCTCGACCCGGGCGTAGTGGCGGCCGGGGATTTCCAGTTCCACCATGCCCTGCACCAAGGGCGCGTCGGCCGCCACCGGCAAGCCGGCGATGTAGCGCCAATGGCCGTCCTCCAGAGGTTGGCAGATGCCGTAAGTGCCAACAGGGTCGGCCAGTCGCTGGATCTCCTGCTCCCGGGGTTCGAAGCGCTGCCAGAGTTCGGCGATGGAGCCGGGATCATTCTGCTGCCAGGCCATGCCGATGATTCGCAGCGGCGCCAGGAGCACTTTTTCCGGCGTTTGCGGCGCAGGAATCTGGCGTTGCGGCTGCGCCAGATAGCGCTGCAGATGACCGAGCACTTTCTGGCTGCGGGCAATCTCGCTTTCCAGCTGCCGGGCGTGGTCCTGCAGTGATTGCTGCATGTGCAACACGCTGTCCAGGCCGCCCTGGTCCGCCAGCGTGCGGATGTCTTCCAGGGACATGCCCAGTTGCCGCAGCCAGACGATGCGGCCCAGGGTCACGATCTGTTCCGGGCTGTAGTAGCGATAGCCGTTGTCACGGCCGGTGAGGGCCGGGGTGAACAGGCCGATGCTGTCGTAATGGCGCAGGGTCTTGGTGGTGAGGCTGTGGCAGCGAGCCATTTGGCCGATGGTGAGCATGGAGCGTCCTTTGGGTGGTTGGGCTGCCAGGCAGGTTGAGCCTTTACCCAAGGGCAAGCTCAAGCCCGGCAGCGTGGCTCAGGACGATTTGCTCGGCTTGATCAGGCTTTCGGCCGGGATGCCGAACAGCTGGTGCAGTTTCCAGATCATCGGCAGGGTCAGCGCGCGCTTGCCGTTGAGCACTTCGTAGACGCGATTGGTGCGGCCGATGGCCGGCGCCAGGTCGGCGGCGGACAAGCCGGATTGCTCCATGCGGAACTTGATCGCTTCGATCGGGTTGGGCAGGTCCAGGGGAAACTGCCTGGCTTCGTATGCCTCGATCAGGGTGATCATCACATCGAAGTAATCGCCTTCAGGCGTCCCGGGCTGCGGTTCGTTGTCGAACAGGGGCGAGACGCTTTTGAGCGCGGCGCGGTAATCCTGGTCGGTGTGGATAGGGCGGATGTTCATGCGGGTTGCTCCATGTCTACGCTGTCGGCGTCAATGGCATCGTACTGCTGGTGGGTACCTACGAACTTGATGTAGAGCGCGCCGAAGCGATAGGCCACGGCAACGATCAGTCGATACTCATTCCCCTTGATGTTGAAGACCACCCTGCGGCTTTTGAGAATGCTCGCGTTGCGATACTGGTCCTTGATCTGCGCAGGGTTGGACCACTCGGCTTTCCTTGCTTCATCGACCCAGGCCAGCAAGGGCTGTTCTGCGTCCGGGTACTTCTCCCAGAAGGCCTTCAACTGACTGACTGCAATAATTCTCATGGCGTCGATCCTAGTCCCGTCCTGGGACTTAAACAAGTCGCTGAGTGCGTCAAGCGATGTACGGGCAGATCGCTGGATCTGCCCGCGCAGGCAACGTCGGCTCAGGGACGATCAGGTCATGCAGAGAGCGTGGCGTGCACGTCGTCCATCAGTGCCTTGCCCATCTCTGCCAGGTAGTGTGCCGCCCAAGCATAGCGGTCGCACCGCGGCTCCATGGCGGCCTCCAGGGTGAATTGCTTTGCCAGATGCAACAGCGCAGAGGCGTGTTCCAGGGCGTCGTTGATCGGCACGTCGGCATTCACCCGAAACAGCGGATGCAGGTGTTCGCCGCACTGGGAAAAGCGGATTTCACCGAGGGTGGTCAGGGGCGATTGAGTGGTCATCGGGCACCTCCGGCTTTGTGTGACGGGAGGTGTGGGGAGGACGGATTTCGAGTGTGGTGCATGGTGACGACTCCTTTCGTATTGGGAACCACCACCGTCTGCCGCCAAGCAGATTTGGGTGGCGGATTGCACAAGGTTGGCGGACCGGCACGAAAGGAACCGGCACCCCCGAAGGGGTCCCTGCGCAATCCGCCATGACACAGAAATGCGGGCACAAAAAAAGCGCCTGCATTCGTGTTTTGGCGCTATTGCGCCTTTCGTGGTTCGGGCCGCCAAGCCCGTTCGCTGATGTTGCAGCGACGGGCGAAGGATAGCGGGGTGGGGAGGGCGTCGCAACGGCATTGCTGCGACATTCTGTGACTGGAGGTCCAGATAATTTTAATCAGTTGGCAGGTTTATGAACGAGAGTGTCTTGTCGGGAACCGTTGCCTTTTTGTTCTTGATGATCGCGTACCGACGACCATAGCAGCCTGCTTTGACGCTCTTGATCGCTACCAATAATTCTTCACCCACATTGCGTTTGGCATCCCGCTCAAATAGTTCTTTCTCTGCTAGGGCCATGATCTTTTCCTCTTGAAGTTCTCAGCCTTGCTGTTTGCAGTCACTTCGACAGGTTGTGTGTGCTGTCGGATATCTTGTGGCGAGCACACAGACAAACCCATTTGAAAGGACTGGTTTTTTAGTAGTCGCTTTCTGTTTTCCCAGTACGAATTTGATCCCCAAACAAAAAAGGCCAGCCTCACGGCCGGCCCTCGGGTTCAGCGCAGGGCCTTCAATCCCCCAGCGCTTCCCCTTCGCGCCGTGGATCGGCGCCGCCAGCCCAGGACGCCTTGCCCTGTGCATCACGCACGCGAACGATGGCCTGGGTGCCGCTGGTCATGTCGATCTCGTTCACTTCATGGCCTTGGGCTTTCAGCGCCTGTTTCAGCGCCGGGCTGAACTGGCCCTTCTCCAGTTCTGTGGGGCCGTTGCGGCTGCCGAAGTTGGGCAGGCCGACTGCGGTTTGCGGGTCGAGGTTCCAGTCGAGCATGCCCACCAGCGACTTGGCCACGTACTCGATGATCTGCGAGCCGCCGGGGGAGCCAACGCTGGCGAGCAGTTCGCCGCTGGCGCGGTCGAAGACCAGGGTCGGCGCCATGGACGAGCGCGGGCGCTTGCCCGGTTCGACGCGGTTGGCCACCTTCTGGCCGTTTTCCTCGGGGATGAAGGAGAAGTCGGTCAGCTGGTTGTTGAGCATGAAGCCCTGGACCATCAGGTGCGAGCCGAACGCCGCTTCCACGGTGGTGGTCATCGATACGGCGCCACCCAGGTCATCCACCGCCACCACTTGCGAGGTGGAGATGCGCATTGGCGAACGGTCCGGTGCGTAAGCCACCTGGATGCCCTGAGGCTTGCCCGGTTCGGCCTTGCCCATGCTGCGTTCGCCAATCAGCGCAGCGCGTTTGGCCAGGTAGTCCGGGGCGATCAGGCCGGCCACCGGTACTGGCACAAAGTCGCTGTCGGCCACGTACAGGCCACGGTCGGCATAGGCCAGGCGTTCGGCTTCGGCGATCAGGTGTACCGCTTGTGGCGCTGGCTCAAGGCCGGCGGGCAGGTTGGTTTTCTGCGGCTTGAGGTTGGCCAGGGTGTAGCGCGGGTCGCGTTGTTCCAGAGCCTGCAGGGTGCCGAGGATCTGCGCCACCGCCACACCGCCCGATGAAGGCGGCGGCATGCCGCACACCTGCCAGCGCTTGTAGTCGCTGCACAGCGGCGCGCGTTCCTTGGCGCGGTAGCCTTGCAGGTCGTTGAGCGACAGGCTGCCGGGGTTGGCGTGGCCCTGGACCTTGGCGACGATTTCCGCGGCCACCGGGCCTGTGTACAGGGCGTCCGGGCCTTCCTGGGCGATGCGTTTGAGCACGGCGGCCAGCTGTGGATTTTTCAGCAAGGTGCCCACGGCTTTCGGCGTGCCGTCGGCATTCAGGAAGTACGCGGCCATGTCCGGCGAGCGCGCCAGGAACGGGTCGGCGCTGATCATGCTGTGCAGCCGTGGCGAGATGGCGAAGCCTTGCTCGGCCAGGCGGATCGCCGGTTCGAACAATTGCGCCCAAGGCAGGCGCCCGTGTTTCTGGTGGGCCATTTCCAGGGCGCGCAGCACGCCCGGGGTGCCCACCGAGCGTCCACCGATCTGCGCCTGAGGGAAGGGCATCGGCTTGCCGTCCGCCTGCAGGAAGAGCTTCTCGGTGGCGCCCGCCGGCGCGGTTTCCCGACCGTCATAAGTGCGCACGGCCTTGCCGTCCCAGAGCACGATCATCGCGCCGCCGCCAATCCCCGAGGACTGCGGCTCCACCAGGGTCAGCACCGCTTGCATGGCAATCGCCGCATCAATGGCCGAGCCGCCTTTGCGCAGCATCTCGCGCCCGGCCTCGGCGGCCAGCGGGTTGGCGGCGGCCGCCATGTGTTTGTCGGCATGCCGGGTTTGCATGTCGGTGCGGTAGCCCGAAGCGATTTCCGGAGCGGCAGGCAGGGCGGTGGAAGAGGGCGGGTTGTTGCAGGCGCTGAGGCTGAGGGCGGCGGCCAGCAGGCCGAGGCTGAGGAGTCGTGGGTGACGGGGAGGGAAGATCGAGAACACGCGTTGAGCTCCGTTCACTGGGAAATGAGGTGTCGTCCGTGGAGGGGAATGTACAGCAGTGGCGCCGCCAGCAGGGCCGGCAGGTGGCCATGACCGTGCGCTGGGCCAGTGGCAAGACGCTAGACAGCGGCCCTGTACATAGGGTCGCAGGCAGGCGTGCACCCGGCCACCGATTGATCTGAGTCAGGGCGGCTGGGGGAGGTTGGGCACATGGTGCAGCAAACCATAAGCCTGATGAGAGGACGCCATGCACGGTTGTAAGTGGTTACTTGTGTTCGGATTGCTGCTGGGGAGTGAGGCGCGGGGAGAGACGCCGAGCGAGCCGATCCTGCCGGTGCAGCCGGCGAAGATCAGTGATGTGGCCAAGGTGGAGTTGGGCAAGCAGCTGTTCTTCGACCCGCGCTTGTCCAAATCCGGTTTCATTTCCTGCAACTCCTGCCACAACCTGAGCATGGGCGGCAGCGACAACCTGCCCACCTCCATCGGCCACAACTGGCACCAAGGACCGATCAACTCGCCCACGGTGCTCAACTCTGGGCTGAGTTTTGCCCAGTACTGGGATGGCCGTGCGGCGACGCTGCAGGAGCAGGCCAGCGGCCCGATCACCAACCCGGGGGAGATGGGTTTTACCCATGACCTGGCGGTGGACGTACTGCGTTCCATTCCCCAGTACCGGGCTTCGTTCAAGCGTGTGTATGGCAACGATGAGATCAGGTTCGAAGACGCCACCAACGCCATTGCCGCCTTCGAAGACACCCTGGTGACGCCCAACGCGGCGTTCGACCGCTGGCTCAAGGGCGACAAGGCGGCCATCAGCCCGACTGCGCTCAAGGGCTACCAACTGTTCAAGTCCATCGGCTGCGTGGCCTGCCATAACGGCGAGGCGGTGGGCGGCGGCTCGTTTCAGAAAATGGGCATGATCGAACCCTACGTCACCCAGAACCCAGCCCAGGGCGTGGCCGGACTGACCGGCAAGGACGCCGACCGGATGCTGTTCAAGGTGCCGACCCTGCGCAACGTGGCGCTGACCTATCCCTACTTCCACGATGGTGCCTACTGGAAGCTAGAGGAGGCGGTTGACGTGATGGCCAGGCTGCAATTGGGGCGCAAGCTGGGCACTGAGGAAGTCGGCCAGATCGTGGCCTTCCTGGAAACCCTGACCGGCGATCAGCCGGACTTCAAATTACCGATGCTGCCGCCGTCATCGGCGCAGACACCGCGTCCGCAGCCGTTCAACTGACCTGGGTGGAAAAACCGCAGCGTGCTGCGGTTTTTCCGGAAAGGCCTAGTATGCGGCATTCAGGTCTGCCGGGAAGGGGACTCTGTTGTCATGAAAAAACGACTGGATAATAATGAGAGATATTATCATTAGCGACGGTCGATCATGGACGCAGGGGTCAAGGCTTCAATATCGCTGGAGATCGAAGATCTGTATGGCGCCCACCACGGCTGGTTGAAGGGCTGGTTGCGCAGCCGCACCGGCAACTGTGCCGATGCAGCAGACCTGGCCCAGGACACCTTCGTGCGGATGCTGTCGCTGCGCCAGTTGCCGGTATTGCGAGAGCCCCGTCATTACCTGGCGACCATCGCCCGCGGCCTGCTGATCGACAAGGTGCGCCGCAGAGTTCTGGAACAGGCCTATCTGGAGGCTTTGGCGGCACGTCCGGAGCCCCAGGACATTTCTCCTGAAACCCATCATTTGATCATCGAGTCATTGCTGGCCATCGATGCCTTGCTCGATGGGCTGGGCACGCGCACCCGGCAGATTTTCCTCATGGTGCAGCTGGATGGCCTGAGCTATGTGCAGGTCGGGCGGCAGTTGGGAGTGTCGGTGACCACCGTCAAGAATCATCTGGGCAAGGCACTGCTGCAATGCATACAACTGATGGACGATTGAACGTGCCGTCGCCTCCTCTCCTGGACAAGGCCCACCTGCAGGCAGCGGTGGACTGGTACCTGATCCTCAACGATCAACAGGTCAGCGCGGCGCAGCAACAGGCCTGGCAGCAGTGGCTTGGCGCCGATGCGCAACATGCGCGAGCCTGGGCCCGGGTGCAAAGGCTGCAACAGCAGCTGCGTGGGGTCCCGCAGGATATTGCCTTGCCGGTCTTGTCGGAAATGGGCATCCAGCGTCGCCAGGGCCTCAAGGTACTGCTGCTGATGGCTGGCGGCTCGGCGTTGCTGGGCGGCTATCGGCTGTCTCCCTATAGCGCCGACTTCGCCACGCGCACCGGCCAGCGCCGGGAAGAACTGCTGGCCGACGGTACGCGGCTGCACCTCAATACCGATACTCGGGTCGACGTTGCCTACAGCCATGAAGAACGGCTGATCTTCCTGCGTCAGGGCGAGATCCAGGTCACTACTGCCGCAGACCGGGCCCCGGCGCGGCCTTTGCTGGTGGTAACCGCCCATGGCCGCATCCGGGCCCTGGGCACCCGTTTCGATGTGCGCCTGGACCCGGCCTTCAGCCGAGTCTCGGTTCAGCAACATGCTGTGGAGGTGCGCCTGAACGATGATCCGCAACATGCCCAGAGGGTCGCCGAAGGCCAGTCGCTGACCTTTGGCTCCGGGCAGATGGGTGCCCTGCGGGTGGCGGACAATGCCGAGAGTGCCTGGGTCCGGGGCCAGATGGTGGCGCTTGACTGGCGACTGGCGGATTTCATCCGTGAGCTGGGCCGTTACCGCCCTGGCTACCTGGGGTGTGCGGATGAAGTTGCGCAACTGCGGATCAGCGGCGCCTTCCGCCTGGATGATATCGATGGGGTGCTGGCCAACCTGCCATTGTCGTTGCCGGTGAGGGTGCGCCGGTTTTCCAGGTACTGGGTGCGTGTGCAAGCGTGACGGGCGAATGGTCGCTTGAAGAAAAATCGTCAATGCGCCTTGCCGATTCCGCCTGGCGTTCGGCTCATCAGTAGAGCGGTCAATCAGCCGCCTTTACTGCTATGGCATAGGACGCGTACATGAGCCACCGGAGTCGTTTCACCCAGGCCGCCCTGCGGCGCAGTTTCAATCGCACGGCGTTGAGCATCACCCTTGGCACGCTGCTGGCGGCCACCTGTGTTGCGCCGTTTGCCCTGGCCCAGGAGGCGGTGGGCGAAGCACAGGAATTCAACATTGCGCCAGGGGCACTGGGGACTGCACTCAGTGAGTTTGCCGCGGCCAGCGGGGTTACTCTGTCCTTTGGCTCCAGCCAGACCCAGGGGCTGGTTACCCAGGGGCTCAAGGGCCATTATTCCTTCAGTCAGGGCGTGGCGCAGCTGCTGGCCGGCAGTGGCTTGCAGCTGCGCCAGGAAGGCCCGGCGCGCTATACCCTGGTCAAGTTGCCGACGGGGGCGGCGTTGCATCTGGGGCCGACCCAGATCACCGGCGCGTCTCTGGGCACTACCACCGAAGACACCGGCTCCTACACCACCGGCGCCATGCAGACGGCTACCAAGCTGGCCCTGTCGATTCGCGAGACTCCACAGTCGGTGACCGTGGTCACCCGCCAGCGCATGGACGATCAGAACATGCAAAGCCTGGAGGATGTGCTCAAGAGTACCCCGGGCATTTCCATCACCAAGGACGGACCACAGCGACCGATTTTCTATTCGCGGGGTTTTGCCGTGCAGAACCTCATGGTCGATGGCCTGGCCAACGATATGTCCCATTACCTGAGCCGGGACATGAGCACTTCGGCCGACACTGCGATCTTCGATCGGGTCGAGGTCATGCGTGGCGCCGCCGGCCTGATGCAGGGGGCGGGCAGCCCTTCGGCGGCGATCAACATGGTGCGCAAGCGGCCCACTGCCGCCCCGCGCCTGAGCATCACGGCCAGTGCCGGTAGTTGGGACAATTATCGCAGCGAAATTGATGCCTCCAGTGCCCTCAATGACAGTGGCACGTTGCGTGGGCGCCTGGTGACTGCCTACCAGAGCAAGAACAGTTTCCAGGACGTGGCCGATGCCGAGCGTTCGGTGTTCTACGGCATTGCCGAGGCCGACTTGAATGACAACACCACGCTGACCGTGGGTGCTACCAATCAGGCGTCGCATAACACCACGACCTGGGGCGGGCTGCCTGCGGCGATTGACGGCCGGCACCTGCACCTGTCGCGCTCGGCCTACCTGGGCAGTGACTGGGAGTACTGGGACCAGAACAACGTCACGGCCTTTGGTCGCCTGGAGTACCGCTTCGACAACGGCTGGAAATTGTTGCTGTCGGCCAGCAAGTCCTGGTCCGACTTGCAGATGCTCGGTTCGATGACCGAGCGTTTCGGCACCGATTTCGACGAGTTCGGCCAGTACGTCGGTCAGTACCACTACAAGGATCAGCAAGACAGCTACGACCTCTTCGCTTCCGGGCCGTTTGCCCTGTTCGGGCGTGAGCATGAGCTGGTGGTGGGGGCCAGTCAGCGTGAGCTGGCCTTTCGCGGCAAGGGCAATTTCCAGGACAACGAGACGCGGACCAACATCTACCGTCCCGACCCCCATAGCGTGCCCAAGCCGCAGATGGACCTGGATTACTGGCGCCAGGAGCGCAACTCCGAGCTGAAGAGTTTCTACCTCACCTCACGTTTTAGCCTCGCCGAGCCCCTGACCCTGATTCTGGGTGGGCGCCTGGACTGGTACGACTACGATGTGGATACGCGCTTTGCCGGGGTGCGCACCGCCTCCAGCACCGACTACAAGGTCACCCGCAACCTCACTCGCTATGCGGGCATGGTCTATGACCTTGACGCCCATCACTCGGTGTATGCCAGCTACACCGATGTCTTTAGCCCACAAGCGGAAGTGGACAGCTCCGGTGGCTTGCTCAAGCCCGTAGTCGGTAAGAACTACGAGACGGGCATCAAGGGCGAATACTTCGAAGGGGCCCTGACCGCCAGCGCTGCGGTGTTCAGGATCGACCAGGTGAATCGCGCCAAGCAGGTGGTCAGCGCTCAGTGCTCCAGCCTGCAGTGCTACGAAGCCAGCGGCGAGGTGCGCAGCGAAGGTATCGAGCTTGAGGTCAACGGTGAGCTGGCGCCGGGCTGGGAGCTGGGGGCGGGCTACACCTATGCCCAGGCCAAGTATCGCAAGGATGGCAACGAGGACAATGTCGGCCGCCTGTTCGACACCGATATTCCACGTCACGTGTTCAAGGCCTTTACCACTTACCAACTGCCGGGAGATTTGCATCGTTGGACTGTGGGCGGGGGGCTCTATAGCCAGAACCGGATCTACAACAAGGATGTGAATTTCTACGACTCGGGTACGCCGATGTACGTCGAACAGAAAGGCTATGCCCTGGTGGACCTGATGACTCGCTATCGGGCGTCCGAAC
This sequence comes from Pseudomonas sp. BLCC-B112, assembly GCF_028550695.1. Classification (NCBI taxonomy): domain Bacteria; kingdom Pseudomonadati; phylum Pseudomonadota; class Gammaproteobacteria; order Pseudomonadales; family Pseudomonadaceae; genus Pseudomonas; species Pseudomonas sp. BLCC-B112. The sequence continues at coordinate 61,539 of NZ_JAQQGK010000008.1, forward strand.
ATCTTGAGTTTCGGCTTAACCTGAACAACGTCTTCGACAAGAAGTACTACCAGAGCATCAGCACCAATACCTACTACGGCAATGACATCTATGGTGAACCGCGCAATGCCATGGTGACGGTGCGATGGTCGCTGTAGCGGGCCATGGCTCGAATGGAGCCATGGCCGCCCCTGTGCGGGGCTGTGTGTTGCGTGGTTAGTCTTTCACCTGCCAGGCGTTAGCTCCGGCCGCGGCCTTGAACTTGGCGCGGTTTTCCGCGGTGGCTGGCGGTTCGGAATCGCCGAAGATCGCTTTCAGCCAGTGGCCGTCGGTGGGGTTGGGGAAGAGGATGAACTTGCGCCCGAATTGTTCCTTGTCATCGGTCATCAGGCTGCTGCGCTGTTTGACGTCGGCCACGTAGTACTTGCGTTTGAAGTCGTTGAGGTTGTCACCCAGCATCAGCACCACGTTGTGGTCCTTGGCGATTTCCTGCTGCCGCGGCTCTTTGTTGGAGCTGTCGCGGTACACCGTCAGGTGCTGGTCATCGGCATAGGGCAGTTGGTTCTTGCGCAGGTTGGCCAGGGCGTATTCGTATGTCTTTTCGCCCTGGTCGCGGCTGGTGACGTAGAACACCTCGACGCCTTTGGATTGGGCGTACTTGAGGAATTCCACCGCCCCCGGAGTGGCCACAGGGCCATTGTCCGCGACCCACTTGTCCCAGGCCTCGTCATCGAAGAACTCTTTGCCCGAATTGATCATGTAGCCCCAGTAGCTGTTGCTGCTGAGCACGGTGTCGTCGACGTCGCTGATGATCGCCAGCGGCCGGTCGCCGGCCTTGTGTTCTTGCAGGGCGCGGTCCAGTTGCAGGCGGGCAATGTTGAAGCCCTGGTAGTACAGCGCCTCGAATTCGGCGGCGGTCTGTTTCCAGGCGACGGCGGCGGTCAGCAGATTGGAGAGCGGGGTAGAGGCCTGTTCGGCGAAGGCTGGGGTACAGGTGATTGCCAGGAGCGAGAACAGCCAGGGGGCGACTGAAGTCCTGTGGTTTTTTATTGTCATTATCGAGCCCTTGAAGTGAGGATTGCGCAGCTCTCACACACACTGCCCCGGTGTTCTATCTCACCCCGGGCGGGGGCTCAATGCAGGTGTCGCGTTTGTGGATCAATGCGGCGTAATCTCCGGCACTTTTCTGCGGGCATAAAAAAACGGCTTACCTTGCGGTAAGCCGTTTTTAGTACTTGGTGGCTACACAGGGACTTGAACCCCGGACCCCAGCATTATGAATGCTATGCTCTAACCAACTGAGCTATGTAGCCAAGTGGCGCGCATTATTCGCGCAGAACGACAATGCGTCAAGCGTTTTTATAAAAAAATTATCTACGCTATCAACCGTTTATCCCTTCCCCTCCGAAATCAGCGGCGACGGGCAGCGCTGGAACCAGCGGCTGGCCTGTTCGTAGGCGTGGGCCAGTTGCAGGACGGCGAAGTCGGCCTGGTGTTTGCCGATGATCTGCAAACCCATGGGCAGGCCTTCGGCATTGAAGCCGGCCTGGACACTGGCCACCGGACAGCCGGACAAGGTGCCGGGAATCACCACCTCCATCCAGCGGTGATAGGTGTCCATGGCCACGCCTTCGATGCTGCGCGGCCAGGGGGTGTGCTTGTCGAAGGGGAAGACCTGGGCGCTGGGCAGCAGCAGGTAGTCGAAGCGCTCGAACAGCTTTGAAATGGCGCGGTACCAGTCGCTGCGGATCACTGAGGCTTCGAATACCTGACTGGCGGAGAGCTTGAGGCCGCTCTCCACTTCCCAGATGGCCTCGTCCTTGAGCAGTGTGCGTTTCTGTGGATCGGCATAGGTGCTGCCCAGGGACCCGGCGACCATCCAGTGGCGTAGGGTGCGCCAACTGCTCCACAGGCGCTCGGGGGCGAAGTTCGGGCTGGCCGGTTCGACGCTGCAGCCCAGGCTGCGGAAATCGCCCAAGGCTTTTTCGCAGAGTTGCAGCAGGCCCTTTTCCATCGGCAGGTAACCGTTGAAGTCCCCCAGCCAACCCAGGCGCGTGCCCTTGAAGTCGCGCTCCAGTGGCGCGGCGAAGCCCTGGCCGGATTCGGCGATGGACAGCGGTGCTCGGGCGTCACCGCCGGCCTGCACCGATAACAGCAGGGCTGCGTCGCGCACGCTGCGGGCCATGGGGCCTTCGTAGCCGAGCTGGTCGATGAACAGGTCGCTGCTGTCGTCGAACGGCACCCGGCCCTGGGACGGTCGGAAGCCGAAGATGTTGTTGAAGGCCGCCGGGTTGCGCAGCGAGCCCATCATGTCGCTGCCGTCGGCCACCGGCACCAGGTGCAGGGCCAGGGCTGCGGCGGCGCCGCCACTGCTGCCGCCAGCGGTCTTGCTCGGGTCATAGGCACAGCCGGTGGCGCCGAACAGCGGGTTGTAGGTCTGCGAGCCGAGGCCGAATTCCGGGGTGTTGCTCTTGCCGATAATGATCGCCCCGGCAGCCTTGATCCGTTCCACCATGATGCCGTCGCGCTCGGGGATGAAGTCCCGGTACAGCGGCGAACCCAGGGTGGTGCGGATGCCCTGGGTCAGGGACAGGTCCTTGATCGCGTGGGGTAGGCCGTGCATCCAGCCGCGATAGTCGCCACGGGCCAGTTCGGCGTCGCGCTGCTCGGCCTGGGCCAGCAGGCTGTCGGCCGGTTGCAGGCTGACCAGGGCATTGACCTTGGGGTTGTAGCGTTCGATGTGGGCAAGGTAGGTCTGCATCACTTCCCGACAGGAAACCTGACGCAGGCGGATACGCTCGGCGAGTTCATGGGCCTGGAGCAGGACCAGTTCGCTGGGGGGATTGGCGTTCATGGCAGGGGGCCTTTCAAACGGCTTTAGAAACGCCCCGGTATCCAGGCCGGGGCGGCAGAAGTCAATGCAGCTCAGCGCATCAGGTTGGTCCACAGGCGGTCGGCGAGGCGGATCGCGCCTTCGCCGCAGGTCTGGCTGAAGACCACCTTGGTGCCCTCGGGAATGTGCAGCTCGGGGGCATCCTTCAACCCGGCATCGAGGAAGGGTTCGACGCCCTTGATCGGGCTCTGGTGCTTGAGAAAGTTCTGGGTCATGGCGGCGTTCTCAGGCTGGCTGAGGAAGGCAATGAAAGCCTTGGCGTTCGCCGGGTGCTTGCTGCCCTTGGGGATGACCATGTTGTCCACCCAGGCCAGCACGCCTTCTTTAGGATAGAGGTACTTCAGGCCGGGCTTCATCTCCCGGGCACGCATCGACGAGCCGCCCCAGAACATCGACATGTCGATTTCCCCGGCCGCCAGGTTCTCGCGGATAGCCCCGGCCTTGGAGCTGTAGGTCTTGACGAAGGGCTTCTGCGCCTTGAGCAGGCCAAGGATCTGCTGCATCTGCTTGGGGTCTTCGCTGCACAGCGGAATGTTCAGGTACAGGCTGGCCATGTCGATCACTTCGCTCACCGAGTCGAACATGTTGATCCGCCCCTGCAGCTCCGCTGGCGGTTCGTAGAGCGCCTTGTAGCTGTCGCTCGGGCCTGTGTAGCGTTCGCCGTTGAGCACCACGCTGGTGGTGCCCCAGATGAAGGGCACCGAGTAGGCGCCTTCAGGGTCCCAGGTCGGCTTTTTCAGGTTGTCGACCACGCCGGCGTAGTAGGGCTGCTGGGCCGGATCGAAGCGTTCCAGCAACTGCTCCTGGATCAGGATCGGAATGAACTGGTGGGACGGGATCGCCACGTCATAACCGGTGCCGCCCTGTTTCAGCTTGGCCAGCAGGGTTTCGTTGGAATCGTAGGAGTCCACCGTGACCTCGATGCCGGTCTGCTTCTGGAACTTGGCGAGAATTTCCGGCGAAAAATAGCCGCTCCAGCTCACGACGTTGAGTTTCTCGGCGGCCTGTACCGCCAGTGGCAGGCTCAGCAGCAGCGAGGTTCCCAGACTTGCGATCAACTTGCTCATGGTATTTCCCCAAGGTCAGTGGACGGTTCAAGGGTGTTTCTTGCTCAACAGGTAAGAGAGGCTGACGAACAGCACCGAGACGCCGAGGATCAGCGTCGACACGGCGTTGACGTCGGGTGTCACGCCCATGCGCAACAGGCCGAAGATGAAGATCGGCAGGGTGGTGGTGCCCGCCTGGGACACCATCATCGAGATCACGAAGTTATCCAGGGAGACGATGAAGGCCAGCATCAGCCCGGAGACGATCCCCGGCATCAGCAGCGGCAGGGTCACCTTGCGAAAGGTGCGCCAGGGGCCGGCGTACAGGTCCGCCGCGGCATGCTCCAGGGACAGGTCCATGTCGTTGAGGCGGGCGCGGATCGGCAGGTAGGCGAAGGGGATGCAGAACACCGTGTGGGCGATGATCAGGTTGCCGTAGCCCAGGGACAGCCCCAGCGTCGAGAACAGCGCCAGGGTGGCCACGCCGACGACGATTTCCGGCAGCACCAGGGGCAGCATGATGGCGCCCATGGACAGTTGCAGGCCCTTGAACTTCGCTCCGCGTGAGGTGCCCAGGGCTGCCAGGGTGGCGATGGCGGTGGCTGCCATGCTGGCGCACACGGCAATCAGCAGGCTGTTGCCCGCCGCCTGGCGCAGGGCCTGGTTGGCAAACGCCGCGCGATACCAGTCGAGGCTGAAACCGCTCCACACAGTGGCCGACTGGTTGGCGTTGAAGGAGAACACCACCAGCACCAGGATTGGCGCGTAGAGGTACAGGTAGAACAGGAAGCTGAAGCCGCCGAAGCCGGGAAAGTCCTGAACACCGAGGCCGTTGCGTTTGAACAGGCGGATCATCATGCGCCCTCCTGAAGGGTTCGCTGGCGCTGGGCGCGCAAGGCGTAGACGGTCAGTGCCAGCATCACTGCGGCCATCAGCACCAGGGACAGGGCCGCGCCGAAGGGCCAGTTACGGGCGTCGCTGAACTGCCGGAAAATCAGGTTGCCGAGCATCATCCGGGTGCCGCCGCCGAGCAGTTCAGGGGCGATCATCGCCCCCAGGCAGGGCACAAAAGTCAGGATCGCCCCGGCGAAAATCCCCGGCTTGGCGATTGGCAGCACCACTTTGCGCAAGGTGCGCCAGCGTCCGGCGTAGAGGTCCTGGGCCGCCTCCAACAGGCGGATGTCCATCTTTTCCAGGGTGGCGTAGATCGGCAGCACCACGAAGGGCGCGTAGGTGTAGACCAGCCCCAGCAGCACCGCGCCGTCGGTGTACAGCAACTGCAACGGCTCGTGGATGACCCCCAGGCCCATCAGGCTGTTGTTGATCACCCCGGTGTTGCGCAGCAGCAGAATCCAGGCGTAGGTGCGGATCAGCAGGTTGGCCCAGAACGGCACGGTGATCAGGAAGATCAGCAAGCCCCGGCGCTGCACTGGTTGCATGGCCAGCCACACCGCCACCGGAAAACCGATCAGCAGGGTGATGAGGGTGGTCAGCCCGGCAATGCCGATGGAGCGCAGGGCGATCAGCAGGTAGGAGTCGGCGAAGGCCAGGCTGTCATCCAGTTGCCGTTCGAACAGCAGGGAGGTGTAGGCGTCGCTGCTGAAGACCTGGTTCACCCCGCCGTAGGGGTTGGCTTCCATCAGCGAGTAACCGATGACGATGAGGATCGGCACGATCAGGAACAGGCCGATGGCAATCAGCGCCGGGCTGACTCCGAGAACGCTGCGCAAGGCCTTGCGCCGTTCCAGGTGCTGGGAAATCGATGAGGCGTGCATGGCGAATCCTCGTGGTCAATCCAGCAGGACGCTGGCGCTGCCGCGTTCGAACACCAGCCCGGCGTGGCTGCCCACGCTCAGGCGCGGATGGTGTTCGAGGCTGTTGGGCGCACGCACGGTGAGGCGCATGCCGTCGCCAAGGCTGACCTGGTATTGCAGGTCGGTGCCCAGGTAGATCTGCGCCTCGATGCGGCACGCCAGGGCGCCTTCCACGGCGTCGCTACGCAGGTGCAGGCGCTCCGGGCGCACGGACAGGGTGACCTGCTGGCCGACTTTGACCGTGTTGCAGGGTTGCGCCGGCAGTGCCTCTCCGGCGGGACCGCTAAACCAGGCCAGGCCGGCTTCGACGCGGCTGACGGTGGCCTGGATGAAGTTGGTTTCACCGATAAAGTCGGCGACGAAGCGATTACGCGGTTGCTCGTAGATCTCTTCCGGGCGACCCACTTGCTGCACTTCGCCTTCGGAGAGCACGGCGATGCGGTCGGACAGGGTCAGGGCTTCTTCCTGGTCATGGGTGACGAAGATGAAGGTGATGCCGGTCTTGGCCTGGATCGCCTTGAGTTCTTCGCGCATGGCCTGGCGCAGCTTGAGGTCCAGGGCCGACAGCGGTTCGTCCAGCAACAGCACCTTGGGGTGGGGCGCCAGGGCCCGGGCCAGGGCGATGCGTTGCTGCTGGCCGCCGGAGAGCTGGTTGGGCTTGCGCCCGGCGAAGCGCTCCATCTGCACCAGGGCCAGCATCTCGCGCACCCGCTCGGCGATCTGCGCCTTGCTCAGCACCTGGCCCATGGGCCGCGATTCCAGGCCGAAGGCCAGGTTCTCGGCCAGGGTCATGTGGGGGAACAGGGCGTAATGCTGGAACACGGTGTTCACCGGGCGCTCGAAGGGCGGCCGCTCGGCGATGTTCTCGCCGTAGAGGAGGATCTCGCCCTGGGTCGGAAATTCGAACCCGGCGATCATCCGCAACAGGGTGGTCTTGCCGCAGCCAGAGGGGCCGAGGAGGGTGAAGAATTCGTTGTCGCGGATGTCCAGGTCGATGTGCTTCAGGGCCACCGGGCCGCTGTGTGGATCGCCGTAGACCTTGCGCACCGAGCGGATGGACACCGCCAGTGTTTGCAGCGCATGCAGGGCATTCATGCCTTACCTCCGATTCCCCCATGGGCTGTCGCGCAGGCCATGGATATTGTTTTTCTTGGGCAGGATCGAGATGTGTTCGGATGCGTGAAAAGCCTGTTTTTACGGGCTTTGCGCGGGTTCTTATTGTTCTGCTGGGGCTGATTATCAGTGAGGGGTTGCGGGGGCGAAACATCAATTTTAACATACCAGCTGTTAAATAATTTAATAGCAGAGAGCGTGCAAAACCATGGCCGAACAGCGTTTGCCACCGTTGAATGCGGTGCGGGCTTTTGATGCCGCGGCCCGCCTGGGCAGCTATGTCGAAGCCTCCAAGTCGCTGCATGTCACCCAGCCGGCCATCGGCCGCCATGTGAAGTTGCTGGAGGATTGGCTCGGGTTGCAGTTGTTCGAACGCACCTCGCGCGGGGTGATCCTGACCCCGGCGGGGGAGAAGTACCACCGCAAGATCGCCGCCGCCCTGCAACTGATCATCGAGGCCGGTCGCGAAGCCCAGCCCAAGGCCGCCGAGCGCTGGCTGCGGATCATGGTGGTGCCGGGTTTTGCCAAGCGCTGGCTGACCCCGCGCCTGGAGGCGCTGCGCCATGTGCGTCCGGGTTTGAAGTTCGCCATCGAGCCGAACTCCACCTTCACCGAAGTCGACGCCAAGAGCGCCGACCTGGGTATCGCCTATGGCCTGGACGGGCAGTATGCCGAGTCGCGGGTCAGCCTGATCTGTCCTCGGGTGTTTCCGATTTGCACCCCGGCTTACCTGGCCGGCATCGAGCCGATCAAGGGCCCGGCGGATCTGGCCCGCCACGAGTTGATTCATTTCGATGACGGTGAGTGGTGGAACCTGTGGTTTGCCGCCAATGGTCTGGATATCCAGCTCAGCTCCGATCTGATCTATGTGAACAACGATCACGCCCTGTCGGTGGCCGAAAGCGGCGGCGGCATTGCCCTGGCCAATGAAGTGCTGGTGCGCGAGGAGCTCAAGGCCGGCACCCTGGTACGGGTGCTGGAGGATCAGGTGAAGCTGGAAAGCTACCGGGTGCTGACCCCGGCCACTGAATGGTCGCAGGACGTGGAGTGGTTCATCCAATGGCTCAAGGCCGAGCTTGAAGCGGACTTCCCCGAGGCGCGGATAGTGGGTCGTTAGCAAGCTAATGGGATGGCGTGTGCGCAGCAAAAAATGGCACATTGGCGCACCTGCCCCTGTGCACCCACCCGTTGTACGGAAAATCCTATGGCTAGCAGCAACCCTCAGACCGTCGCAACGACGGCATCTCCCGCTTCGCAAAGCAGTCCACTGGTCCTGCGCATCATTGGTGCGGTGGCCCTGGCTCACTTGATCAACGACCTGATCCAGGCGGTGCTGCCGGCGATCTACCCGATGCTCAAGGACAACTACGGCCTGACCTTCACCCAGGTCGGCCTGATCACCCTGACCTTTCAGCTCACCGCTTCCCTGCTGCAACCCTGGGTTGGTTTTTACACCGATCGACGGCCTCTGCCGTTCCTGTTGCCAGCGGGCATGATCTGCACCCTGATCGGCATTTTGATGATGTCCCAGGTCGGCAGCTTTGCCTTGATCCTGCTGGCGGCTGCATTGATCGGCATTGGCTCCTCGACCTTCCACCCGGAAGCTTCGCGGGTCGCCCGGCTGGCTTCAGGCGGGCGCTACGGTCTGGCGCAGTCGAGCTTCCAGGTGGGTGGTAATGCCGGCACCGCGTTCGGCCCCTTGCTGGCCGCGGCGATCATCATTCCCTACGGCCAGGGCAATGTGGCCTGGTTCGGTCTGTTCGCGCTGTTTGCCCTGGTGGTGCTCTACGCCATCAGCCGCTGGTACGCCAACCATCTGCGCCTGCACAAGCTCAAGCAGGGCCAGGCGGCGACCCATGGTCTGTCGAGGAACCGGGTGATCAGCGCCCTGGTGGTCCTCGGGCTGCTGGTGTTCTCCAAGTATTTCTACATGGCCAGCTTCACCAGCTATTTCACCTTCTACCTGATCGAGAAATTCGACCTATCGGTGGCCAGTTCGCAACTGCACCTGTTCCTGTTTCTCGGTGCGGTGGCGGCGGGGACCTTCTTCGGTGGGCCGATCGGCGACAAGATCGGGCGCAAGGCGGTGATCTGGTTCTCGATCCTCGGGGTGGCGCCGTTCACCCTGCTGCTGCCCCATGTCGACCTGTTCTGGACCAGCGTCCTCAGCGTGGTGATCGGCTTCATCTTGGCCTCGGCGTTCTCCGCCATCGTGGTCTACGCCCAGGAACTGGTGCCGGGCAACGTCGGCATGATCGCCGGGGTGTTCTTCGGTTTGATGTTCGGTTTCGGCGGGATCGGCGCGGCGCTGCTGGGGCACCTGGCGGACCTCCATGGCATCGAGTACGTGTACTTCCTGTGCTCGTTCCTGCCGCTGTTCGGAGTGCTGGCGATCTTCCTGCCACGTACCCGCAAAGCCTGACGCGCGGTTGTTCGACGCGTAAAAAAACGCCCGGGGCCATGCTCCGGGCGTTTTCGTTTCAGCGTAGTGCTAGTTGAGGCGTCGCTGCCTGCGGCCTCAGTGCAGGCTTTTCAGGTAGGCAATCAGGTGTTGCCGGCTCTGCGGGTCGGCCTGGCCGGGAAACATCATCTTGTTGCCCGGTACCAGGGTCGCCGGGTTGCTCAACCAGCGCTCCAGCGTGGCGTCGTTCCAGTGCAGGCCTGCGCCTTGCAGGGCACTGGAATAGCTGAAGCCCTGGGCCTGGCCGCTGGCCCGGCCGAACACGCCTTGCAGGCTGGGGCCCATCAGGTGCTTGCCGTTCTCGACGCTGTGGCAGAAGCCGCATTGAGCGCTGAACAGAGTCTTGCCGAGGACCGCATCGCCGTCGGCCAGGGCCAGGGGGGCAGCCAGCAACAGGGCGTGAGCTGCTAGCAGTGGGGTGTACTTCATGGATTTTCCTGTGCTTCAAAGGGCCCCGTGGCGCCAGGCCGACGGGGCGTGTGTGCGATTTAGAAGGGGTTGGCCAGATCGATCCCGGACTTGCCCGGGGCGAGGATGTTGTTCGGGTCCAGGGCGCGCTTGATGGCGTGCTCGACCTTGCGCTTGACCGGGCCGTAGCTCTGCGCCACCCGCTCCTGGAAGGCGGTGTTGACCCGGTACACGGCATAACCGTGCTGCTCGAACACATCCAGCAGTTCGGCGAAGCAGGCGTGGGCGCGCAGGGTTTCCTCCGGGTTGCTGCGGTCGTACAGCACGTCGATCACGTGGTGCATGTCGCGCCAGCCGACGATGAATTCGCCGACATAGTCCAGGCCGTGCTTGTTGAGGACCTGCTTGGCCAGGGCCTGCTGCTTGTTGCACTCGCTGCCGCGGGCCTGGCTCACCGGGGCGAACCACATCGAGCCACCGCCGCCGCGCCAGTTGTACAGGCCGAACTCCTGCAGGTTGGGCACCCCGGACATCAGTTGCGAGCGGTACAGGAACGGTTGTGTGTTGCCCGCTTCTTCCTGGGTGACGATGCGTCCCTTGCCCAGGGCCTTGAGGGCCTGGTTGACGATCTTCCAGTTGACGTCCACTTGCTCCTGGGTGCCGTACAGGGCGGCGTAGACGTTCCAGGCACCGAGGTTCTTGTCCTTCTGGATCTGCTTGAGGATGGCCTCGGAGGTGGCCCCCGGCTCGCTGGTGTAGTCGGAGCGGCGGGTGTTGCAGGTGGCCGCTTCCCACAACACGCCGGCGATCACCACCGAGTTGGGAATCACCTGGGCGATGCGCAGCGGGCGGATGAATTCGACGATCTCGGCAATGTCCGACTCGTTCTCGAACTTGATCTCGAACGGCTTGAACACCGGCGGCTTGGGCATCAGCCAGAAGCCCATCTTGGTGCAGATACCGTAGTTGGCCTGGGTGAACATGCCATCCAGGGTCGGGCCGTAGCCCCACTTGAACACTTGCCAGGCGTTGTCGCCTTTGACCCCGCCCATGCCGGTGCGATAGACGTCGCCGTTGGCCAGCACCACTTCCATGCCGCACTGCATGAGGAAATGTTCGCCGTAGGGGGTGTAGCCGACGCCGCGGTCCATGGTGTTGCCCAGGGGACCGGCGATGGCCGAGGGCGCCGAGAAGGACAGCATCAGCGGCAGGTTGTGCTCCTGGATGTAGTCGTAGAGCTGCTGGTAGGTGACCCCGGGCTCCACCAGTGCGGTGCACAGCTGCGGGTCGACGTGGAGAATCTTGTTCATTTTCTTCAGGTCGAGAATCACCTGGCCGCGCTGGCCGGGGGCGGCCGAACCGTAGCCGAAGTTGCGTCCGGTGGAGATGGTCCAGACCGGGATCTTGTGTTCGTTGCAGATCTTCACCACCCCCTGCACCTGCTCGACGCTGGTGGCGGTGACCGCGGCCGAAGGCATGTGCTCGGCGGTGTCCACCGCCATCATGATCTTGCTGTAGGGCACCAGTTGGTCGTCCTTGACCAGGACGTTCTCGTCCCCCAGCAATGCTCGGAACTGGGCGATGGCTTTATTGAAGTGGGCCGCATTCACGCCCCGGGGCAGCAGTGGCTTCTGGGTTTGCTCAGTCATGGGATCAGCTCCTTCAAGCCTCGATCGAAAACGAAACGAAATGGCCGCTCAGCGGCGTGGCCCGTGGGCTGGCCAAAGGCGCCTGGCCGAGGCGGCCGCGGGTCAGTTCGGCCAGGCTGTAGCCGAGGATGGCGGCCCATTGTTCGGCGCTGCGCGGATCGCGGGCGCGAGCGCCGGCCTGGAACGCCGGCTGTGCCAGCAGGCGTTGTTCGCTGAGGCTGAAACCGGCGCCACAGGCGTTCAGTTGCAGGCCCAGTTGCAGGGCGCAGCCATGGGCGGCGGCGGTGCCCAGCAGTTGGTGGCGCGAGCTCCGGGCATCGCTGTGGTGCTGGCCGAGCCATTGCACCCGGGCCCCGGCGCTACGGGCCTGGTCCAGCAGCAGGGCGGCGCTGGCGTCGTCCAGCAGGCCGATCAGGCGTTGTGGCCGGCCGCTGCCCAGGCGCTGCTGCAGCGCCTGGAGCGACGCCAGGTTGCCCTCCCAGCGCTGCACGCTGACCTGGCGCGCTACCGAGCTGGCGTTGATCCCCTGGACGAAAGCCGAGTCGGCGACGGCGGGGCTGACCAGGGCCAGGGTCGGTAGCCGTGGGCCGGTGGACGGGCCCAGCACGCTGTTGGCCAGGCCCAGGCCGGGGCCGGTCACCGCGACGCTGGCCAGGCCGCCCAGGGCCATGCCCTTGAGCAGTGAGCGACGTTCAATGTTCATGGGCGTCTCCTCAAGGTTGGGCGGCCGGGGCCGGGGCGTTGGAGATGTACTCGGCGACCTGCTGCAAGGCGTTGTCGTCGATGAACGATGCCGGGAAGGCCGGCATCGCGCGAAAGCCGTTGCGCACCACCGCGGTGATGTAGGGCGGCGGCAGTTGGCGCCCCTTGATCTGCGGGCCGACCTGCTTTTCGTGGCAGTGGCCGCAGACCTTGGCGTAGACGTTTTCACCGTTTTTCCAGACGCCGTCGCCATCGGCGGCGGCCGGACCGGCCAGCACCATCAGGGGCAGGGCCAGGCACAAGGCAAGGGTCCGCTGTGCAGCGGGGCTGTTGAGGAGCGAGGACATTGCGTACTCCGTATTGTTATGAGGTGACTCGGTTGATAAGCGCCCTGCTCAGAAGGGATAGGGACGTGGTGTGTGTTGCAGGGTGATCCAGTGGTCGGTGGTGAATTCGTCGATTGCCCAGTCGCCGTTGAAACGGCCCAGGCCGGAGTTCTTCTCGCCGCCAAAGGGCGCGTTGGGCTCATCGTTGACCGGCATGTCGTTGACGTGGCTCATCCCCGCTTGAAGGCGCTGGGCGAACTGCACGCCGCGCTCGGGGTTGGCGCTGAAGACCGCGCTGGACAGCCCGTATTCACTGGCATTGGCCAGCTCCAGGGCGTGCTCGGCATCCCGCGCGCTCTGGATGCCCACCAGGGGGCCGAAGATTTCTTCGCGGGCGATTTCCATGTCGGCGTGCACGTCGCCGAACACGTGGGGCGGCAGCACATTGCCCGAAGCCGGGCCCCCCGCCAGCAAGGTCGCGCCTTCGGCCAGGGCCAGGCGGATCTTGTCCTGCAGGCCGGCCAGTTGTTTGCTGTTGATCACCGGGCCGACCACCGTGGCCGCCAGACTCGGGTCGCCGTAGGGCAGGGCCTTGACCCGTTCGACAAAGCGCTGGGTAAAGGCCTGCAAAACCGGCTGCTCGACGATGATGCGGTTGATCGCCATGCAGATTTGCCCCTGATGCAGGAACTTGCCCACCACCGCGGCGTTCACCGCCTGCTCCAGGTCGGCATCGGCCAGGACCACGAACGGGCTGTTGCCCCCCAGCTCCAGGGCCACGTGCTTGAGGTGCTCGCCGCCACTGGCGATGCGCCCGATGTTGCGGCCGACCTGGGTCGAGCCGGTAAAGGAAATGAACGCCGGGACTGGGTGCTCGACAAAGGCGTCGCCGATTTCCGCCCCGGCGCCGACCACCACGCTGAGCACCCCGGCGGGCAGCCCGGCTTCCTCGAAGATCCGCGCCAGCAGCAGGCCGCCAGTCACCGGGGTGTCGCTGGCCGGCTTGACCACCACCGCGTTGCCCAGGGCCAGCGCCGGGGCCAGGGAGCGGGCGCTCAGGTGCAGGGGGAAGTTCCACGGGCTGATCACCCCGATCACCCCCAGCGGCTTGCGGTAGACGCGGCTTTCCTTGCCGGGGACGTTGGAGGCGACGATCCGCCCGTGCACCCGGCTGGGCAGGCTGGCGGCCTCGACGATGATGGCGCGGGCCGCGCCCCATTCGATCTGCGCCTTGATCCGCGTGCTGCCGGATTCGCGGATCAGCCAACCGATGATTTCTTCACGGCGTTCATCGAAGATCCGCGCGGCGTTGAGCAATACCTCGCTGCGTTGCGCCGGGCTGCTGGCGGCCCATTGGCCTTGGGTCTGGCGGGCCTTGGCATAGGCCTGATCCAGGTCCTGGCGGTTGGCCAGGCTGATCTGCAGCAGGCATTGCCCGGTGAACGGGTCGTAGACGGGTAGCTCCCGGCCGCTGCTGCCGGCTCGCCAGTCTGCGGCGATGGGTTGCAGTTCCAGGTGTTGATAGGCAGGTCGAGTCGCAGTCATGGGGTTCTCTCTGGTTCGTGGCCATGGCTCGGCTGTCAGCAATCAAGCCGATGGCGCGTGAGGGTGGGGATGGGGCCGTGACGACGGCGTCTCAGCCGAGGCGGGCAAGGTTGCGCAAGGAGCGCTCGTCCAGAGCCGGGGGGGAGGGCAGAGGAGGCGCAAGGCGGGCGGAAGGCATGGCAAGGTCACCTGTTGTGTTGTTATGGATGAGCATCTGCCTGTGCATAACAACTATCGTGCCACGCGCTTTTTTTTGAAAAATATCTTTTAAAAACAATTAGTTATTTGTTTGTTTCGGATTTTTGAGCGAGCCCGCCACGCGGCATCAGGCGCGGGCTGCGGAAATTTATGCAGAGAAGTCGCGAGGTTGTCGAAAGCTCGGCACTCCATGGGCGCTCGTGGAAACTGTGCGGTTATCGGCCAGAACTTGTGCAGCACCGACGGCGACGGGGGATGGCGATTGACCCGGAAAAGCGCCGGGGCATACTGCAAGGCCCCTGAACTGCCTGTTGATTGCCCATGACCCGTTCTCCTTCCAGCCAGCCCGGCCGTCCTGTGGATGAAGATTTCCTCAAGCAGATGCTGGGGCGGCACAAGCGCTTGATCGTCGATCGCGCCAGCCAGTTCGAGGCCAGCGGCCTGCCTTCGGCCGAGCAACTGGCCGAGACCGTGGCTTTTGCGCCCCAGGACGGCAGCATCTGGCTGTGCGGGCAGCGGATGATGCTGATGCAGGGTTCGGCGTTCGGCTCCATCCGGCGCGAATTGATCGAAGCCCTGGGCTTGGACAAAGCTCGTGGCCTGATCACCCGCATCGGCTGGCAGGCCGGCGCCCGGGACGCGGCCCAGGTCAGCGAGCAGTGGCCGGACGGCGACCACGCCAGCCTCTACAGCGCCGGGCCGCGCCTGCACATGCTCGAAGGCATGGTCAATGTCGAGGTGGTGCGCTTCGAGATCGACTCCAGCATCGGGCATTTCTATTCGGAGTTTCTGTGGCACAACTCGCTGGAGGATGACGAGCATATCGCCGCCTATGGCCTGGGCGGCGAGCCGGCCTGCTGGATGGAGATCGGCTATGCCAGCGGCTACGCTTCGTCGCTGTTGGGGCGGCTGGTGGTGTTTCGCGAGCTGGAGTGCCGCTCGATGGGCCAGCCGGCCTGCCGGATTGTCGGCAAACCGGCCCAGCAGTGGGACGACATCGATATCGACCTGATGTACCTCGACCCTGGGGATTTTCTCAGCCGCAGTGCCTATGCCACGGGGCAGGAGACTCAGGTCGCCGATCTGCCGGCGCCGTTGGGCGAGGGGCAACGAGTGGGCATCTCGGCGGCGTTCGTGGCCGCCAGCCAGTTGTTGCAGCGGGTGGCGCCGACCCAGGCCACGGTGCTGCTGACCGGGGAGTCGGGGGTGGGCAAGGAGTTGTTCGCGCGCCATCTGCACCAGGCCAGCGCCCGCCGGCACAAGCCGCTGGTGGCGCTGAACTGCGCGACCCTGCCGGAAAACCTGGTGGAGGCCGAACTGTTCGGGGTGGAGCGGGGGGCCTTTACCGGCGCCGATCGTTCGCGGCCCGGACGTTTTGAGCGGGCCCATGGCGGCACCCTGTTCCTCGATGAGATCGCCACCCTCAGCCTCTCGGCCCAGAGCAAGATCCTGCGTGCCTTGCAGGAAGGTGAGATCGAGCGGGTGGGCGCTACTGAGCCGATGCAGGTGGATGTGCGGGTGATTGCCGCGACCAACCTCGACCTGCGGCGCGAGGTGGAAGCCGGACGCTTTCGTGAGGACCTGTTCTATCGCCTGAATGTGTTTCCCATTCACCTGCCGCCCCTGCGTGAGCGACGCGAAGACATTCCGCTGTTGATGAGTTACTTCCTGCATCGCTTCAGCCAGCGTCACGGCCGTCAGTTGGCGGGTTTCAGCACGCGGCTGGTGAATGCGCTGCTGACCTATCGCTTCCCGGGCAATATCCGCGAGTTGCAGAACCTGATCGAGCGGGGCGTGATCGCCGCCAGCGACGGCGAAGTCATGGACGTGGTGCATCTGAGCGAGGCGGGGACGCCGCTGGCGGGCGCCGCCATCGGCCTCAACGCCGACGGCCGCCTGTCGCCAGCGGCGCTACGGGAAGCGGCCCAGCCCGTGGCCCCGGCCCGGGCAGATGAAGCCCCGGTCGAAGAGCCGGAACTGGCCAGCCTGCAAGCGTTTCTCACCGGGCGGGCACCGGCCCTGGGCACTTCGCTGGAAGAGATCGAACGGCGCCTGGTGCGTCTGGCCCTGGAGCGCTCCGGGGGCAATATCACCGCGGCGGCGCAGATGCTCGGCATGAGCCGGGCCCAGGTCAGCTATCGCCTCAAGGGCCGCTGAGCGGGCCCTCTCCTGCGCTTGGGCACGAGTTGGCCCGCCACTCGGCGGTTCAGAGTGCGCTGGTGAATTTCAGCCAGTAGGTCTGGCCTTCAGCGCGATTGCGCACCGCCGATTCATCCTGCCATTTGGCGCTCAGCGACCAGCCCTGTTTGCTGCTGAACTGCACTGCCGGACCGATGGAGAACGAGCGGCCGCGATGGCCGTCGCTGGCCTGCACCTGGGCCGCGGCGGCGCAATCGGTGACGCTGCACTTGTCGTCGCTGATCTGCTGATAGGCGTGCCCGCCGACGCCGATCACCCAACCATTGCCCACGCCCCAGCCGAGGCTGTAGTCGGCGTGCAGCTCGCGCCCGGACTGATAGTGGGTGGCGCGGTTTTCGAAGTTGTAGTCGTGCATCAGGCGCACATCGGCGTTGAACCCCTGGGGGTCGGTGTAGGTCATGGCATACACCGCCTGCACGGTGTAGTAGTGGTTCCCCAGGTTGATCAGGTCGTTCTTGTCGTATTCGCCGCCGCTGGGCAGGACGAAATCGACCCCGAGGGCACTGTGGAATTTGTCGCTGTGATGAAAGCCCAGTACCGGGCCGAGGTGCGCGTCACCGATGCCGCGCTTGTGATCGTGGGGGCCGTTCTGGATGTTCAGGCGTATGTCGTTCAGCGGCAGCAGGGCGTGGAAACCGAGTTGGGCCCCCAGCACCTGTTGCTCGGTGACCCAGACAAAGCGTGGCACCACACTGGTGACGCGCAAATCGATGCGGGCGGTGCGGTGGCCGGCGTCGTCCCGCAGGCTGTCGGCCAGGTAGTTGCCGACGAAGACCTGGGCGTAGGTGCCGGGCGGCGGCAGGATGCCCATGCCGTAGAGTTCGATGCCCATGGGCCAGGAGGAAACGCCGCCTTCGCTGGCTTGGAGCCAGGGGGCGTGGGCGGTCAACAGCAGGCTTGAAGTGAGTGCAAGGGCGCGCAGGCGCGAGGAGGTCGGGTGCATGAGAAGGTCTGCCTTATTGTTATAGGGGGCGCTGGCAGGAGGTGGCTCCTGGCGCGCCGGCTGAGCTTCTCAACTAGCGTGCCAAACCTTTTATTCGAATATTTTCTTTTTGAATCAATAGGATGGATATGTGGCGCGGTCCGCAGGACCGCCGCCCCGGCGAGCGTGTGGCGAGATTTGTTAAGAGAAATCGGCTACCTGCACAAAACTCGTGGCGCCTCAGGGGCTGTTGGCTTCTTGCCCGGCACTCTGGCGGAAGGCGTTGGGCGACTGGCCGCTGAGGCGCTTGAAGAAGCGTGAGAAGTAGGTGGGGTCGCTGAACCCCAGGTTGTCCGACAGCTGGCTGATGCTGATGTTGGTGTAGATCAGGCCGCGCTTGGCTTCCAGCATCAGGCGCTGGTGCAGGATCTGCAGTGCGCTCTGCCCGGCCAGCTCCCGGCACAGGGTGTTGAGGTGCACGCTGGACAGGCCGATGCGGTGGGCCAGGGATTCCACCGTGGGGTGTTGCTGATAGTGGCGCTCCACCAGCTTGATGAAGTGCCCCAACAGCTGCTGATTGCGCTCGCCGCGATTGCTCGGCGGGGTGTTCTGCTGGCCGCGGCGACTGATCCATACCACCAGCACGTTGACCAGCGAGTGCAGCAACAAATCGCGAGCGGCGGCGCTGCCTTCGTATTCATCCATCAGCGCCTTGAACAGGGTGTTGAGGCTGTGGCGGTCGCGGCCCACGGGGTAGCAGCCAGCGCTGGCCAGCACCGCCAGCGGCGCACCCAGTTGCGCTTCCAGCTGGGCTACCAGGGGCGCGCCCAGGGTCAGCACGTAACCCTGAATGTTTTCCGAGAACTGAAAGCCGTGGACCATCAGCGGCGGCACCACCTGGATCGTCGCCTCGCGCACGTCCTGGCGCCGTCCCTCGACCTCCACCAGGGCCTGGCCGCGTTGCACGTAGAGCAGTTGATAGAGGTCGGCGTGACGGTGTGGCTTGATCTCCCAGTGGTGCAGGCTGCTGCGCTTGGGGATGGATTCGCAGTGCAGCAGGTCCGGAGTCGGCCAGGCCTGGTTTTCCCCATAGAGCTTGAACACCGGGATGCTGGAGCGGCTGGCTTTCATCGGACGCGACCTTGGCAAGGGCTTGGCTGGAGTGCTCGATAATCGAACGTTGTTTTCAAAAGTGCATTTTTAGCGTGGCTTATCACCATTTTTCCGCGTTTCTGTCGGCAAAAATGCAGGGGTACAACAATAACCATAAATTCCAGTCTGCGCCTGTCGGCCCACTGGAATGCCCTAATGAGACGACAATAATGAAAACTCAGGTTGCGATTATCGGTGCCGGACCTTCCGGCCTGCTGCTGGGCCAACTGCTGCACAAGGCCGGCATCGACACAGTGATTGTCGAGCGCCAGACCCCGGAATACGTACTCGGCCGCATCCGCGCCGGGGTGCTGGAACAGGGCACGGTGGACATGTTGCGCGAGGCTGGAGTGGCGCAGCGCATGGACGCCGAAGGCCTGGTTCACGAAGGGGTGGAGCTGTTGATGGGCGGCAAGCGCGTGCGCATCGACCTCAAGGCCCTGACCGGGGGCAAGACGGTGATGGTCTACGGCCAGACCGAAGTCACCCGTGACCTGATGGAAGCCCGCGCTGCCAGCGGGGCACCGATCATCTACTCGGCGGACCAGGTGCAGCCCCACGACATGAAGGGCGCGCAGCCCTACATCACCTATGAAAAGGACGGCCAGCAGCACCGCATCGATTGCGACTACATCGCCGGTTGCGATGGTTTTCATGGCGTGGCGCGCAAGAGCATTCCCGAGCAGGTACTGACCCACTATGAGCGCGAGTACCCCTTCGGCTGGCTGGGCCTGCTGTCCGATACCCCGCCGGTCAACCACGAGCTGATCTATGGCCAGCATGAGCGCGGCTTTGTGCTGTGCAGCCAGCGTTCCCTGACCCGCAGCCGCTACTACCTGCAAGTGCCGCTGAGCGACAAGGTCGAAGACTGGTCCGACGAACGTTTCTGGAGCGAACTCAAGGCCCGTCTGCCGGCGGAGGTGGCGGCGGATCTGGTCACCGGGCCGGCGCTGGAGAAAAGCATCGCGCCGCTGCGCAGCTATGTGGTCGAGCCCATGCAGTACGGCAAGCTGTTCCTGGTGGGGGACGCTGCGCACATCGTGCCGCCCACCGGGGCCAAGGGCCTGAATCTTGCGGCTTCCGATGTGTGTTACCTGTACCGGATCTTGGTCAAGGTCTACCGCGAGGGGCGTACCGAACTGCTGGACAAGTACTCCGAGCTGGCTTTGCGCCGGGTGTGGAAGGGCGAGCGTTTCAGCTGGTTCATGACCAACCTGCTGCACGATTTCGGCGAGCACCATGACGCCTGGGAGCACAAGATGCAGCAGGCCGACCGCGAGTATTTCCTCAACTCCCACGCGGGCCTGGTGAACATTGCCGAGAACTATGTGGGCCTGCCGTACGAGGAAATCTGCTGAGCCTTCGGCGTTGGAAGCATCGGCCTTGGAACCGCTCGCGAACGGGGGTGGTTGCGGGGCCGTGTTTGCACATGGGCACGGGCCGAAAGGTATCGGTCAAGAAACATTCCTATTTCTAAATGATATTTATTAGCATTACACTTCGGTCCCCTATTCCTGGCGCACCACCAAGGTGCACTGAATCGACAAGGATCGTTTGTAATGAAAGTCAGCTCCTGCCTGTTCAATTCGCTTCTGCTCAGTGCCGGTGTCGGCCTGCTGGCTCCGCTGGCGCAGGCCGGCGAGGCCTCAGAAGAGGTCAAACCGGCGCCGTTGGAACTGGACACCGCGTTTGTCACCGCTACCGGCGGCGCCACGGACCTCAAGGATGCCCCAGCCAGCGTCAGCGTCATCACCCGTGAGGAAATCGAGCGCCAGCCGGTCTACGACCTCAACACTCTGTTGCGTCGGGTGCCGGGGGTGACCGGTGGTTTCGGCCCGGTGGGCGAGCAGTCGAAGATCAAGCTGCGGGGCCTGGACGACAAGTACACGCTGATTCTGGTGGACGGCAAGCGCGTCGGTAGCTCCGCTGACCTGAGTTATCGTCGTGACCTGGCGCGTCAGGACTTGAACTGGATCTCGCCGAACATGATCGAGCGCATCGAGATCGTCCGTGGGCCGATGTCGTCGCTCTACGGCTCGGACGCCATGGGCGGGGTGATCAACATCATCACCCGCAAGGTCTCGCGGACCTGGACCGGTTCGGCCAGCACCCACATCACCGTGCCCAAGGACTCCGATCGCGGCCAGACCACTCAATACAGCGCGAATGCCTCGGGGCCGTTGACCGAGTCCCTGGGATTACGCCTGGGGGCCAACGTCACGCGTCGGGCAGCGGATGAAGTCGAGGCGCGGCGCGATGCCCAAGGCGATTTCATGTACGACGACGGTGCAGGCGGTTCCAAGAATCAGAGCGTAAATGCGCTGCTGGACTGGCAGATCAACGAAGAACAGAGCTTGTCCTTCGAGGCGGTGCATGGCGTTGAGCGTTCCTGGGCATCAAAGAAAACCTTTGGTGATTGGGGCGATACCATTGGTGGCGCCTTTGGTCCCAGCCGACTGACTCGCGACAGCTACATCCTGTCCCACACCGGCGATTGGAGTTTTGGTACCACGAAGCTCGATGCCTACCTGAACAAGTACCGCAACGATCTGGATATGGGCAAAGCCAACTCCGAGGAGAAGATTGTCGAGGGCAGTCTCAATCTGCCCTTCGAACTGCTGGTGGATCAGCGCCTGACGCTGGGTGGGCAATGGAAGCGTGAAGAACTGACCAACACCAATACCCTCGGCACCGTGCCGGTGGATTACCAAGGTACGCCGGTTAGCGGCTCGACCTTGAAGGGCGATTACTCGGCGGCCTTTATCGAGGATGAACTGTTCCTGCTGGACAACCTGTCCCTGACCCTGGGCAACCGCTTCGACCACAGCGACAAGTACGGCAACCACAACAGTCCGCGGGCTTATGTGGTCTATCACCCGCACCCGGACTGGACCGTGCGTGGGGGTGTTTCCAAGGGCTTTCGTGCGCCGAGCCTGAAGGAGGGCAGTGCGGGAGCAGCGACCGAGTCCGGTGGCCGTGGTTGTGGTTCGTTGCGTCCGTTGGGTTATGTCACCGGCAGTTGCTGGATGGCCGGCAATCCGAACCTGATGCCGGAAACCAGCACCAACAAG
Source organism: Pseudomonas sp. BLCC-B112 (assembly GCF_028550695.1). Classification (NCBI taxonomy): domain Bacteria; kingdom Pseudomonadati; phylum Pseudomonadota; class Gammaproteobacteria; order Pseudomonadales; family Pseudomonadaceae; genus Pseudomonas; species Pseudomonas sp. BLCC-B112. Next base: position 83,017 of record NZ_JAQQGK010000008.1, read on the forward strand.
GAAATCGGCCTGTCGTTCGATCATGACGGCTGGGAGGCGGGCCTGACCTACTTCCACACCGACTTCACCGACAAGATCGAATACGGCCCGCTGGGCCAGTACCAGGGCCGTTGGTGGACCATGCTGGAAAACGTCGACAAGGCCCGCACCCGTGGTTGGGAAGGCACCGCCCGGGTGCCGTTGGGTGATTCGGTGACGTGGCGCACCAACGCCACCTACATGCTGGAAAGCCGGAACCTGAGCACGGGCGAAGATCTGATCAGCTCACCCAAACTGTCGGCATTCAGCGCGTTGGACTGGCAGATCAATGACCGTTTGAGCACCGAACTGTCGGCGCAGCACGTCGGCAAGCAGCGGGGTCTGAGCAATGATTTCGTGCAGTCCTACACCACCTATGACCTGACGGCGAACCTGGCGTTGACCAAATGGCTGACGTTGAACGGTGGGGTACAGAACCTGATGGACAAGGACCTGCGGGACGGATCGACCAACTTCTACGTGCCCGGACGGGCGTTCTTCGCGGGGGCGACCACTTACTTCTGAGGCCGCTGGATGTAGCGGGGGAATCAGCCCCATTGCCAGGCAATGGGGCTGAAGGGGATCACACGTTGAAGCGGAAGTGCATCACGTCGCCGTCCTTGACGATGTATTCCTTGCCTTCCAGGCGCCATTTACCGGCTTCCTTGGCACCGGCTTCACCCTTGAACTGGATGAAGTCGTTGTAGGCGATGACCTCGGCACGGATGAAGCCTTTTTCGAAGTCGGTGTGGATCACGGCGGCCGCTTGTGGCGCGGTGGCGCCGACACGTACGGTCCAGGCACGAACTTCCTTCACACCTGCGGTGAAGTAGGTCTGCAGGTTGAGCATTTCGTAGCCGGCGCGGATCACCCGGTTCAGGCCAGGCTCTTCCAGGCCCAGGGCCTCGAGGAACATGTCCTTTTCTTCGCCGTCTTCAAGCTCGGCGATTTCCGCTTCGATCTTGTTGCACACCGGCACCACGATCGCGCCTTCTTCTTCGGCGATGGCCTTGACCACGTCCAGCAGCGGGTTGTTCTCGAAGCCGTCTTCGGCAACGTTGGCGATGTACATCACCGGCTTGGTGGTCAGCAGGTGGAAGCCGCGGATGATCAGCTTCTCGTCGGCGCTCATGTCCTTCATCAGGCTACGGGCCGGCTTGCCTTCGGTGAAGTGGGCGATCAACTGCTCCAGCAGGGCTTTCTGGGCCACGGCATCCTTGTCACCGCCCTTGGCGTTGCGGGCGACTTTCTGCAGCTGTTTTTCGCAGCTGTCGAGGTCGGCAAAGATCAGTTCCAGATCGATGATCTCGATGTCGCGCTTGGGATCGACGCTGTTGGACACGTGGATCACGTTGTCGTCTTCGAAGCAGCGGACCACGTGGGCGATGGCATCGGTTTCGCGGATGTTGGCCAGGAACTTGTTACCCAGGCCTTCACCTTTCGAGGCACCGGCCACCAGGCCGGCGATGTCGACGAACTCCATGGTGGTCGGCAGCACGCGCTCCGGCACGACGATCGCCGCCAGGGCGTCCAGGCGCGGGTCGGGCATCGGCACGATGCCGCTGTTGGGCTCGATGGTGCAGAAGGGGAAGTTCTCGGCCGCGATCCCGGATTTGGTCAGGGCGTTGAACAGGGTGGACTTGCCGACGTTAGGCAGGCCGACGATGCCGCAATTGAATCCCATGGTGTATTCCCCGAGGAGTAGAGTCAGGCCTTCTGGCTGTGCAGGTTTTTCATCGCGCGGTTCCATTCACCGGCGAAGATATCCGGCAGCACGCCGAGGGCAAAATCGATGCTGGCATCGAGTTTTTCCTGTTCGGCGCGTGGCGCACGACCCAGGACAAAGTTTGAAACCATACTGGCAACACCCGGGTGGCCAATGCCGAGCCGCAGGCGGTGAAAGGTATTCTGATTGCCGAGCTGCGCGATGATGTCCCGCAGTCCGTTGTGACCGCCATGCCCGCCGCCGGTCTTGAGCTTGGCAACGCCGGGTGGCAAGTCGAGTTCGTCGTGGGCCACCAGGATCTCTTCCGGGTTGATGCGAAAGAAGCCGGCAAGCGCCGCCACGGCCTGGCCGCTGCGGTTCATGTAGGTGGTGGGAATCAACAGACGAATGTCCTGACCCTGGTGACTGAAGCGCCCGGTCAGGCCGAAATATTTGCGATCGGCGACAAGGCTGACACCTTGTTTCTCGGCGATGCGCTCAACAAAAAGGGCCCCTGCGTTATGCCGGGTCTGTTCGTATTCGGCGCCTGGATTACCCAGGCCAACGATCAGTTTGATGGCAGTCACGATAGGGGCCCTTCTTTGGAGTGGTGGATAACATCGCCGCAACCGGTGCTACGGCGAAAGGGGACGACAAGAGCTTGGTTGCCTTGCGGCAAACTTCGCGTTCTCGCCCGCTTTCTCGCTACGTTCCAGTCCGCGATGTGTTCCGCTCAACTCCGGCGTCAGAGTGAATTACTCTGCTGCGCCTTCTTCTTTCTCAGAAGCAACACGTGGTGCGTAGACGTTGGCGACTGCCAGGTCGTTGCCGTGTGCCAGAGCAACAAACTCAACGCCTTTAGGAGCGGTGAGGTTGGACAGGTGGATCACGGTGCCGATGTCGGTCTCAGCCATGTCGACTTCGATGAACTCAGGCAGGTCTTTCGGCAGGCAGGAAACTTCGATCTCGGTGGCTGCGCGGAAGATCTCGCCGCCTTTCTTGATCGGTGCAGCTTCGTTGATCAGGTGCACTGGAACCATGGCGGTCAGTTTCTGACCAGCAACTACGCGAACGAAGTCAGCGTGCATCACGTGGCCTTTGGCCGGGTGACGTTGCAGGGCCTTGATCACGACGTTCTGCTTGGTGCCACCAACGTTCAGTTCGATGATGTGGCTGTAGGCAGCTTCGTTTTCCAGCAGCTTGGCCACTTCTTTGGCCAGCATGCTGATGGATTCAGGGGCTTTGTCGCCACCGTAAACTACAGCTGGAACCAGGCTTGCGAGACGACGCAGGCGGCGGCTCGCACCTTTCCCCAGGTCGGAACGCAGTTCAGCATTCAGAGTAAAATCGTTCATGTTGTATCTCCAAAATAACCACACTCGCCCCAGCGTTTGCGACCAGCGCTAAAGGCGATATGGGCAAAAAAGCCCCGTCCCAACACAGGTTGGGACGGGGCGCTTTTCGTCATCGGGATGTTTTGCCAGGGACTAGCCCTTAGCGGAACATCGCGCTGATCGATTCTTCATTGCTGATGCGGCGGACCGCCTCGGCAACTACCGGTGCGATATCCAGTTGGCGGATACGCGCACAGGCTTGTGCTGCAGCGGACAGCGGGATGGTGTTGGTCACCACCAGCTCGTCCAGCACGGAATTTTCAATGTTCTCGATGGCTCGACCCGACAGCACAGGGTGTGTGCAGTAGGCAAAGACCTTGGCTGCGCCATGCTCTTTCAGGGCCTTGGCCGCGTGGCACAGGGTGCCGGCGGTATCGACCATGTCATCGACCAAAATGCAGGTGCGTCCTTCGACGTCGCCGATGATATGCATCACTTCGGAGTGATTGGCTTTCTCACGACGCTTGTCGATGATCCCGAGATCCACGCCCAGCGACTTGGCCACGGCACGTGCACGCACGACGCCGCCAATGTCCGGGGACACGATCATCAGGTTTTCGAAACGCTGGTCTTCGATGTCATCCACCAGAACCGGGGAGCCGTAGATGTTATCTACCGGGATATCGAAGAAACCCTGAATCTGGTCAGCATGCAGATCAACCGTGAGAACACGGTCGATGCCGACTACGGTGAGCATGTCAGCCACGACTTTCGCGCTGATAGCCACACGTGCGGAACGCGGACGGCGATCCTGACGGGCATAACCAAAATAAGGAATAACAGCAGTGATACGAGTCGCTGAGGAGCGGCGGAAGGCATCAGCCATCACGACGAGTTCCATCAGGTTATCGTTGGTCGGAGCGCAAGTCGGCTGAATAATGAAGACGTCTTTACCGCGGACATTTTCATTGATCTCGGCAGTAATTTCGCCGTCGGAGAATTTTCCAACAGAGATGTCACCGAGAGGGATATGCAGCTGACGTACTACACGCCGAGCCAGATCGGGGTTAGCGTTCCCCGTAAAGACCATCATCTTGGACACGCGCAGTACCTGAAGGCTGAGGGTATACCTGGATGAGTATAAGGAAAATGGCAGGGGCGGCTGGATTCGAACCAACGCATGGCAGGATCAAAACCTGCTGCCTTACCGCTTGGCGACGCCCCTGTATCTGTTGCTTCGAGTACCTGATACTCGATTCCTTTAGAGCAGACCTTGCAGCTTGCGATGCAACATCGAAACGTTGCTTCCTTTTGCTACAAACCCTGTAAGGGTCTCTGTAAGAAGGGCCGAGACTTTATCAGCTTCAGCTTTGCTTGGGAAGCCCCCAAACACACAACTTCCAGTTCCAGTCAGTTTTGCTTCGGTAAATTTACCTAGCAAATTCAATGCGTTACGTACTTCTGGATAACGCCTTGCGACTACCGGAAGGCAGTCATTTCTGCTGTTTCCCTTGGGAACGGGGCGCACTTTAATGGGCGGAGTGTCACGTGTCAACAGCGGATCGGAAAAAATTTCTGCTGTACTTACAGACACTTGCGGGACCAGCACCAGGTACCAGGGTTCTTCGGGGTATTCGGGGGTGAGTTTTTCACCCACGCCCTCAGCGAACGCAGCGTGCCCACGTACGAAAACTGGAACGTCGGCCCCCAGGGTCAGCCCCAATGCAGCCAGTCGATCTTCATCCCAGCCCAGTTGCCAGAGATGATTGAGGCCCAGCAGGGTAGTGGCGGCATTGGAACTGCCGCCGCCGATGCCGCCGCCCATGGGCAGGATCTTGTCGATCCAGATATCGATGCCCTGGGTGCAGCCGGACTGTTCCTGGAGCTTTTTCGCCGCCTTGACGATCAGATTGCTGTCGTGAGGCACGCCGTCGAACTCGGTGTGCAGGCGAATCTCTGCGTCATCGCGGAGAGCGAAGGTGATTTCATCGCCATAGTCGAGAAATTGAAACAGCGTCTGCAACTCGTGGTAGCCGTCTTCACGGCGACCCAGAATGTGCAGCATCAGATTAAGTTTGGCCGGGGAGGGCAGGGTCAGCTTTTCCAGGGACATGTCATTGCCCCAGCTTGCGTGGCAGCCATTCCTTGATCACCAGGGTGACGTCAAGGTTGCTGCCATGCAGTTTGATGCGCTCGGGCAGCCAGTAGCCGTTCTGTTCGGAGTAACTGCTGTATTCCACTTGCCAGCCATCCTGTTCCAGGCTCGCCAGGTGGCTGTCGCCATCCAGGGTCAGGCGGCTTTTGCTGTCTGGGGCAGGCAGACCGCGAACCCACCAGGCCAGGTGGGAGACCGGCAGTTTCCAGCCCATCTGCTCTTCAAGCAGAGTTTCCGGGCTGGCCGCTTCGTAACGACCCTGATTGGCCACTTCCAGGCTGACCTGGCCGGGGCGACCGGTCAGGCGTGCAGCACCACGACCCAGCGGACCGGACAGGCGAATGTCGTAATAGTCCTGGCGTTGCAGCCAGAACAGCGTGCCGCTGCCGGAATCCTTGGGCGCGCGAATACCGATTTTGCCGTTGATCTGCCAGCCATCGAGGCCGGTCAGCAGTTCCTTGTGCTGACGCCATTGGGCAGCGTTGCCCTGGCCCTGGACTGACTCGCGGGCGCCAAAACCGGCACAGCCGGCAAGCAGGGCGATAAGGCTGAAAACAATTACGTGGCGCAAAAACATAGTCTTAAAGAGTCTCTGATCCGGTCAGGCGTTTGATGGTGTCGCGCAATACGGGGCTATCGGGCTGATCCTTGATGAACTTGCTCCAGATCTGTTTGGCCTCGCGCTGCTTGCCGTTGTTCCACAGCACTTCGCCCAGATGCGCCGCGACTTCCTGGTCGGGGAAGCGCTCAAGGGCCTGGCGCAGCAGGCGTTCGGCCTCCTCGAGGTTGCCCAGGCGGAAGTTTACCCAGCCCAGGCTGTCCAGCACCGCCGGGTCTTCCGGGGTCAGTTGGTGGGCTTGCTCGATCAGTGCCTTGGCTTCGGTGTAGCGGGTCGTGCGGTCCGACAAGGTGTAGCCCAGGGCATTCAAGGCCATGGCGTTATCCGGCTCGCGCTGGATGATCAGGCGCAGGTCTTTTTCCAGCTGTGCCAGGTCATTGCGTTTTTCCGCCTGCATGGCACGGGTATAGAGCAGGTTCACGTCATCGGGATACTGTTGCAGCGCCTGCTGAATAACGTTCCAGGCGCGATCGCCGTGATTGTTCGCCGACAGGGTTTCGACTTCGACCAGATACAGCTGGATGGCGTAGTCGGGCTGGGCATCGCGGGCTGCCACCAGGCGCTTTTGCGCCTCGTCGGTACGGCCGTTGTTCATCAGGATATCGGCCTGACGCAGTTGCGCTGGCAGGTAATCGTTACCCGGTCCGACCTGGGCGTATTCGATCAGGGCCCCTTGCGGATCATTGAGTTCTTCGGCGATTCGTCCCAGGTTCAGGTGTGCGGAGTCTTCGTGGCTTTCCCGGGCGATCAGGTCTTCCAGGTAACCCTTGGCCTCTTCCCAGGCCTTGGCCTCCAGGCACACCAGCGCCAGTGAATAGCGCAGTTCATCGTCTTCCGGGTACTGCTGGACCAGGCTGGAGAACTGGGTCTTGGCGTCCTCCATGCGGTCCTGTTCTACCAGCATGCGGGCGTAGGTCAGGCGCAGACGCTTGTCGTCCGGGTATTTGCGGATGCTTTTTTCCAGCAGCGGCAGGGCTTCCTTGCCGCGGCTCAGGCTCTGCAGCAGACGGGCGCGCAACAACAGCGGCGCCACCTCGCCGTCTTCCGGCGGATTCTGCTCCAGCAAGCTCAGGGCATCCTTGGCGTCGCCATCCTGCTGCATCAACAGGGCCTTGCCGAAGATCAGTTGACTGTTGTGCGGGTGCTTCTGCAGCAGGCGATCGAAGCTTTTCATCAGGCCATTGCGGGTGTCCTGGTCGGTATCGGCAGCCGACAGCGCAAGAAAGTCGAAATGGGTGTCGCCCTTGCCCTGCAGAACTTTCTCCATATAGAGCATGGAGTCGTCATAACGACCGGCGCGGGCCAGCTGGATGGCGGCAGCCCGTTGTGCTTCCAGATCGTCTGGAGCGTTCTTGGCCCAGATCAGCGAAGTGTCCAGGGCTGCCTGGTCGGCTCCCAGGTACTCGGCAATGCGAAAGGCGCGCTCGGAGATGCCCGGATCCTGGGTGTTGATGGCCTGGGTCACGTAGTTGTCCAGGGCAATGTCGAAACGATTGCGCTGGCCCGCCAGTTCAGCGCTCAGCAGGCTGAAGATGGTGTCTTCGCTGAACGATGAATAGACCTTGGGCTTTTCAGGGGCGGGGGTGCTGTCTTCCACCGGCGACGTAGCGTCCGATGAAACGGGGGCCAGTGACTGGCAACCACTGAGGAAGACAAAGGCGAGGAGCAACGCGGAAGATCTATTCATATAGGAAGAGGGCGACTAACCTGCGGTCGGATCATCATGACACAAGCCTTCGGTCAAACATAACCGAGACTCAACGGGATGCCAGAACAGAGGCAGTCTATTAGGACAATAGTCGGCGGTAGTTGTTCTGCGTCGGTCGAAGTAGGACAATTGCCGGCTTCTCGACATCATCAGCGACCTTGAATGGCCTTCCTTGCACTCGGTATTAACCACAAGACTGCTTCTGTAGACGTCCGCGAGCGCGTGGCCTTTACCCCTGAGCAGTTGGTTGAGGCCTTGCAGCAGCTCTGCCGACTCACCGACAGCCGCGAAGCTGCGATCCTCTCCACCTGCAATCGCAGTGAGCTTTATGTAGAACAGGATCATCTTTCTGCGGATGTGGTGCTGCGCTGGCTGGCGGAATATCACCACCTGAGCCTAGACGAGCTTCGTGCCAGTGCCTATGTGCATGAAGATGATGCGGCAGTTCGTCACATGATGCGGGTGGCGTCGGGGCTGGATTCGCTGGTGCTGGGCGAGCCGCAGATTCTCGGGCAGATGAAGTCCGCCTACGCCGTGGCCCGTGAGGCCGGCACCGTCGGCCCGCTGCTGGGCCGGCTGTTCCAGGCTACCTTCAGTGCCGCCAAGCAAGTACGCACCGATACTGCCATTGGTGAGAACCCGGTGTCCGTGGCCTTTGCTGCGGTGAGCCTGGCGAAACAGATTTTCAGCGATCTGCAGCGCAGTCAGGCGTTGCTGATCGGTGCCGGCGAGACCATTACCCTGGTGGCCCGCCATCTGCACGACCTTGGGGTCAAGCGCATCGTCGTGGCCAACCGCACCCTGGAGCGGGCCAGCCTCCTGGCCGAGCAGTTCGGCGCGCACGCGGTGCTGTTGTCGGACATTCCCCAAGAGCTGGTGCACAGCGATATCGTGATCAGTTCCACTGCCAGCCAGTTGCCGATCCTTGGCAAGGGGGCGGTGGAAAGCGCGCTGAAGCTGCGTAAGCACAAGCCGATTTTCATGGTGGATATCGCCGTTCCCCGGGATATCGAACCTGAAGTCGGCGAATTGGACGACGTTTACCTCTACACCGTCGATGACCTGCACGAAGTGGTCGCGGAAAACCTCAAGAGCCGTCAGGGCGCGGCCCAGGCAGCCGAGGAGCTGGTGAACATCGGCGCCGAGGATTTCATGGTGCGCCTGCGTGAATTGGCGGCGGTTGATGTGCTCAAGGCCTATCGTCAGCAGAGCGAGCGCCTGCGTGATGAAGAACTGCAGAAGGCTCTGCGCCTGCTGAGCAATGGCTCCAGCGCCGAGGATGTACTGGCCCAACTGGCCCGTGGCCTGACCAACAAACTGCTGCACGCGCCGAGCGTGCAGCTGAAAAAGCTGTCCGCCGAAGGCCGCCTCGATGCGTTGGCCATGGCTCAAGAACTCTTTGCCCTCGGTGAGGGCTCATCGGATAAAACCCCGTAATGAAAGCGTCACTGCTCAGTAAGCTGGACATTCTCCAGGATCGTTTCGAGGAACTGACCGCCTTGCTCGGCGATGCTGAGGTCATTTCCGATCAGGCCAAGTTCCGCGCCTATTCCAAGGAATACGCGGAAGTCGAGCCGATCGTCGCCTCCTACAAACAGGTGCTCAAGGTCCAGGCCGACCTCGAGGGTGCCCAGGCGCTGCTCAAGGACAATGACCCGGACCTGCGGGAAATGGCCGCCGAGGAAGTGCGCGAGGCCAAGGAGCAATTGGCCGAGCTGGAAAGCGCCTTGCAACGCATGCTGCTGCCCAAGGACCCCAACGACGGGCGTAACGTGTTCCTGGAAATCCGCGCCGGCACCGGCGGTGACGAAGCGGCGATCTTTTCCGGCGACCTGTTCCGCATGTATTCGCGCTACGCCGAGCGGCGTGGCTGGCGGCTGGAGATCCTCTCGGAAAACGAGGGTGAGCACGGCGGCTATAAAGAAGTCATTGCCCGGGTCGAAGGCGAGAACGTCTACGGCAAGCTCAAGTTCGAGTCCGGCGCGCACCGTGTGCAGCGGGTACCGGCCACCGAATCACAGGGTCGCATCCACACCTCGGCGTGCACCGTGGCGGTGCTGCCCGAGCCGGACGAACAGGAAGCCATCGAGATCAACCCGGCGGACCTGCGCATCGATACCTACCGCTCTTCGGGCGCCGGCGGTCAGCACGTGAACAAGACCGACTCGGCGATCCGCATCACCCACATTCCTTCGGGCATCGTGGTGGAGTGTCAGGAAGAGCGCTCCCAGCACAAGAACCGGGCCCGGGCCATGTCCTGGCTGTCGGCCAAGCTCAACGACCAGCAGACCAGCGCCGCGGCCAATGCCATCGCCAGCGAGCGCAAGCTGCTGGTGGGCTCGGGGGATCGCTCCGAGCGTATTCGTACCTACAATTTCCCTCAGGGCCGGGTCACCGATCACCGGATCAACCTGACCCTGTATTCCCTGGACGAAATCCTCGCCGGGGGCGTCGAGGCCGTGATTGAACCGCTGCTGGCTGAGTATCAGGCCGATCAACTTGCGGCATTGGGTGAGTAAATGACCATCATCGCCAGCCTGCTGCGCGCAGCCCAATTACCCGATTCGCCGACGCCGCGCCTGGATGCCGAACTGCTCCTGGCAGCGGCCCTGGGCAAGCCGCGGAGTTTTCTCCATACCTGGCCTGAGCGCATCGTGCCCAGCGAGGCCGTGTTGCTGTTCACTGAATACCTGCAACGACGCCGTTCCGGCGAACCGGTGGCCTACATCCTCGGCCAGCAGGGCTTCTGGAAACTGGATCTTGAAGTGGCACCGCACACCCTGATCCCGCGTCCCGACACGGAGCTGCTGGTGGAGGCGGCGTTGGAACTGCTGCCAGCGACTCCGGCCAAGGTCCTCGACCTGGGGACCGGCAGCGGCGCCATCGCCCTGGCCTTGGCCAGCGAACGTCCAGCCTGGAAGGTTACGGCCGTGGACCGGGTGCTGGAGGCCGTGGCCCTGGCCGAGCGCAACCGCCAGCGCCTGCAACTGGACAACGTCACCGTGCTCAGCAGCCACTGGTTCAGCGCCGTCGAGTCCCAGCGCTTCCAGTTGATCGTCAGCAACCCTCCTTATATTGCCGAGGCCGATCCCCATCTGGTGGCCGGCGATGTGCGGTTCGAACCCGAAAGTGCCCTGGTGGCGGGCAAGGATGGCCTGGACGACCTGCGCCTGATCGTCACCCAGGCTCCGCAACATCTGGAAGGCGGCGGCTGGCTGATGCTGGAGCACGGCTACGACCAGGCAGCAGCCGTGCGTGAATTGTTGACGGCCCAGGGTTTTATCGAGGTCCACAGTCGCGTCGACCTGGGTGGGCATGAGCGCATCAGCCTTGGGTGTTTGCCGTGCTGACGGATCAGGAGCTGCTGCGTTATAGCCGGCAGATTCTGTTGCAGCACGTCGATATCGACGGCCAACTGCGCCTCAAGCAAAGCCGGGTACTGATCGTCGGTCTCGGCGGCCTGGGTGCCCCCGCAGCCTTGTACCTGGCCGCTGCCGGTATCGGTGAACTGCACCTGGCGGACTTCGACACGGTGGATGTGACCAATCTGCAACGCCAGATCATTCATGACAGCGCCAGTGTCGGGGTCAGCAAGGTGGACTCGGCCATCAGCCGGCTGTCCGCCCTCAATCCGGAAATCCGCCTGGTGCCTCACCCCGTGGCACTGGATGAAGACACCTTGGCCGCTGCGGTGGCTGCGGTGGATCTGGTCCTCGATTGCTCTGACAACTTCGGCACTCGCGAGGCGGTGAACGCTGCCTGCGTGGCCGCCGGCAAGCCTCTGGTCAGCGGCGCGGCCATTCGCCTGGAAGGGCAGTTGTCGGTGTTCGACCCGCGGCGCCCGGAAAGCCCTTGCTACCACTGCTTGTACGGGCATGGCAGCGAAGCCGAGCTGACCTGTAGTGAAGCCGGGGTACTTGGCCCGCTGGTGGGCACAGTGGGCAGTCTGCAAGCGCTGGAAGCCCTGAAGCTGCTGGCCGGATTTGGTGAGCCTCTGGTGGGCCGATTGTTACTGATCGATGCCCTGGGCACGCGTTTCCGTGAGCTGCGGGTCAAGCGCGATCCGGGCTGCACCGTTTGTGGTAGTCGCCATGGGTGAGGCTCCGGTAGCAGTCTTCGATTCCGGCGTCGGCGGCCTCTCGGTGCTGGCGGAAATACAGCAACTGCTGCCTCAAGAGTCGCTGCTCTACCTGGGGGACTGCGGTTATATCCCCTACGGTGAAAAGACTCCCGAGTTCATTCGCCAGCGTTGTGCTCTGATGGCGCGCTTCTTCCGCGAGCAGGGCGCCAAGGCACTGGTACTGGCCTGTAACACGGCGACCGTGGCCGCGGTGGCCGAGCTGCGCCGGGACTTCCCGGACTGGCCCATCGTCGGCATGGAACCTGCGGTCAAGCCCGCAGCGGCCGCGACCCGCAGCGGCGTGGTCGGCGTGCTGGCGACCACCGGCACCTTGCAGAGCGCCAAGTTCGCCGCCTTGCTCGATCGCTTTGCCGCTGATGTGAAGGTGGTCACCCAGCCCTGCCCCGGCTTGGTGGAAATGATCGAAAACGGCGACCTCAACAGCAGCGCCCTGTGCCAGCTGTTGCAGGGCTATGTCGAACCGCTGCTGGCCGCCGGTTGCGACACCATCATCCTGGGCTGCACCCATTACCCGTTTCTCAAGCCGGTGCTGGTGCAGATGCTGCCTGCCCACATCAGCCTGATCGACACCGGTGCGGCGGTTGCCCGGCAGTTGCAGCGCCTGCTTGACGAGAGTGACCTGCGTGCGCGAGGAGTCGCCCGTGAGGCGCGCTTCTGGACCAGTGGCGATGTCACGCACTTTGCCCAGGTGCTTCCTCTGCTGTGGAAAAGTCCTGGTAGCGTTCAGCGTTTCGAGTCGTGAAAAAAACGGTTCAGCGATATGCCGTGGCGATTCCCCGGCGTTCGCTCAGGCAGTCCGCCTCTCCCAGTTCGAACTCGCGGCAGATCAGCGGCCGCAACTCATAGATAGTGCAGCGCATGCTGTCGCGATCCAGTGCTGCGCACCAGCCGTCGCCCAGGCGGCGCATGACTTCGCCCCCCCAGTCATCGGTTTCTATAAAGCGCTCGGGCACCCCGGTGTCAGTGATCAGCATCACTTCCAGCTGGCAGCAGCAAGCGGCGCAGGTCGAGCAACTGATGGCCGGTTCGGGGATGGGGGTAACGGGGATGTTAGTCATAGGCGCGCAGTGTAAGGCAGTGGGCCAGGGCTGTGTGAGAGCCCTGACGGACGCTCAGTCCTGAGGGGCCGGTTGCGGTGCTTCTTCGGTGGGACGCGCAAGCACGTGAAACAGCGGCAGCAGTACTCCCCAGAGCAGGCCCAGCCCCAGCAAGGTCGGCCACAGGCCATAGGCAAAGGTCACTCCGGCCAAGCGGCCGCCAGCGTAATAGGACAGTGGTCCGCACAGCGCCCCGAGGATACTGGCCAGCCACCAGGGACGTGCCGTCCATGCCAGGCAGTGGCGCAGGGTGGTGCCCAGCAAGATCCAGAGCAGCATCAGCCATAGGGGAATCAGCAGGCTTACTTGCTGGAACTGAAACACCCCCAGCCAGTGCAGGAAGCTGTCCAGGGTGATGCCGATCAGGGCGACGCCGACAATCATCCGACTTTCCCCGGCCCAACTGCCGATCCAGCGAAAATGCGCCAGCAGGATCGCCACCCCCAGCAGCAGCCAGGCGCTGTCGCCAGACAGCACGCAGATGAACCAGCCCAGCTGGAACAGCAGGGCGTTGGCCAGTTGCTTACGCATCGAAACGGCCCAGCAAAGGTTGTGGCACTGCCGAGGGTTTGGCCAGGAGCATCTGCGCGGTGCCAATGCTGCGCTCCAGGAAGCCGCCTTCGCAGTAGCACAGGTAGAACTCCCACAGCCGCAGGAAGTACTGGTCATAGCCCAGCTCGCTCAGGCGGCTGTGGGCGCGACGGAAGTTCTCATGCCACAGGCGTAGGGTCCGGGCGTAGTGCAGGCCGAAGTCCTCCATGTGCAGCAGATTCATGTCGGTGTCGCGACCGACCACTTCGAGCATCTTTTGCACGCTGGGCAGCGCGCCGCCAGGGAAGATGTAGCGTTGGATGAAGTCCACGCCGTTCTTCGCCTGTTCATAACGCTGGTCGCGGATGGTGATGGCTTGCAGCAGCATCAGGCCGTTGCTTTTCAGCAACTGCGCGCACTGCTTGAAGTAGGTGGGCAGGAAGCGATGGCCCACGGCTTCGATCATCTCGATGGACACCAGCTTGTCGTATTGCCCGGTGAGGTCGCGATAGTCCTCCAGCAGCAGGGTGATCCGATCCTGCAGGCCGGCGGCGTCGATGCGTTGCCGGGTAAAGGCGAACTGCTCCTTGGACAGGGTGGTGGTGGTCACGCGGCAGCCGTAATGCTGGGCCGCATACAGCGCCATGCTGCCCCAGCCGGTGCCGATCTCCAGCAGGTGATCCTCGGGCTGCAAGGCGAGTTTCTGGCAGATGCGTTCCAGCTTGTTCAACTGGGCCTGCTCCAGGCTGTCTTCGTCGCTGCGAAACTGTGCGGCGGAATACATCATGGTGGGGTCGAGAAACTGCTCGAACAGCTCGTTGCCGAGGTCGTAATGGGCAGCGATGTTTTTCTGCGAGCCTTTGCGGGTGTTGCGATTGAGCCAGTGCAGGCCGCGCACCAGGGGCCGACCGAGTCGCGCCAGGCCGCCTTCCATGGCGTCCAGTACCTCAAGGTTGCTGACGAATACACGGATGACTGCCGTCAGATCCGGGGTGCTCCAGTAGCCGTGGATAAAGGCCTCACCGGCGCCGATCGAACCGCTGCTGGCTACCAGCCCCCAGGCGCTGCTGTCATGAATATGGATTTCCCCGATCAGGGTCGCGCTGTCGCTGCCAAAGACCAGGCGCTCGCCGTCTTCGATGATCAGCAGTTGTCCGTGCTTGAGTTGCGCCAATTGTCGCAGTACGCCACGGCGCAGCAGGCTGGCAGTGAGGCTGTGGGTGCTGAACAGGGTAGTTCTGGCCGATACGCTAGAGGATTTCATGGCGGCGATCCTTGGGTTGTACAGCGGCTGTGCGATAGGCGCCGTCGGCGGCCTCGTGAGGAAAGAACTTGATGCCTTTGCCGGCCAGGCGCAGGGCCTGCCAGTAGATGGCCAGGCAGGTCTTGGCGGTCATCCACGGAAAGCGCAGCAGATACCGGTGCAGGCTGCGGCGATCCAGGGGCTGGCGTTGCAGGCTGAGGGTGGCGTCGAACACCTTGGACTCGCCCTGCCAGTCGGCCATGTGCACCCCGAGCCGCTCGGCTGGTGGGCTGAAGCTCATGCGGTACTCAAGGTCCCGGGGCAGGAACGGTGACACGTGAAAGGCCTTGGCCACGGCGAAGTGCTGGTGCTCGGGAGCCGTGGCACTGCCTGGGCGGGCCGGCAGTACATATTGGTAGCGCTCGCGCCAGGGGGTGTTGGTGACCTCGCAGAGTATCGCCGCCAGTTGCCCGTCGGCCTCGAAGCAGTAGAAGAAACTCACCGGGTTGAACGCCAGGCCCCAGCTGCGTACCTGGGTCAGCAGGCGAACTGCGCCCCCGGGCACATGACCTATCGCCTGCGCCACTTGCTGGCGTACCGCGTCGATCAGGCGCATGCCCTGGCCGGTGAAGGATGTCAGGTAGTCGCTTTCACGGAAGGCGAACGGCGCGAAGCGACTCTGGCCTGCCAGGGGCGAAAGCCCCAGCACCCTGTCCTGCTCATCCAGATCCAGGTACAGCAGGCCGATGCGATAGCGGAAGGCATGGCCCTTGGGGGCAAAGCGCCGGTGACTGATCCAGCCGCTGTACAGGGCACTGTTCACAGTTGTTCACCAAAGGCCTGGGCCACGCGCAAGGCGCTGACCACGCCGTCTTCGTGGAAGCCGTTGGCCCAGTAGGCGCCGCAGTAGAAGCTGTGCTGGGCGCCTTGCAGTTCATTCCAGCGGCCCTGGGCCGCCACCGCATCTAGGCTGTATTGCGGGTGGGCGTAAGTGAAACGGGCCAGGATCTGCGTCGGGTCGATGGCTGCGGTCTGGTTGAGGCTGACGCAGAAGGTGGTGTCGCTCTTCAGGCCTTGCAGGATGTTCATGTCGTAGGTGACGGCGGCGGCTTTCTCGCCGCTGGCGTCCAGGCGGTAGTTCCAGCTGGCCCAGGCCAGGCGTCGGCGGGGCAGAAGCCGGGTATCGGTGTGCAGCACCACGTCGTTGTCGGCGTAGGGCAGGGCCTGGAGAATCTCTCGCTCGGCCTGGCTGGGGCTGGCCAGCAGTTGCAGGGCCTGGTCGCTGTGACAGGCGAACACTACCTTGTCGAAGCGCTCGCTGCCGGCGGCGCTGTGGATCAGCACGCCAGCCTCGTCGCGCTCGACTCGTTGCACCGGGCAGTCGAGGCGGATGTGCTGGCGGAACGAGGCGGTCAGCGGTTCGATGTAGCGGCTTGAGCCACCTTCGATCACGCACCACTGCGGACGGTTATTCACCGACAGCAGGCCATGGTTCTTGAAGAAGCGCACAAAGAACTGCAGGGGAAAGCCCAACATCTGCACCCGTGACATCGACCAGATCGCCGAGCCCATGGGCACGATGTAGTGCTGGATGAAACGCTCGCCGTAGCCCTGGCTTTTCAGGTAGTCGCCGAGTGTGGTGTCGGCGGCGATCCGCTGTTGCTGCAAATCGAGCAGCGACGCTTTGTTAAAGCGCAGGATGTCCCGCAGCATGCCCCAGAACCCGGGCGATAGCAGATTGCGTCGCTGGGCGAACAGACTGTTGAGGTTGTTGCCGTTGTATTCCAGGCCCGAGGCGGGATCGCACACCGAGAAACTCATCTCGGTGGGTTTGAACTTGACCCCGATCTGTCCCAGCAGGCGGATGAAGTTGGGGTAAGTCCAGTCGTTGAAGACGATGAAACCGGTGTCCACAGACTGGGTCTCGCCGTTCAGGCTGACATCCACGGTGTGGGTGTGACCGCCGATCCAGCTGCCGGCCTCATAAACCCGAATGTCATGGCGACGGTTCAGGACGTAGGCGCAGGTCAGGCCGGCAATGCCGCTACCGATAATGGCGATTTTCACGATGCACTCCCTGTGCGGGCCAGGCGTTTGGCGATGGCCAGTTGCAGGCGGCCGGGTAGCCAGGACAGCAGCTTGAGGCCGAAGATGAACGGGGCGGGGAAAGCGATCTCCAGATCCCGGTGTGACAGGCGTTTGTAGATATGCCGCGCAGCCTTGGCGGCGGGCCAGCTCATGGGCATGGCAAAGTCATTGCGCGCGGTGAGCGGGGTATCGACGAAGCCGGGACTGACCACGGTGACGTCAATGCCCTCGGCAGCCAGGTCGATGCGCAAGGATTGCAGCAGATAGCGCAAGGCTGCCTTGGAAGCGCCATAGGCGCCGGCCCGAGGCAGCGGCAGGTAGGTCACGGAGCTGGCCACCCCTACCAGATGCGGGCGATTGCCGGCGCGCAACAGCGGTAGAGCAGCCTCGATGCAATAGCTGGCGGACAGCAGGTTGCTGCTCAGCACGCGCTCGATCAGCGTCGCGTCAAATTGCTGCACCTCGATGTATTCACAGGTCCCGGCATTGAGGATCGCGGTGTCCAGTGCGCCCCAGGCCTGGGCGATACGCTTGCCGATCTCGCGCACCTGCAGGGCGTCGGTGAGATCGCCGGGCACCACCAGCACCCGGCCCGGATAACGCAGGGCCAGCGCTTCCAGGGGCTCGCGCGAGCGAGCGCTGACGGCCAATTGGGCGCCAGTCTTGAGCAGTTCTTCGGCCAGCGCCGCACCGATGCCGCTGCTGGCGCCGGTGAGCCAGATCCGCCGTGGCATTGCAGGGTTCATCCGAGCCTCCTTTTCAACCAGGCAATCACCGCACCGAGTAGCGGCAGATGTTCATAGAGCAAGGCACCGGCGTCGAAATAGTCCCGATGACGGTAGACCTTGCCGTCGCGCCAGTGCAGGTGCGAGCAGCCGGGGACCCGGATCATCTGGCCGCCCTTGAGGCGCGGGTGGCGGTAGCTCATGGTCCAGCGCAGATAGCCTTGGCCTTCGGTGCAGGTGTCGACACCGTGGAATTCGAAGCGCAGTTCGCTGACATTGGCGTACAGCTCTGCAAAGTAATGCCGCAAGCGTGGCAGACCATTGACCTCGTGCAGCGGGTCGGTGAACTGGATGTCCTCGCTGTAGAGCTGGTCCAGGCGTTGCAGGCTGTGCTTGTCGAGGCTGGCGAAATCCCGGGCGAAGCGGTCGAGGAAGTCACTCATGGGCGCCTCCCACATCCTGGCGCGAAGGCAGCGCCTTGAACGCCGCCAATGCCCGATCCCGGGACATCGACAGGTTGACCATAGGCGCCGGGTAATCGGCGACAGCGAACAGGCCGCCCATGGCTCCGGGGTTGTGGATATCTTTTTTGTTCAACCCCGCCAGTTGTGGCAGCCAGTGCTTGATGAAGCGTCCTTCGGCGTCGAAGCGCTCCGACTGGCTTACAGGGTTGAAGATGCGGAAGTAGGGCGCGGCGTCGGTGCCGGTGGAGGAGCTCCACTGCCAGCCGCCATTGTTCGCTGCCAGGTCGCCGTCGATCAGGTGGCGCATGAAGAAACGCTCGCCCTCGCGCCAGTCGATCAACAGATTCTTGGTCAGGAACATGGCCACCACCATCCGCAGGCGATTGTGCATCCAGCCGGTTTCCAGCAGTTGGCGCATGGCGGCGTCGATGA
The DNA here is from genome assembly GCF_028550695.1 of Pseudomonas sp. BLCC-B112. Taxonomy (NCBI): domain Bacteria; kingdom Pseudomonadati; phylum Pseudomonadota; class Gammaproteobacteria; order Pseudomonadales; family Pseudomonadaceae; genus Pseudomonas; species Pseudomonas sp. BLCC-B112. The sequence continues at coordinate 101,277 of NZ_JAQQGK010000008.1, forward strand.
TCGGCAGGCCGGTGCGGCCTTCCTGCCAGGCGGCGAGTTCCTCAGGGGCGTCGCGCCAGGCCACAGCTTCGGTTTCCGGGCGAAAGGCACGGTGCCGGGAAACACGTGGGTAGCCCACCAGGATGTGTTTGTAGAACTCGCGCCACAGCAGTTCGTTGATCCAGGTGACGGCCCCGGGATTACCGCTTTCGAACTCTCCCTGGTTACAGCGCAAGGCAGCGTGCAGGCACTGGCGGGGCGAGATCACCCCGGCGGCGAGGTAGGGTGAAAGCTGACTGGTGCCGGGCTTGGCCGGGAAGTCGCGTTCGCTCTGGTAGTAGTCGATCTGCTCGTCGGTGAACTGTTGCAGACGGCCCAGGGCTTGATCTTCACCTGCCGGCCACAGATCACGCAGTGACTGGCTGGGGCGTGGGAAGCCATCGATATGGCGGGGTACAGGATCGGCTTGGATCGACAGTGGCGATTGCGCCTTAGGGCTGGCGACCAGGGCTGGCAGCGCGCTGTGCAAGCGGCTGTAGCAGACCTTGCGGAACTGGCTGAACACCTGGAAGTAGCCGCCGCTCTGGGTCAGCACGCTGCCGGGCTGGAACAGTAACTGATCGAGGTAACCCTGGACGCTGATGTCGGCTTCTTCCAGGACCCTGGTCACGGCGGCATCGCGGCGGCTCTCGTGAATGCCGTACTCCTGGTTGAAGTGCAGCATGCGTACCTGCAGTTGCCGGCACAGTTCCAGCAGGACGTGGGGCGCCTGGTCCCAGGTGGCTGCGCTGCGAATCAGCAGAGGAATGTTCAGCCGGCCCAGGGCAGTGCTCAGGTGCTGCAGGTTGCGCAGCCAGAAGTCGACCTTGCAGGGGGCATCGTCATGTGCTTGCCATTGTTCCGGGCTCAGCAGGTACACGGCCACGGTGGGGCCACGCTGGGTGGCGGCGCAGAGGGCGGTGTTGTCATGTAGGCGCAGGTCGCTGCGCAGCCAGATCAATTGCATGCTGATTCCCGGTTCAAAAGAGTCCTCGCTCAAGCAGCGCCTGGCAGGCCGAGATCGGGTCCTGGGCCAGGTACAGATCAGCGATTTCAGTGATACATACGGACCAGTCGTAGGGGTGGATGCACACCGCGGGTCCGGCGATGATTTTTTTGCAGGCAATGCCGTTGAGCAGCCTGGGCAACAGCGCAGGATTGAGCGCCTTGCTGGAATACAGCAGCAGGCCGCGGGCTTGCAGGCGTTCGATGGCCAGGGCCAGTTCGGCGCCGGGCAGCGGCCAGTCGAAGACCTCCACCGGGCAGTCGGCACTGCTGGCCAGCCAGGCGGTCAGCCATAGATGGGGTTCCAGGGCCAGGTCCGACTGGTTGACCAGCAGCAGCGGTGGGCCCTGCAGTTGGCGGTTGTTGTGGTAGATCCGCGCGCCCAGCTTGCTGCGCAGCCAGGAGTAGAAAAACACCTGTTCCATCTGGCTGCCGAACTGGCCCTGCCAGTGTTGCTCCAGCTCCGCCAGCAGCGGCATCAGCAGGTGTTCGCACAGTGTGCGGGGTGGGTACAGCGCCATGGCTTGGTTGAAGGTGTCGTCGACCTTGCGTTCGGCCAATTGGCTGATGGCCAGGCTCAGGGTCTGACGCAGGCGCTGCCAGTCATTCTCGGCCGGTGTGCTGGCGGTGGGGGCACTGTCCAGCAGGTGCTTGACCTGGCTGACCGCGACCCCGCGATTGAGCCAGGTAAGGATGGTCTGGATCTCCAGCACCTGATCCTGGGAATACAGGCGATGACCCTTGGGCGTACGCAAGGGCACGATCAATCCGTAGCGGCGCTCCCAGGCCCGCAGGGTTACGGCGTTGACCCCGGTCTGGCGCGCCACTTCGCGAATCGGCAGCCAACCCTGATCCAGGGCGCGGCGGTACTGGGCGCTGTTGTCGGCTTCTTGAGCGGGTTGTTTCATGGCTCAGATCGCGTTGCGCAGGCTGAGGTTTTCCGGGTGTGGCTGCAGGTACAGCTGCTGGGCGATGTAGGGATCGGGGTGCTGGCGAAAGTGGTGCTTGAGCAGGGTCAGCGGCACGACTAGAGGCACGATGCCGTGGCGGTACTGGCCGATCACGTGTTGCACTTCCTGCTTGTCTTCGGGGCTGATGGACTGCTTGAGATAGCCGCTCAGGTGCTGCAGCACATTGCTGTGGGTGCCCCGGGTCGCGCATTTGCTCAAGGCCGCCATCAGCTCGCTGAAATAGCGCGGGCCGATCAGGTTCGGATCGCCCTTGCCCATGCTGCCCAGCAGATTGCCCAGGGTCTTGTACTGCACGGGATGGTGAGCCATCAGCAGGTATTTGCAGCGCGAGTGGAAGTCGGTGAGGGCGCGGCGGGTCAGGCCTTGCTTGAGCAGTGCCTGCCAGTCGCGATAGACGTAGACCCGGGTCAGGAAGTTTTCCCGCAGGACCGGGTCGTTCAGGCGTCCGGCTTCTTCCACCGGCAGATCGGGGTGCTGTGCGCAGAATGCCTGGGCGTAGATGCCCCGGCCGCCGTTTCTATGGGGAATGCCATTGACCTGGTACACCTTGACCCGCTCCAGACCACAGGATGGCGAGTTCTGCATGAAGATGTAGCCACAGATGTCATTTACCTGGGCCGCCATGCGCTCGCCGTATTCCGCCAGGGGCAAGGTGACATCCAGGCTGGCGTCCACGGTGCCTACGGCCCGGGGTTGCTCAGGGTCGCCGACCAGCCGAATAGGTTCGCGGGGGGTGCCCATGCCGATCGCGACTTCCGGGCACAGGGGCACGAAATCGAAGTAGTCGCTGAGTACTCGGCTGCACAGGCGAGACTCCTTGTGCCCACCGTTGTAGCGGACCTCGACGCCCATCAGGCAGGCGCTGATGGCAATTTTCGGCTTGGCGGACATGATGCAACCTCCGGGGTTTACCTGTACAAAAACGAAACGTTGTACAACTTGTCTTCATCATAGAATTAAAGTTGTACAAGTCAATTTATTTGTACAGGTATTGCCCGGCAGGTTGTCGAATTACTGCCAGCCCATTCGCCAGTCGCTGTCGTTGAGCAGGGTTTGCCAGCTTAGGCGCTGGCTGCGCCGGGTGAGTACGGCTTGCAGTTCGATGTCCAGCACGGTGCCTTCTTCGTCGCAGAAAAGCTCAGTGACCAGAAAGTGTTTCTCGCGGTGTTGCGGGTGGGCTGCTGTCCATTTCGACAGCAGCAGTTTGCGCGGGTTGAGTCGATTCACTGCAGGCTCTCGTGCAAACGGCGTGCGGCTTCCTGGCCACTGAGCCAAGCGCCTTCGACCCGGCCGGACAGGCACCAGTCGCCACATACGTACAGCCCCAGGTCGGCATCGGCCAGGGCACCCCATTCATGGCTGGCGGCCGGTCTTGCGTAGAGCCAGCGATGGGCCAGGCTAAAGGTTGGGGCGGGCATGACACTGTGCAGCAATTCGGCGAAGGCCCCGTGCAATTGCTCGGTCACGGCCTCTTTGCTGAGGTCGATGTGTTGCCGGCTCCAGGCACTGGTGGCGTGCAGTATCCAGGTGTCGAGATGGCTGTCGCGTCCGGGCTTGCTGCGGTTGCGGGCCAGCCAGTCCAGCGGGCTGTCCTGGACGAAGCAGCCTTCCATGGGGGTTTCCAGGGGCGTATCGAAGGCCAGTGCGACAGCCCAGGTCGGGTCCATTTTCACCCCGGCGGCGACTCCGGCGAGCTTCGGCGCGGCGGCCAGCAAAGCGGTGGCTTGCGGTGCCGGCGTGGCGATCACTACGTGGCTGAAGGGGCCGTGGGTAAAGCCTTCGGCGTCCTGCAGGTGCCAGTGCTGTTCGCCACGGAAGACTTCAGTGATGCGGCAGGCGAAGTGCACTTCGAGGTCGCCGATCAGGGCGCGGGTGATGGCGCTCATGCGTGGCGTGCCGACCCAGCGGGTCTGTTCATCGGGAGAAGGGCTGAGTTGTCCGCCGTGGGAGTTGTAGAGTTGCGGCGCCCATTCGGCGACCCAGCCCTTGGCTTGCCAGCGCTGGACTTCGGTAACGAAACGGCGGTCGCGAGCGGTAAAATACTGGGCCCCCAGGTCCAGGCTGCCGGCATCGCTGCGTTTGCTCGACATGCGCCCACCGCTGCCGCGGCTCTTGTCGAAGAGTTGGACGCTGTGCCCGGCATCTCGAAGTGCCTGGGCGGCGGAGAGTCCGGCGATGCCGGTACCAATGATTGCGATGGGTACTGTCATAGGGGCCTCGTTTACCAGTCTGTACAGATTACGCCGCTACTAAAACCTGTACAATATTGTTTTTTGGTATAGCTTTCGGCGTCATCGGTTGTGCAAGTTGTCTATCGTTAAGTCACAGCCTGTCCGATTGAAAAGATCCCTGCCTATAAAAATAGACTAGTGATTCGGGTAAAACGCCACGCGAGGAAGATGTCATGCATATATTGCTGACCGGCGGTACTGGTTTGATCGGGCGTGCGCTGTGCCGTTACTGGCAGGCCCAGGGTCACCAATTGAGTGTATGGACGCGCCATCCCGAAAAAGTGGCCGCTCTGTGCGGTCCCCAAGTGCGGGCCATCAGAACTTTGCAAGAGCTGGACCAGGCGCCGCTGGATGCGGTGATCAATCTGGCCGGAGCGCCGATTGCCGATCGGCCCTGGACCCACAAGCGCAAGGCGCTGCTGTGGAGCAGCCGTATTGCCCTCACCGAAACCCTGCTGGCCTGGCTTGAAACTCGCGAGCATAAACCCCGGGTTCTGGTTTCTGGCTCGGCAGTAGGTTGGTATGGCGACGGTGGCGAGCGGGAACTGAGCGAGGATTCACCTCCGGTCAACGAGGATTTTGCCAGCCAGTTGTGCATTGCCTGGGAAGAAACCGCTCAGCGGGCCGAGGCCTTGGGCGTGCGCGTAGTGCTGGTGCGCACCGGTTTGGTGCTGTCGTCCGAGGGCGGCTTTTTGTCGCGCCTGCTGCTGCCGTTCAAGCTGGGGCTGGGCGGGCCGATCGGTAACGGTCGGCAATGGATGCCGTGGATTCATATCGATGACCAAATCGCCCTGATTGATTTTCTTGTGCATCAGGATGAGGCACGGGGTCCTTATAATGCCTGCGCGCCGAAGCCGGTGCGCAACCGTGAGTTCGCCAAGAGCCTGGGGCGGGTGCTGCGCCGGCCGGCGCTGATACCGCTGCCGGCCTTTGTCTTGCGCCTGGCGCTGGGTGAGCTGTCGTTGCTGTTGCTGGGCGGCCAGCGTGCCGTTCCCGCGCGTTTGCTGGAGACGGGTTTCACTTTCCAGTTCACTGATTTGTCCGCGGCCCTGGACGATGTGTCCAGCCGCCTTTGAAATAGGACGTTGCATGACCGATCACGCGTTGCTCCTGGTCAATCTCGGTTCGCCGGCCTCCACTTCGGTGGCGGATGTGCGCAGCTACCTCAACCAATTTCTCATGGACCCTTATGTCATCGACCTGCCTTGGCCGGTGCGGCGCTTGCTGGTGTCGCTGATCCTGATCAAGCGCCCGGAGCAGTCTGCCCACGCCTATGCATCGATCTGGTGGGAGGACGGTTCGCCGTTGGTGGTGCTCAGCCGCCGGTTGCAACAGGTGATGAGCGAGCAGTGGAAACAGGGGCCAGTGGAGCTGGCAATGCGTTATGGCCAGCCTTCGATCGAGTCGGCACTGCTCAAGTTGGTGGCCCAGGGGCAGAAGAAAATCACCCTGGCACCGCTCTATCCACAGTTCGCCGACAGTACCGTGACCACGGTGATCGAAGAGGCCAAGCGTGTGGTGCGCGAGCACAAGCTGGATGTGCAGTTCAGCGTGCTGCAACCCTTCTACGATCAGCCGGAGTACATCGAGGCCCTGGCGGCCAGCGCCAGACCCTACCTGGCCCAGGAGCATGATCATCTGCTGCTGAGCTTTCACGGTCTGCCGGAGCGGCACCTGACCAAACTGGACCCGACCGGCCAGCATTGCTTCAAGGATGCCGACTGTTGCCGCAACGCCTCTGCGCAGGTGCTGGCCACCTGTTACCGCGCTCAGTGCATGCGGACGGCCTCGGCCCTGGCCGAGCATCTGGGGTTGGCGCAAGGCTCCTGGTCGGTGTCGTTCCAGTCGCGTTTGGGGCGGGCCAAATGGATCGAGCCCTACACCGAGGCACGGCTTGATGAGTTGGCCAAGCAGGGGGTGAAGAAGGTCATGGTGATGTGCCCGGCTTTTGTTGCCGATTGCATCGAGACCCTGGAGGAAATTGGTGATCGCGGTCGTGAGCAGTTCCGCGAAGCCGGAGGTGAGGATCTGGTGTTGATCCCGTGCCTGAATGACGACCCGCAATGGGCGCAGGCCTTGAACACCTTGTGCGCCAGGGCGCCGTTGGCGTTGTAAACAGCTTCGCCGGCAAGCCAGCTCCTGCGGAGCGGACTTGCCGGCGAACGCGTCTTCAGATCAGAGGCTCGTCGGCCTTCTTGTTCTTCCAGCCGTCATTACCCGGCAGTACCAGATTCAGCACGATGGCGACGATGGCGCACAGGGCAATGCCCTTGAGGCCGAAGTCGTCCGGACCGGTGCCGGTTCCTACCAGTACGCCGCCGATGCCGAACACCAGGGTCACCGAAACGATCACCAGGTTGCGGGCTTCCCCCAGATCGATCTTGTGACGGATCAGGGTGTTCATGCCCACCGCTGCAATTGAACCGAACAGCAGGCAGAGAATCCCGCCCATCACCGGCACCGGGATGCTTTGCAGCAGCGCGCCGAACTTGCCGATAAAGGCCAGGGTGATGGCGAAGACCGCCGCCCAGGTCATGATTTTCGGGTTGTAGTTCTTGGTCAGCATCACCGCGCCAGTCACTTCGGCATAGGTGGTGTTGGGCGGACCGCCGAACAGGCCGGCAGCAGTGGTGGCGATGCCGTCACCGAACAGCGTGCGATGCAGGCCGGGCTTCTTCAGGTAGTCGCGACCGGTCACGCTGCCGACGGCAATCACCCCGCCGATGTGTTCAATGGCCGGCGCCAGGGCCACCGGGACAATGAACAGGATCGCCTGCCAGTTAAACTCCGGGGCGGTGAAGTGCGGCAGCGCCAGCCAGGGAGCGGCGGCGATCTTCGCGGTGTCCACCACGCCGAAGTAGAAGGACAGGGCAAAGCCCACCAGCACCCCGGAAATAATCGGCACCAGGCGGAAGATGCCTTTGCCGAACACCGCGACAATCAGCGTGGTGAGCAGCGCCGGCATCGAGATCATCATCGCCGTCTGGTAATGAATCAGCTCACTGCCGTCGCCAGCCTTGCCCATGGCCATGTTGGCGGCGATCGGGGCCATGGCCAGGCCGATGGAGATGATCACCGGGCCGATGACCACGGGTGGCAGCAGGCGGTCGATGAAACCGGTGCCCTTGATCTTCACCGCGAGGCCCAGAAAGGTGTAGACGAAGCCCGCCGCCATCACCCCGCCCATGGTCGCCGCGAGGCCGAACTGGCCCTTGGCGAGAATGATCGGAGTGATGAAGGCAAAGCTTGACGCCAGGAAGACCGGCACCTGGCGGCCGGTCACTACCTGGAACAACAGAGTCCCGAGACCCGCCGTGAACAGCGCCACGTTCGGGTCAAGACCGGTAATCAGCGGCATCAACACCAGGGCACCAAAGGCCACGAAGAGCATCTGCGCGCCAGACAATACCTGGCGCCAGAGCGGATCGTTGAACTCATCCTGCATGATCAGGAGTCCTTCTGCTTGGTGCCGAAGATCTTGTCACCGGCATCACCCAGGCCTGGAATGATGTAGCCATGCTCGTTGAGCTTCTGATCGATGGAAGCGGTGTAGATGGTCACATCCGGGTGCGCCTGCTCGACGGCGGCGATGCCTTCGGGGGCGGCCACCAGGACCATGGCGCGGATATCCCGGCAGCCGGCTTTTTTCAGCAGGTCGATGGTGGCAACCATGGAGCTGCCTGTGGCCAGCATCGGGTCAATGATCATCGCCAGACGTTCGTCGATCTCCGGAACCAGTTTTTCCAGGTAGGTGTGAGCCTGCAGGGTTTCTTCGTTGCGGGCCACGCCCACGGCGCTGACCTTGGCGCCCGGGATCAGGCTCAGCACGCCTTCGAGCATGCCGATACCGGCGCGCAGGATCGGTACTACGGTAATCTTCTTGCCGGCGATTTTTTCGACCTGGACAGGGCCGCACCAGCCTGGAATCTCGTAGCTTTCCAGGGGCAGGTCTTTGGTGGCTTCGTACGTCAGCAGGGCACCGACTTCCTGAGCGAGCTCGCGAAAGTTCTTCGTGCTAATGTCTGCGCGGCGCATAAGGCCAAGTTTGTGTCGGATCAGCGGATGGCGGATCTCACGGATGGGCATAGGGAAAGGCTCCGGCGGCGGGCAAAAAAAACGGCCTAGATTAATCTATCCGGGGTTGTTGTCCTATAGACATAAAGTACGTTAGTCCAGAAACGCTTGATCTGATCGGGCCGGATGCGTACCTTTGCCCGCTTTTCCGAAACTGCCACCCCCTTGGAGAGCGCCATGTCCGCTGATCTCGAGCATATCCGTCAAATCATGCGCGAGGCTGACTGCCTGTACACCGAAGCTGAAGTCGAGGCGGCCATCGCCCGTGTCGGTGCACAAATCACTGAAGAACTGGCTGAGCGTAATCCGGTGGTGTTCTGCGTCATGAACGGCGGCCTGATCTTCGCCGGCAAACTGCTGACTCACCTGCAGTTCCCCCTGGAAGCCTCCTACCTGCACGCCACTCGCTATCGCAACGAAACCAGCGGCGGCGAGCTGTTCTGGAAGTCCAAGCCGGAAGTCTCCTTTATTGATCGCGACGTGCTGATCATCGACGACATTCTTGATGAAGGTCACACCCTGGGCGCCATCATCGACTTCTGCAAGCACGCCGGTGCCCGTGCGGTGCACACCGCGGTGCTGATCGACAAGGAACACGATCGCAAGGCCCGTCCGGACCTGAAGGCCGACTACATGGGCCTGCCTTGCGTCGACCGCTACGTCTTCGGCTACGGCATGGACTACAAAGGCTACTGGCGCAACGCAGCCGGCATTTACGCCGTGAAGGGGATGTAAGACATGTCCGGGCCGAGCTTTCTCGATCAAGCGTTGTTCAGCGACCTGGCTGAGAAGGCCTCGGCCAATCCCCGTGGTCGTCAGCACCACAACTTCCATGCCATGGAAGAGCCCTGCCATCGCATGGCAGTGGGGCTGCAACCTTGCACCTACGTTCCGCCGCACCGGCACCTGAGTGCAGACAAGGCCGAGACTCTGCTGGTGCTCAAGGGGCGGCTTGGTGTGCTGATTTTCGATGAGGCGGGCCAGGTGCTGGGCAAGCGGGTCTTGCAGGCCGGTGGTGACTGCGTCGGTGTCGATCTGCCGGCCGGGGTTTTCCATGGCCTGGTGGTGCTTGAGCCCGACAGCCTGATGTTCGAATGCAAGGCCGGGCCTTACCGTCCGGTGGGCGAGGGCGAACAGGCCAGTTGGGCGCCTCGTGAAGGCGAGCCGGGAGTGGCGCAATACCACGCCTGGATGCGTGCGCAATTCGACTGATTGTGTTCCCCCGTTTGTCGTATCCGCAGCCTGCGGCGGGCGCCTCAGACTGCGGTGCAGGATTTGCAGCAAAAACCCATGCTAGAGTGCTCAGCCCTTGATTGGAGCCTGTCATGAGCCTATTGATTCGCACTAGCGCGGCCCTTCTTCTGAGCTTGAGCCTGCCCCTGGCAGCCGCCCCGGCGCCTCTGCACGGGCAATTCTTGCCGCCTGACGACCTGACCCTGCGCGACTCGGTCCCTGAACAGCAGCAGCTGTTGCAGGTGACCGAGTATTCCGTGGTGATCGGCAGCCAGCGCCAATCCAATCAGCAGCCGATTCCGGTGACATCGACGGTGTGGGTGCGCCTCAAGGGCAAGCCGCTGAACAAGGGGGCCACCATCAGCCAGGTACTGGTGAATTTCGACGGTGAAAGCAAAAGCCTGAAAAAGCCCCAGTACGACGCCAAGTCCAGGACCTTGACCCTGTATTACCCCCTGGCCCAGTACCGGGCAGTGATGGACCTGCTGCGTAACGACACGGTGTATTGCCAGTTTCTCAGTTATGCCAATGGTCATATCTGGGCTGACTTGCACACCGGCAGCGTGCGTCCGCGTTGAGGCCCGAGGCGGGCTGAGGGTAAACTGCCCGCCCCGTGAAATGTCTGCGAGCTGGAGTCGGCGATGCGTAAAGATAAGAAACAAGTGATTGGTGACGAGATCAGCGACGAGCAGATCAAGTTGTTCCTCGATTTCGAGCCGGTCGACGCCACTTCGCCGTCCCTGCACAAACTGATCAAGGCCTACCGTGGCCTGCGAATCGACGATTTCGAGCGCTTCCTGACCTTCTTCGTAGCAGCCGGTCTGGATCTGGATGGCAAGGATGAGCACGGCCAGACCTTCGTTGATCTGATCAAGGATCAGCGCAACGCCGCCGACTACATCGAGCTGATGGACAACGCCCGCGGCTGACCCGCTCGGAAGGCATAAAAAAACGCCCCGTCCTTTGCAGGCCGGGGCGTTTTTTATGGGCGTCAGATCAGGCGCAGCTTTCGGTTTCCTTGCTGGGCTCGACCAGTTCCAGGCTCAGGTTATTTTCGCTGTTGATCTTGTGATACAGCGCCGCGTCGGTTTCCAGGGCCTTCTCCCGCGCCGGGAAAATTTCCTTGAGCTTGGTAGCCCATTCGCCGCTGGCCTTGGCCGGGAAGCAACGCTCGATCAGCTCCAGCATGATCGACACGGTCACCGATGCACCTGGCGAAGCGCCGAGCAGGGCGGCCAGAGAACCGTCCTTGGCCGCCACCAGCTCGGTACCGAACTGCAGGATGCCGCCTTTCTTCGGGTCTTTCTTGATGATCTGCACCCGTTGCCCGGCCACTTCCAGGCGCCAGTCTTCCGCCTTGGCCTGTGGATAGAAGCGGCGCAGGGACTCCAGGCGCTGCTCCATGGACTGCATGACTTCGCTGACCAGGTATTTGGTCAGGTCCATGTTGTCCCGGGCTACGGCCAGCATTGGACCGATGTTGCCGGCGCGAACCGACATTGGCAGGTCGAGGAACGAGCCGTGCTTGAGGAACTTGGTGGTGAAGCCGGCATAAGGTCCGAACAGCAGGGATTTCTTGCCGTCGACCACGCGTGTGTCCAGGTGCGGCACCGACATCGGTGGCGAACCCACGGCGGCCTGGCTGTAGACCTTGGCCTGGTGCTGCTTGACCACTTCCGGATTGTCGCAACGCAGCCATTGGCCGCTCACCGGGAAGCCGCCAAAGCCTTTGCTTTCTTCAATGCCGGAAGCCTGCAGCAGCGGCAGGGCCGCGCCACCGGCGCCGAGGAACACGAACTTGGCGTCGACTTCGCGGCTGTTGCCGCTGTTGACGTCCTTGATGCTCACGGTCCAGCCGTTGTCCTTGTTGCGCTTGAGACCGGTCACGCGCTTGCAGTACTTGACCTGGGCATCGGGTGCGCTGGTCAGGTGCTTGAGCAACTGGTTGGTCAGGGCGCCGAAGTTGACGTCGGTGCCATTGATCACCCGGGTCGCGGCGATGGTTTCATCTGCCGGACGGCCCGGCATCATCAGCGGCATCCACTCGGCCATCTTGGCCTTGTCTTCGGTGTATTCCATGTCCGCGAAGGCATGGTGCTGGCTCAGCACTTCAAAACGCTTCTTGAGGAAGGACACACCCTTGTCGCCCTGCACGAAGCTCAGGTGCGGCACTGGGCTGATGAAGGACTTGGACGAGCCGAACGTGCCTTTCTTGGTCAGGTAGGACCAGAACTGTTTCGACACTTCGAACTGGGTATTGATGTGTACGGCTTTCTTGATGTCGATGCTGCCATCGGCGGCCTGTGGCGTGTAGTTCAGCTCACAGAGGCCTGCGTGGCCGGTACCGGCGTTGTTCCACGGGTTGGAACTCTCCGCGGCACCCGAATCCATCAGCTCGACGACTTCCAGCTTGATTGCGGGGTCGAGCTCTTTGAGCAGTACAGCGAGGGTGGCACTCATGATGCCGGCCCCAACCAATACGACGTCTACTGCTTCGTTATGCGCCATTAACGCGTCTCCAAAATCTGCAGCACCAAATTGACGGCATGGCTGCCAGGAGTGACGGGGCGGTTCACGTAATGCCCCAGGTTACCCATGGCCAGGATCGCCATGTCCGAATCTTCGCAATTCTTTGCAACTACTGCGGACGCTGCCAACCGGGCCTCAAGGTGCATATGAACGCATCTCGGGGCGCCTCAGGCAATTCGACTTATGGTCGATACATCCGCTCGTGCAACCAAATCCGTCAGCGGACAGGCTTCAAGCACCAGTTCTTGAGGAGTGCTCGGTCCTGTGTAATCGGGCTGTTGTAGAGGCCAATGGTGCCAGTTCAGACGCAAAACTATTCATTTGCTCGCCACACTCTTGTGAAGTTGTGAAAACCCGTTTTTTCACGCTCTTTTGAAGACGTGAACCTCAAAAAAGGGCTGCCTCGGCCTGGCACCTGGCCCGAGCGGTGTTGCCGGCATGCAAGGCATGCGGGCACAACGGGCAAACAGCTTTAAGTGGCCGAGCAATGGCAGCTCTGCAGATTCGCGAAAAGTGGAGGTTTGCAAGGTGGTACAGCAAGCACGCCAGCTTCACTCGATCTGTGTGGGCGGCTCTCTGTGGGCGGTGCGGGGTGCCAATGCAGTGGCGTTGGCGGTACTGCGAGGCCCGATCAGGAGACGTCCTTATAATCGGGGGGAGATTGTAACGAAGAAATGCGCAGAAATGATCCTGTTTCGTGACTTTTATTAGGCTGTTGGTCAGGTGGCCAGTATCGGTCGCACCAAGGAGCTGGCGCAGCGTGGGCTGATCCGGGCGCTGGCGGGTAATACCTGGTGCAACCAGTTCAGGCGAATCTCTTGGATTTCCACCCAACCGTCACCCACGGGAGCCGCCGGGCAGTGTTTGAAGGCGCGGCAACGGCCTTGGCCATCGAGCAGGGCAAAACTGCGGAACTGCTGACGCGGGGCGAACAGGGAGCGAAGGAAGTTCATAACCGAACACCTGTGAGTGGGTCATTGACGATAAGGGTGCCCTTGAGCCGTTACATCATGATGTATTGCGAGTGAACGGCAGGTTACAGGAACCTGGTTGTACGGCACCTGTCTGAGACTTGACTAACTCTTGCCTGAAGCTGGTTCGTCGCGGTTATGCACCGCTATACTGCGGCCCTGTTTGTGCCTGATTCCTGGAGAGATGAGCATGTTGCAACGCCTGTTGTTCGGTTTGATCACTGTGACCAGCCTGTCGCTGGTGGGTTGCGCCCACAGCCCGCAACAACTGAGCCCGGAGCCGAAGCTCACGACCCAGTTGGCCCCCGTCGGCCATGGCCAGCCGGTGGTGGTGAAAGTGGTTGATGGACGTCCATCGCCGACCCTGGGTACCCGTGGCGGTCTGTACCCGGAAACCAGCGCCATTACTGTGCAGAGCGCGCAGATCCTGCCGAAACTGCAGGCCCAGGCCGAAGCCGCGGTACGTCTGTTGGGCTTCACCCCGACCGCAGGCGGCAGCAATGCTCCGCAGTTGACCGTGACCCTGGCCGAGCTCAAGTACCAGTCGCCCAAAGAGGGCCTGTACGTGACCGAGGCCACCATTGGCGCCACTTTCCGTTCTGATGTGCAGAACGCCAACCGTCGCTACAGCGGTCGCTATGGCGCCTCCCTTGACCAGCGTTTCGGCATGGCGCCGAACCAGGACACCAATACCAAGCTGGTGAGCGACGTACTGAGCGATGCGCTGACCCGTCTGTTCAAGGACCCGACCGTCGGCCAAATCCTCGGCGAGTAAGGCGCCGCTGCGGCTTCATGCTCGCTACTGGCTCCGTCAATAAAAAGCCCGGCTGCCCATCAGGCAGCCGGGCTTTTTGCTGTTCGCGTGTCAGGCCGCCTCGACGTAGAAGTCCAGCATGCTGACGCCGGTCAGCAGATCGGTTTCCGGCAAGTCCGCATGCTGGTGTCCGCCCAGGGCGCAATACACCAGCCAATGCCGGTCCTGAACGTTGAAGGCCAGTGCGCCCACTAGCGCTTGCTGTTCTTCACTGGGGGCTATCAGGTAAAGGCGATCCTGGTTTTCTGCGTGCAGCATGACAAGCTCCGTGGGGCATCGAGGGGCAACAGACTGGCTTGTTTAGATGACGAAAAGATGACGTTTCAAATTAATTGGTCGACACCTCGTTACTGGTCGGAAAGCCCCCGCGTTTATCCGTGGATTGAGTAGAATCCGCGCCGCGGGTGCACTCGACGACCCGAATACAGGTTTCAATCGAGGTTCATGATGTCGCTGCAACTGATCTGGTCGATGTTCAACGCCCACCCTGCCAAATTGATCAACCTGCTGGCCCTACTGTTTGCTTGCCCGGGCAGTTGGCTGCTGCACGCCACTCGTTGCCGTGAACGGCGGGCCCTGGCCAACCTGGCCATCCAGAGTGAAGACCGGGGGCTGGGGCAACCCATGCTGGACCCCGCTACTTTGCGAATGAACCGATTCTTCTACCGCTTCGGTTTCGCCTGCCTGGGGCTGGCACTGCTGGTGTCCTGGATCAGTACGCGTTTCTGACCGATCCTTGAACCGCAGACATGACAACGGCGCCCGCAGGCGCCGTTGTGCGTTGCAGTGCCGCGATTACAGCGCCAGGCCTGCCTTGACCCGGTACTGATTGCGCACCGGATTGGCATATTGCAGCACCAGGTAAGGGCGGTGCTCCGGTGGGCAGGCGTCCAGCCGGCGCTGCCATTCTTCCTCGGCCTTGGCCAGTTCCTGTGGCGCGAAGACCTCGGCGGCGCTCGGTACCTGCAGTTGCGGGTCGGCATCGCTCCACTGGGCATACGCCAGGTAATGCACCGGGAACAGGCGGTAGCCGCCGAGAATCTGCCGGTCCATTTCCATGGCCAATTGCTTGGTGTCTTCGAACAGTTCGCTGATGGGGGCGGCGAAGTTCACGTGGACCCGGCCCTTATAGCCAGTGATGCCTTTGGCGATGCTCACGTCATCCTCCCCTGGCGCTTTGGTGTAGCTGCCGGTGGTGGCGCGGATGTACAGCTCCCGGGCCTTGGCCTGGTCGCAGGGGTCATATTCGTAGCTGATGGACACCGGGGTCAGGTTCAGCGATTGGATGACCTCGCCAAACGGCTCGTCCTTGCGGCTCATGTGGAACATCTTGAGGATCGCCGACTCGGTGCGGTCGTCGCCATCCTTGGCCCGACCTTCGGCCTGGGCGATCCAGATCGACTGGACGTCGTTGCGGATCGAATGGTTGATATAGGCCGAGAGCAGTTGATAGGCCGCGAGTTTTTCCCGTCGTCCGCTGATGGAGCGATGGACGATGAAACTCTTGTTCAGGCGCATCAGGTCGCTGACGAACGGCTTCTGCAGCAGGTTGTCGCCAATGGCGATGCGCGGTGTCGGCAGTCCGGCGTGATACACCGCGTAATTGACGAAGGCCGGGTCCATGACGATGTCGCGATGGTTGGCCAGGAAGACATAGGCGGTGCCGGATTTGAACTGCTCGACGCCGGTATAGGTCACGCCGTCGGTGGCACGTTCAATGGTGTGGTCGACGTAGAACTCGACCTTGTCCTGCAGGGTCGCCACCGAAGTGACCCCGGCGAATTCGCGGCGCAGGCGATGGGCAATCAGGGGTTTGAGCAGCCAGCCGAACGTATTGGCAAAACGCGGGAAGCGGAAGTGGGTGAGGATATCTAGAAACGCCTTGTCGCTGAGCAGCCTGGCCAGCACCGCTGGTACTTCGCTGTCGTGGTAAGGTCGGATGGCATCGAATTCGCCCATCATGCTCTCTTGTTAGAAACGGCTAGGGTAAGAAAAGGTCTGTATCGAAAAAAGCCGGGCATGGTCTGAAAGTTCAGCTCAAACAAAAAAAGCCCTGCAAATAGACCGGCGATTATACGCATAAGTCACTCTGGAGACGGCGATGCTGGAAACCGACCATTATCAATGCCCTTACTGTGGCGAACAGGCAGAAGCTGTATTGGACCTGTCCGCCGGCGACCAGACCTATATCGAAGACTGCCCGGTGTGCTGCCGGCCCATTGTCTTCACGCTGCAAACCGATGGTCGGGAGTGGATGCTCGATGTCCACAGTGAAAATGACTGAGTGGGGCGTGGTTCTTATGCAGCGCATCTATGAGCCAGAAAATCTGATGGAAGGCGAGTTGCTCCAGTGCATGCTGGCGAGCGAGGGTATCGAGGCACACCTGCAAGGGCGCGATTTGTTGGGCGGGGCGGGGGAGTTGCCGCTGTTCGGACTGCTGGGGCTGACGGTGGAGAATGATCAGGCGCAGCAGGCGCTGGAACTGATCGCTGCGTACAATGCGGCCCAGCCATTGCCCTTTGAAGAACCGGATAGTTTTACCGGGGTGCTGGTCTGTTAGGCTGAGCGCCGATTTGCCGAGAGTTGTATTGCCCCATGTGTGGACGTTATGCCCTGTTTCGTTGGAACCCCGCTTTTGCCGCCTTGCCGGGATTTCCCGAGGATCAGCGCGCGCAGTGGAATATATCGCCCAATGATTCGGTGCTGATCCAGCGGGTCGAAAACGGCCAGCGCACTCTGGCTCGGGCCCGTTGGGGGCTGACCCCGCCCTGGCTGACGGACCTGTCGCGTACTCCGGCTCATGCCCGGGCGGAAACCCTGGCGGAGCAGCCGATGTTTCGTCAGGCGTTCCGTGAGCGCCGCTGTCTGTTACCGGCCAACGGCTTCTATGAATGGCGCGGCGGAAGTCGTAAACGGCCTTATTGGCTGACGCCGGGTGAGGGTTCGTCGATCTTCTTTGCCGCGATCTGGGAGGCCTATCCGGTGCAGGAACAGGTCTGGCTGAGTACTGCGGTGGTGACTCAGGCGGCTGCCAATCTGCGTCGCCCGTTGATCCTGGATGCCGCCGCCCAGGAAGTCTGGCTCGATCCCGAGACGCCGCTACCTGCCTTGCAAGCCTTGCTCGCCAGCCCGCCTGCCGCGTTGCGCGAGCGGGTCCTGGCCAACCTAGTCAACGACCCCAAGCTCAACGGCCCCGAGTGCCTGACCCCCGCCTGATTGGGTGGCAATAGAAGCTGGCTTGCCGGCGAAAGGGCCTTGCGCCACCTTCGCCGAAAAGCCGGCTCCCAAGAGGGATGGAGCAGCGGCGTGGTGCTGGATTAAACCTTGAACTGATTGATCAGGCGCCGTTGCTGTTCGGCGAGCTTGGTCAGCCCGGCGCTGGCGGCGCTGGACTCATCGGCACCGCTTGCTACCTCGTTGGCCACCTGGCCGATGTTGATCACGTTGCGGTTGATGTCCTCGGCCACTGCGCTCTGCTCCTCGGCGGCGCTGGCGATCTGGGTGTTCATGTCGTTGATCACCGATACCGCCTGAGTGATGGTTTCCAGAGCCTGGGCTGCCTTGGCCGCATGCTCCACGCTTTGGTCGGTCTTGTGCTGGCTGTCTTCCATGACCCGCACCACTTCCCGGGTGCCCTGCTGCAGCTGCTGGATCATCGACTGGATTTCTTCCGTGGCCTGCTGGGTCTTCTGGGCCAGATTGCGCACTTCGTCGGCGACCACGGCAAAGCCGCGGCCCTGTTCGCCTGCTCGTGCCGCCTCGATCGCTGCGTTAAGGGCCAGGAGGTTGGTCTGCTCGGCAATCCCACGGATGGCAATAAGAATGGCGTTGATGTTCTCGCTGTCCTTGGCCAGGGTCTGCACCACGCCCACTGCGCGGCCGATTTCCTCGGCCAGGGCGCCAATCGAGCTGGAGGTGTCGCGCACGATCTGCATGCCCTGGCTGGCGGCCTGATCGGCATGACTGGCCGCTTGCGCGGCCTGGGTCGCATTGCGGGCCACGTCCTGGGCGGTGGCGGTCATTTCATGCACTGCCGTGGCCACTTGGTCGATTTCCACCATCTGTTTATGTACGCCCTGGTTGGTGCGAATGGCGATATCGGCGGTATGTTCCGAGGAATCGCTGACGCTCTGCACCGAGGTCACCACTTGGCTGATCATTGCCTGCAGCTTGGCCAGGAAGGTGTTGAACCCTTTGGCGATGGAGCCCAGCTCGTCGGCCCGGTCGCTGGTCAGGCGCCGAGTCAGGTCACCTTCGCCCTGGGCGATATCATCGAGCATGGCCACCATCTGTCGCAGTGGACGTGCGATGCCGTGCCCCACCAACCAGATCACCAGCAGGCCGAGGCCAGCAATCACCAAGCCGACCATGGCCATGCCGAAGGTGTCGGCCTTGCGCTGTTCGGCCAGGTCGCCTTGCAGCTTGTCCAGATCGGCCATCACCGCCCCCAGGGGCAGTTGCAGCATCAGCGTCCAGTTGGCATCGGTCTGGCCGATACCGAACGGCAGGTACAGGGCAATCTGGCCGTTGGCCTGGTCGACGTTGTAGGTCACTTCGCCGCGCTTGAGGTTGGACAGTCTGGCCACGGTGTCTTGGCGCAGCACGTCGCTGACTTTCTCGCCGAACTTGCTCGAATCCTTGGTGTAGGCCACCAGACGGCCGTTGCCGCCGATCAGGGCCATTTCCCCGGCACCGTTGTAGAGCTTCTGATTGGCCGCTACCAGCATGTCCTGAATGAAGTTCACCGACAGGTCAGCGCCGACGATGCCCTGGAATTTGCCGTTGAGCAGGATGGGCTGAATAAAGGAGGCGAGCATCACCACCTTGTCGCCGACTTTGTACGGAGCGGGGTCGATGACGCAGGACTTGAGGCTGTCCTGGGAGCACAGGTAGTACTCGCTGGTACGCACGCCGGTGGAGAGCAGGGTCCGGTCGTTGACGTCGGCCAGCTTGTCCAGGCCCAGGCTGCCGTCTTCGTTGCGGAACCACCAGGGCAGGAAGCGCCCGTTGGCGGCGTCCATGCCTACCACCGAGGTGCCGATGTAGGCCGCGTCGTTGTGGTCGATGGCGCCCGGCTCCCAGGCGATGTAGGCGCCGAGGATCTTCGGGTTCTGGGTGACGTTCTCCTTGATCAGGGCGATCAGCTGTTCACGGTTCAGGCTGAGTCCGGCATGGCCTTGGGAGTCCTGGGTGCCCATCAGGGCATTGACCCGCACCAGGCCGCCGGCAATCAGCAGTGGCGCCTCCAGTTCCCGTTGGATCTGGCTGACCTGAGTCTGCGCCAGGCCGCTCAGGCGCTGTTCGATGACTTGCTCGAATTGGGCCTGGGTCCGTTCCTGCACCATTTGCTGGGTCTTGGCCCCGGAGAACAGGGCGTACAGCACCAGGGCTACAACCACGCTGAGGACAATGGCACCGGCCAGGGCGGCGACGGAAAACTGGATCGACTTGAACTTCATAGAGGCTCCGGGCGCAGGAATTTAGGTCTGCCGTGCTGTATCGGCCGCAGCCTCACCGGTCATTAGCCTGGAGAGGAGAAATGACTGTTTCAGATGGTTAAAGGTCGTTATTGGCGGGGGCGTGTTGCAGACCGTTGGCGGCCTTGGGCGGTATGTGAAGTTTTTTCGTCAGGCTCTGGATGTATCTGAATTGCGACTGAATGCGTGTTTTGCATCTGGCGCAGACACAGTTCCGCCCTTAGGATACGCGCCATGTTTTCAGGGAGGTTTCATGATGAAGAAGTCGTTACTCGTATGTGCATTGAGCGCTGCTGTGCTGCTGACCGGCTGTGAAACGGTCAATACCACTAGCGGTGGCGTGGTGGGTGTGGATCGCAAACAGTCGATGTTCAGCATGGTGTCCAGCGCTGAAGTCAACCAGTCCTACGCCCAGTCCTATCAACAGACTCTGGGTGAGGCCAGCAGCCAAGGCGTACTGGACAAGACCAGTGCCAATGCCAAGCGCCTGCAGGTCATTGCCAATCGCCTGATTGCCCAGGCACCGACCTTCCGTCCCGACTGCGCGCAGTGGAAATGGGAAGTCAACCTGATCAAGAGCGACGAGCTCAACGCCAACTGCGGTCCTGGCGGCAAGATCATTTTCTATTCCGGGCTGATCGAAAAGCTGAAACTGACCGACGATGAAATCGCTGCGGTCATGGGTCATGAAATTGCCCACGCCCTGCGCGAGCATGGTCGTGAAGCGATGTCCAAGCAGTACGCGGTCGGTGCAGGCAAGCAAATCGCTACCCTGTTCGGTGTCTCGCAGGAAACCGTAGCCCTGGGCGACAACGGGGTGAGCCTGCTGATGACTCTGCCCAACAGCCGCGAGAATGAAAACGAAGCGGACCTGATTGGTCTGGAGCTGGCTGCCCGCGCCGGTTACAACCCGAACGCGGCCATCAGCTTGTGGAACAAGATGGGCCAGGCTGCCGGTGGTTCTGCGCCGCCCGAGTTCATGAGTACTCACCCAGCTTCCACCAGCCGTATCGCCTCCTTGCAGGCGGCGATTCCAAAGGTGATGCCGTTGTATGAGCAGGCCAAGAAGTCCTGATCCATTGCTTCATTTGCGCTGACGCTTTCGCCGGCAAGCCGGCTCCTGCAGGTTGTGTAGGAGTCGACTTGCCGGCGATTTCATTTACAGCCAGCCACTGATCTGCATGGCCTTGTACACCGCCACTACGGCGAGGATGAAGAAGGCCGTCGCCGCAAGGCGACGAATCAGGGTCAGGGGCAGCTTGTCCGCGGCGAAGTTACCTGCCAGAACCACCGGCACGTTGGCAATCAGCATGCCCAGGGTGGTGCCGATGATCACCAGCCACAGATCCGGATATTGCGCCGCCAGCATGACGGTAGCGACTTGGGTCTTGTCGCCGATTTCAGCCAGGAAGAACGCGATCAGGGTCGTGAGGAAAGGCCCGAACTTGCGTGCGGTAGTGGCTTCATCGTCATCCATCTTGTCTGGAACCAGGGTCCATAGGGCGGTGGCGGTGAAGCTGGCGGCGAGAATCCAGTGCAGGGTCGCGTCCGAGAAGAAGCTGCCGAACCAGGCACCTACCGCGCCGGCGGCCGCATGGTTGGCCAGGGTCGCGGCGACGATGCCGGCGATGATGGGCCAGGGTTTGCGAAAGCGCGCGGCAAGAATCAGGGCGAGCAGTTGCGTCTTGTCGCCGATTTCGGCCAAGGCAACGATCGCGGTGGGAACGAGGAGAGAATCCAGCATCATCAGGGTTTTCCTAAGGGGCGGGTCGACACGGCTATGACACGTACAGCCTTCCCGCCCCGGGTAAGGTGTGCGTGTCATAGGTCTTGTCAAACCCTGCGGTCCGTCTGTGCGGACTCTTGGGTCGCATGCGCCATGGTCTGAGGACCAAGTATGTTGACGCATGCCGGACGAGCGTGGCGCTCGTGGGAGACTACTCCCCTAGGACGGAGCGGATTCTGCCTAGGCAAACTCCATTCGGCAAGCCTTGTTTGCGAAAAGAAGGTCAGCCGCGCTTGGCCCGATAAATCCGAAATCCCTGGCCTTCGGCCTTGATTGCGCAGGGTCCAAGGTGCTCTTCGATCAGGGGTTGGTAGCGCAGGAAGCTGTTGGCCACTACCCGTAGTTCGCCGCCTTTTTGCAGATGTTTCGCCGCTTTTCGCAGCAGGTTTTCTGTGGCTTGGTAATCGGTGTGGACCCCGGTATGGAAGGGGGGATTGGTCAGAATGCAGTTCAATTCCATGGGCGCGGCATCAATCCCGTCGCCGGTCAGTACCTCGGCTTCAAGACCGTTGGCGGCCAGGGTCAGGCGACTGCTGGCGGCGGCAAAGGCGTCCACATCCAGCAAGGTCACGCTGTTGTCCGGGTAGCGGCGCTTCACTGTGGCCCCCAGCACCCCGGCGCCACAGCCGAAGTCCAGCAAGTGGCCGGCGGGCAAGTGATCCAGATGCTCCAGCAACAGCGCGGTGCCGCGGTCCAGGCGCCCGTGGCTGAACACTCCCGGCAGGCTGACGACCGTCAATGGACCTTCGGCCAGGGGCAGTTCGTATTCCTGGGCCAGACTCTCCAGCGCCACCGGTTCGGGAGCGTTGGCGACCGTGACCTGCCACAGCTGGCAGTGGCGCGCGCTGTCGAGCTTGCGCGGTTTGCCGAAAGGGTTGAGTTGTTTGGCGGCGCTCTCCACGCCGCTGCGCTTCTCGCCCACCAGATACAGCTCGCGTCCGGCCAGGCGTGAGGCCAGGGCGTTGAGCAGGTAGTCGGTGAGGTCCTTGGACTTGGGCAGGAACAGCACGGCGCTGTCGAAGGATTCTGCCGGTGCTTCTACGCCAAAGTGGCTGCGGCCTGGAAAGCGTGCCTCCAGGGCCGCGTGGTCACCGGCGTGCCAGCTCCAGCCACGGGCATTGGGCAGACGCCCGAGCAGGTCATCCGCGGTCAGGCCGGCCAGCAGCAGTGAGCCTTGAAACAATTGAGCCTGGCGTAACAGTACTTCACTGCGTGTGTCCATGATCCGCACCCGAAAAAAGTGGCGAAGTTTATCAACTCACGACACGCAGTGGGGCGCCACTGAAGAAGGCTTGGGCATTTTCCGTCAGTTGCCCGACGATTCGCTGGCGAGCTTCGCGGCTGCCCCAGGCATTGTGCGGCGTGACGATCAGGCGTGGGATATCACCGGCCAGCAGTGGATTGCCATTCACTGGCGGCTCGACGCTCAGGACGTCGGTGGCCGCCCCACCCAGATGACCACTGCGCAGCGCATCGGCCAGGGCCTGTTCGTCAATCAGGCCGCCGCGGGCGGTATTGACCACCAGGGCGCCGGGCTTGAGCAGGGCCAGTTCCCGGGCACCGATGAAGTTTCGGGTGTGTTCGTTGAGTGGGCAGTGCAGGGTCAGGGCATCCACTTGTGGCAGCAGTTCCTCCAGCGGCAGGCGATCCGGTCGAGCCGGGCGTCCGGGGATCTGCCCCAATACCACGCGCATGCCAAAGGCTTCGGCCAGGCGTGCCACGGCGCTGCCCAGCTCGCCATTGCCCAGCAGGCCCAGGGTCTTGCCCGCCAGTTCGATGATGGGGAAGTCCAGCAGGCAGAACTGCTTGGCCTGTTGCCAGCGGCCGGCGGCCACGGCTTGTTGGTAGTCGGCAACCCGAGTGGCGAGATTGAGCAGCAGCATCAGGGTGTGCTGGGCCACCGACGGAGTGCCATAACCCTGGCAGTTGCTGACGCTGATGCCTTGTTGGCGGGCAGCGGCCAGATCGACATTGTTGGTGCCGGTGGCGGCCACCAGGATCAGTTGCAGATCAGGGCAGGCCGCCAGGGTCTCGGCGCTCAGGGCCACCTTGTTGCTGATGGCGACCTGCGCACCCTGCAAGCGCTCGGTCACTTGGTCCGCGGGGGTGTGGGCATGCACTTGCAGGGGGCTGAAGCACTCATGCAGCGCACTCAGATCCAGGTCGCCCAGGTCCAGTGAGCTGTGATCGAGGAAGACGGCGCGGCGATTGTTGATCATGAACTGTACCTTTTGCACGAGGGATCTAAGGCGTAATCTGCCGAGCCTAACAGATGAAATAATTAGACATACACAGGAGCCTGCATGTACCTCACCGAGTTCTTGACCGTTGCCCTGATCCACTTGCTGGCGGTGGCCAGCCCCGGCCCGGACTTTGCCGTGGTGGTGCGCGAAAGCGTGACCCACGGCCGCCGCGCCGGTACCTGGACTGCCCTGGGAGTGGGCTGTGCGATCTTCCTGCACGTGGGTTACTCGCTGCTGGGGATCGGCCTGATCGTTTCCCAGTCCATCGTGCTGTTCAACGCCCTGAAGTGGTTGGCGGCGGCGTATCTGCTGTACATCGGCTACAAGGCCCTGCGTGCTCAGCCGGCCAAGCCGGCGGCGGACGACCTGCACAAGGAAGCCGGAGAGCGTACCGCGCGCGGTGCCTTTACTTCCGGTTTTGTCACCAATGGCTTGAACCCCAAGGCGACCCTGTTCTTCCTCTCGCTGTTCACCGTGGTGATCAACCCGCACACGCCCCTGGCGATCCAGGCCGGTTATGGGGTGTATCTGGCGGCGGCCACCGCAGTCTGGTTCTGCCTGGTAGCCATGCTCTTCAGTCAGCAACGGGTGCGTGCCGGCTTCGCCCGCATGGGGCACTGGTTCGACCGCACCATGGGCGCGGTGCTGATCGCCATCGGCGTGAAACTGGCCTTCACCGAGATGCATTGAACACTCTCCCCGGACAGGGCACGCAGGATCTCCTGAACCGCGCGAATACTGGCCTGGAGCTAGTATTGGTGCGGCCCTGCAAATCATCCCTTTGGCTGATTTAGCCGGCGCACGGGAACTTTAGAGTGGTCATCCTCCAGTCACGACCGAGCCGTCAGAAAAGGGATTCTTATGTTGCAGACTCGTGTTATTCCCCCCGCCGAAGGCGCTTATCAATACCCGCTCCTGATCAAGCGGTTGCTGATGTCCGGCGCGCGCTACGAGAAAACCCGCGAAATCATCTATCGCGACCAGTTGCGCTACACCTATCCGACCCTGATCGAGCGGGTGGCGCGTCTGGCCAATGTGTTGACTGCGGCCGGGGTCAAGGCCGGAGATACCGTGGCGGTGATGGACTGGGACAGCCATCGCTACCTGGAGTGCATGTTCGCTATCCCGATGATCGGTGCGGTGATCCACACCATCAACGTGCGCCTGTCACCGGAGCAGATCCTCTACACCATGAACCACGCCGAGGACCGCTTCGTGCTGGTCAACAGCGAGTTCGTCGGTCTGTATCAGGCCATCGCTGGGCACTTGACCACGGTGGAGAAAACCCTGCTGCTCACCGACGCACCGCAGAAGACTGCCGAACTGCCGAATCTGGTGGGCGAGTATGAGACCTTGCTGGCCGCCGCCAGCCCCCAGTATCAGTTCGAGGACTTTGACGAGAATTCGGTGGCCACCACCTTCTACACCACCGGCACCACCGGCAATCCCAAGGGGGTGTATTTCACCCATCGGCAACTGGTGCTGCACACCATGGGCGTCTCCACCATCATGGGCTCCATCGACAGTGTGCGCCTGCTAGGCACCAACGATGTGTACATGCCCATTACGCCGATGTTCCATGTGCATGCCTGGGGGCTGCCTTATGTGGCCACCATGCTTGGGCTCAAGCAGGTCTATCCCGGGCGTTACGACCCGGAGTACCTGGTGGAGCTGTGGCGCCGGGAGAAGGTCACCTTCTCCCACTGTGTGCCGACCATCCTGCAGATGGTGCTCAATGCCAAGGCGGCCCAGAACACCGATTTCGGTGGCTGGAAGATCGTCATCGGCGGCAGTGCGCTGAACCGTGCGCTGTACGAGGCGGCCAAGGCCAAGGGGATTCAACTGACGGCCGCCTACGGCATGTCGGAGACTGGTCCGCTGGTGTCCTGCGCCCACCTCAACGATGAACTGATGGCGGGCAGCGAAGACGAGCGCACCACTTACCGGATCAAGGCCGGGGTGCCAGGGCCCTTGGTGGAGGCAGCGATCATCGATGCCGAGGGCAACTTCCTGCCGGCGGACGGTGAGTCCCAGGGCGAGCTGGTGCTGCGTGCGCCCTGGCTGACTGAAGGCTATTTCAACGAGCCGCAGAAGGGCGCCGAGCTCTGGGAGGGCGGCTGGCTGCACACCGGCGACGTGGCGACCCTGGACAGTATGGGGGTGATCGACATCCGTGACCGGATCAAGGACGTGATCAAGACCGGTGGCGAGTGGATCTCCTCCCTGGACCTGGAAGACCTCATCAGTCGCCATGCGGCGGTACGTGAAGTAGCAGTGGTGGGCATCGCCGATCCACAGTGGGGCGAGCGCCCGTTTGCCTTGCTGGTGATCCGCGAAGGCCATGAGATTGGTGCCCGTGAGCTCAAGGAACACCTCAAGCCGTTCGTGGAGCAGGGGCACCTGAGCAAGTGGGCGATCCCCAGCCAGATCGCCCTTGTTACTGAAATTCCCAAGACCAGCGTTGGGAAGCTCGACAAGAAGCGCATCCGCGTCGACATCAGCGAATGGCAAGCCAGTAACAGCACCTTCCTCTCCACGCTTTGAGCGTCCTCTGCCGTGCCCGTCCGGGCACGGCATGCCCATCCGACAAGCCTTTGCCTTGTGCTCACGAGATTTTCAGCCATCCTTACCGCGCCGTCTTTCAACGGTTGTGGCAAAGGACTGTTCCAATGCGGTGGTCGGCTGCAAATCACACTTTAGAGGGATCAAGCAGTAATCCCTGCTGGATATAGTCCGCCTACGGATTTTTCTGAACAACGGAGCACTGTGGGGTGCTCGCGCCATGCAACCTCGGAACCGGGCAAGTGTTCATCCAACCGGTATTCGAAGCGTTTTCAGAAGAGCGTACTGCCATAAAAATAATGCACATGGAGTAGCGTCGATGACATCAGCAAACCAGTTCTGGCGCCGGGCGAAACTGCCCCTGGCCGTCGGTCTCGCCTCCACGCTCGCCGGGCCTGCATTCGGCGTCAGCTTCAATATCGGTGAAATCGAAGGCAGCTTCGATTCGTCCCTGTCGGTGGGGGCCAGTTGGTCGACCGCCGGACGCAACAAGGACCTGATCGGGGTCAACAATGGCGGCAAGGGTCTGTCCCAGACCACCGATGACGGCCACTTGAACTTCAACAAGGGGCAGACCTTCTCGAAGATCTTCAAGGGCATTCATGACCTGGAATTGAAGTACGGCGATACCGGTGTGTTTGTTCGTGGCAAGTACTGGTATGACTTCAAGCTCAAAGACGAAGACATGGACTTCAAGAACATCAGTGACAACAACCGCAAGGAAGGCGCCAAGTCCTCCGGCGGTCAGATCCTCGATGCCTTTGTCTATCACAACTACTCCATCGCCGATGAACCGGGCTCGGTGCGTTTGGGCAAGCAGGTAGTGAGTTGGGGTGAAAGTACCTTCATTGGCGGCGGTATCAACTCGATCAACCCGATCGACGTGTCGGCATTCCGCCGTCCCGGTGCCGAGGTCAAGGAAGGTCTGATTCCGGTCAACATGTTCTACATCTCCCAGAACCTGACCGAGAACCTGTCGGCCGAAGCTTTCTATCAATTGGAATGGGACCAGACCGTTACCGACAACTGCGGGACCTTCTTCTCGCAGCCGGACAACATTTCCGATGGCTGTGACGACAATCTGCGTCTGCTCGCCAAGCGTTCGACCATTACCGCCACGGCCCCGGGCCGGGCGGCCCTGGCGGCGATGCAGGCTCGTGGCGTCGATGTCAATGAAGAGGGTGCGCTGGTGCGTCGCAGTGGCGACCGCGATGCTCGTGACAGCGGCCAGTTCGGTGTGGCTTTCCGTTACAACTTCGAGCCGCTGGACACCGAGTTCGGCGCCTACTTCATGAACTATCACAGCCGTGCGCCGATCTTCAGCGCCACCGGTGCACCTCAGTCGGCCTATACCATCGCCCCGGGCTTTGGCACGTTGGCGCCGGTGTGGATTGCCGGTAACTCGAAGTACTTTGTCGAGTATCCGGAAGACATCCGCCTGTACGGGCTGAGCTTCTCCACCACCTTGCCTACAGGGACCGCCTGGAGCGGCGAACTGAGTTATCGGCCGAATGCGCCGGTTCAGTTGAACAGCACCGATATCCTCTACTCTGCTGTCCGGCCTCTGGGAGGCAACTTCACCAATGCTTCCTTGCTCGATGGGATTCCTGGACAAGACCTTCATGGCTATCGCCGTAAAGAGATTACCCAGTTCCAGACCACCTTCACGCACTTCTTCGACCAGGTCATGGGTGCCAGCCGCCTGACCCTGGTAGGCGAACTCGGGATCACTCGTGTGGGTGGCCTGGAGAGCAAATCGGATGTGCGTTATGGCCGCGATCCTGTCTTCGGCCCCGGTGCCCTGCCTGCCACTCCCGGTGGACAGAACAGTTGCCGGGTGCTCAATGCCGCCACCATTGCCGGCGCAGGCCCAGGAGCCGATGCCAGTAACCTCACTTCCAATTGCAACAACGACGGCTTCACCACCGCCACCTCCTGGGGTTACCGCGGCCGGGCGATCTGGGAATACCCGGATGTATTCGCTGGTGTGAACCTCAAGCCGAACGTGGCCTGGTCCCATGACGTCAAGGGCTACTCGCCAGGTCCTGGCGCCAACTTCGAGGAAGGCCGCAAGGCCATCAGCCTGGGGCTGGATGCCGAGTACCAGAACACCTACACCGCGAGCCTGGCCTACACCAACTTCTTTGGTGGCGACTACAGCACCGTGGATGATCGGGACTTCCTCGCCTTGAGCGTTGGCGTGAACTTCTAAGCACACTGCATTTTCAGGAAGAACAACAATATGAACATCACCAAGAGTCTGTTGCACATCGGTGTGCTGGGACTGTCACTGCTGGCCACCGGGGTCATGGCCGCGGTCTCGGCCGATGAAGCGGCCAAGCTGGGCACCAGCCTGACGCCGATGGGCGCGGAAATGGCCGGTAACGCTGCCGGTACCATTCCCGCCTGGAAACCCCTGGCAACCAACGCCGGTACCGTGGACAGCAAGGGTTTCCTGTCCAACCCATACGGCAGCGAGCAGCCGCTGTTCACGATCACTGCGCAGAACGTCGAGCAGTACAAGGACAAGTTGGCCCCCGGGCAGTACGCGATGTTCAAGCGCTACCCGGAAACCTTCAAGATGCCGGTTTACCCGTCTCATCGCGGGGCCACGGTGCCTGCTGAGGTGTTCGCCGCCATCAAACGCAATGCCACCAGCACCAACCTGGTGTCCGGCGGCAACGGCCTGGAGAACTTCGAAACCGCGATTCCGTTCCCGATCCCGAAAAGCGGTGTGGAAGTCATCTGGAACCACATCACTCGCTATCGCGGTGGCAGCGTGACCCGTCTGGTGACCCAGGCCACGCCACAGGCCAACGGCTCCTACAGCCTGGTGTACTTCCAGGACCAGTTCGTGTTCCGCGACAAGATGAAGGACTACGACCCGAAAAACCCGGGCAACATCCTGTTCTACTTCAAGCAGAAGGTGACGGCCCCGGCGCGTCTGGCCGGTGGCGTGCTGCTGGTCCACGAAACCCTCGACCAAGTGAAGGAGCCGCGTTCGGCCTGGGTCTACAACGCTGGCCAGCGTCGTGTGCGCCGTGCCCCGCAAGTCTCCTATGACGGCCCGGGTACCGCCGCCGATGGTCTGCGGACTTCCGACAACCTGGACATGTACAACGGTGCGCCGGATCGCTACGACTGGAAACTGGAAGGCAAGAAGGAGATGTACATCGCCTCCGACAGCTACAAGCTCGACTCGCCGAGCCTGAAGTACGCGGACATCATCAAGGCCGGGCACATTAACCAGGACTTGGCTCGCTACGAGCTGCGTCGGGTCTGGCATGTGGTCGCCACCTTGAAGGAAGGTCAGCGGCACATCTATGCCAAACGTGACTTCTATATCGACGAAGACACCTGGCAGGCTGCGGTGATCGACCACTATGACGGTCGTGGTCAACTGTGGCGTGTGGCCGAAGCCCACGCCGAGAACTACTACGACAAGCAAGTGCCGTGGTATGCCCTGGAAACCCTCTACGACCTGCAGTCCGGCCGCTACCTGGCACTGGGCATGAAGAACGAAGAGAAGCAGGCGTATGACTTTGGCTTCACCGCGACCACCAGCGACTTCACTCCAGCCGCCTTGCGTCAGGACGGGGTTCGCTGATCCGCTGCAAATAGAGGCCGCATCCTCGGAAATTGCCCCGACTGGCTCGGGGCTTTTTTTTGCCTGGAAGATTGTGGATTCGCAGATATGCACAACAATCTAGGCTGTTCCGGCAGGCTTTCTCCAGATGAATTAGTAGGTTGCCGGATAAACAACCGAAATAACGACTGATCAATCAGCTGTATCTGACCCATTTGGTCATAGTCTTTTTCACTCGAATGGTCGCAAAAATCTTCAACAGGTCGCTTTTTACCGCTAGTCTGCGGGCATCTGCTACGCCGACAACCCTACATCAATAAGAGTTGGCCATGACTGAGCTGTCCCCCCTTCAACGGTCTGCCAGCGCGGTGATTCCTGCGTTGGAAGGGCGTTTCTATCGACCCCCTCTGCCCGACGGATACGTGCAGCGGCCGCGTCTTTGCGAACGCTTGAGTGCCGGGTTGAAGGGCAGGCTGTTGCTGGTCAGTGCGCCGGCCGGGTTCGGTAAGAGCTCGTTGGCGGTGGAGTTTTGCCAGGGCTTGCCGGGCAACTGGCAGAGCCTATGGCTGGGGTTGAGCCGCCGGGACAGCGATCCCGGGCGTTTTCTCGAACGCTTGCTGGCCGGTTTGCAGCAGTACTTTCCCCAATTGGGCCGGCAGTCTCTCGGTCTGTTGAAAATGCGCCAGCGCCATCAGCCTTTCGCCTTTGAAGAGTGGCTGGATGGCTTGCTGGACGAACTGGCGCTTCACCTGTCTAGCAGCAGGCCGTTGTTGCTGGTCCTGGACGACTATCACCTGGCCCAGGGGCCGGTGCTTGATCGTTGCTTGCAGTTTTTCCTCAATCACCTGCCCGACGGCCTGCTGGTGCTGGTCACCAGCCGCCAGCGTCCGGATTGGCATCTGGCGCGGCTGCGGCTTTCACGACAGTTGCTGGAGCTGCATGAGCAGGATTTGCGCCTGACCCATGACGAGTCCCTCAGCTTGTTGGACCGCCACAGCAGTTCCTTGCGCGGCGAGGCTCTGGAAAGTCTGATCCAGCGCAGCGAGGGCTGGGTTGCCGGGCTGCGTTTCTGGCTGTTGGCAGCGTCCGAGGCTGGTGCGCTGGGCACCTTGCCTCAGGGACTGCATGGGGGCGAAGGGCTGATCCGCGACTACCTGCTGGAAGAGGTCATCGACTGCCTGCCCGCCGAGGTCCAGGCATTCCTCTATGACACGGCGCCCCAGGAGCGCTTCTGCGCCGAGCTCTGCGACGCCCTGCGCGAAGCGCATGACAGTGCCGAGATCCTGGGTTTCCTGCAGGCTCACCAAGTGTTCCTGGTGCCATTGGACGAACACGGGCACTGGTATCGCTATCACCATCTGTTTTCCGATCTGCTGCGTACCCGACCCACGGCCAATACCCTGGTGCCGGCCGCCAGCCTGCATTTGCGTGCCTGTCGTTGGTTCAACGCTCAGGGGCTGTTGGATGAAGCCGTGGAGCAGGCGCTGCGTGCCGGACACCTGGATGTGGCAGCCAACCTGGTGCAGAACCTGTCGGAGGAGCAACTGCTGGCGGAGCAGAACGTCGGCATGCTGCTGCGCTGGAAGATGGACCTGCCCGACAGCCTGTTGATCAGCACACCGCGGCTGATCGTGCTCTACAGCTGGGCCCTGGGCCTGGCCTGCCAGTTGGACGCGGCAGAGGAACTGGCGGATCACCTGAGTCGTTTCCTGCCGGCGCCTTCGGCCACTGCGCAAAAGTCGATGCTGGCGCAATGGCTGGCCTTGAGCGGGATCATCGCTCGCGGGCGGGGCCAGCGGGAACGGACCCTGGCCTACTGCGGCGAGGCTCTGGAAAGCCTGCCGCACAAGCGTTACGGACAGCGCCTGATGTGTCTGTCGACCTTGTCCAACCTGGCGATTACCGACGCCGACCTGTGGCGCGCCCGCAGTCTCAATCGCGAATCCCTGGAGTTGGCGCAGCGGGTCGGCAATCCGCTGTTCGAGGCCCTGGCCCATTACGATCGGGCCCGGGTTCTGCAGGCGCGGGGCGAGGTGCTCAGAGCGCTGGAGGAGGTGCACCAAGGGCTGCGACGGCTGCAGGGACTGTCGGCTCAGCGGCTGTACGCGGTGCGGGCCCGGCTGACCCTGTATGAAGGTTATCTGCTGACGCTGCGTGCCCAGCCTGAGGCCGGCCTGGTGCGTTTACAGGCCGGGTTGCTGGAGGCGCGGGCCTGTCGCGACATCAGCGTGTTGATCGCCCATTGCGTGATTGCCAAGCAGGAAGGCCTGCGGAGCGAGTTTTCCCGGGCCTTTGCCGAGTTGGCCGAGGCCGAGCGCCTGATGCATATCTGGGACGTGCCGCCGATCTACTACTTGGCGATGATCACCCTGGTGAAGTGCGAGCTCTGGCTGGCCCAGGGCCGCATCGACCTGGCCGAGGCCTGGCTGGCACGTCTGGGCCAGACCTACACTGGAGAACAGGCTGCGGCGCCGCCGGAGTTCCATCCGCAGTTGCCCTTGCACATCGAATTGCAGCAAGCCCAACTGGAAACCATCAAGGGCGACTCCGCCCGGGCCGAACAGCGCTTGAGTCGATTGGTGGAGCATGGACAGCAAAGCGGTCGGCAGTTGTTGAGCGTTATGGCCCTGACCCAGAAAACCCTGCTGTTGCTGGCGTCCGGGCGCGGCGCAGAGGCACGACGGGACTTTGCCCAGGCCCTGGAAGCAGCAGTGGGGGGCGCAGTGCAACCTTTCGAGAGCTTGATCCGCAGTCACCCCTGCTGGATGCGCGAGCAATTGCAGCACTGTGTGTCGACCGCTTTGACCCAGGCTCTGTTGCAGCGTTTGCCTGCTGCCCCCCGTGAGCTTCCCGAGGCGGCTCATAGTGAGTCGTTGAGTTCCCGGGAGTTGTCGGTGCTGCAATTGATTGCTCAGGGGTGTTCCAATCAGGAAATCAGCGAGCGCTTGTTCATTTCGCTGCATACGGTGAAAACCCACGCCAGCCATATCAACAGCAAGCTGGGGGTTGAGCGACGTACACAGGCAGTGGCACGGGCCCAGGAGTTGGGGTTGCTGGGGTAGGCGCTACTCTGCCGGCCAGGGCTTGTAGCGGTCGCGTCGTGGTCGGCCGACCGGCTGCAGCTGCGCCGTGATACAGCGCCGGGCCCGGGGTTATCGGGCCAGGTGCTGTTTGCAGTAATCGGCGAACAGGCGCGCCGGCTTGGTCAACTGGCCACGCTTGAGCCAGGCCGCCACCAGGCCGGAGCCGGTCACGTCCTCGACAATATCCACGCACACCACCGGCTTGCCGTCGTAGGAGCACTGGGAGTGGGGGCGGGTTACCAGAATCGAAAAGCCGAAGCCCTGGCCCACCATGCCCCGCACCATCTCGATGGAGGGCGAGCTGAAGGCGATCTGTGGCGTCAATCCCAGTTCCTCGAACAGGCTGACGAAGTAGGTCCGGCTCGGTTGCACATCCAGCAGGATCATTGGTTCCAGGCTCAGGTCACGCAGTGAAACCTGGGCCTGCTGGGCGTAGCGGTGGTCGGCGGGAAGCAACGCATAGGGCCGTTGCGGTGGCATCAGTGGTTCGGTTTCGATGGTGCCGTCCAGTTCGTGCTCGTACAGGATCACCAAGTCGAACGCACCGCCGGTCAAGCCCTGTACCAGTTCCTGCTGTTCGCCATCGCGGATGCGGATTTCCACCCCGGGATACAGGGCACTGAAGCCGGCGATCAACTGCGGCAGATACAGCGGTGCCACGGTTTCAAAGCAACCGATGTCGATCTGTCCGGCCACCACGTCGTTGTCCGCCAGGGCGTTCTGCTCGAACTCCTTGGCCATGCGCAGCAGTTCCTGAGCCTTGCGGTAGAAGCGTGCACCACTTGGGGTCAGGGACACACCCAGGGCGTGGTGGCGGATCAGCAATTGCACGCCGAAGCTGTCCTCGAGGCCCTTGATGGCGGTGGAGATCGACGGCTGGGCGATATACAGCTTGCGTGACGCTTCAGCGACGCTGCCGCATTCGACGGTGGTGATGAAGTACTTGAGTTGACGCAGATTGTAGGCGGCCACAGCGAACCTCGTTCTGATCCGGCTCTAGAGTGCACTGCGAAAGATGCAGCCCGCTTCCTGCAAGCAAGTTATGCACCGACAAGCCTCCCGGGCTTGGTTTCTTGTCCGTCAACGATACTCACAAACGCTGTCGGAAAGGGCGGGGTCTAGGCAGTTTTTTCATCGCTTGTGAGCAGGTATTTCCTGGCCTTAACCGATCTCGGCCAGGACGATGGTTTTCAACTTTACGCCTCTGGAGCGCTCTGCGGTGCAGGCAGCTCCTCGGCGGGCGGGGCGGCATTGAAGTCCAGGGTGACCGTGAAGCGTTGCTGTTCCATCAGCACCTCAATACGCCAGCCGAGCCGGGCACTGAGTTGCCGCATCAGTTCCAGACCCAGGCCATAGCCAAAGTCGTTGGATGGCTCCAACTGCTTGGCTTCCCGGATGCGGTTGACGATGCGCAGTTGTGGGTAGTCGAAATTGATCTCGACACTGCCCTCATCGGCGTATTGCAAGGCATTGCGC
The DNA here is from genome assembly GCF_028550695.1 of Pseudomonas sp. BLCC-B112. Classification (NCBI taxonomy): domain Bacteria; kingdom Pseudomonadati; phylum Pseudomonadota; class Gammaproteobacteria; order Pseudomonadales; family Pseudomonadaceae; genus Pseudomonas; species Pseudomonas sp. BLCC-B112. Next base: position 135,337 of record NZ_JAQQGK010000008.1, read on the forward strand.
AGGAAGTTGCCCACCACGATGCGGCAGGCGGTCAGAGGCAGGCGGCAAGGGGTACTGCTGATGTCCAGCAGCAGTTCGATATCCCGTGTGCCGATCAGGTAGCGGTGTTCCTCGATCAGTTCAGTGACCAGGCCGCTCATGTCGATGGGCTCCTCGGGCAAGGGTTCGGGCAGTTCCCGACTCATCCACAGCAAGGTTTCGGCGATGCGCTGCATGTTCAATACCGAGCGCTCGATACGTTGCAGGGGCGGCGGCAGGACGCCGCCGGATTGCAAGGTCAGCAGTTCGATATTGGCCTTGAGCACCGCCAGTGGGGTGCGCAGCTCATGGCTGGTGTAGCGCAGCAGGCGGCCTTCTCGCAGGCTGGCGGCCTGCACCTGCTGCACGCTTTGGGCCAGGGCATCGGCCAACATGTTGAACTCCTTGAAGCCGAAACTCGGCCGCTGACTGGATACCGCGTCCGCATCCTTGAGGGTGGAGGACCATTGGGCCAGGCGCCCCAGGGGCCGTACCAGCCACCAGACCAGCAGGGCAATGATAATCAGCGCCGGGACGAACACCGCCAGGCTGATGAAGTTGACGCCGCGCAACTCTCGCTCGATGTAGGCGTCGGACAGTGGCGTCTCCACTTCACCGCCTTCTTCTTTGTCGTGGTCGACGTCGTACATGTACAGGGTCTTGCCGTCGCTAAGCGGCTGGGCCAGTACCACCCGCCCTTCATCCTCGTCATCGGACTCCAGGTCGCCAAACGCCTGCACCGCACCGAAGGACAGGCTGGGTGGGGTGTCCAGCATCTGACGGATTTTCTCCGGCAGCGCCTCCTTGCCGATGACGCTGGTATAGAAGTAGTTATGCGGCGGTGGGGTGTTTGGATCTTTCTTGTAATGCCTGGCGAAGTACTGGGCTTCCTCCTCCATCATTGCGCTGGCGGTATAGAGCAGGCCACGGACACTGTATTCGGGCAGCAGCAGGCTGTAGATCAGCAACACCACGGCAATCAGCAGCAGGAAGCTGCCGCTGATCACCCATTTCAGACCCAGACCGTTACGCATGTGACCTCATCTGAATGCCAATACCAGGGAGGGTGTGGATCAACGGTTGGCCGAAGGATTTGTCCACGGTCTTGCGCAATCGGTGCATGTGCACCTTGAGGGTATTGCTGTCCGGTGGCTCGTCGCCCCAGATCGTTGTCTCCAGGCGTTCCCGGGTTACCGGTTCCGGACTGGCACGCATCAGGCACTCCAGCAGGGTCCAGCAAATGGGTGACAGATGCAGCTCTTGCCCGGCGCGGCTGACCTTGCGGGTAGACAGCTCCATCACCAGGTCGGCCACTTGCAGGCGGCTTGCCTGGCCGCTGCGGCGCATGCTCAGGGCTCGGATACGGGCCACCAGTTCCGCCATTTCAAAGGGCTTGACCAGATAGTCGTCGGCCCCGGCGGCGAAGCTGGCGAGTTTGTCGGAAAGGGCGTCCAGCGAGGTGAGCATCAGGATCGGCGTCTGGCTGCCTTGCTGGCGCAACTGTTGGCACAGCTGCTGGCCGTCCAGTCGCGGCAACATGATGTCCAGCAGGATGACGTCGTAGTGCTGGCTTAAAGCCAGGTTAAGGCCGGTCTGGCCATTGCTGGCGTGGTCGCAGACGATGCCGCTGATTTCCAGGTACTCGATGACGGTGTTGGCCAGGTCGAGGTTGTCCTCGACCAATAGCAGTTGAATATGCACGGAAACGTCCCCTTGGACCCTTGGCGCTCGATGGGCCGAAGGATAGCGGAGTCAGGCCGGTTTCTGCGGATGTTTACCCGGTGTTAACCCGGCCGTCTCTAAGCTTGGGCTCTTCTTAACTCCAGAGCGTGGCACAGTCATGAACCTGATTTCGGTAGTCAAAGGAATCCTACAGGTCCTGATACTTCTCGTCCTGATGGCCTGCGTCCTGCCTTCCCAGGCACCTTTGGGGCGCCTGGGAGGGGGCGGCCCCCTGAGTTGGTTACTGATTGGCCACAGTGTTGAGCGGGCGGGATCCGAGCATGTCATCACTGCATGCTGATAAGGCCGGCGCCAGCTACACCGATCAGTTGGTGCTGTGCCTGGTGCTGATTCTCTGTGTATCGATCTCCCTGGGGATCTACATCATGCGCTTCAATGCGCAGATCGACCGGCAGCGCGAATTGTCCCCGGTGCACCTGCTCGAATGCGGCCAGGGGCGCGGGGCCTTCATTGTCGACCCTTATGGCCAGCGCAGTAGCAGTGACAACTGTTTCCTGGTGGATGAGGACGATTAGCTTCGGGTCCGCTCGGCACTCAGATTGATTCGCCGTCGAGTTCAAGCGCAAGAAACGTGGTTCTTGCGCTTGAATCTCGTTTTACAGTGTCGGCGTACTAAGAGGACGGCCATGGACCACCGGGTTCCGGGTCCGATTCCACTGACGGATTGAAGGAGACCTGAGATGTCCTGCGTATTCAAACTGATGCCGTCCCCCGTTGGCCAACTGACCCTGGTGGCCAGAGGGACCAAGCTGGCGGCGATTCTCTGGGAGCACGAACGGCAGAACCGGGTACGTCTCGGGCCGTTGCAGGAGTCGGTTGATCATCCCATGCTGCTGGAAGCCGAGCGCCAGCTTCGGGAATACTTTGCAGGCAGCCGTGAGCGCTTCGAGCTTGAGCTGGATTTCGTCGGTACCGAGTTTCAGTGCAAGGTCTGGCAGGCTTTGCTGACCATCCCTTTCGGTGAGACCCGCAGCTACAGCCAGATCGCCCAGCAGATTGGCAGTCCCAAGGCGGTGCGGGCGGTGGGCGCAGCCAATGGCCGGAACCCGATCTCGATTGTGGCCCCCTGTCACCGAGTGATCGGTGCATCGGGGAGCCTGACCGGCTTTGCCGGAGGGCTTGAAGCCAAGCAATTCCTGCTGGCGCTGGAGGGGGAGGAGACGCTGCAACTGGCGTTCTGAGTGAGTGCTGGCGGCGAGCTGTGCCAGAATGGGCCATCGATTTTTTCTGGAACGCTTCCATGGACGCCGCCAAACCCAGCCTTATCCGCGAAACCTTCCCCGTCGGCCCTTTGCAGTGCAACTGCACCATCATTGGCGACCCGCTGACCAAGAAAGCCATAGTTGTCGATCCGGGAGGCAATCCCGATTTGATCATGGCTCGCCTCGATGCCCTGGGGTTGAAGGTGGTTAGCATCATTCATACCCATGCGCACCTGGATCATTTTCTCGCCTCCGGGCAGATGAAGGAAAAGACCGGCGCCACTTTGCATCTGCATAAGGACGACCAGTTCCTGTGGGACAACCTTGAGATGCAATGCAGCATGTTCGGCGTGCCCTACACGCCTGTCCCGTCCCCGGACCGCTGGCTGGACGACGATGAGGAACTGGCCTGCGGTTGCGGCGTCGCCCTGCATACTCCCGGGCACACTCCGGGTTCCATGAGTTTTTGGTTTTCCGAGGCTAAGCTTCTGATTGCCGGCGACACGCTGTTCAAGCGCGGGGTCGGGCGCACGGACTTGTGGGGCGGGGATCAGGCCACCCTGGTGCGTTCGATCAAGCAGCGTCTGTATACCCTTGATGAAGATGCCACAGTGGTTGCCGGGCACGGCCCAGACACCCGATTGGGCGATGAGATGCGCCAGAATCCGTTTGTGAGGGCCTGACTTTTAGCCAGGCCGCTGACGGAATTTTTGCCACTCTGTGTGTTCCAACGCTAGCTAAGGTCTGTTGCCAACGTCCGCTGCACCACAGAATGCAAAATGTAGGAGTTTTCCATGTTCACCTCGCGTCGTTTGATTGTTGTCGCTACTGCTGTGGCCTTGTTGTCCGGCTGCGCTTCGCCTAACCCCTATGACAATCAGGGGCAGGCCGACGGCGGCTCGTCGGGCATGAGCAAAACTGCAAAATACGGTGGCCTGGGTGCCCTGGCTGGTGCATTGGCCGGTGCTGCCATTGACCACAATAACCGTGGCAAGGGCGCGTTGATCGGTGCCGCGGTGGTGGGGGCATCCGCCGCCGGTTACGGTTACTACGCCGACCAGCAGGAGAAGAAACTGCGCGCCAGCATGGCCAATACCGGGGTTGAAGTGCAGCGTCAGGGTGATCAGATCAAGCTGATCATGCCGGGCAACATCACGTTTGCCACTGATTCGGCCAATATCGCCCCAAGCTTCTACCAACCACTGAACAACCTGGCCAACTCCCTGCGCGAGTTCAACCAGAACCAGATCGAGATCGTCGGCTACACCGACAGCACTGGCAGCCGTCAGCACAACATGGACCTTTCCCAGCGTCGTGCCCAGAGCGTGGCGACCTACCTCACGTCTCAGGGGGTGAGCAGTGCCAACCTGTCCGCTCGCGGTGCTGGTCCGGACAATCCGATTGCCAGCAACGCCGACGTCAATGGCCGTGCGCAGAACCGTCGTGTAGAGGTCAACCTCAAGGCGATTCCGGGCCAGCAGTATCAGCAGCAAGGTCAGCAGTACCAGCAGCCCTACCAGCAGTACTGATCGACTCGACTGCAATCCCAGGTACAAAAAAGCCCGCCCGATGCAAATCGGGCGGGCTTTTTAGTGACTGAAGCGGTTACTTCTTCAGGCCGTAGTGCTCGTCGAGCATGCCCGGAGCGTTTGGCGTCTTCGGCGCGTAGTCCCGTGGTGGCTCCTGATCCCGCGGTGGAGTCAGGCGCTCCCGTGGAGCTTGTGCCGACTCGGAATGCAGTGCGGCCAGCAGGCGTTGCCGGGTCAGTTCGTCCAGGGCCAGGCGGTTGGCACCCTCGGCGAGATGGTCCTGCACTTCCTGATAGCTCTGGGTGAGCTTTTTCACCAGGGTGGCAGTGCTGTTGAAATGGGTGACCACTTCATTTTGATAATTGTCGAAACGTTCCTGAATATCGTCCAACTGACGCTGCGTGCGGTTAGGCGCGGCATTGGGCAGCAGGCGAGCAACCAGGAATCCAATGGCGACACCCGCGACCAGGGCAAGAGTCGGCAACAACCAAACTAAGAGCGAGTGTTCCACGAGTCCTTCCTCTATAAACGGCTTTGCTTTACGTTAACGGCTCGAACCTGCGCTGTATACCGCGATTCACTCGCAATAGATTGGCACAGACCATTTGCTAGACGAGTCGACCCCCTTCGAGGTCACGGAGTTCCTTCCTTGCTAATGCGTGAAACCCCTGTAGTGATTGCCGGCCCGGTGGGCCAATTGGAAGCCCTGTATCTGGAGGTGCCCGATCCTCGTGGCGTGGCACTGATCTGCCACCCCAACCCGGTGCAGGGCGGCACCATGCTCAACAAGGTGGTGTCCACCTTGCAGCGCACCGCGCGGGATGCCGGCCTGATTACCTTGCGCTTCAACTACCGGGGTGTTGGTGCCAGTGAAGGCAGTCACGACATGGGCAGTGGCGAAGTCAATGACGCCCAGGCTGCCGCCCAGTGGTTGCAGGCCAAACATCCTGAACTGCCATTGACCCTGCTGGGGTTCTCCTTCGGCGGTTTTGTCGCCGCCAGTCTTGGCGGGCGCCTGGAGGCCCAGGGCGTGCAGCTCAAGCACCTGTTCATGGTGGCGGCGGCGGTGACCCGTCTGCGGGATACCGACCAGTTGCCAGAAAACTGCCCGCTGACCCTGATCCAGCCGGAAACCGATGAAGTCATTGACCCTCAAGCGGTCTATGACTGGTCCGACGCGCTTGTTCGCCCCCATGAGCTGCTGAAAGTGGCAGAATGCGGGCACTTTTTTCATGGCAAGCTCACTGATCTCAAGGATCTGGTGCTGCCGCGACTTTCGAATTGATAGCAGTCTGATAAGCGATTACCCATGACTACTCGTACGCGTATCCTCACCGGCATCACCACCACCGGTACCCCGCACCTGGGCAACTACGCTGGCGCGATTCGCCCGGCGATCCTTGCCAGCCTTGACAGTAATGCCGATTCCTTTTACTTCCTGGCCGACTATCACGCGCTGATCAAGTGCGATGACCCGTTGCGCATTCAGCGTTCGCGCCAGGAAATCGCGGCGACCTGGCTGGCTGGCGGCCTGGATGTGGAACGTGTGACCTTCTATCGTCAGTCGGACATTCCGGAGATTCCGGAACTGACCTGGCTGCTGACCTGCGTAGCCGCCAAGGGCCTGCTCAATCGTGCCCATGCGTACAAAGCATCGGTGGACAAGAACCTCGAGGCCGGTGAAGACCCGGATGCCGGCATCACCATGGGGCTCTACAGCTACCCGGTGCTGATGGCCGCGGACATCCTGATGTTCAACGCGCACAAGGTGCCGGTGGGCCGTGATCAGATCCAGCACGTGGAAATGGCTCGGGACATCGGCCAGCGTTTCAACCATCTGTTTGGCCAGGGCAAGGAGTTCTTCACCATGCCCGAGGCGCTGATCGAGGAGAGTGTCGCCACTCTTCCTGGCCTGGACGGTCGCAAGATGTCCAAGAGCTACGACAACACCATCCCTTTGTTCACCAGTGCCAAGGACATGAAGGACGCGATCTCGCGGATCGTCACTGACTCCAAGGCGCCGGGTGAGGCCAAGGACCCGGACAACTCCCATCTGTTCACTCTGTTCCAGGCATTTTCTACCCCGACGCAGGCTGCCGAGTTCCGTACTGAGCTGTTGCAGGGGCTGGGCTGGGGCGAAGCCAAGAACCGCCTGTTCCAGTTGCTGGATGGTGAATTGGGTGAGGCTCGTGAACGTTACCACCAGTTGATCGCCCGTCCCGGGGATCTTGAAGACATTCTGCGTGCCGGTGCCGCCAAAGCTCGGGCTGTGGCCACGCCGTTCCTTGCCGAGCTGCGTGAGGCCGTGGGCCTGCGCTCCTTTGCCAGTCAGGTGCAAGTTGCCGCCACGACCAAGAAAAAGGCCGCCAAGGCCCCGCGCTTCATCAGCTTCCGTGAAGACGATGGTAGTTTCCGTTTCCGCTTGCTGTCCGCCGATGGCGAGCAGTTGCTGCTGTCGCGTCACTTCGCCGATGGCAAGGCTGCCGGTGCGGTGACCAAACGACTGCAATCGGGGCAGGAGCTGGATTTGCGTAGCGAAGCCGGCAGTTTCAGCGTTTGGCTGGATGGCGCCTGCGTGGCTGACAGTCCAGCCTTCGCTGACGCTGCCGCGCGTGACGCAGCCATTGATGCATTGCGGATTGCGCTGACCCCTGCGCAGGACTAATCGGAATCTTCCCGACCAAGGGCTGATTGCCATTCCCCAGGGCCGTCGCTAAAGTGACGGCCCGTTTTTGTTGCCTTGCTAACGAATTATGACGCCCCTAGAACGATACCAAGCAGATCTGAAACGCCCGGACTTCTTTCATGACGCGGCACAGGAAACCGCTGTGCGTCATCTGCAGCGCCTGTATGAGGATCTGATTGCAGCCGAGCAAAACAAGCCGGGCTTGCTCGGCAAGCTCTTTGGCAAGAAGGATCAGGCGCCAGTCAAGGGGCTGTACTTCTGGGGCGGGGTAGGGCGTGGAAAGACTTATCTGGTAGATACCTTCTTCGAAGCCTTGCCGTTCAAGGAAAAGGTTCGTACGCACTTTCACCGCTTTATGAAGCGCGTACACGAAGAAATGAAAACCCTGGGTGGCGAAAAGAATCCGCTGACCATCATTGCCAAGCGTTTCTCACAAGAGGCGCGGGTGATCTGCTTCGATGAATTCTTCGTGTCTGATATTACCGATGCGATGATTCTCGGCACCCTGATGGAAGAGTTGTTCAAGAACGGTGTGACCCTGGTGGCGACGTCGAACATCGTTCCGGATGGCTTGTACAAGGACGGTCTGCAGCGTGCGCGCTTCTTGCCGGCCATTGCCCTGATCAAGCAGAACACCGAGATCGTCAACGTCGACAGTGGCGTCGACTACCGTCTGCGGCATCTGGAGCAGGCGGAGCTGTTTCACTATCCATTGGATGAAGCTGCCCATGAAAGCCTGCGCAAGAGCTTCCGTGCGCTGACGCCAGAGTGCACTCAGGCGGTGGAAAACGATGTTTTGATCATCGAGAACCGAGAAATTCGTGCGCTGCGCACCTGTGATGATGTGGCCTGGTTCGACTTCCGTGAGCTGTGCGATGGTCCTCGTAGCCAGAACGACTACATCGAACTGGGCAAGATCTTTCATGCCGTGCTGCTCAGTGGCGTGGAGCAGATGAGTGTTACCACGGATGATATTGCTCGGCGTTTCATCAACATGGTCGACGAGTTCTATGACCGCAACGTCAAGCTGATCATCTCCGCCGAGGTCGAGCTCAAGGACCTCTATACCGGAGGGCGCCTGACGTTCGAGTTCCAGCGCACTCTCAGCCGGTTGCTGGAGATGCAGTCCCACGAGTTTCTGTCGCGGGCGCACAAGCCATAATCTCGAGTCGATGAAAAAGGGCCTGCATTGCAGGCCCTTTTTTTATGCCGCCTGCTGCTGAAACTGCTGGCGGTACTGATTGGGTGAGAGTTCGGTGTGTTGGCGGAACAGGCGGGCGAAGAAACTGGCGTCGTCGTAGCCGACTTCATAGCTGATGGTCTTGATGCTCTTGCGCGTTCCCGAAAGCAGGCCCTTGGCGGTTTCGATGCGTAGACGCTGCAGGTAGTGCAAGGGCTTGTCGCCGGTAGCCGTCTGAAAGCGGCGCATGAAATTGCGAATGCTCATGCCATGTTCGCGAGCCACGTCCTCGAAGCGGAACTTGTCGGCGAAGTGCTCTTCAAGCCAATGCTGGATCTGCAGGATGATTACGTCCTGATGCAGTTTCTGGCCGCCGAAGCCGATGCGTCCGGGGGCGTAGCTGCGCTGCACTTCATAGAGGATGTCCCGAGCCACGGCCTGGGCCACGTTGGCTCCACAGAAGCGTTCGATCAGGTAAATGTACAGGTCGCAGGCCGAGGTGGTGCCGCCGGCGCAATAGAGATTGTCGGCGTCTGTCAGGTGCTTGTCCTGGTTGAGCTGGACCTTGGGGAAGCGCTCGCTGAAAGCGTTGAAGAAGCGCCAGTAAGTGGTGGCTTCCTTGCCGTCGAGCAGTCCGGCTTCAGCCAGCCAGAAAACCCCGGTGGCTTCACCGCAAAGCACCGCACCGCGGGCGTGCTGGGCGCGCAGCCAGGGCAGTATCTGTGGATAACGCTGGCACAGGGTGTCGAAGTCATCCCAGAAGGCCGGGAGAATGATCACATCGGTATCTTCCAGCGCACCGTCCACCGGCATGATCACATTGCTGAAGCTGCAGACTGGCTGGCCGTCGGGGCTGACCAGGCGAGTTTCGAACGCCGGAGTCAGGCCTTGGCCCAGCTGTTTGCCGTAACGCAGGCTGGCCAGATGAAAAAAATCTTTTGCCTGCATGAGGGTGGAAGCGAAAACCCGGTCGATAGCCAGGATGCTGACGCGCCGCAAGGGCGTGGAGGTTTGGTTAGACATAATTCAATTGTTCTTATAGGGGAAAGTGGTCACCAGACGGCTGGATCGTCTTATTTTTTGTCGGATGTGTCCAGTGTCCCGTGCAGGTGCCTGGGCTTAGGCTCTGGCAGCCAACCCATGATCAATCAACATCACAGGTGCCTGCATGATCCCTAGAACCTTGTTCAGTTCCGAGCATGAACTCTTTCGTGACAGCGTGCGTACGTTCCTTGAAAAAGAGGCTGTGCCTTTCCATGGTGAGTGGGAAAAACAGGGCTTCATCGACCGTCAGTTGTGGAATAAGGCCGGGGAGGCGGGGATGCTGTGTTCGCACATTCCCGAGGAGTACGGCGGTCTGGGGGCGGATTTTCTCTACAGTGCGGTGGTGATCGAGGAGATCGGCCGTCTGGGTCTGACCGGCATTGGTTTCTCTCTGCATTCAGACATTGTTGCGCCCTACATCCTGCACTACGGAAGTGAGGCGCTGAAACGCAAATACCTGCCCCGTCTGGTGTCGGGGGATATGGTCACGGCCATTGCCATGACCGAGCCGGGTGCGGGCTCTGACTTGCAAGGGGTGAAGACCATGGCAGTGCTCGACGGCGACGAGTATGTGATCAATGGGTCCAAGACCTTTATTACCAACGGCTACCTGGCGGACCTGGTGATAGTCGTGGCCAAGACCGATCCCAAGGCAGGAGCTAAGGGCACCAGCCTGTTTCTGGTTGAGGCCGATACTCCCGGGTTCTCCAAGGGCAAGCGCCTGGAAAAGGTTGGAATGAAGGCTCAGGACACCTCCGAGCTGTTCTTCCAGGATGTGCGAGTGCCCAAGGAAAATCTGCTGGGGCAGGCTGGGGCTGGTTTTGCCTACTTGATGCAGGAGTTGCCCCAGGAGCGCCTGACCGTGGCCATTGGTGGCCTGGCCAGTGCCGAGGCCGCGTTGCAGTGGACCCTGGAATACACCCGCGAACGCAAGGCCTTTGGCAAGGCAATTGCCGATTTCCAGAACAGTCGCTTCAAGCTGGCTGAAATGGCCACGGAAATTCAGATCGGCCGGGTCTTTGTCGATCGCTGCCTGGAGCTGCATTTGCAGGGCAAACTCGATGTGCCGACGGCGGCCATGGCCAAGTACTGGGGCACCGATCTGCAGTGCAAGGTACTCGATGAGTGCGTGCAACTGCACGGCGGCTACGGCTTCATGTGGGAGTACCCGGTGGCCCGGGCCTGGGCCGATGCCCGGGTGCAGCGCATTTATGCCGGGACCAACGAGATCATGAAGGAAATCATCGCCCGTTCACTGTAGGGACCGGCTTGCTGGCAAATGGTGCGACGTGCCCATTCGTTGGCAAGCCAGCCCCTGTAGACCGGTTAAGGCGCAGGGTTGGGGTGATCCTTGTGGATTGCCTCGATCCCGGCGAGGACCTCTTCCGACAACTTCAAGGTGGCGCTGGCGATGTTGCTGTCCAGCTGTTCCAGTGTGGTGGCGCCGATGATGTTGCTGGTCACGAACGGCTGTTGAGTGACGAAGGCCAGGGCCATCTGTGCCGGGTCCAGACCATGCTCGCGGGCCAGCGCCACATAACGGCTGCAGGCCGCTTCCGACTGAGGGTTGAAGTAGCGGCTGAAGCGGCTGTAGAGGCTCAGTCGAGCCTTGGCTGGTCGGGCGCCATTTTCATACTTGCCGGACAGGAAACCGAACGCCAGGGGCGAGTAGGCCAGCAGGCCGCACTGCTCGCGAATGGCGACTTCCGCCAGGCCTACTTCAACGCTGCGGTTGAGCAAGTTGTAGGGGTTCTGGATCGAAACGGCCCTTGGCCAGCCGCGGCTTTCGGCCAGGGCTAGGAACTTCATGGTGCCCCAGGGCGTTTCGTTGGACAGGCCGATATGGCGGATCTTGCCGGCGCGAACCTGTTCGTCCAGGGCTTCGAGGGTTTCCTCCAGAGGTGTGAAGTCTTCATCGGGCTGATGCTTGTAGCCCAGTTGGCCGAAGAAGTTGGTGCTGCGCTCGGGCCAGTGCAGTTGGTAGAGGTCGATCCAGTCAGTCTGCAGGCGCTTGAGGCTGGCATCCACGGCTTCAGTTATATGTTTGCGGTTGTGCTTGAGCTGTTTGTCGCGAATATAGTCGATGGTGTTGCCTGGACCTGCGATCTTGCTGGCCAGGACCCAGTCGGCGCGGTCGCCACGTTGCTTGAACCAGTTACCGATATAGCGTTCGGTGGTGGCGTAGGTTTCGGCCTTGGGGGGCACCGGATACATCTCGGCGGTGTCCATGAAGTTGATTCCGGCATTCTTGGCCCGCTCGATCTGAGCGAAGGCCTCTGCCTCGGTGTTCTGCTCACCCCAGGTCATTGTTCCCAGGCAAATCGCACTCACATTCAGATCGGTTCGGCCCAGCTGGCGGTAGTCCATCGGGTACTCCCTTGGCAAAACAATCATAAAAGCAGGTTGAATTTTTTTTCGCAATCTGCATAATTCGGCAGCTCTTTCTGCAGTGGAAGTGATGCGCCGCCTGCCGAAGAATCTTGCCGTATATCAGACGCGCTGACCCGAGCCCCCGATAGCGTCTGTGTCCGGCTGCCTTTGACCTTGTCAAAGTACGCACTATTCAGTAAGATCCGCCGTCTATTTTGCTGGGCGGCCCCTGAGGCTATAAAGAATGAAAACTTTTACTGCTAAACCGGAAACAGTAAAGCGCGACTGGTTCGTCGTCGACGCTGCTGGTCAGACCCTGGGTCGTCTGGCCACCGAAATCGCGAGCCGTCTGCGTGGCAAGCACAAGCCTGAGTACACTCCTCACGTTGATACCGGCGACTACATCGTCGTAATCAATGCCGAGCAGGTACGTGTTACTGGCGCTAAAACCACTGACAAAATGTACTACTCCCACTCCGGTTTCCCGGGCGGCATCAAGTCGATCAACTTCGAAAAGCTGATCGCTAAAGCCCCTGAGCGCGTGATCGAGACCGCGGTAAAAGGCATGCTGCCTAAGAACCCGCTGGGTCGCGACATGTACCGTAAGCTGAAAGTCTATGCGGGCGCTGCTCACCCTCATACTGCTCAGCAGCCCCAAGAACTGAAGATTTAACGGAATAGTTCATTATGTCGGCGACTCAAAATTACGGCACTGGCCGTCGCAAGACTGCAACCGCACGCGTTTTCCTGCGTCCGGGCACTGGCAATATCTCGATCAACAACCGCTCCCTGGATAACTTCTTCGGTCGCGAAACTGCCCGCATGGTAGTTCGTCAGCCGCTGGAGCTGACCGAGACTGTTGAGAAGTTCGATATCTACGTTACCGTTATCGGCGGCGGTGTAAGTGGTCAAGCTGGCGCAATCCGCCACGGTATCACTCGCGCTCTGATGGATTACGACGAAACTCTGCGCAGCGCTCTGCGTAAAGCTGGCTTCGTAACCCGTGACGCACGTGAAGTTGAGCGTAAGAAAGTGGGTCTGCGTAAAGCGCGTAAGCGTCCGCAATACTCCAAGCGTTAATTCGCTACTGCGTTCAAAAGCGCCCAGTCTCCTCGCGGAGCTGGGCGTTTTTTATTGTCTGAAATTTGCGCTGTGACAACTTGCCACATCCGCGCAGGCCCTATACTACAAGGCTTCGGGCTGGGTCGGCTTGGTAATTACCTTGTCAGAATAGGGGCTTTTCATTACCATTCGGCAAAATTTTTATAAGTTCAGATTTTTACTTAGTAGATGCCTGATTTAACAGGCCACAAAGCTGATGGGAGAGGACTGAATGAGCAATGACGGCGTGAATGCAGGCCGGCGTCGCTTCCTAGTAGCAGCCACATCCGTGGTGGGTGCTGCTGGAGCGGTGGGGGCTGCGGTCCCGTTCGTGGGGTCATGGTTTCCCAGTGCCAAGGCGAAAGCCGCAGGTGCACCGGTGAAAGTGAATATCAGCAAGATCGAACCAGGTCAGCAGATGATTGCTGAGTGGCGTGGTCAACCGGTATTCATCGTCCGCCGTACAGAGGAAATCCTGGGGAATCTTAAAAAGATCGAGGGCCAGCTGTCTGACCCTGACTCCAAGAACTCGGTACAACCAACCTACGTCGATCCGGAAGTGCGTTCGATCAAGCCAGAGATTCTGCTGCTGATCGGGATCTGTACTCACCTGGGTTGTTCTCCGACCTTCCGTCCTGAAGTGGCGCCCGCTGATTTGGGCAAGGACTGGGTAGGTGGCTATTTCTGCCCTTGCCACGGCTCCCACTACGACCTGGCTGGTCGCGTCTATAAAGCGCAGCCTGCGCCCCTGAACCTGCCAGTACCCCCGCATTCCTATGAGTCGGATGACATCATCGTCATTGGCGTCGACACGGAGAAAGCGTGATGAGCAAGTTCATGGATTGGGTTGATGCGCGCTTCCCTGCGACCAAGATGTGGGAAGACCATCTCAGCAAGTATTACGCTCCGAAGAACTTCAACTTCTTCTATTTCTTTGGCTCCCTGGCACTGCTGGTTCTGGTTAACCAGATCGTTACTGGTGTCTGGTTGACCATGAGCTACACCCCTTCGGCGGAAGAAGCCTTTGCTTCCGTTGAATACATCATGCGCGACGTCGAGTACGGCGCGATCCTGCGTTTGCTTCACTCCACCGGCGCTTCGGCGTTCTTCATCGTGGTCTATCTGCACATGTTCCGTGGCTTGCTCTACGGTTCCTACCAGAAGCCTCGTGAGCTGGTGTGGCTGTTCGGCATGCTGATCTACCTGGCGCTGATGGCTGAGGCCTTCATGGGCTACCTGCTGCCTTGGGGGCAGATGTCCTACTGGGGTGCCCAGGTGATCATCTCGCTGTTCGGTGCGATCCCCGTTATTGGTGACGACCTGACTCAGTGGATCCGTGGTGATTACCTGATTTCCGGGATTACCCTGAACCGCTTCTTCGCTCTGCACGTGGTAGCCCTGCCGATCGTGATTCTCGGTCTGGTGGTGCTGCACATTCTGGCGTTGCACGAGGTGGGTTCGAATAACCCGGATGGCGTAGACATCAAGAAGAACAAGGATGAGAACGGTGTCCCGCTGGATGGCATTCCTTTCCATCCTTACTACACCGTGAAGGATATCGTCGGCGTAGTTGTGTTCCTGTTCATCTTCTGCTCGATCGTGTTTTTCTTCCCTGAGATGGGTGGTTACTTCCTCGAGAAGCCGAACTTCGAACCGGCCAACCCGTTCAAGACACCTGAGCATATTGCTCCTGTTTGGTACTTCACTCCGTTCTACGCGATTCTGCGTGCGGTGCCAGACAAGCTCTTGGGTGTTATCGCCATGGGCGCTGCAATTGCGGTCCTGTTCGTGCTGCCTTGGCTCGACCGTAGTCCAGTCAAGTCCATGCGCTACAAAGGCTGGCTGAGCAAGATCTGGCTGCTGGTGTTCTGCGTCTCGTTCGTGATCCTGGGTGTGTTGGGTGTGTTGGCGCCGACTCCAGGCCGTACGCTGTTGTCGCAGGTGTGTACCTTCCTGTACTTCGCCTACTTCATTCTGATGCCGTTCTATACCAGGCTCGAGAAGACCAAACCGGTTCCGGAAAGGGTGACTGGCTGATGAAAAAGCTATTTGCTGTACTGATTCTTGCTGCTATGCCTGTGTTGTCTTTCGCGAATACCGCGGGTCCTGAGTTGGAGAAGGTTGATATTGACCTGTCCGACAAGGCTGCCTTGCAAGACGGTGCGCGTACTTTCGCCAACTACTGCATGGGCTGCCACAGCGCCAAGTTCCAGCGCTATGAGCGGGTCGCCGATGACTTGGGCATTCCTCACGACTTGATGTTGAGCAAGCTGGTTTTCACCGGTGCCAA
This sequence comes from Pseudomonas sp. BLCC-B112, assembly GCF_028550695.1. Lineage (NCBI taxonomy): Bacteria > Pseudomonadati > Pseudomonadota > Gammaproteobacteria > Pseudomonadales > Pseudomonadaceae > Pseudomonas > Pseudomonas sp. BLCC-B112. The sequence goes on from NZ_JAQQGK010000008.1 coordinate 150,500, forward strand.
GATCGGTGACCACATGAACATCGGCATGCAGCCGGCTGATGCCAAGACCTGGTTCGGCGCTGCGCCGCCAGATTTGACCTTGGTGGCTCGCGTTCGTGGTACCGATTGGCTTTATGGCTACCTCAAGTCCTTCTATGAAGATCCTGCGCGCCCTTGGGGCGTGAACAACAAGGTCTTCCCGAACGTTGGTATGCCTAACGTCCTGGTCGGTCTGCAAGGGCGTCAAGTTGTCGGTTGCAAGCAGGTGCAAATCGTTGAAGACGGTAAGAAACAATACGATCCGCTGACTGGTACGCCCCTGACTCACGAGGCGTGCGACCAGCTGACAGTCAAAGAGGGTACCGGTACTCTCAATGAGGCTCAGTTCGACGAGAAGGTCAAGAATCTGGTGACCTTCCTGGCTTACTCGGCCAACCCTGTCAAACTGCAGCATCAGCGCATCGGTACTTACGTGCTCTTGTATCTGGCCTTCTTCTTCGTGTTCGCCTATCTGCTCAAGCGCGAATACTGGAAGGATGTGCATTAATAGCGTTTTAAGCATCAGTTGTTGAACATGCGCGCCCAGGGGCGTCTCTGAAACTGTAACAACCCTGTATCATTCGGGGGTTACCAGAGGCGCCCTGAGGGCGCGCTTGTTTTTTCTGCTTCCGATAATTTCAACAAGCGAGGAGGATCGCCATGGGCGTGACCAATCGGTTGGCCTGTTACTCCGACCCCGCCGACCACTATTCCCACCGGGTGCGCATTGTGCTTGCGGAGAAGGGTGTCAGCGCCGAGATCATCAGTGTGGAGGCGGGGCGTCAGCCGCCGAAACTGATCGAAGTGAACCCTTACGGGAGCTTGCCGACGCTGGTCGATCGGGACCTGGCGTTGTGGGAATCGACAGTGGTGATGGAATACCTGGATGAGCGTTACCCTCATCCTCCATTGCTGCCGGTTTACCCTGTTGCGCGTGCCAACAGTCGCTTGCTCATCCATCGGATCCAGCGTGATTGGTGCGGGCAGGTGGATCTGATTCTGGATTCGCGGACCAAGGAGGCGGTCCGGGTGCAGGCGCGTAAGGAATTACGCGAAAGTCTGACAGGGGTTTCCCCGCTGTTCGCCGATAAGCCATTTTTCCTCAGTGAGGAACAAAGCCTGGTGGACTGCTGCCTACTGCCCATACTCTGGAGGTTGCCAATCCTGGGTATCGAACTGCCGCGGCAGGCCAAGCCGCTGCTTGATTATATGGACCGCCAATTTGCGCGTGAGGCTTTCCAGGCAAGTTTGTCTGGCGTCGAACGTGATATGCGCTGAGGCTTAAGGAGCCGCTATGAACTCCAGTCGACCTTATCTGGTCCGCGCGCTCTATGAGTGGATTGTGGACAACGATTGCACCCCGCACATGCTGGTCAACTCCGATTACCCGGCTGTACAGGTGCCTCAGGGTTTCGCCAGCGATGGGCAAATTGTTCTGAATATTTCTCCCAGTGCCGTGCGCCATCTGCATATGGACAACGATGCAGTAACTTTCGAGGGGCGCTTCGGCGGTGTGCCTCACAGCCTGCACGTACCGGTTGCTGCGATCCTTGGGATCTATGCGCGCGAGAATGGGCAGGGCATGGTCTTTGATCTGGAATCGCCTCTGGATGAGGAGGACGATATTGAGCCGGATGACGACCTGCCTCCACCGGGCAGTGAGCCGCCGCGACCTAGCGGCCGGCCGAGCCTGAAAGTGGTCAAGTAATAAAAAAGGCGATCCGGATGGATCGCCTTTTTTGTATCTGCTGCAGTGCTTTGTCAGTCGATGTATTCGAACAGCTTAACGATTTTCTGTACGCCGGAGACGCCCTGTACCAAATTGGTGGCTTGGGCGGCTTCCTGTTGGGTCAGCAAGCCCAGCAAGTAGACAATGCCGTTCTCGGTCACCACCTTGATCCGTGAAGCGGGAATGCTGGCGTCGGTGAGCATCTGTGTCTTGATCTTGGTGGTCAGCCAGCCATCGTTCTGCCGTGCCAGGAATCCTGATGGTGGCAGCACCTGCAGTTCGTTATGCACCTTCTTGACTCGCTGTACCTCGCTGGCGGCCTGTTCGGCTGTTGCCTTGAGGTCGGGGCGCGGTGTCTGGCCGGCCAACAGGACGATACCGTTGAAGCTGGTGACGACAATGTGCGAGTTGTTTTCCAGATCCGGGTTGGCCTTGGCAACGTTGACGGCGACTTTGGTTTCTATCAGCGAATCGTCGATCTTGCTGCCGAAGGTGCGGGTGCCGCGATCGTCATCGATTGGTTTGTCGCGGGTGGCGGTAATCACCGAGCTGCAACCAGTGATGCCGAGGCATAAGGTCAAGGCCAGAAGGCCAAGGCGATTAAGGGTCATTCTTCACTCCCGAACAATTGGCTGTCGATCAAGTCGCAAAGGCAATGGATCGCCAGCAGGTGGACTTCTTGAATACGTGCAGTGACGGTGGCCGGTACGCGAATTTCCACGTCTTCAGGCAATAGCAGCGAGGCCATGCCGCCGCCGTCGCGACCAGTCAATGCTACGACAATCATTTCACGATCATGTGCGGCCTGGATGGCTTGAATAATGTTCGCCGAGTTGCCGCTGGTGGAAATTGCCAGCAACACATCGCCAGGTTGGCCTAGAGCGCGAATCTGCTTGGAGAAGACTTCGTTGTAGCTGTAGTCGTTGGCAATCGAAGTGATGGTCGAGCTGTCGGTGGTCAGGGCGATGGCGGGCAAGCTGGGGCGCTCACGCTCGAAGCGGTTGAGCAACTCGGAGGAGAAGTGCTGGGCGTCGCCGGCGGAGCCACCGTTGCCACAGGAGAGCATTTTGCCCTCGTTGAGCAAGGCGTTGACCATGACCTGGCTGGCTTGCTCGATGTGCGGTGCAAGTACGTCCATCGCCTGTTGCTTGGTGTCGATGCTGGCCTGAAAAAGCTGGCGAATTCGGGATTGCATGTCCATCTGTGTGACCTTAAGTGGCGCGGCTTGGTGGCACGTGAATGTGCAGCCCGCAAAGCAAAGAGCAAAAAAGTTGAGTGAAAATGGGTGCGGCCTGAAGGCGTCTTTCAGCTATCAAAGGCATTGCGTAGCCAGTTCAAACGGGCTTCTGCACCCGGGGCGCCTTCAATGGCGACCACGTCGAAACGGCAGGGGTGGTTGGACCAGCATGATTCGCGTTGCAGGAAAATCTGCGCGGCAAGAATCAGTTTTTGACGCTTGCGTCCATCGATACTGCCCAGAGCTCCACCCCATTGCGTGTGTTGTCTGTAGCGGACTTCGACGAATACTACTGTATCGCCGTCAAGCATGACCAGATCAAGCTCGCCGCGTTTGCACAGCCAGTTCTGCGCCAATAGGCGCAGCCCGTGCTGTTGGAGATGCCGGAGTGCTTGGCTCTCGGCATCTCTTCCGCTTTGCTGGCGTGACCCTTGAATCATTAGCGCGTTGTGTCGGGCAGGCGGGTGACCTGGCCGTTGACGAACTTGGCCCAGGGCAGTTGACGCTCAATGCGCTGACCGGCGGCCATGCCCAGGCTTCCGGATTCGCCTTCGATACGGCTGTCGGGCAGAGCCTTGAGCTGACCCAGGCGTGGCGCCAGGCGATAGGCGTCGACACCCATTGCGTACAGGCGACCGAGGCTGCCTCCAGCTTGTGGCCATTGTGCAGTGACCTGGCGACGCAGAAGGCCGTTGGCATCCAGCAGCCAAGGCGTTTCGCAGAACATTACACCGTTCATGTCGTTGTATTGATTCTGATCGCCGCTGGCGCTGAACACGTTGGAAGTTGCGTACACCGGAACATCGCCAGCGTACTGGAAGTTCAGGGTCGGCTTGATCTGCTGTGCTTGCTGTGGAGTGGAGGCGAGAAAAATGAACTCGATATCCTGGCGGCGCGACGGTTGTGCGGCGACTTGAGTGCCTACAGTGCTCTGCAGGCTCTTGGCGCGGCTCTCGCTTTGGCGCAGTCGGAACAGGTCGGCAATTTGCTGAGCTAAGGCGACAGGCTGGTCAACGCGTTCGATGCCGATCACGCTGCCACCGTTGGCTTCCCAATCCTGGCGGAACGCCTTGAGCACGCGATCGCCCCACTCGCCCTTGGGGACCAGTACCGCGGCGCGATGCAGGCCATCGGCGCGGGCACGACGAGAGACTTCACGGGCTTCGTCCTCGGCAGCCAGGCCGAACTGGAACAGTTGCGCCGGGCCTTGTTCGCCTTCGCTGTAGTTCAGTGCGAGGGTGGTAATCGGCAGTTGCGAGCGTGTGGCCAGTTGCTTGACCAATGGTTTTTCCAGGGGGCCGACTACCAGTTGCACGCCTGCGGCCTGGGCTTTGCGGTAGAAGTCGTCCAGGGAGCTCAAGCGCGAGCTGTCGTAAAACTCAATGCTGGGCGGCTTTTGCCCTGCTTGCTGAGCCTGGTAGTGAGCGGCCATGAAGCCTTCACGCAGGGCCTTGGAAACCGAAGCCAAGGGACCATCTTGTGGCAGAAGCAGGGCGATTTTCGAAACGGGTTGGCTAGCCAGCTCTTTGAGCTGGGTCAGCGGTTGTGGCAGTTGAATGGCGGCAGGATGCTTTGGGTTCTGCGCGCGCCAGTTATCAATGGCCGACTGTTGCTGCTCTAGAGTGCCGGCGGTCTTGACTGCCAGGGCCAGGCTCAGCCAGCCGGCCAGGTCATCGTTGCCTGCAGGTTGCAGTTGGTCGGTGGGCAGGGCAGCAATCAGTGCCCAGATGGCCTCATGGTTTTTTGCCGCGGCATCATCTTTCAGCAGGGGGGCGATAAGAATTCGCTGCTTGGCGGCAGAGAGCGTTTGGCCGTCTGCTTCCAGGGCACGAGCATAAACGTTGCCGGTGCGGATCTGCTGAGTTGCAGGTAGTTCGCTGAGATGCTGCAGGCTCTGATGGCTCAGCGCAGTCAGCGCGGCTTTCGGCTGATTGCGGATCATGGCCAGCTCTGCGGCCAGGGTGCTGGCGAAGATCTGCTGGGCAGGTTTGAGTTGATCCAGCGACACTTGCTGAAGGATTTGTCCGGCGCGTCCTGCGTTGCCCTGGTGATATGCCAGGTCTGCAGCGCTCAAGCGCAGCAGAGCTGCCTTGTCCGGGTTTTTGCTGGTGGCGGCCTGTTCGAGCAATTGCTCGATGCTGGCATCCGGTGTCCGTGGAAGTTCGCCAAGGCTGGAAGAGGGCGAGCTGGCGCAAGCCACCAAAAGGGTAGCCAGGCAGAGGGCAAGAAACAGCCGCAGGCAAGCGATCATGTAAGTGTTCCTGATACTCGATCAAATGAGCGTGGAATTGTACCCAAGCGCTGGCCGGGGCGCGATGTTGCTGGTGATAAACCGTCTATTTAGCTGGTGCAAATGTTGCCGTAGTGCCTAAAAGGTCCCAAAGGGCTGGGTTGTTGAGTGATCGTCAGGCGTATTGATAGGGCTTCAACGCGTTACAATGGTGCTTTTTTCGATCTAGAGGTGTGCCCTTTGACTGCTCCAGGTGCTTTGAATACCGCTGCCGGCTCGCTTTATGTGGTGGCAACGCCCATCGGCAACCTGGACGACATCAGTGCCCGGGCCCTTAAGTTGTTGCGCGAAGTGTCTTTGATCGCTGCCGAGGATACTCGGCACTCTCAGCGCCTCATGCAGCACTTTGGCATTTCCACGCCCTTGGCGGCTTGCCATGAGCATAACGAGCGTGATGAAGGCTCTCGTTTCATTACTCGTTTATTGGCGGGTGATGATGTCGCCTTGATTTCCGATGCCGGCACGCCGCTGATTTCCGACCCTGGTTATCACTTGGTGCGGCAGGCTCGAGCTGCAGGCATCAATGTGGTTCCTGTGCCGGGGGCTTGTGCATTGATCGCGGCACTGTCGGCGGCAGGTTTGCCGTCGGATCGGTTTATCTTCGAGGGTTTTCTGCCGGCCAAGGCCGTTGGGCGGCGTGGGCGCCTGGAGTTGGTCAAGGAAGAACCCCGCACGTTGATTTTTTATGAGGCGCCGCATCGCATTCTTGAGTGTCTGCAAGACATGGAAGCGGTATTCGGTGGTGAGCGGCCGGCACTGTTGGCTCGAGAGCTGACCAAGACCTTTGAGACCCTCAAGGGGCTGCCTCTTTCCGAGTTGCGCCAGTTCGTAGAGGCTGACAGCAACCAGCAGCGTGGTGAGTGCGTAGTGCTGGTGGCGGGATGGACGGCACCGGAAAGTGATGAAGCGATCAGTAGTGAGTCGATGCGCATTCTTGATCTGTTGCTTAAGGAGATGCCCCTCAAAAGGGCGGCGGCGCTGGCAGCCGAGATCACGGGTGAGCGCAAGAATGTCCTGTATCAGGTAGCGCTGAATAAACAGAAAGAACAATAAATTGCGTGGCAGGGTGGCCAAAGGCTTTTAGCGCTTGTTCTTGGGGCGCTCTGCCGTTAACCTGCGCGGCGGAGAGTCGATTGGACAGTCGCTGCCCTCTATGAAAATTAGAGGGGGGAGGAAAGTCCGGGCTCCATAGGGCGGAGTGCCAGGTAATGCCTGGGGGGCGTGAGCCTACGGAAAGTGCCACAGAAAATAACCGCCTAAGCACTTCGGTGCCGGTAAGGGTGAAAAGGTGCGGTAAGAGCGCACCGCACGTCTGGTAACAGTTCGTGGCTAGGTAAACCCCACTCGGAGCAAGACCAAATAGGGTTCCAAGGCGTGGCCCGCGCTGGAACCGGGTAGGTTGCTAAAGATGTCCAGTGATGGCCATCGTAGAGGAATGACTGTCCTCGACAGAACCCGGCTTACAGATCGACTCTCCACCTTTTCCCTCCCTGCTTGAATCAATAGCAGAAGCGTTTCTGTAATACCGAAAAAATCTTACTCTTAATAAATTACTTTAACTTCATGCTGCAGCTTATTGAGCTGTTTGAAGTTGATGCTCTGGAATGCCCTCCGAATTCTCGTTATCTCTCCTCTTAGTCTCCTAAATCTCCGTTCTATAAGGCTTTTCCGTCGCTGCGCGCCTTGACGGTGGTGTGGGCGCATTCCTATAGTGTGCGCAAGTGGCAGAAAGTGGCATGAAGTGGGTTTTTTGAGCGCAAAACGCTAAAATTTGGAGAAACGCTGACGTGTTTCGCGGAGCTAACGCTATCAGTCTCGATGCGAAGGGCCGTCTCGCCATGCCGAGCCGGTATCGTGACGAGCTCGTTTCGCGAAGTTCCGGGCAATTAATCGTCACTATCGACGCTGTTGATCCTTGTTTGTGTGTTTACCCCCTCGATGAGTGGGAGCTGATAGAAACCAAACTGCGCGCATTGCCTTCGCTTCGCGAAGAAAACCGTCGTTTGCAGCGTTTGCTGATTGGTAATGCCGTTGATCTTGAGCTCGATGGCAGTGGTCGTTTTCTGGTGCCGCCGCGCCTGCGTGAATATGCCAAGTTGGATAAGCGCGCAATGCTGGTGGGCCAACTGAACAAGTTCCAATTGTGGGACGAGGATGCCTGGGATGCTGTTTCTGCGGCTGACCTGGCGGCTATTCAACAACCGGGCGCGATGCCTGATGAACTGCGTGATTTGATCCTGTGACTATTGATAGCGGCTTTAACCACATCACCGTGCTGCTTGACGAAGCCGTCGAGGCTCTCGCCGTGCGCCCTGATGGCTGCTATCTGGATGGCACCTTCGGCCGTGGCGGGCATAGCCGCTTGATTCTCAGCAAGCTCGGAACGGAGGGCCGGCTCCTCGGATTTGATAAGGACCCCCAAGCGATTGCCACCGGGCAAGCGCTAGCGGCCGAAGACGGCCGCTTTGTCGTTGTACAGCGCAGTTTTGCCGAGTTGGGTTCGGAGGTCGCGGAGCGCGGCCTGGCAGGCAAGGTCAGTGGTGTTCTGCTGGATCTTGGCGTGTCTTCGCCACAGCTGGACGATCCTGAACGCGGCTTCAGCTTTCTCAATGATGGCCCTCTGGACATGCGCATGGACCCGACTCGTGGCATCAGCGCTGCGCAGTTCATTGCCACCGCGCCCGTCGAGGAAATTGCCCGTGTGTTCAAGGAGTACGGCGAAGAGCGCTTCTCCGGGCGCATGGCGCGGGCCGTGGTCGAGCGTCGTGAAATCCAGCCCTTCGAACGCACCGCCGATCTGGCCGAAGTGTTGAAAGTCGCCAATCCTGCCTGGGAGAAGGGCAAGAATCCTGCTACTCGGGCTTTCCAGGGATTGCGCATCCACGTTAACAACGAACTGGGCGATCTCGAGGCTGGCCTTGAAGCGGCGCTGGAGTCGCTGGAAGTGGGTGGTCGCCTGGTGGTGATCAGCTTCCACTCCCTGGAAGATCGCATCGTCAAATTGTTCATGCGACGCCTGGTGAAGGGCGAGTCCGACAATCTGCCGCGCAACCTGCCGGTACGTTTCGAAGCCTTCGTGCCGAAAATCAAGATTCATGGCAAAGCGCAGTTCGCCTCCGAGGCCGAGCTCAAAGCCAATCCCCGTTCCCGTAGTGCGGTCATGCGTGTTGCGGAGAAGCTTCGGTGAGCAAGCTCTTCGCCAAGCCTCTTCCAGGCGGAAGCTTTTTCATGCTTCTGCTATTCGTTGGCGTTTTGGTTTCCGCGATTGCGGTTACCTACAGCGCCCACTGGAATCGTCAATTACTCAATACGCTGTATGGCGAGTTGAGTGTGCGTGACAAGGCCCAGGCCGAATGGGGACGGTTGATTCTCGAGCAAAGCACCTGGACCGCTCATAGCCGGATCGAAGTGCTGGCCACCGAACAGCTGAAGATGCATATCCCTGGCGCGGCTGAAGTCCGCATGGTGGCGCCATGAAACTTGAAGGCGCTCTCTACCCCTGGCGTTTCCGTGTGGTGCTGGGTCTGCTTGCGATCATGGTGTCGGCGATTGGCTGGCGCATTATCGATCTGCAGGTGGTCGACCGTGACTTCCTCAAGGGGCAGGGCGATGCGCGCAGTGTCCGGCACATCCCTATTCCCGCTCACCGTGGCCTGATCACAGACCGCAATGGCGAGCCTCTGGCCGTGAGTACGCCAGTGACCACGCTTTGGGCCAATGCCAAGGAAATGCAGTTGGCCAAGGACCGCTGGCCAGCATTGGCTATGGCTCTTGGTCAGGACCCCAAGGCGTTGGCCAAGCGTCTTGAAGCTCAGGCCAATAAAGAATTCATCTATCTGGTCCGGGGCCTGACTCCGGAGCAGGGCCAGGCGGTGCTCGATCTGAAGGTGCCGGGCGTCTATGGCATTGAGGAGTTCCGGCGCTTCTATCCGGCCGGCGAAGTGACCGCGCACATGGTTGGCTTTACCGACATTGACGACCGTGGCCGCGAAGGGGTCGAGCTGGCCTATGACGAATGGCTCGCCGGTGTTCCCGGCAAGCGCCAGGTGATCAAGGACCGGCGCGGCAGATTGATCAAGGATGTCCAAGTCACCAAGAACGCCAAGGCCGGCAAGCCCTTGGCGTTGTCGATTGACCTGCGCCTGCAATACCTGGCCAACCGTGAGCTGCGCAATGCCATTGTCGAAAATGGCGCCAAGGCCGGCAGCCTGGTGATCATGGACGTGAAGACCGGCGAGATCCTGGCCATGGTCAACCAGCCGACCTACAACCCGAACAACCGCCGCAATTTGCAGCCGGCGATGATGCGTAACCGCGCGATGATCGACGTGTTCGAGCCTGGCTCGACCATGAAGGCGATCTCCATGAGTGCCGCTCTGGAAACCGGTCGCTGGAAGCCCAGCGATACTGTCGAGGTCTATCCGGGCACCCTGCAGTTGGGTAAATACACCATTCGTGACGTGTCGAAGACCGAAGGGCCGGTGCTTGATCTGACCGGCATCCTGATCAACTCCAGTAACGTCGGCATGAGCAAGATCGCCTTCGATATCGGTGGTGAAGCCATTTTTCGTCTGGCACAGAAGATTGGCCTGGGTCAGGACACCGGCCTGGGCTTCCCTGGCGAGCGAGTCGGCAACCTTCCGAACTACCGTGAGTGGCGCAAGGCTGAAACCGCGACCCTGTCTTATGGCTACGGTCTCTCGGTGACCGCGATCCAGCTGGTCCACGCGTTTTCCGTGCTGGCCAACAATGGGCGGATCGCTCCACTGACGCTGATCAAATCCGACAAGACCCCGCAAACCGCCCAGGTGATTCCGGAAAACGTCGCCAAGACTATGCAGGGCATGCTGCAGCAGGTGATCGAGGCGCCCCGGGGCGTGTTCCGTGCCCAGGTTCCGGCCTATCACGTGGCTGGCAAGAGCGGTACCGCGCGCAAGACTTCGGTCGGCACCAAAGGCTATGCCGAGAATTCCTATCGTTCGCTGTTTGCCGGTTTCGGCCCGATGAGCGATCCGCGTTATGCCATCGTGGTGGTGATCGACGAGCCGAGCAAGGCCGGTTACTTCGGTGGCCTGGTATCGGCTCCGGTGTTCAGCAAAGTGATGTCCGGCACCCTGCGCCTGATGAACATCACTCCGGATAATCTGCCGGCCACGCAACAGGCCAATGCGGTGCCCGGTACCCCAGTACGAGCTAATGGAGGGCGCGGCTAATGTCTCTTAGCCTGAACAAGATATTCGCCCACGCTGGTCGCGATCTGCTGATCCGCGAGTTGACGCTGGACAGCCGCAATGTACGTGCCGGTGATTTGTTCCTGGCGGTACCCGGCGCCAAGTTTGACGGCCGTGCGCATATTGCCGACGCCTTGCAGCGCGGTGCTGCTGCAGTGGCCTATGAGGTGGAAGGCGCAACTGTATTGCCGCTGACTGATGTGCCGCTGATTCCAGTCAAGGGCCTGGCGGCGCAACTGTCGGATATTGCCGGACGCTTTTATGGTGATCCAAGCCGCCAGCTGAATCTGCTGGGCGTGACCGGTACCAACGGCAAGACCAGCGTCACCCAGTTGGTGGCTCAGGCACTGGATCTGCTGGGCCAGCGTTGTGGTTTGGTGGGCACGCTGGGTACTGGCTTCTATGGCGCGCTGGAAAGTGGCTTGCACACCACGCCTAACCCTATCGCTGTGCAGGCGACCCTGGCTGACCTGAAAAACGCCGGCGCCAAGGCGGTGGCCATGGAGGTCTCGTCCCATGGTCTGGATCAGGGGCGCGTGGCGGCCCTGGCTTTCGATGTTGCGGTGCTGACCAATCTGTCCCGTGACCATCTGGATTACCACGGAACCATGCAAGCCTATGGCGCAGCCAAGGCGAAGCTCTTCAACTGGACCGACCTGCGTTGCCGGGTGATCAATCTCGATGATGAGTTCGGCCGGCAACTGGCAGCGGACAAGCACGAGTCACGGCTGATTACCTACAGTCTCGAGGATGCCTCTGCTTATCTGTATTGCCGTGAGGCGACCTTCGACGACGACGGCGTTCGCGCAACCCTGGTGACTCCGCAGGGCGAGCACCATCTGCGCAGCGCTCTGCTCGGACGCTTCAATCTGAGCAATGTGCTGGCTGCGGTCGGTGCTTTGTTGGGCCTGGAGTATGCACTGGACGAAATTCTCGCCGTGCTGCCCAAGCTCGAAGGCCCTGCCGGGCGCATGCAACGCCTGGGTGGTGGTACTCAGCCCCTGGTGGTCGTGGATTACGCCCACACTCCGGATGCCCTGGAAAAAGTATTGCTGGCCCTGCGCCCTCACGCCAAGGGGCGTCTGCTCTGCCTGTTCGGCTGCGGCGGTGACCGCGATCGTGGCAAGCGTCCGCTGATGGCCGAGGTGGTAGAGCGCCTGGCAGATGGTGTGCTGGTCACCGATGACAACCCACGCAGCGAAGACCCTGCGCAGATCTTCGACGACATCCGTGCTGGTTTCAGCGCGGTAGACAAGGTCGATTTTGTTGCCGGTCGTGGCCTAGCCATTGCTCGATTGATCGCCGCCGCATCGGCAGACGATGTGGTGGTTCTGGCGGGTAAGGGCCATGAGGATTATCAGGAGATCAATGGCCAGCGCCATGACTTCTCCGACCTTGCTGAAGCCGACAAGGCCTTGACCGCATGGGAGGTGGCACATGCTTAAAGCCTTGCTGCTCAGTGAAGTATCGGCCCCATTGGATGCCCGCTTGATCGCGGGCGACGTGCGTTTCAGTGGTGTCAGTATCGATAGCCGGGCGATTCAGGCGGGCCAGTTGTTCGTTGCCTTGACGGGCCCCCGTTTTGACGGCCATGACTACTTGAGCGAAGTGGCAGGCAAAGGTGCCGTAGCCGCGTTGGTTGAACGTGAAGTTCCCGACAGCACCCTGCCTCAGTTGCTGGTCAAGGATACCCGTCTGGCCCTCGGCCAATTGGGCGCTCTGAATCGTGGCGCCTTTACCCAGCCGGTAGCTGCGGTGACGGGTTCCAGCGGCAAGACCACGGTCAAGGAGATGCTGGCCAGCATCCTGCGTACCCGTGGTCCAGTGCTGGCAACCCGGGGCAACCTGAACAATGATCTGGGCGCGCCGCTGACACTGCTGGAACTGGCCCCCGAACACACCGCTGCGGTGATCGAGCTGGGTGCGTCACGCATCGGCGAAATCGCCTACACCGTGGCCATGACTCGCCCCCATGTGGCGATCATCAATAATGCAGGTACCGCTCACGTCGGTGAGTTCGGCGGCCCGGAGAAAATCGTCGAAGCCAAGGGCGAGATTCTCGAGGGGCTCGATAGCGCCGGGATCGCGGTGCTCAATCTGGACGACAAGGCCTTCCCAATCTGGAAGACCCGAGCCGCCGGTCGCCAGGTGCTGAGCTTTGCCCTGGACAACAGCGCAGCAGATTTCCATGCCTCGGATATCGGTCGTGATGCCCGTGGTTGCCCGTCCTTCACATTGCACAGCCCAAAGGGCGTGGATAGGGTGCAACTTAACCTGCTTGGCACCCATAACGTGGCCAACGCCCTGGCTGCTGCTGCCGCAGCCCATGCCATGGGTGTCTCGCTGTTCGGCATCGTCACTGGCCTGAACGCTGTGCAGCCGGTCAAGGGCCGCACCGTTGCCCAACTGTCCAAGAACGGCATGCGGGTGATCGATGACACTTACAACGCAAACCCCACCTCAATGTGTGCCGCCGTTGATATACTCGCCGGCTTTTCCGGCCGCACCGTCCTGGTGCTCGGAGACATTGGCGAGTTGGGCGAGTGGGCGGAGCAGGGGCACCGCGAAGTAGGTGCATATGCCGCTGGCAAGGTTTCGGCCCTCTACGCCGTAGGCCCGATGATGGCTCATGCCGTTGCCGCCTTCGGCGAACACGCGCGCCACTTCGCCAGCCAGGCTGATCTGATTGCCGCCCTGGACGTCGAGCAAGACCCAAATACCACCATTTTGATCAAGGGATCGCGCAGCGCGGTGATGGAAAACATCGTCGCGGCTTTGTGCGGCTCGAGCACGGAGAAACATTGATGCTGCTGCTGCTAGCGGAGTACCTGCAACAGTTCTACAAAGGCTTCGCGGTCTTTCAGTACCTGACCCTGCGCGGGATTCTCGGGGTACTGACTGCGCTGTCTTTGGCGCTGTGCCTGGGTCCGTGGATGATCCGTACTCTGCAAAACCGGCAGATCGGCCAGGCCGTGCGTAATGACGGTCCGCAGTCCCACCTGTCCAAGTCCGGTACGCCGACCATGGGCGGCGCGCTGATTCTTTCCGCCATCGGTATCAGCACGCTGCTCTGGGCCGACCTGCGCAACCACTATGTGTGGGTAGTGCTGGTGGTCACCCTGGCGTTTGGCGCCATCGGTTGGGTCGATGACTACCGCAAGGTGATCGAGAAGAACTCCCGTGGCTTGCCCAGCCGCTGGAAGTATTTCTGGCAGTCGGTGTTCGGCCTGGGCGCCGCGATCTTCCTTTACATGACCGCACAGAGTCCGGTGGAAACCACCCTGCTGATTCCGATGCTCAAGGACGTGAGTATTCCTCTGGGCATCGGTTTCGTGGTCCTGACCTACTTCGTCATCGTCGGTTCGAGTAACGCGGTCAACCTGACCGATGGCCTCGATGGCCTGGCGATCATGCCGACCGTGATGGTCGGCGGCGCGCTGGGGATCTTCTGCTACCTGTCGGGTAACGTGAAGTTCGCCGAATACCTGCTGATTCCTTACGTACCGGGGGCGGGCGAGCTGATCGTCTTCTGCGGTGCGCTGATCGGTGCCGGCCTGGGTTTCTTGTGGTTCAACACCTATCCGGCACAAGTCTTCATGGGCGACGTCGGCGCACTGGCGCTGGGCGCGGCCCTGGGCACCATTGCGGTGATCGTCCGTCAGGAAATCGTCCTGTTCATCATGGGCGGCGTGTTCGTGATGGAGACCCTGTCGGTGGTGATCCAGGTCGCTTCCTTCAAATTGACCGGTCGCCGTGTATTCCGCATGGCACCGATCCACCACCACTTTGAACTCAAGGGCTGGCCCGAGCCTCGCGTGATTGTCCGCTTCTGGATCATCACCGTGATCCTCGTGTTGATCGGCCTTGCCACCCTGAAGCTGAGGTAGAACGAGTGTCTCTGATCGCTTCTGACCACTTCCGCATCGTTGTCGGCCTCGGCAAGAGCGGCATGTCCCTGGTTCGCTTCCTGGCGAACCGGGGCGTGGCTTTTGCGGTGGCCGATACGCGGGAGAATCCACCTGAGCTGGCCACGTTGCGTCGTGACTACCCGCAGGTGGAGGTGCGTTGTGGCGAGCTGGATGTCGAGTTCCTGTGCCGTGCCGACGAGCTCTACGTGAGCCCCGGCCTGGCCCTGGCGACCCCGGCCCTGCAGGCCGCTGCTGCCCGTGGCGTGAAATTGTCCGGTGACATCGAGCTGTTCGCGCGTAACGCGAAGGCGCCGATTGTCGCCATCAGCGGTTCCAACGCGAAAAGCACCGTGACCACCCTGGTGGGCGAGATGGCCGCTGCGGCGGGCAAGCGGGTCGCCGTGGGCGGCAACCTGGGTACTCCGGCTCTGGATCTGCTCAACGACGATGTCGAGCTGTACGTGATGGAACTGTCCAGCTTCCAGCTGGAGACCACCGACCAGCTGGGCGCTGAAGTGGCCACTGTGCTCAACATCAGCGAAGACCACATGGACCGTTACAGCGGTCTGCCGGCCTATCACCTGGCCAAGCACCGGATCTTCCGGGGCGCGCGGCAAGTGGTGGTCAATCGCCAGGATGCGCTGTCCCGGCCGTTGTTGAGCGAGAACCTGCCGTGCTGGACCTTTGGCCTGGGCAAGCCCGATTTCAAGGGCTTTGGCCTGCGGGAAGAGAACGGCGAGAAGTACCTGGCCTTCGAGTTCCAGACCCTGATGCCGGTGCGCGAACTGAAAATCCGTGGTGCCCATAACCAGTCCAACGCCCTGGCGGCATTGGCCCTGGGGCATGCAGTCGGCTTGCCGTTCGACGCGATGCTCTCGGCCCTGCGCACCTTCGCCGGCCTCGAGCACCGTTGCCAGTGGGTTCGCGACGTGGATGGCGTGGGCTATTACAACGATTCCAAAGCCACCAACGTCGGCGCCGCACTGGCTGCCATCGAAGGCCTGGGTGCGGACATCGCTGGCAAGATCGTGCTGATCGCCGGTGGCGACGGCAAGGGCGCCGAGTTCAAGGATCTGCGGGACCCGGTGGCGGCCAACTGTCGCGCGGTGGTCTTGATGGGCCGTGACTCCGACAAGATCGGTGAGGCCATCGGCGATGCCGTGCCGCTGATTCGTGCCGATTCGCTGGCCGACGCTGTGGCTCAATGCCGCGCAGCCGCGCAGCCTGGCGACGTGGTGTTGCTATCTCCCGCCTGTGCCAGTTTCGACATGTTCAAGAACTACGAAGACCGGGGTCACCAGTTCGTCCGCGTCGTGGAGGAACTGGCATGAATCTGCGAAACATCATCAAGCCATATCCGTCACCGCTCATCACTGGGCGTGGCATCGATCTTGATTTCCCGATGCTCGCCGGCTGCCTGACGCTGCTCGGCCTGGGGCTGGTCATGATTGCATCGGCCTCTACCGAAGTGGCAGCGGCGCAGTCGGGCAGTGCCCTGTATTACATGATTCGCCACCTTATCTACATCGTGTTGGGCCTGGGGGCCTGCATTGTCACCATGATGATTCCCATCGCCACCTGGCAGCGCCTGGGCTGGATGATGTTGATTGGTGCCTTCGGCTTGCTGGTGATGGTGATCATTCCGGGGATTGGCCGTGAAGTGAACGGTTCGATGCGCTGGATCGGTTTCAGCTTCTTTAACGTTCAGCCCTCCGAGATTGCCAAGGTGTTCGTGGTGATTTACCTCGCCGGCTATCTGGTGCGGCGGCAGAAGGAAGTGCGTGAAAGCTGGATGGGCTTCTTCAAGCCGTTCATCGTTCTGCTGCCAATGGCGGGCCTGCTACTGATGGAACCGGACTTCGGTGCCACCGTGGTGATGATGGGCGCCGCGGCGGCGATGCTGTTCCTCGGCGGTGTCGGGCTGTTCCGGTTTTCCCTGATGGTGCTTCTGGCGGTGGCGGCGGTGGTCTTGCTGATTCAGATGCAGCCCTATCGAATGGCCCGTCTGACCAACTTTGCCGACCCCTGGGCGGACCAGTTCGGTGCCGGTTACCAGCTGTCCCAGGCCTTGATCGCCTTCGGTCGTGGCGAGTGGCTAGGCGTGGGCCTGGGCAATAGTGTGCAGAAACAGTTCTATCTGCCGGAGGCTCATACCGACTTCGTGTTCTCGGTGCTGGCCGAAGAGCTGGGAGCCGTGGGCTCCTTGTGCACGGTGGCGCTGTTCGTATTCGTCTGTATACGCGGCATGTACATCGGCCTGTGGGCCGAGAAAGCCAAGCAGTATTTTGCCGCTTATGTGGCTTATGGCTTGTCGTTCCTGTGGATTGGTCAGTTCTTGATCAATATCGGGGTGAACGTCGGTCTGCTGCCGACCAAGGGGCTGACCCTGCCGTTCCTCAGTTATGGCGGTAGTTCGTTGGTGATCTGCTGCGCCTGCCTCGGATTGTTGCTGCGTATCGAATGGGAGAGCAGGACCCACCTGGGCAGTGAAGAGATGGAGTTCAGTGAGAGTGACTTTGCCGAGGAGCCGATCCATGGGCGCTAACGTGCTGATCATGGCGGGCGGCACCGGTGGCCACGTGTTCCCGGCGCTGGCTTGTGCCCGCGAGTTCCAGGCCCGTGGCTACAGCGTGCACTGGCTGGGTACTCCCCGTGGGATCGAGAACGAATTGGTACCGGCGGCTGGCCTGCCGCTGCATTTGATCAACGTCACCGGGCTGCGGGGCAAGGGCAAGCTGTCCCTGCTCAAGGCGCCGTTCGTCCTGATCAAGGCGGTGCTCCAGGCCCGGCGGATCATTCGGCAAATCAAGCCGGTCTGTGTGCTGGGTTTTGGTGGTTATGTGACCGGCCCTGGTGGTGTTGCCGCCAAGTTGTCGGGGGTGCCGGTGATCGTTCACGAGCAGAATGCTGTGGCCGGTACCGCCAATCGGCTGCTGGTGCCGTTGGCCGCCCGAGTCTGCGAAGCTTTCCCGGACACCTTCGGAGCCTCCGACAGCCGCCGCACCACGGGCAATCCGGTGCGCACCGAACTGTTCCTCGACACACCGCGCGAGGCCCTGGCCGGACGCAAGGCGCGTTTGCTGATCCTGGGCGGAAGCCTGGGGGCAGAGCCGTTGAACAAGTTATTGCCGGAAGCCCTGGCACAGGTCGCCCCCGAGCTGCGTCCGGAGGTGTTCCATCAGGCTGGTAAAAACCACGATGAAGTCACTGCAGAGCGCTATCGCGCCGCCGGCGTCGAGGCGCAAGTGCAGCCCTTTATCAAAGACATGGCTCAAGCCTACGGCTGGGCCGACCTGGTGGTCTGTCGCGCAGGCGCGTTGACCGTCAGCGAACTGGCTGCTGCCGGTCTGCCTTCGATGCTGGTGCCTTTGCCCCATGCGATCGACGATCACCAGACCCGCAATGCCGAATATTTGGCTCGTGAAGGTGCTGCCTTCCTGATGCCGCAAAGAACGACTGGTGCAGCGGACCTTGCCGCTCGCCTGACAGAGGTTTTGATGCAACCAGAACGACTCGACAAGATGGCCCAGGCTGCGCGCCGCCTGGCCAAACCCGATGCCACCCGCGATGTGGTGAATATCTGCCTGGAGGTGGCCCATGGTTGAGAATCAAAAAGCCATGCCGCAACCGGAAATGCGCCGTATCCGTCGTATCCATTTCGTCGGTATTGGCGGCGTGGGCATGTGCGGGATTGCCGAGGTGCTGCTGAACCTGGGTTACCAGGTCTCCGGTTCCGATCTCAAGGCGTCGCCGGTCACCGAGCGCCTGGAGTCGTTCGGTGCACAGATTTTTATCGGCCACCGCGCCGAGAACGCTGCGAACGCCGATGTACTGGTGGTTTCCAGCGCCGTGAACACCTCCAACCCGGAAGTCGCCACTGCCTTGGAACGGCGTATTCCGGTGGTGCCGCGGGCGGAAATGCTCGCCGAGCTGATGCGCTACCGTCACGGCGTTGCCGTGGCTGGTACGCACGGCAAGACCACCACCACTAGCCTGCTGGCTTCGGTGTTCGCCGCCGGCGGTCTGGACCCGACCTTTGTCATCGGTGGTCGGCTCAATGCAGCGGGCACCAATGCCCAGCTGGGCACCAGCCGTTACCTGATTGCCGAAGCCGACGAAAGCGACGCCAGCTTCCTGCATCTGCAACCGCTGGTGGCCGTGGTCACCAACATCGACGCTGACCATATGGCGACCTACGACGGTGACTTCAACAAACTGAAGAAAACCTTCGTCGACTTCCTGCATAACCTGCCGTTCTACGGGCTGGCGGTGATGTGCCTGGACGATCCGGTGGTGCGCGATATCCTGCCGCAGGTCAAGCGTCCGACCGTGACCTACGGCTTCAGCGAAGAAGCCGATGTGCGTGCCATCAATGTACGCCAGCAAGGCATGCAGACCTTCTTCACCGTGCTGCGTCGTGACCGCGAGCCGCTGGACGTGTCGGTGAACATGCCGGGCAACCACAACGTGCTGAACTCCCTGGCGACCATCTGCATCGCCACCGACGAAGGCATCAGCGACGAAGCCATTGTCCAGGGGCTGTCGGGCTTCCAGGGCGTGGGCCGGCGCTTCCAGGTCTACGGCGAACTGCCGGTGGAAGGCGGCAACGTCATGCTGGTGGACGACTACGGGCACCACCCGACCGAGGTCGCGGCAGTGATCAAGGCCGTGCGTGGCGGTTGGCCGGAGCGCCGTCTGGTGATGGTCTACCAGCCGCACCGTTTCAGCCGTACCCGCGATCTGTACGACGACTTCGTGCAGGTGCTGGCCGATGCCAACGTGCTGCTGTTGATGGAGGTCTACCCGGCCGGTGAAGAGCCGATTCCGGGCGCTGACAGCCGCCAGTTGTGCCACAGCATTCGGCAACGGGGCCAGTTGGACCCGATCTACATCGAGCGAGGCGTCGACCTGGCACCGCTGGTCAAGCCACTGCTGCGTGCTGGTGACATCCTGCTGTGCCAAGGCGCCGGTGATATCGGTGGCCTGGCGCCAAAACTGCTCAACAGCCCGCTGTTCGCCGGTGCTGTGGCCGCTGGCAAGGGGGCGAAATGACAGCTGCCTACGCCAACCTGTTCTCCACCGTAAAGCCGAGCGATTTCGGTCGCGTTGCCGTGCTCTACGGCGGCAAGAGCGCCGAGCGCGAAGTGTCGCTGAAGTCCGGCAAGGCCGTGCTTGAAGCCTTGCAGAGTGGCGGTGTGAACGCCTTCGGTATTGATGTCGGTGACGACCTGCTGCAGCGCCTCTTGAGCGAGAAGATCGATCGCGCCTTCATCATTCTCCATGGCCGTGGCGGTGAAGACGGCAGCATGCAAGGCCTGCTGGAATGCCTGGGGATTCCCTACACCGGTAGCGGCATCCTCGCTTCGGCCCTGGCCATGGACAAGCTGCGCACCAAGCAGGTCTGGCACAGCCTGGGTATTCCGACGCCGCGTCACGCGGTCCTGAGTTCGGAAGCCGACTGTATTTCCGCGGTGGCGGAACTGGGCCTGCCTTTGATCGTCAAACCGGCTCATGAAGGCTCCAGTATCGGTATGGCCAAGGTGACTTCCGCGCCCGAATTGATCGAGGCATGGAAGGCGGCCAGTACCTACGATTCGCAAGTGTTGGTCGAGCAATGGATCCAGGGTCCGGAGTTCACCATCGCAACCCTGCGTGGCCAGGTGCTGCCACCGATCGCGTTGGGCACTCCCCACACGTTTTACGACTACGACGCCAAGTACCTGGCTTCCGATACCCAGTACCGGATTCCATGCGGCCTCGATAGCGCCAAGGAACAGGAACTCATGGACCTCACGGCGAAAGCCTGTGAGGCGCTCGGTATCGCCGGTTGGGCGCGTGCCGATGTGATGCAGGATGCCCAGGGGCAGTTCTGGTTTCTGGAAGTGAACACCGCTCCCGGGATGACCGACCACAGCCTGGTGCCGATGGCCGCTCGTGCGGCCGGTCTGGATTTCCAGCAGTTGGTCCTGGCCATCCTGGCAGCCAGTCTTGAGGCGAGAGGTTAAGTCCATGCAAGGCGCGTCGCTTCGTCATCAGCAACCCGCACCCGGCCGCAAGCCGGTGCCGCGGGGTGCCAGCCGTATGGTGGCCAAAGAGCCGATGTCGGTGCGCCTGCCGAAAGCCAACTTTGGTTTTCTGAAAAGCCTGTTCTGGCCGGTGCTGCTGGTGGCGTTGGGCTTTGGCACCTATGAAGGTGCCCAGCGCTTGCTGCCATACGCCGACCGTCCGATCACCAAGATCGCGGTGCAGGGGGACTTGAGCTACATCAGCCAGCAGGCGGTGCAGCAGCGGATCGCGCCATATGTCGCGGCGAGCTTCTTCACCATCGACCTGGCGAGCATGCGCACCGAGCTGGAAAAGATGCCCTGGATCGCCCACGCCGAAGTTCGTCGGGTGTGGCCGGACCAAGTGGTGATTCGCCTGGAAGAACAACTGCCAGTGGCCCGCTGGGGCGACGAGGCACTGTTGAACAACCAGGGCCAGGCCTTCACTCCGCGTGAACTGGCGAACTATGAACACTTGCCGCAGTTGTTCGGGCCGCAGCGGGCCCAGCAGCAAGTGATGCAGCAGTATCAGGTGTTGAGCCAGATGCTGCGGCCGCTGGGCTTTTCGATAGCCCGTCTGGAGCTGCGCGAGCGCGGCAGCTGGTTCCTGACCACCGGTGCCGGCAGTGCCGGTCCCGGTATCGAGTTGCTCCTAGGTCGCGATCATCTGGTGGAGAAGATGCGCCGCTTCATTGCCATTTATGAAAAAACGCTGAAAGAACAGATCACGAACATCGCGCGCATCGATCTGCGCTACGCCAACGGCCTGGCCGTGGGCTGGCGCGATCCGGCGGCACCCACGACGGCGCAACCTGCCGTCGCGAAGAATTAAGAAGAGGCAGGACCATGGCAAATGTGCAAAGCGGCAAAATGATCGTCGGCCTGGATATCGGCACCTCCAAGGTGGTGGCGCTGGTGGGCGAAGTCGCGGCCGATGGCTCGCTGGAAATCGTCGGCATCGGCACCCATCCTTCCCGCGGCCTGAAGAAGGGCGTGGTGGTGAACATCGAGTCCACCGTGCAGTCGATCCAGCGCGCGGTGGAAGAAGCGCAACTGATGGCGGGTTGCCGTATCCACTCGGCCTTCGTCGGTGTGGCGGGCAATCACATCCGCAGCCTGAACTCCCACGGCATCGTGGCGATCCGCGACCGTGAAGTCAGCTCGGCGGACCTGGAGCGGGTATTGGATGCGGCCCAGGCCGTGGCAATCCCGGCTGACCAGCGGGTCCTGCACACCCTGCCACAGGATTACGTGATCGATAACCAGGAAGGCGTGCGTGAGCCTTTGGGCATGTCGGGCGTGCGTCTGGAAGCCAAGGTGCACGTAGTGACCTGCGCGGTGAATGCCGCTCAGAACATCGAGAAGTGCGTGCGTCGCTGCGGCCTGGAAATCGACGACATCATCCTCGAGCAACTGGCCTCGGCCTATTCGGTACTCACCGACGACGAAAAAGAGCTGGGCGTGTGCCTGGTGGACATCGGCGGCGGTACCACCGACATGGCGATCTTCACCGAAGGCGCGATCCGTCACACCGCGGTGATCCCGATTGCCGGCGATCAGGTGACCAACGACATCGCCATGGCCCTGCGCACGCCGACCCAGTATGCCGAAGAGATCAAGATCCGTTACGCCTGCGCCCTGGCCAAGCTGGCCGGTGCCGGCGAAACCATCAAGGTGCCGAGCGTTGGCGATCGTCCGCCGCGCGAGCTGTCGCGCCAGGCCCTGGCCGAAGTGGTCGAGCCGCGTTACGACGAACTGTTCACCCTGATCCAGGCCGAGCTGCGACGCAGCGGCTACGAAGACTTGATCCCGGCCGGCATCGTGCTCACCGGTGGTACTTCGAAGATGGAAGGCGCGGTGGAACTGGCCGAGGAGATTTTCCACATGCCGGTTCGTCTGGGCGTGCCCCACAGTGTCAAGGGCCTGTCCGACGTGGTGCGCAACCCGATCTATTCCACCGGCGTCGGCCTGCTGCTCTACGGACTGCAGAAACAGTCCGATGGCATCTCGTTCTCCGGCATCGGCAGCCGCGACAGCTACAGCAGCGACGAGCCCAAGGCCGCGTTGCTGGACCGCATCAAAAGCTGGGTTCAGGGCAACTTCTAAAGATTTACCGCAACACCGTTTCAAAGCAGTAGGCAGTAGGCGAAAAACTAGAGAAATGAAAGGAGAGGGAAAATGTTCGAACTCGTAGACAACATCCCGCAGAGTCCGGTAATCAAGGTTATCGGTGTTGGCGGTGGCGGCGGCAACGCGGTCAATCACATGGTCAAGAGCAACATCGAAGGCGTCGAGTTCATCTGCGCCAACACTGATGCTCAAGCGCTGAAAAACATCGGCGCGCGGACCATCCTGCAACTGGGTACCGGCGTGACCAAGGGCCTGGGCGCTGGCGCCAATCCGGAAGTCGGCCGTCAAGCCGCTCTGGAAGACCGCGAGCGTATCGCCGAAGTACTGGCGGGCACCAACATGGTGTTCATCACCACCGGCATGGGCGGCGGTACCGGTACCGGTGCGGCGCCGATCATCGCTGAAGTGGCCAAGGAAATGGGCATCCTCACCGTCGCGGTGGTGACCCGTCCGTTCCCGTTCGAAGGCCGCAAGCGCATGCAGATCGCCGATGAGGGCATCCGCGCGCTGAGCGAAAGCGTCGACTCGTTGATCACCATCCCCAACGAGAAGCTGCTGACCATCCTCGGCAAGGACGCCAGCCTGCTGTCGGCTTTCGCCAAGGCTGACGACGTGCTGGCCGGTGCCGTTCGCGGTATCTCCGACATCATCAAGCGTCCGGGCATGATCAACGTCGACTTTGCCGACGTACGTACCGTGATGAGCGAAATGGGCATGGCGATGATGGGCACTGGCTGCGCCAGCGGTCCGAACCGTGCGCGTGAGGCCACTGAAGCGGCGATCCGCAACCCGTTGCTGGAAGACGTGAATCTGGAAGGTGCACGCGGCATCCTGGTGAACATCACCGCCGGTCCTGACCTGTCCCTGGGTGAGTACTCCGACGTGGGTAGCATCATCGAAGCCTTCGCTTCCGAACACGCCATGGTCAAGGTCGGTACCGTTATCGATCCGGACATGCGTGACGAACTGCATGTAACCGTAGTGGCCACCGGTCTGGGCGCGAAAATCGAGAAACCTGTAAAGGTCATCGACAACACCGTTCAGACTTCCATGTCCGCTCAGTCGCAAGCGCCAGCCCCTGCTCGTCAGGAACTGCCGTCGGTGAACTACCGTGACCTGGACCGTCCGACCGTCATGCGCAATCAGGCGCAGTCGAACGCGGCGACCGCGGCGAAGCTGAATCCGCAAGATGATCTGGATTACCTGGACATCCCGGCATTCCTGCGTCGTCAGGCCGATTGATGGAATGTATCAGGGGTATTAGGGTGATTGGTGTTCAGCAAAGGCATGGTCTGCTATTATCGCCAGCCTTTGTTGATACCAGTTCGCAATTTGCGCTGAAGCGGCCCAAGCCATGATTAAACAACGCACCCTGAAGAATATTATCCGTGCCACAGGTGTAGGCCTGCATTCCGGGGAGAAGGTTTACCTGACCCTCAAGCCTGCGCCTGTCGACACCGGCATTGTGTTTTGTCGTGCCGACCTGGACCCTGTGGTGCAGATTCCTGCTCGCGCGGAAAATGTTGGCGAAACCACGATGTCGACCACGTTGGTCAACGGTGACGTCAAAGTGGACACGGTGGAGCACTTGCTCTCGGCCATGGCTGGCCTGGGCATCGATAACGCCTACGTCGAGCTCTCCGCGTCCGAAGTCCCGATCATGGATGGTAGCGCCGGACCCTTCGTATTCCTGATTCAATCTGCTGGCCTCGAAGAACAGGACGCAGCTAAAAAGTTCATCCGCATCCTTCGTGAAGTGACCGTGGAAGACGGCGACAAGCGCGCCACTTTCGTGCCTTTCGATGGTTTTAAAGTGAGCTTCGAGATCGATTTCGATCACCCGGTTTTCCGTGACCGCACCCAGAGTGCAAGCGTGGACTTCTCCAGCACTTCGTTTGTAAAAGAAGTCAGCCGCGCCCGTACCTTTGGTTTCATGAGTGATATCGAGTACCTGCGCAAGCACAACCTCGCACTCGGCGGCAGCGTGGAAAACGCCATTGTGGTCGATTCGGATGGCGTACTGAACGAAGACGGTCTTCGCTACGAAGATGAATTCGTCAAGCACAAGATCCTGGATGCAATTGGTGACCTCTACCTGCTAGGCAACAGCCTGATAGGCGAGTTCAAGGGCTTCAAGTCGGGCCACGCACTGAACAACCAGCTACTGCGCAAGTTGATTGAGCAGAAAGATGCCTGGGAAGTCGTGACCTTCGAAGATGCCAGCACTGCACCGATCTCTTACATGCGTCCGGTCGCGGCCGTGTAATTACTCTCTCTTTCCTTTTGTTTTTGAAGGCCATCCCCCCGGATGGCCTTTTTTTATGCCCGAATGTTCAACTGCTGCGTCGTGACATGTTGGAAACCACTCGGTTGCGGCCGCTGTACTTGGCTTGATACAGGGCCTTGTCGGCGTCACTCACCCATTGGTCGAGGCTGATATCGGGATTGCCCGACCAGGTGTTGATGCCGATGCTCACCGTCAAGGGTGTGGCCTGTTCGCTGACAGGCGGCAAGGCGGCGATGCTGGCGCGGATTCGCTCGGCGAGTACGGCGGCGCCGGCGCTGTCGGTCTCCGGCAGTACTATCGCGAACTCTTCGCCTCCGTAGCGCGCCGCCAGATCTGCCGGGCGTCCCGCGCAAGTGCCAATGTTCTGCGCCACTGCACGCAATGCCTGGTCCCCCAGTGGATGGCCAAAGCGGTCGTTGAACGACTTGAAGTGGTCGACATCGACCATCAGCAGCGACAGGGGCTGGTTGGTGCGCCGGGCCCGGGCCCACTCATTGTTCATCACTTGATCCAGGGTACGACGGTTGGCCAGGCCAGTGAGGGCATCGACAGCTGCCAGGCGCGCCAGCTCCTGCTCGGCATCCTGTCGGCGCCGCAGTTCGCGACACAGTTGCCAGGTTAGCCAGAACAGGGCGATGCACAGCGCCCCAGTGGCGCCGCTGATCAGCAGCGCCGTGCGTTGCCAGGCAGCGAAGACTTCGTCGATGGACAGCGCCACAACCACGATCAGCGGCAGGTCGCCCACCTGGGAAAAGGTGTACAGCCGGTGCATCCGATCCACGCTGGACACGCTGCCGAAGCTGCCATTGCCTTCGCGCAGGATGCGCACGAAGTTGGGGCGGTTACTGAAACTCTTGCCAATCAGGTCGTCCGCCAGGGGCGGTTGTTGGGCTAGCAGAACCCCGTCGCGGCTGATCAGGTTGATCGAGCCATTGCGCCCGATATCCAGATTCTTGAACAGCTCATTGAAGTAGCTCAGGCGCATGGCCGCTTCGGCGACACCAATGAACTCGCCATTCTCGTTGCTGAGCCGACGACTGAAGCTGATCCGCCAGTCATGCTCGGCGGTGCGGGCACGGAACGGGGGGCTGATCATCATGCCTGGATCTGGATTGTCGATATGCGAGCGGAAGTACTCGCGGTCGGCGTAGTTGCCCGTGCGCGGCACGACCGAAGCCGAGTCGGCAAGTACCTCGCCGTGCTTGTCCAGCAACAGAATATCGCCCTTGTAGGGCGCTGCGGTGGCCCGGTCGAACAGCGCCAGGTGGCGGATGGGCGCCGACACGTCCTTCAGGTCGTCGCGTTGCGCCGCACTGATCAGCCCCTTGAGGGACAGGTCGTAGAGTTCGACGTTGCGCAACACATCCGCTTCTATCAGTTGCACGATGTTGTTCGCGGCACGGGTGGCAGCCTGTTCGGCAGCAGCGTGTTCACGGATCAACAGGTAGGTGACGATACTGAGAATGGCCACGACGATCAGCGAGCTGGCCAGGACCAACAGACGTTCCGGATTTGACGCGATTTTCCCTGTGCGGGGTGTCGCACGACTCACGCTCATGATTTTGATTTCTGCTACGTCGACATAGTTAAGTCTAGTGTGGACGTGGGCTACAGAAATCGGTCACGCCTTCGCGCCTGTATAAATCCCGAATAAAAAAAAGGCCAGCAAAACATGCTGGCCTTTTGCTCATATCGGCTTAGAACACGTTGATCGGATAGTCGACGATCACCCGGTACTCATCGGTGTCGTTGTCCAGTGCGCCGTAGCCGTTGCCGCCACGGTTGGTGGCCCATTGCAAGCGCACGGCCAGGTCCTTGGCGGTGCCGCCTTGCACCACGTACTTGAGGTCGAGGTCGCGCTCCCAGTGCTTGGCGTGCTTGCCGTCGGCGCTGTACCAGTTGGCATAGCCGCGGCTGGCCGGATCGACCTGGGTCAGGTCCAACTCGCCCCGGGAGTAAGACAGTGCCGAGGTCAGGCCCGGCAGGCCGACGCCGGCGAAATCGTAGGCGTACTTGAGCTTCCAGGAGCGCTCGTTGGGACCGTTGAAGTCCGAGTACTGCTGGGAGTTGTCCAGGTAGATGCTGTCGCCCTGGGCGATGTAGTCGAACGGCGTGTTGCCGTTGACCCGCTGGTAGGCCGCAGTGACGCTGTGGCTGCCTACGCCCACGGTGAAGTGCAGGCTGTAGGTGTTGTTGTCGATGTTGCCCAGCAGTGCCTGGCCGGTGTCCTGGGTGTGATAGAAGTGCAGGCCCGGATTGAGGCTGACCAGATCGTTGAGCGCGTAGGTGTAGTCCAGGTCGTAGTAGTACTGGTTCCAGATGTCCTTGAGTTCAGAGGCGTAGAGGCTGCTGGTCAGCCCCGGAACGCCGCTCCAGGCGACCCCGGCCCAATTCAGGTGCAGGCTTTCGTCACCTTTTTGCAAGGTGCCGTAGGAGGTGCCGATGCGCTTGTGGCCACTCTGGTTGTAAGGCTTGGTGAAACTGGCTTGGCCGCCTTCGATCAACCAGCCGTCGAAACTGTGGTTGGTCAGGCTGACGCCGCGAAAGGTCTGCGGCAGCATGCGGCTCATGCCCCCGGCGATCACCGGGTTGTTGAGAAACAGATCGCCTGCCTTGAGCTCGGTGTCGAAGGCTCGCATCTTCAAGGTGGCGCCAGCGGTGGAGAACGCTGCGGGCGCTTTTCCGTTGCCATCGCTGATGGGCAGGATGCTCGAACTGTCGGTGCCGCCACCGCCATCGAGCTTGAGGCCGAGCATGGCATTGGCATCCAGGCCGAAACCTACGGTGCCCTGGGTGTAGCCGGACTCGAAGACCCCCAGGAAACCCTGGCCCCATTCGATGTTGTCATCGGCTTGCTGATGCCGGTTGCGATTCATGTAGTAGTTGCGGGCGTTGAGCTTGAGGCTCGAGCCGGCGACGAAGCCCTGTTTGTCGCGCTCTTCGGCAGCCTGGCCCAAGGCGGGAATAGTTGCAGCGATTGCAATGAATAGTGGGCTGATTCTCAGCGTGGTCCTGAACAACGTGTAGCTCCTTTGGTGAATGAACATGATTTTTTATTGTGAATTCGGTTGTTTCTTGTTCTGTGCATGACGAATGTGCAGAGGGTTTCTCTACAGCAAAAAAAAGCCGCTGAAGTCAGCGGCTTTAAGACAACTTACTCCAGGGTTGAAAGCAGAGAAGTTGTCGAGGGAAACGAGTGGCTATCGCCGATCAACTGTCTTTGTGAGCGTCGGTCTTGCTGTGCTCAGCGGTGATCTTCTGGGCTTGCTGGCTGTTTTGCTGCTGGGCGGCCTGGGCAATCTGTGCTTGTTCGAACGCGGCGGCGCGTGCGGCATTTCTCGCCACGAATCCCTGGGATTCTTCGGCCATGGCCATTGGCACCACGAACAGGGAAGACAAAACAAAGACGCTGGCCAAACCCATACTGTTGGACATTTCTGAAGACCTTCTTGCAGAGCAAGTTCAATTCGGTGCGACAAAAATATAACCATGTGGCTGCTGGAAAAAGAGCCGAACAGGATAAGGACTGTTACCAAAAACACAACAGTAGAGACTGGCCAGCAGGTGCCGGGTTGTCAGCGAAAGTGCCCCATAGTCCGCGCCGGATAGGTTGAGGCGTGCGTCGGCCAGTCGGCGTCTGCAGAATCCGAGAATCCCGAGTCACAGAGGCAGATAAAGGCCGAAGGTGTTGATCCCCTGATCGCTGCGCACAAAGACGTCGCCGCCATGCATCAGGGCGATGGCCTTGACGATGGCCAGCCCCAGGCCGTGGTTGGCGCCGCTGTTGCTGCGCGAGGCATCGACCCGGTAGAAACGCTCGAACAAACGCGGCAGGTGTTCGCTGGCGATGCCTTGCCCCGGGTTGCTGACGGCGATCGTCACTTGCTGCTCCTGCACTTCAATCCGCACCTGGATCACTTCCCCCACCGCCGTGTGCTGCACGGCATTGTTCAGCAGATTGATCAGGGCCCGGCGCAGGTGGGCAATCTCGATCCGTGCCTGGGCATCGCCCTGGACCTCGACCCTGACCTGGGCGTCTTCGAGGATAAAGTCCAGGTAGTCCAGGGTAGCGGCCACTTCCGTCGCCAGGGAGGTGCTGGTGAGCTTGGTGGCCTTGTTGCCCTGGTCGGCACTGGCCAGGAACAGCATGTCGTTGACGATGGAGCGCAGCCGTTCCAGTTCTTCAAGATTGGATTGCAGTACCTCGAAGTAATGCTCCGCCGAGCGGCCCCGGGTCAGGGCGACCTGGGTCTGGCCGATCAGGTTGGTCAGGGGCGAGCGCAGTTCATGGGCGACGTCGGCGTTGAACGACTCCAGGCGCGAATAGGCCTGTTCGACCCGTTCCAGGGTGGAGTTGAAGGAGCTGACGAACTGGCTCAGCTCCGGCGGCAGGGGCGAGAGCTGCAGGCGCCCGGAGAGCCGCGGCGGTGCCAGGCGCTGGGCCTCCTGGGACAGCTTGATCAGCGGCTTGAGGCCGATCCGCGCCACCCAGTAACCCAGGGCCGAGGCCAGCAGTACACCGACGATGGCCAGGCCGATCAGGGCTATCAGCAACTGCTGCTGGGTCTGGTGGAAGGTATCGGTGTCGATGGCAATCAGGAAGCGCAGGGCCGGGCGCTGTTCCTTGGCCGGCAATTGGCTGACCAGTACCTTCAGTGGATAGGGATGAGCGCTCAGGATCAGGTCGCGCATGCCAAGCGGACCTTGGGCGAATGCGCGGATCTGTGGGTCCGGGTTGCCGTACTCATAAGCGGGATCGCCGCTCACTGCCCAGAAACGGATGCGCTTGTCCTCCTCGCTGAGCAGCTTGAGCTTGGCGTTGATCTTGGCCCAGTGTTCAGGCGTGCCGTAACGGTTCAAGGCCGACTCCAGGACGCTGTAACGCGCGTCCAGCTCGGCTTCCGGCAGCAGGCCCAGGCCTTTGTCCACCTGTTGATAGAGGGCGCCACCAATCAGCAGGAAGATCAGCAGTGCCACCAGGGTGAACAGCCCGCTCAGGCGCAGGGCAATGGAGTTACTCGGCACTGCGGCTCTCCAGCACATAACCCATGCCGCGGATGGTGTGCAGCAGCTTGTGTTCGAAAGGGCCGTCGAGTTTGGCCCGCAGGCGCTTGATTGCCACTTCGACGACGTTGGCGTCGCTGTCGAAGTTAATGTCCCAGACCATCTCGGCAATCGAGGTCTTGGACAGGATCTCGCCCTGGCGCCGGGCCAGCACGCTGAGCAGGGAAAACTCCTTGGCGGTCAGGTCCAGGCGCGTGCCGGCGCGGCTGGCCTTGCGGCTGATGAGATCGATCCACAGGTCGGCGATGCTGATCTGCACCGGTTCGTGACCACCGCTGCGGCGGGTCAGGGCCTGCAGGCGGGCCACCAGTTCAAGGAAGGAAAAGGGCTTGCCCAGGTAGTCGTCGGCGCCATCGCGCAGGCCGCGAATCCGGTCCTCCACGCGCTCCCGGGCGGTGAGCATGATCACCGGGGTCTGCTTGCGCGCACGCAGGGCTCGCAGCACGCCAAAGCCGTCCAGGCCGGGGAGCATCACATCCAGCACGATCACCGCATAGTCACTTTCCAGAGCCAGGTGCAGACCCTCGACGCCATCCCGGGCCAGGTCGACGGTATAGCCCTGTTCGGTCAGTCCGCGATGCAGGTAGTCCGCAGTTTTTTCTTCGTCTTCGATAATCAGAACGCGCATGACCCGCCTCAGGTGTTGGTGGCCGGCGAAAGGGCCGGCTGGGGCCGGTGGAACAGCCGCTCGAGCCACAAGTATATGACCGGCGTGGTGAACAGCGTCAGGGCCTGGCTTACCAGCAAACCGCCGACCACGGCGATACCCAGGGGCTGGCGCAGTTCGGCACCGGTACCATAGCCGAGCATCAGCGGCAGGGCGCCGAGCAAGGCGGCGAGGGTGGTCATGATGATCGGCCGGAAGCGGGTGATACAGGCCTGGTAGATCGCTTCTTCAGGAGCCAGGCCACGGTTGCGCTGGGCCTCCAGGGCAAAGTCGATCATCAGGATGCCGTTTTTCTTGACGATGCCGATCAGCAGCACCAGGCCGATCAGCGCCATGATGGAAAAGTCCTGGCCGCAGAGCCAGAGCATCAACAAGGCGCCGAGGCCCGCTGAAGGCAGGGTGGAAATGATGGTCAGCGGATGCACGAAGCTTTCGTACAGCACCCCGAGAATGATGTAGACCGCCACCAGCGCGGCGAGGATCAGGTACGGCTGGCTGGCCAAGGAGCTTTGGAAGGCCTGGGCCGCGCCCTGGAAGTTGCCGCTGATGGCCGCCGGCATACCGATCTCGCTCTTGGCCTGGTCAAGCAGGATCACCGCATCCCCCAGGGCCACGCCGGGGGCCAGGTTGAACGACAGATTGGCCGCCGGAAACATGCCGTCGTGGGCGATCGACAGCGGCCCGATGCTGGGCGCGTCGAAGCGGGCCAGGGCCGACAGCGGGACCATTTCCCCGGTCAGCGGCGAGCGCAGGTAGAAGTAGTTCAGGCTCTCGGCCTTGCCCCGTTGCTGAGTGTCGAGTTCGAGGATCACGTTGTACTGGTTGATCTCGGTCTGGAACTCGTTGATCTGACGCTGGCCGAAGGCGTCGTACAGCGCTTCGTCGACATCGCTGGCGGTGAGGCCGAAGCGCGCGGCGGCGGTGCGATCGATGTTGATGTGGGTAATGCTGCCGCCCAGTTGCAGGTCGTTGGAAACATCGCGGAACGCCGGGTTGCCGCGCAGTTTTTCAGTCAGGCGTTGGGTCCAGGTACTCAGGGTCGGGCCGTCGTTGCTTTTGAGCACGTATTGATACTGGGCGCGGCTGGGGCCGGAACTGAGGTTGATGTCCTGGCCGGCCCGTAAGTAGAGGACGATGCCCGGCACCTGCATCAGTTGTGGGCGGATGCGGTCGATAAAGGCGCTGGCGGAGACATCCCGGTCGCCACGTTTTTTCAGCGAGATCCAGAAGCGGCCATTGGCGATGGTCTGGTTGCTGCCGGAGACGCCCACCGAATGGGAGAAGGCTTGCACTGCTGGGTCGGCAGCGACGATTTCCGCCAGGGCCTGATGTTTTTTCACCATGTCCGGGTAGGAGATGTCCGCCGCCGCCTCGGTAGTACCCAGTACGAAGCCGGTGTCCTGCACCGGGAAGAAGCCCTTGGGAATCAGAATGTAACCGGCGATGGCCATGCTCAAGGTCAGGCCGAAAATCCCCAGCATCAGTTGCTGATGGGCCAGGGCCTTGCGCAGGCCGCGTTCGTAGAAGGCCAGCAGGCGCTCGCCGAAACCCGGCTGGGCATGGGGCGGGTGCACCGGGGCACGCATGAACAGGGCGGCCAGGGTCGGGGCCAGGGTCAGCGAGACCACCACCGAAATCATGATGGTGGAGGTGGCGGTCAGGGCGAACTCCTTGAACAGCCGGCCGACCACGCCGCCCATGAACAGCAGTGGAATGAACGCCGCCACCAGGGAAAAGCTGATGGAGACTACGGTAAAGCCGATCTCTGCGGCGCCCTTGATCGCCGCCTCGCGCATGCCGTCGCCGGCCTCCAGGTGACGGTGGATGTTCTCCACCACCACGATGGCATCGTCCACCACAAAGCCCACGGCGATGACGATGGCCACCAGGGTCAGGTTGTTCAGGCTGAAGCCCATCACGTACATGAGGGCGAAACTGGCGGTCAGCGATACCCCCAGCACTGCGGAGACGATCAGGGTCGCCGACCACTGGCGCAGGAACAGCGCCATCACCGCCACCACCAGCAGCACGGCGATCAGCAGCGTGATCTCCACTTCATGCAGCGAGGCGCGGATGGTCTGGGTGCGATCCACCAGCACCTTGACCTGCACCGACGCCGGCAGCATCGCCTCAAGGCCCGGCAGCGCAGCCTGGATGCGGTCCACGGTGTCGACGATATTGGCCCCCGGTTGGCGCGAGATCACCAGATTGACCCCAGGCTGGTCGCCGGACCAGGCCTGGACGTAGG
Organism: Pseudomonas sp. BLCC-B112; assembly: GCF_028550695.1. Taxonomy (NCBI): domain Bacteria; kingdom Pseudomonadati; phylum Pseudomonadota; class Gammaproteobacteria; order Pseudomonadales; family Pseudomonadaceae; genus Pseudomonas; species Pseudomonas sp. BLCC-B112. Next base: position 183,353 of record NZ_JAQQGK010000008.1, read on the forward strand.
CGTTCTCCGAGCCGTTGACCACTCGCGCCACGTCCTGCAGGTGCACTGGTGCGCCGTCCTTGTAGGAAACGATCAACTGGCCGTATTCCTCGGGATGGAACAGCTGATCGTTGGTGGACAGGGTGGAGATGCTCGATTCGCCATACAGCGCGCCCTTGGCCAGGTTGAGGCTGGTTTGCTGGATCGCCAGGCGGATGTCGGCCAGGGTCAGGCCGATGGCCGCCAGCTTGTCTGCTGAAGCCTGGACCCGGATCGCCGGGCGCTGCTGGCCGGTGATGTTGATCTGGCCAACACCGTCGATCTGGCTGATCTGCCGGGCCAGCAGGGTTTCCGCGTAGTCGCTGAGCTCGGTGCCGGGCATCTGCGTTGAGCTGATGCTGAGGATCAGCACCGGGCTGTCGGCGGGGTTGACCTTCCTCCAGGTGGGCAGGGTGGGCATGTCCTTGGGCAGTTTGCCGGCGGCGGTGTTGATGGCCGCCTGTACTTCCTGAGCGGCGGTGTCGATGCTCTTGTTCAAGGTGAATTGCAGGGTCAGCAGGGAGGAGCCCAGGGCGCTGCTGGAGGTCATCTGGGTCACGCCGGGGATGGCGCTGAACTGCACCTCAAGCGGCGTGGCTACCGAGGAGGCCATGGTGTCCGGGCTGGCCCCGGGCAGGGTGGCGGAAACCTGGATGGTGGGAAACTCGGCCTCTGGCAGCGGCGCCACCGGCAGGCGCGCAAAGGCGATCAGCCCCAGCAGCACCAGCGCGAACGTCAGCAACACGGTGGCGACCGGATGGTCGATGCACCAGGCGGACATCGAGCCACGGCCCTTCATGGCTTGGGCTCCGAGGCCTGCACCAGGGGCGGCGGGTCGCTCAGTACCTGGACCTGGGAGCCGGGTTTGAGCCGCGACTGGCCGTCACTGACCAGCACGTCCCCGGCCTGGACGCCGGAGATGATGTTCAGCCCGCTGTCCTGATACAGCACCTGCACCGGCACGCTTTCCACGTGCTGGCCTTTGACCCTGAACACGAAGTGCTGATCCAGGCCGCGCTGGACCACGTTAGGCGGTACGGTGAGCGCGGCCTGGTCCAGCGCCGTCTGGATTTTCACCGTCACCAATTGTCCGGGCCAGAGCTTTTGCTGAGCGTTGTCGAACTCGGCCTTGACGCGAATGGTGCCGGTACCGGCATTGATCTGGTTGTCGATCAGCGTCAGGTGGCCGTTGCCCAGCAGGGCATCGGGGCTGTTGCTGTCGGCGCCCAGGTAGGCTTGGACCGCCGCCGGCTTCGGGGCGCGGATCAACTGCTGCAAGGTCGGCAGCATTTGCTGGGGCAGGGAAAACTCCACGGCGATGGGGTCGATCTGGGTCACCGAAAACAGCCCCTGGGTGTCGGTCACGCGTAGGAAGTTGCCTTCATCCACGGTACGAATACCCACCCGGCCAGTGACGGGAGAGCGGATCTGGGTGTAGGAGAGTTGTACCTGGGTGGCGTCAATGGCGGCCTGGTTGCCTTGGGCCGTGGCATTGAGCTGATTGACCAGGGCCACCTGCTGGTCGTACGTCTGCTTCGAGACGCCTTCATCCACCGACAGCAGCTTGTAGCGCTTGAGATTGATCTGCGCCACCTGCAACTGGGCCTGATTCTGTGCCAGCTGGGCCCGGGCCTGATCCAGGTTGGCGCGGATCGAACGGTCATCGAGAGTGGCCAGCAGGTCACCTGCTTTCACCCACTGCCCTTCCTTGACCCGCAATCGGGTGAGGATGCCGTCCACCTGGGGACGGATGGTCACACTGTGCAGCGACTGCACCGAGCCTATGCCGCTGGTGTAGCGCGCTACGTCCTGCTGGACCACCTGTACCACTCGCACTGGTATCGCCGTGGGCGCGGCCAGCCTGGGGCTTGTGGGTTTGTTGAAGAACCAGATCGCAGCGGCGGCGATGGCCAGGAGAAGCGTTGCGGTCACGACGGTTTTCTTGGCAATGGGCATGGGGGGAGGGCGCCGGGCAGTGATGTCGGAAGGACGGCCATGATCTGTGCACAGTTATAGTCCGCTAACCCGGTCAGCAGGGTGACGGCCAGCTGTCAGCCCTGTCAGAAAAGTACCTGCCAGCCCTTGCGATGCAGGTCAAAGATCGCAGGCACACAGGTATACTGCCGGCCCCTGTGGCCCGTCCCTCGGCCCGGCTTTTCTTTCTCTCCTGGAGCTTCCATGACTTCCCCTGCACAACCTGCTGCGGATGACGCCCTGAGCGTTGATCCTGCGGCCGAGCCGGCCACCCCTGAAACCGAGGGCAAGGCTGAGATACCGGCGTTCAAGTTTCCCTTCAAACCGTCCGAATTCGCCGCGGCAAAAAACGTTCAGCAGCCCTGGTACAAGAACGGCGCCAGCAATGGCCACACCAAGACCCCCGGCGCAGCGCCTCCCGGTACCCGGCGCTCCATGGGCAAACGTTGATATCGCCGACAATCGAAGATATTGCCTCGATTTGCGCTTTTTAATCGCAATGATGGCTAATTGCTTTAAACCTGAGCTGGATCAGTATTTGTGGCATCAGTGCGCTTAGAGTCAGCAGCCCTGCCGACTCCTCCTAACAATTACGAGCGCGCTTCCCATGAAGATCAACCTGCCGGTTACTGGGCGAAACGTGGACTTTGCCCCTGATGCGAACATCCTTTCGACCACCGATCTGACCAGCGCGATCACCTACGCCAATCCTGACTTCATCGAGATCAGCGGCTACACCCGCGAGGAACTGCTGGGTTCGCCGCACAACCTGCTGCGTCACCCGGACATGCCCTCCGCGGCCTTCGGCCATATGTGGCGCACCCTCAAGAGCGGCCGCTCGTGGATGGGCATGGTCAAGAACCGCTGCAAGAACGGCGACCACTACTGGGTCAGCGCCTACGTCACGCCGGTGACCCGCGACGGTCAGGCGGTGGAGTACCAATCGGTGCGCACCAAGCCCAGTCCGCAACAGATCGACGCCGCGGAGCGGGCTTATGCCCGGCTCAGGGAGGGCGGGCGTTCAGGTTGGAGCATGCTGCCTGTCGTCAGCCTGCGCTTGCGCCTGTGGGCCGCTATCAGCGCCGGTTTTATCGGCAGTTTCGGGGTTTCAGCCTGGCTGCTGCCCGAGTCCTGGATGCTCCAGGGCACGGTGATGGCCATGGGCTGGTGCCTGAGTCTGGTGGCGGTCGGTCTGCAAATGCGCCCGCTGGATCGCCTCGCCGAGCGTGCCCGGCAGATCGGCGACAACCCACTGAGCCAGGGCATCTACACCGGTCGTGCCGACGAGTTCGGGCGTATCGAGTTCGCCTTGCAGATGCTCGAGGCCCAAGTGGGGGCGGTGGTGGGGCGGATCGGCGATGCGTCCCAGCGCCTGGCCGGGCACGCCGCAGAGCTGGTGGAACACCTGCACAGCAGCCACAACAGCACCCTGGAGCAGCAGGCGGAAACCGATCAGGTGGCGGCCGCCATCCACCAGATGGCCGCCAGCGTGGCCGAGGTCGCCACCCATGCCCAGCAGGCATCGGTGGCGGCGGATCAGGCGGAAAGCGAAACCCGTGAAGGTCATCAACTGGTGGGCGAAAGCCGCAGCGCGGTGCTGCGCCTGGCCAGCGAGCTGGAGCGAGCCACTGAAGTCATTCATCAGCTGGAGGGCCACAGCACGGATATTTCCGGGGTGCTGGAGGTGATCCGCAGCATCGCCGAGCAAACCAACCTGCTGGCCCTGAACGCTGCCATCGAGGCGGCGCGGGCCGGGGAGCAGGGGCGCGGCTTTGCCGTGGTGGCCGATGAGGTCCGTGGGCTGGCCCAGCGGACCCAGGATTCCACCAACGAAATCCAGCGCATGATCAGCACCCTGCAAAATGCGGCGCGCCATGCCGTGGAGGCCATGCAGCACAGCAGTGCCCATGTGGAAAGCAGTGTCGACCAGGCCCAGCGCGCCGCAGTGGCCCTGGACGGCATCAGCCAGCGGGTCAATCAGATCACCGAAATGAGCCTGCAGATTGCCGCGGCGGTGGAGGAGCAAAGCGCGGTGAGCGAGGACATCAACCGCAACATCATCGGTATTCGCAATGCCTGTGAAGTGACGGTCAGTGCCGGCCAGCTCAGTCATGTCAATTCAGGCGACGTGGCCGGGCTGGCGGGGGACTTGCGGCAACTGGCCCAGGAGTTCTGGCATAAGCGCGGATAGGCCGGTTCGCCGGCCAGCCTGATGCTGCGGGGTCAGGCGGCGCGTAGCGAGATGAAGGCGTAGTCCAGGGCCGCTTCGCTGACCACCTGGGCGCCGGCAGCCTGGACCTGGCCGGCGATGTCGTTTCCGGACAGATGAAAGCGCCAGGGCTGGCTGGATGCCACGGGGGGCGCTGCCTGAACTTGATCGATGGCCCTGGCCAGGGCATTCATGTCGGGCAAGTAGGCGGTGAAGCCGTCGCCCTTGAGGGCCGTGGTGCGAATGCCGAGCAGGGCGCAAATGGCTTCCTTGGTGTGGATATCGTCGCGGTCGGCCTGGCGTGAGCGGCTGATCAGCTCGGCCAGTTCCCTATCCACCAGTGCTCCCCCCAGAATCAGTTGCGGTCCCTGTTCCCAGGATTCCGGCGGGCACTCCTTGGCCTGCGGGTTGAGGGGGATATGGGGATTGATCTCCATGGGGTAGATACGGCACACCAGGGGGCGACGCTCATAGATGCGGCAGAGCTGGTCTTCGTCAAGATTCCGGCAGGGGCCGACGTTGTAGGCGGCAAAGGTGATTGCCACGTAGGCCTCGGTACTGCCACTGGTGACCCGGCAGGAACGGCGCTCGGCGTGCTCGCGCTGTTGCGCCGGCAGCCCCAGGCCATTGCCGAGGAAGGCCTCCACCAGGACGATCACCTGACCGCCGTCGGCGGCCCAGGCCCGGGCTTCGGTGAGGGTCAGGGGCACATGGTGATCGTTGCAGCACTTGCCGCAACCAACGCAGGAAAACTGAGTATTCATGGAGCGAGTAAACCGTTCTGGGTCGACAGGGATAGCGCCATAAATGCTGTTATTGACGCGGCCAGGAGCCGTGTCGAAGCAAGTTGCACGCCAGCTGTCGGGTCTTGATGGCTGTCGCCTAGGGCAGGACTTCGCGACGCACGATATGCATGCCGGTGCTTTCATACAAGCGCCGCGCCCGCAGGTTGTCCTCCAGCACCCTGAGATCGACAAAGCCTTCCCGGCGTTCGGCGAACATCATGAAGGCTTGTAGCAGCAGGGCGCGGCCCAGTCCTTGACCACGGGCCCGAGGGTGCACCACCAGATCCTTGATATAGGCGCTGGTCCAGCACTGGGCCACCGCCACCACGCCCTGCGCATCCCGCACCACCAGGCACAGTTGAGGGTCGTACTCGGCATCGGTTTCGAAGGCCCGGCGCCAGTTTTCCAGGGGTGGCACCTGGCCACCGCCGTCCTGGTAGCCCAGGTGCAGCAGTTGATGCACGGCTTCGGCCAGTTCCGGGCTGTAGTGCTGCAGGGTGATGCCCGCCGGCCACTGTGGCGTGGCCTGGGGGACACTGAGGTCACGACGCAGCAGCAGGCAGTGGACCTCGCTCATGGCTCAGGCTGCCTGGCTGGCGATGGTCTTGGCAGCGTCGATCAGGCAGCGGGTCAGTTCCGGCGAGGAGAATTTGGTGAGTACCGCATTGGCTCCGGCCAGGCGGGCCTTTTCACTGTTCATGGCACTGTCCAGCGAGGTGTGCAGCAACACATACAGATGAGCGAAGTCCGGGGTTTCCCGCAGGGTCCGGGTCAGGGCGTAGCCATCCATTTCCGACATCTCGATGTCCGAAACGATCAGGTTGATCTCGTTGGCCGTGCCTTGCAGTTCCAGCAGGCAGTCGATGGCCTCTTTGGCGCTGCGGGCGGTGTGACATTGCAGGCCGAGGTTGCGCAGGGTGTGCACCGATTGCTGCAGCGCTACCTGGCTGTCGTCCACCACCAGGATGCGCGCATTGCCCAGGGCATCGGCGTCTTCCATGCTCAGTTCGGTGGGCGCCATCTCGATCTGCGCCGGGGCGATGCCGTGGATCACTTTCTCGATATCCAGCACTTGCACCAGCGTGCCGTCCACCTGGGTCACGCCGGTGATGTAGGACTTGATACCGCCGGAACCAAAGGGCGGTGGGCGGATATCGGTGGTCAGGCAGTGGACGATCTTGCTCACCGCCTGCACGTGCAGGCCCTGTTTGGAACGGCTGACGTCGGTGACGATCAGGCAACCGCTGTCCGGGTCGGCCAGTGGGCGCTCGCCGATGGCCCGGCTGAGGTCGATCACCGACAGCGAGTTGCCGCGCAAGGTGGCGATGCCTTTCACATGGGGGTGGGATTCCGGCAGCTTGGTCAGCGGCGGGCAGGGAATGATTTCACTGACTTTAAGCAGGTTGATTGCCATCAGCTTGCCGCTGCGCAAGGTAAACAGCAGAAGCGAAAGCGAGTCTGCGCGGGCTTTGTTGGAGGACATAAAAACCTTCTCTGGAAAAAATTGGCTTGTGGCTCGACCCACGGACAACCCTTGATAACGGGTTATCGACGTATTCAGGACTGGCTTTAGCGGCGAGGCTGCTTTCCGTCGGCCGCTGCGCGGGTCCCTGGATTTACGCCGTGCCCTTTGCTGGCACGCCCGCTCCAGCGAGCAGGCCCTTGGCCTCTACCGCAGGCCCAGGCGCTTGGCCAGGCGGCTGAGGTTGGCCCTGTCCAAGCCTAGCTCACGGGCGGCACTGGCCCAGTTGTGCTGGTGCCGTTCAAGGCAGGCGTTGATCAGCTGGCGTTGATAGTGCTCGGTGGCCTGGCGCAGATCGCCGTTGGTGAGGGCCAGAGGCGCGCTTTCAAGGGCTTGCTCGGGCACGGCAGGCGCCTTTTCGCTGACCCGCGGCAGGTCCAGGTCCGTTGCATCCAGGCTGAGGATCTTCGGCCGTTCACGGCAGTTGCCCAAGGCCTTGAGGGCGCTGCGTCCGATCAAGTGCTCCAGTTCGCGGACGTTGCCCGGCCAGTTGTAGGCCAGCAGCGCCTGTTGCGCATCGGCGCTCAGGCGCAGGCTGCCCAGGCCCATGCGCGAGCGGTTCTGTTCCAGGAAGTAGCCGCTGAGCAGCAGCACGTCCCGGCCCCGGTCCCGCAGGGCCGGCACCCGCAGTGGATACACGCTGAGGCGATGGTAGAAGTCGGCGCGATAACGACCGTTGCGCACCTCTTCTGCCAGATCGCGGTTGGTGGCGGCGATCAGGCGTACGTCCACCTGATGTTCCTTGTCTGAGCCCAGGCGTTGCAATTGGCCGCTTTGCAGCACCCGTAGCAGCTTGGCTTGTACCGTCAGCGACAGTTCACCGACTTCATCGAGAAACAGGGTGCCGCCATTGGCCAGCTCGAATTTCCCCCGACGATCCTGGGTGGCCCCGGTAAAGGCGCCGCGCACATGGCCGAACAGCTCGCTCTCCACCAGGGTGTCGGGCAGGGCCGCGCAGTTGAGGCTGATGATCGGTTGCTCCGCCCGGGGCGAGGCCGCGTGAATGGCTTGGGCCACCAACTCCTTGCCAACGCCGGTTTCCCCGGTGATCAGCACGGTCAGGTCGCTGCCGCCCACCAGATTGATCTCTTCCAGCAAGCGCTTGTGGGCCTTGCTCTGGCCGATCATCTCGCGGTTCTGCCCGCTGGCCTGGCGGAAGACTTCGGCCCGTTGATGCTCGTTTTCGGCGCGCAGTGCCAGGCGCTCGATGCGTTCGGCAGCGCTGACCGTGGCGGCAGCCAGGCTGGCGAAGGCTTGCAGGGCGTCCAGCTCGATAGGCTCGAAGCGCTGCGGGTCGAGGGCGTCGAGGGTCAGCAGGCCCCAGGGGCGTTCATCGACGAACAGCGGACAGCCCATGCAGTCATGGACTTCCAGGTGATCGTCGAGACCTTCCACCAGGCCGTCATAGGGATCGGGCAGTTCACTGTCGCTGGCAAAACGGGTCGGTCCCGGGCTGCTGAGCAGGGCGGCAAAGCGCGGGTGCTCGCTGACCTTGAAGCGCCGGCCCAGGGTATCGGTACTCAGGCCGTTGACCGCCAGCGGCACCAGCCATTCGCCATCCAGGCGCAGCAGCGCGGTGGCATCGCAGGGCAGCAGGGCTCGCAGGGCCTCCAGCAGGCGGCGATATCGTTCGCCCTCAGGCAGTTCCCGGGACAGGTCGGTCACCAGTGGCAGTAGGGTCGTGAGTAGGGATTTTGCAGTCATAAGGACTCCGCGTTGTCTTAATGACTATAAAGGTCGGCGTGTCTTTATGACTATTTATATTTTAAGTTATTGATTTATAACGATTTAAATTCTGGCATGGAAACTGATTAGTTAAGGGCAACCTGCAAGCAGTCAAAAAGTCCAGGAGTTGTCCCTATGCTAAGCGTTCAAGATCGCGCCATCATCAAATCCACTGTGCCCCTGCTGGAAAGCGGTGGCGAAGCCCTGATTACCCATTTCTACCGGATGATGCTGTCCGAGTACCCCCAGGTGCGTCCGCTGTTCAACCAGGCCCACCAGGCCAGCGGTGATCAGCCCCGGGCCCTGGCCAATGGCGTACTGATGTATGCCCGGCATATCGACCAGTTGGACCAACTGGGGGACCTGGTGGCCAAGATCATCAACAAGCATGTGGCCCTGCAGATCCTGCCGGAGCATTACCCCATAGTTGGCGCCTGCCTGTTGCGGGCCATTTCCGAGGTGCTGGGCAGCGAGATCGCCACTCCCGAAGTGATCAATGCTTGGGGTGCGGCCTACAACCAGTTGGCGGATATCCTGATTGGCGCCGAGGCGGCCATCTACGACGAGAAGGCCCAGGCACCCGGCGGCTGGCGGGGCGCGCGGGAATTCACATTGGTGGATAAGGTCCAGGAGAGCGCGGAAATCACCTCCTTCTATTTCGAGCCATTGGACCGGGGGCCGATCCTCGCCGCCGAGCCTGGGCAGTACATTGGCTTGCAGCTCTTCATCGAAGGCGAGGAAGTACGGCGCAATTATTCCCTGTCGGCGCTTACCAGCCAGGGCCAGTACCGCATCAGCGTCAAGCGCGAGGCCGGAGGCGTGGCGTCCAACTACCTGCATGACCAGTGCCCGGTGGACGCGCGCATCATGCTGTTTCCGCCGGCGGGTGAGTTCACCCTGGAGGCCAGCGACAAGCCCCTGGTGCTGATCAGTGGCGGGGTAGGTATCACCCCGACCCTGCCGATGCTGGAGGCCGCGTTGGCGACCGAGCGCCCGGTGCATTTCATCCACTGTGCACGCAATGGCCAGGTGCATGCGTTTCGCCACTGGGTCGACGAGTTGGCGCAACGTTATCCACAGCTCAAGCGTTTCTACTGCTACGCCGAAGACGACGGCATCAGCCCAGCAGCAGACAAACTGGGGCTGCTGACCCGGGAGCAGTTGGCCGACTGGTTGCCGGAGCAGCGTGATCTGGATGCCTATTTCCTCGGGCCCAAGGGCTTCATGGCGGCCATCAAGCGCCATCTCAAGGCCCTGGGCATTCCCGAGCAACAAAGTCGCTACGAGTTCTTCGGCCCGGCGGCGGCCCTGGAATAACCCTCGCGACTCCTGCACAAGCCAGCCCTGCAATGGGGCTGGCTTGTTAATCCTTGCTTAACCTGCCTGTCGTTAATTCCCCACGATGCTGGGATGGCGCTGCCATGCCGGCCCTTTCATTGTGCGTCCCCCAGGCCCGTAAACCTTGGGTATTGCCTGCGATGCAATGCATTCAAAGGTCATGATCAGCGTGTAGACTTCCGGGCACCCGATGGCAATCAGATCAACTTCGCAATTCAACCGTGGGCTGCCGTGAGCAGCACAGGTGGCCCGGTTGGACAGACAACAGAAAAAAGGAAAAGGGATGAGTGACGACAGACTGCGTTTGGGACGTGAACGGCGCTTCCTGGTGCTGCTGGGGGTTATCTGCCTGGCGTTGATCGGCGGTGCCCTGTACATGCAGGTGGTATTGGGCGAGGCGCCTTGCCCTCTGTGCATCTTGCAGCGCTACGCCTTGCTGCTGATTGCACTGTTCGCCTTCATTGGCGCGGCCCTGAGTTCGCGGCGTGGCATCACCATCATGGAGACGTTGGTGGTGATCAGTGCCATCGCCGGCGCGGGAGTGGCCGGGCACCATGTGTACACCCAGTTCTATCCAGCAGTGAGCTGTGGCATTGACGTGCTGCAGCCGATTGTCGACAGCCTGCCCTTGGCGACGATCTTTCCCCTGGGCTTTCAGGTAGACGGCTTCTGCTCCACGCCGTATCCGCCGATCCTTGGGCTGTCCCTGGCCCAGTGGGCACTGTTGGCGTTCGTGCTGACGGTGATCCTGGTGCCCCTGGGCGTGGTGCGCAATCGCAAGAAAACCTACTGATTCACCCGGAAAAGCCCCGGTCCCTCAACAGGGGCCGGGGCTTTTTCATGTCGTTCATCCAGCAGTTGAAAAGTCCGTGATTTGCGGCAAGTGAGGGTGCGGCAAAAGTGCGACATGTTGTCACACTGTCGCGGCCGCAGGCGGGCGGTCGGGGGCTGCCAACAGACTGCATTCCGGGCAACTGGTTCCATACAAGTCTGTCAGTTTATGTAAGCCGCGTTGTTGGGGAAAACCCATAGCCTGCTATCTATACAATTCTTCACAGACCCCGTTTTACAAGGGGTGAAGCCATATGAAAGGCGGCTTTCAGGGGTGGGTAGAGGTCCGGCGGCGGGGCTTTTTCAAGTCCTTTTTGGGGGTTTTTGTTGATAATGAAAATCGTTATGATTGCGATCCTTTGCAACAATCGTGAGCGATTGTTGCGCCCAGCGATAAAAATTATTTCGGGATAAGACATGGTTTATAAAACGCGACATATCTACAATCGCCCGCACTGAATTTCCGACGCTGCTCATCCCTGAGCACACGAGGACGGTCGAGGGGCGGATTGAGCGCTCCATGCGACTGCGGGTGTCGGCGCCTTCCAAACTTCCGCACCAAATGGAATTGGTCTGTAACAAGGCCTTTGACCACGAGATCGAATAAGAACCACTGCTAGCCCGGGATGTGTCGTTGAGCGTTTAACGCAACGGGCAGGCCCTTATTCCATTGAAGAAAAATGCCAACCCTTGGCAGGGTGAAGTGTTGGCGATCAAAACCCAACTGCATTGCGCAAGCTGCTTTAGAGGTCGTGAGATGAGTAAAAACAGGTACCCCAGATTACTAGGCTTATTGCCGCTGCTCGGCATGTTGATGCTGGGAGGCTGCAAATGGACCTTGCTCGATCCTAAGGGTCAGGTCGGTCTGGATGAACGAAACCTGATCATCACGGCAACCATCCTGATGCTGCTGGTGGTTGTGCCGGTCATCATCATGACCTTCGCCTTCGCCTGGAAATACCGCGCCTCGAACACGGACGCGACCTACGCGCCGAAGTGGTCCCACTCCACCAAGATCGAAATCGCCGTATGGCTGGTTCCGGTGCTGATCATCATTGCCCTGGGTTATGTCACCTACAAGTCGACCCACGCCCTGGACCCGTACCGTCCGCTGGAGTCCGACGTCAAGCCGGTGACCATCGAAGTGGTCGCCATGGACTGGAAGTGGCTGTTCATCTACCCCGAGCAAGGCATCGCCACCGTCAACAAGATCGTGTTCCCGGCCCATACCCCGGTGAACTTCCGCGTGACCTCCGACACCGTGATGAACTCGTTCTTCATCCCGGGCCTGGGCGGCCAGATCTACGCGATGGCGGGCATGACCACCAAGCTGCACCTGATTGCCAACCAGAACACCGAACTTGAAGGTATCTCCGCCAACTACAGCGGCGCGGGCTTTACCGGCATGAAATTCAAAGCGATCGCAACCAGTCAGGAAGATTTCGACGCCTGGGTAAACGAAGTCAAGAAGGCACCTAAACAGCTGGACACCGCTGAATACGAAGCCCTTTCCAAGGCGAGCCAGAACAATCCTGTAGAACTCTACTCCGCGTACGCGCCGAACCTGTTCCAGACCATCATCGACAAGTATGAAGGCATGAAACCGGGCCAGCCGCTCAAGCACGAGAAGAAAGAAAAGGAAGTGGCTGCAACCGAAGGGATGGACGTGAGTTCGCATTCAGCTGCCGGGGCAGAGGAGTAAACGATGTTTGGTAAATTAAGTCTGGAAGCGATTCCGTTCCACGAGCCGATTGTCATGGTGACCATTGCCATGATCGCGCTCGGCGGCGTGGCGCTGTTCGCGGCAATCACCTACTTCAAGAAGTGGACCTACCTGTGGACCGAGTGGCTGACGTCCGTCGACCACAAGAAAATCGGTGTGATGTACATCATCGTCGCCATGGTCATGCTGCTGCGTGGCTTCGCCGACGCCATCATGATGCGTACCCAGCTGGCCATGGCCACCGAGGGTTCGCCTGGCTACCTGCCACCTGAACACTATGACCAGATCTTCACCGCCCACGGTGTGATCATGATCATCTTCATGGCGATGCCTTTCTTCACCGGCCTGATGAACCTGGTCGTGCCGCTGCAGATCGGCGCGCGTGACGTGGCCTATCCGTTCCTCAACTCCCTGAGCTTCTGGCTGCTGGTATCGGGTGTGGTGCTGATCAACCTGTCCCTGGGCGTTGGCGAATTCGCCAAGACCGGCTGGGTTGCCTATCCACCACTGTCGGGCCTGCAATACAGTCCGGGCGTGGGTGTCGACTACTACATCTGGGCGCTACAGCTATCAGGGCTGGGGACAACGCTGACGGGGGTCAACTTCCTGGCCACCGTGCTGAAAATGCGTACCCCGGGCATGAAGATGATGGACATGCCGATCTTCACCTGGACCTGCACCTGGGCCAACGTGCTGATCGTGGCTTCGTTCCCGATCCTCACCGCTACCCTGGCACTGCTGACGCTTGACCGTTACATGGATTTCCACATTTTCACCAATGAACTTGGTGGCAATCCAATGATGTACGTGAACCTGTTCTGGGCCTGGGGTCACCCCGAGGTGTACATCCTGATCCTGCCAGCGTTCGGTATCTTCTCCGAAGTCATCTCGACCTTCTCGGGCAAGCGCCTGTTCGGCCACCACTCGATGATCTACGCCTCCGGCGCGATCTCGATCCTGGGCTTCATGGTCTGGCTGCACCACTTCTTCACCATGGGTTCGGGGGCCAGCGTCAACGCCTTCTTCGGCCTGGCAACCATGCTGATCTCGATCCCGACGGGGGTGAAGCTATTCAACTGGCTGTTCACCATCTACCACGGCCGTCTGCGCATCACCAGCCAGGTTCTGTGGACCCTGGGCTTCATGGTGACCTTCGCCATCGGCGGCATGACCGGCGTACTGCTGGCCATCCCGGGTGCGGACTTCGTCCTGCACAACAGCCTGTTCGTGATCGCTCACTTCCACAACGTGATCATCGGCGGCGCGGTATTCGGCTACATCGCCGGCTTCAGCTTCTACTTCCCGAAAGCCTTCGGCTTCAAGCTGCATGAAGGTTGGGGCAAGGCTGCCTTCTGGTTCTGGATCTCGGGCTTCTTCGTCGCGTTCATGCCGCTCTATGCACTGGGCTTCATGGGCATGACCCGTCGTCTGAACGCCACCACCAACCCTGAGTGGGTGCCATACCTGTACGTGGCCATGGTGGGTGCACTGATGATCGCTGTGGGTATTGCCTGCCAGTTGATCCAGCTGTACGTCAGCGTGCGTGATCGCAAGCAGAACATGTGTGTGTCCGGCGACCCATGGAACGCCCACACCCTGGAATGGTCGACCTCGTCGCCACCGCCTTTCTACAACTTCGCGGTACTGCCCAAAGCCGACGGCATCGACCCGTTCACCGAAGCCAAGGAAGACGGTACCGCCTACGCGAAGCCAAGCCGCTATCAGCCGATCCACATGCCCAACAACACCGCTACCGGTGTGGTCATGGGGGCACTGCTGACCGTGTTCGGTTTCGCCATGATCTGGCACATCTGGTGGCTGGCCATCGCAAGCCTGGCCGGCACCGTGATCTATTTCGCGATCCACGCTGCCCGTGATGATCAAGGCTACATGGTGCCGGTCGAGACGATCGAACGCATCGAAGCCGAGCAGCACAAGCGTCTGGTATCGGAGAACAAGATCCCGGCTACCCGTGTTGAAACCTCGTTGGAACAGGCTTAATCCATGTCGAACTTAGTGACCAATGCTGGACACGCCCATGTCGATGACCATGGGCACGATGACCATCACCACGACTCGGGCGAGATGACCGTATTCGGTTTCTGGCTCTACCTGATGACCGACTGCATTCTGTTTGCGTCGATCTTCGCGGTATACGCGGTACTGGTTAACAACGTAGCGGGTGGCCCGTCGGGCCACGACATCTTCGAACTGCCTTACGTACTGGGCGAAACCGCTCTGCTGCTGTTCAGTTCGATCACCTACGGCTTCGCCATGCTGGCGTTCTTCCGGGGCAACAAGAAGCAGGTACTGGGCTGGCTGGCCATGACCTTCCTGTTCGGCCTGGGCTTCATCGGCATGGAGATCAACGAGTTCCACCTGCTGATCTCCGAAGGCTACGGCCCTAGCCGTTCCGGCTTCCTGTCCGGGTTCTTCACCCTGGTCGGCACCCACGGTCTGCACGTGACCAGCGGTCTGATCTGGATGGCGATCATGATGTATCAGGTGCAGAAAAACGGCCTGACGGCGACCAACAAGACCCGTCTGAGCTGCCTGAGCCTGTTCTGGCACTTCCTGGACGTGGTGTGGATCTGCGTATTCACCGTTGTTTACCTGATGGGGACTATGTAAATGGCCAACACACACTCCCACGACGAAGCCGGTCACGGCAGCGTCAAGTCCTACGCCATCGGCTTCATCCTGTCGGTCATCCTGACACTGATCCCGTTCGGCCTGGTGATGTACCCGTCGCTGCCTAAAGACGTGACCCTGTGGATCGTCCTGGCGTTCGCGGTCATCCAGGTGATCGTTCACCTGGTGTACTTCCTCCATCTGGACCGTTCCGCGGCGCAGCGTAACAACGTCATCGCGTTTATCTTCGCGGCGCTGGTCATTGTTCTGCTGGTTGGTCTGTCGTTGTGGATCATGTTCAGCATCCACACCGTCATGATGGCCAAGTGAGGTAAACCCGATGTCGCTCAAGCACTTTATCCAAATCACCAAACCGGGGATCATTTTCGGTAACGTGCTTTCTGTGGCAGGCGGGTTTTTCCTGGCCTCGAAAGGGCATGTCGATCTGGCCATTTTCCTGGCCGCCATGATCGGCACCTCGCTGGTGGTAGCGTCCGGTTGCGTGTTCAACAACTGCATCGACCGTGACATCGACCTGAAGATGGAGCGCACCAAGAACCGGGTGCTGGTCCAGGGCCTGATTTCCCTGGAAGCGGCCTTGGTCTATGCCTCCCTCCTCGGGGTCGCTGGCGTCGCCCTGCTGTACTACGTGGCCAATCCGTTGGCCGCGTTGTTCGCGGTAATCGGCTTTGTCATCTACGTCGGTCTCTACAGCCTGTACCTCAAGCGCAAGTCGGTTCACGGCACGCTGGTGGGCAGTCTGTCCGGGGCCATGCCGCCGGTGATCGGTTATGTGGCCGTGAGCAACAGCTTCGACATGGCCGCGCTGACCCTGCTGGTGATGTTCAGCCTGTGGCAGATGCCGCATTCCTACGCCATCGCGATCTTCCGCTTCAACGATTACCTGGCCGCATCGATTCCGGTGCTGCCGGTAAAACGTGGGATTCGCGTGGCCAAGAAGCACATCCTGCTCTACATCCTGGCGTTCCTGGTGGCGACCCTGATGCTGACCTTCAGCGGTTACGCCGGCATGAGCTACCTGGCGGTAGCGGCGGCGATGGGCATGTACTGGCTGTACATGGCCTGGACCGGCTACAAGGCGGTGGATGACACCGTGTGGGCGCGCAAGCTGTTCGTGTTCTCGATCTTCACCATCACCGCGCTGAGCGTGATGATGTCGGTGGATTTCAAGGCCCCGACCGAGCTGTTGCTGACCTACGCACACTAAGCTGTCCAGGCCACAGAAAAGCCCCGCCTTCGAGAGAAGCGCGGGGTTTTTTTTGGCCGCGTCGTTACATCATTTAAAGTTTTTCGGCCCAGTACGATCCCCGGGCTGGGTAAAATTGCCGGTTCGTTGATTAAGCCTGAGTGGATGTCATGCAAAGCCGTATTGAAATGAACGACTCCAAGGCGCGCTACGGCGCGGTCAGTCGTGGGTTGCACTGGGCCATGGCGCTAGCCTTTGCCTGGATCTATTGCACGACTGCTGCCCATTACCTGCTGGAGGATTCGGCATTGGACAAGTTCCTCTGGCCGACCCACAAGCAAGTGGGGCTGCTATTGATGGGGCTGTTGCTGGTGCGGCTGCTCTGGAGCCTGCTGAACCGCCATCGTCGGCCGCCGAGCCTGAACCTGGGCGCGCGTCTGGGGCATGGGCTGCTGTATGCCGGCATGTTCGCCATCCCGTTTCTCGGCCTGCTGCGCCAGTACGGTTCCGGGCGAGCGTTTTCCGCCTTCGGGCTGCCGGTGATGAGCGGTTTCGAAGGGCCGAAGATCCAGTGGATGACCGACCTGGGCAACAGCTTCCACAGCCTGCTGGGCTGGACCTTGCTGGTACTGATCGTGGGCCATGTAGCGGCGGTGATCCTGCATTGCGTCAAAGGCCAGGGGCATGTCCTGCGGCGCATGGCGGGTAGCACGACCTCGGCTTGATTGATCGTCCGAGCAGAGAAAACCCCGCCTTCGAGAGACGGGCGGGGTTGTTTATCCAGAGCCCGCCATTGGGCTGTTCAAACCATATAAATGACTCAACCTTTGCAGGAAGCAGAATGATGAAAAAAATAGCCGTTGTCGTTTTTAGTGGCGGGCAGGATTCAACAACCTGTTTGATCCATGCACTGCCGGCTTATGACGAAGTGCACTGTATTACGTTTGACTATGGTCAGCGTCATCACGCGGAAATCGAAACGGCACAGAGACTGTCCAAACAATTAGGAGCGACAGTCCACAAGGTACTGGACGCTTCGTTGTTGAATGAGCTGGCGATCAGTAGCCTCACTCGGGACAATATTCCCGTTCCGACGGTAAACAGTTCCGGTGAAAGCTTGCCGAGCACTTTTGTGCCAGGAAGAAACATTCTATTTTTAACGTTGGCTTCTATATATGCCTATCAAGTAAAGGCTGAGACGGTCATTACCGGGGTGTGTGAGACAGACTTTTCCGGTTACCCCGATTGTCGGGACGAGTTCGTGAAAGCCTTGAATAAGGCCCTTGAATTGGGAATGGAGTACCGGCTGCGTCTTGAAACCCCGTTGATGTGGCTAAACAAGGCAGAGACTTGGGCGCTGGCGGACTACCACAACCGTTTGGATCTGATTCGCGAGCAAACACTGACTTGCTATAACGGTGTCGTCGGAAGTGGCTGTGCTAATTGTGACGCTTGCAACCTTCGTGCAAGAGGCTTGAGCAGTTACTTGGAGAATAAAGCTGAAGTGATGAATAGCTTGAAAAGCAAAATGGCTCTGAAATAATTTATAAGTGCTGACTCGCCATTGCTATTCAATACTGCACCTGTCTTTGAAACAGGTGAGTATTGAATTCAATGGCTTCCGCCTATTGTATGTCTATTTTCTTACCTGGTTATCTGTGACGTATCTCTTGAATAGTGATCGCGCACCATAGGCAGGCAGAATGTTGAAAAAAGCAAAACATACTTTGATCGCGATCTGAACGTAAATCATGCTCAGAATATCGTTGTTCTGCATTGCTCCATAAAAAGCAATGAAGCAGAACAGGAAGCTGTCGATGATCACTGCAAACAAGGTGCTCAGAAATATACGCAGGAAAAGGAATCTAGAGTTTGTCAGTTCCTTTATCTTGCATAGTAAGTATGAGTTTACATTTTCCGAAACAAGGAAAGAAACAGAGGAAGCAATCAATACGGAGGTCACCTGAATGATGACGTCGTTATAAGGTTTGTCGAGTTTCCAGTCGGGCAGTCCAGGGAGAAAAGTCGAAGCATAAAGGAGGATGATGATCATTGCGTTGCTTGCAAAAGCAAAGAAAATGGCTTTTCTTGCAAGTCTGAGTCCGAAGTTTTCGTTCAGCAGGTCAACGATCAAAAATGTCAGGGGATAAAGAAAGGTGCCGGGAGTGATGATGATATTGAGCGACTCCAGATAAATTGGCTTTGTCGCAGCAATACTGGTGAAAATATAGAATGTAAAGAGTAGTAGGTTCAGGATGATATAAATCATCCATGAGTTTTCGTGGCGGTCATTCAGGTCGTAGGCAGTAAGTGCTCCTCCTTGGGAATAGAATTTTTTATACAGGTTTCTGATTTCCATTTTGTTCAGATTGTCCATTATTTCACTGTTCAATACTTCGTTCAGCTTTATTCTGATGACTTTGCCTGTGGCGATAATCATAATCACAGCTAGATTCTTGTTGTTTTCAAAGCCTAGTAATTTATATTTGCTGTTCTCGATTTCACTTTCAAATGCTGTCATTGAATCGCTCCTCGATGATGTCTCCCACGATGCACATATCATCTGAGCTGGAGTACGGAGTGTTTACGATGAACAGTTTCTTTGTCAGCCTGTCGTAAACGAGTTTTTCCTTGTCGTCTGTCGATGACCCTTTTTGCACGATCAAAAGGTCGCCAGGTTCATTCATGTCACGTATTTCATTCTCAAGCAGTACCGCTATCAAGTTGTGAGATGTGCCGAAATAATAGGTCAGCGGATAAAGCGTGGCCAGTTCGCCGATGCGTCTATCGAGATTGGCGATCAGCAGACTTTCCTTGATGATTGGCACAGCGGCGGGATTCATGTTGCCTTGAGGTGAGATGCTGCTTTCGATGATCTCCTTTTCTTCAAAGTCGATGGTTTCTATTTCTTCGTAGGAAACACCGAAGAAGTCGGAAATCTTTCGAATGGTGGATTGTTGTACATTAGTAACCTTGCCTTCCAGTATGTTGTATATGGTCGTTCTGGTCAGGCCACTAGCGTTGCACAAAGATAATTGCGTTTCGCCGCGACTTTTTATCAAGTATTTGATATTGCTCTTCAAATACTCTGTTCTTTCTCTTCTGTGCATCAAATGCTCACCATTTCCTTATAGTCGTCAGGCATCGAGACGTTTATAGAAGTTATGCCGTATATGGCTCTCGGCATGTGTTATGCCAAGCGCTGGGCTACTGCAGCGAAAGTGGGCAGGTTAGTTTTTGATATTTACCAATTCGCTACTACTCCTTTAGTCAGCGTGCATCCGTCCTGGGTTGCTCTGCTGTTGGTATGTGGGGCGATCAAATCGTGGGAGAAATCACGATTCGTAAGGGCGCCGCGGTGGGTAAGTGTTACATGCGTCAGTCCGGGGAATAAAGCCCCAAAAAACCGTGGCCTGGCTCCTCGTTGCTGGGTATTGAGCAACAGTACAGGGCTGATGTTTTTATCTGGGCAGAAAAGCAGCATTTAATTTGGAAAATGTTTAATTCTTTGATTAATTTTGTTGCGCCTTATAGAGTCTGACGTCGAGGCTTGGATAAGCCCGATGCAGGCAAACGAACGTGATATCCAGGAAGCGTGCTGTCGTTCGTGGCGCGCAACATACAAGGAAGGGACACAGAAGAATGGCAGCTGACACTGAACCACTCAGGACCCAGGCCGACCTGCTGCGACGTGGCTTGGCCGATCTGCGCGCTGAAGACGCCGAGCTGGCAAGCATCCTGGACGCGGAAGTCACGCGCCAACACCGCACACTGTCTTTGGTTTCATCTTCCTGCGCGGCCGGCCCCCGGAGCTTGGCGGCATCAGCCTCGGCGCTGGTCAACGTCACGGTCGAGGGCGCTCCCGGCCGGCGTCATTATAGTGGGTGTGAGAACGTTGATCGGGTTGAGGCTCTGGCGATCCGACGCGCTCGGGAGCTGTTCTCTGCCCAATACGCCTGCGTGCAATCACACTCGGCCTCGAATGCCATTTACCAGGTGCTGACTGCGCTGGCCGAGCCGGGGGATACGATCCTGGGCATGGCCCTCGAACAGGGTGGGCACCTTGCACATGGCCGAGTGGAAGCCTTCACGGAGGCCAACTACAAGGCTATTCGCTACGGCACCACATCCCAGGGGGAGATCGATTACGCAGAAGTGCGCCAACTGGCGATGGCCCATCGTCCGCGGATCATCATTTGCGGGGCGACGGCCCATTCTCGGGTCGTGGACTTTCAGCGCTTTCGTGCCATTGCCGATGAGGCCGGTGCCATCGTGCTTGCCGATATTTCCCATATCGCCGGGCTGGTGGCCACAGGGCGCCATCCGAGCCCGATCGATGCCGCGCACGTCACAATCACCTGCACCCACAAGCAGCTCGCCGGCCCGCGTGGAGGTCTGATTCTTTCCGGTCGTGATGCAGACACCAAAGTGCCTGGACTGAGGTCGAGTTTTCGCCGGGTTCTCGAACAAGCGGTTTCCCCCGGTATGCAAGGCGCGCCTGCGGTCAACGTGATTGCCGCCAAGGCGGCCGCGCTGGGTTATGCGATGTCCCCGCCGTTTGATGCCTACATGGGGCGGATTCGCGCCACGGCGGATGAAATGGCCTGCGCGTTCATGGCGCGGGACTACGAGGTTGTGGGAGGAGGGACGGAAAATCACACGATCCTGCTGCGCTTGCGTGGCGGCATCAGCGGCTCCATCGCCGAAT
This sequence comes from Pseudomonas sp. BLCC-B112, assembly GCF_028550695.1. NCBI lineage: Bacteria > Pseudomonadati > Pseudomonadota > Gammaproteobacteria > Pseudomonadales > Pseudomonadaceae > Pseudomonas > Pseudomonas sp. BLCC-B112. The sequence goes on from NZ_JAQQGK010000008.1 coordinate 204,024, forward strand.
CGGCGCTGGAGAAGTGTGGAATCATCGTCAGCAAAAAACGCGGTCCGAGGGAAAACCGATCATCATTTGCCGCCAATGGCTTGTGTATCGGCACCGGCTCCATCGCCCAGCGCTACGTGGACGCCCAAGGGTGTCGCCAGATCGTCGACCTGGTGTGCCGGATACTCGATCAGGTGCAGCCCCACGGCGAGCAGAAATACACCCTGGAGCCCGTATTGCAGGAGCAGTTCCGGCAACAGACCGAAGCGTTGTGCACGATGTACCCGATCCGTGAGTACGGGGATCGCTGAAAACAAAAAGCCCCGACTTCACACGCAAGTACGGGGCTTTTTCTTGGCTGCTCGGGGCGGGCTGGTGCCTTCGCGAGCAGCTCGCTACAGGGCCGGGTTACAGCTGTTGCTGCGCGCTGTAGCCTTCGAACGCCGTCTGTTGCTGGATTGCGGTGACGATGTTCTTGCGGGTCGCTTGCTGCTCGTTGCCGTTCTTGTCGAGGAACATTTCGCTTTCCAGTTCCGCCTCATCGCCTTCGCCGACAAAGCTGAAACCGAGGAATTCGAAGGCTTCACGGTCGACGTTGGCCTTGGAGCGCGGGCGCATCGGCAGGGTGACGCTGATGCCGTCCTTGCTGATGGCGAACACTTCCATTTCCTTCTTCGGCCGCGCCTTGCTCTTGCCACCGCTGGGGTTGCTGATGGCTTGGTGCGTCTGGTTCAGCACTTTCAGGGCCAGGCCGTAGACCAGTTCCTGGAAGTCCGGGTCGTCCTTGTAGCTGGAGAGAATCCGGCTGATGGGGAATTTCTTGCTCAGGTCTTCCAGGGCGGCCAAGTCGGCGGCCTCGGCGTCTTTGAGTTGCTTGAGCTGGCCCATGAGTTCATAGGCGGTGTCGTCGTCAAAGCGGTCGTGGGCCTGGCGAATCGCAGCACGCAGTTCGCGAATCTGGTCACTTTCTTTCGAGCTGTGGAAGGCGTCGAGCACCATCTCGCTGATGGTCTTGGCCTGGGACACGTGCTGGGAAAGATGAATGGCGTTTTCGTATTCGGCCTTGTTGGACAGGGCGATCACGGATTCTTCGGTGTTGGAATCAGGCATTGAACATCCACTACTTGGTTTAACAGGTTTGAGGCGCGAAAGGCCCGGGGGGGCATTTTCGGGGGCGCCTAATCTATTGGACCCGGACACTATTGTCACGGACCAAGCGACGGCCCGGCAGCCGCGCCTCATCAGACCGGCCGCCTCGCCACAGATTCCCTGTCGTTCAAAGCACTTGTGTATCGCTGACCCCAGCCTCCAGTTCCTGACGCAGATCGCTGCCCCGGCGGGCGATGAACACCAACTGCGCGGCATGCTCGGTGGGCTGCCCTGTGGCCAGGGTGAACTGACTGCGGTTGCCCACATGCTGCAACCAGTAGGGTTGTTCATTGCCTTCCAGGCGCACCAGGCCCTTGAGGCGCAGCAGATCGGCGGGCAGGCGCGCCAGCCAGTCGCGCAAAGCCTTGGGCTGCAGCGGTCGCGAGCTTTTCCACACCCAGCTTTCGAACAATTCGTCGTGGGCCTGGGGCAGGGCCTTGAACAGCACTTCGGTGGAGCGAACCGGCGGCGCCAGTAGCAGCTCGGGGGGCAGTTCGGCTTGCACTGTGTCGAACACCGGGGCGCGGTGGCCGAGGCTGGCGCGAATGCTCTGCAACTGCTCGGCGCTCACCAGATCGGCCTTGTTCAGCAGCACCCAGTCGGCGCAGGCCACCTGGGCCCGGGACAGCCGGGCCATTTCCCCTTCCAGGTCCTGATAACCGCTGGCATCCACCAGGGTGATCACCGCGTCCAGGTGCAGGCGGTTGCGCAGTTGCGGGTAGCCGATGGTCTGCACGATACGCTGCGGGTCGGAGACGCCGCTGCACTCGATGACGATTCGCTCCAGGGCCGGGCGCAGCTTGGACAGGCTCACCAGTTGCGCCAGCAGGTCCTCTTGCACGGTGCAGCAGATGCAGCCGTTCTGCAGGCTGTACACCGCGTCGGTGACCTCGGCGATGATCGCCGCATCAATGTTCAGCTCGCCGAAATCATTGACGATCACCGCCAGCCGGCCGCTGTCGGCGCGCTGCACCATGCGGTTGAGCAGGGTGGTCTTGCCAGCGCCGAGAAAGCCTGCAACCACGGTGACCGGAATGCTCGGGGTGCTGTTCATTATTCCTTGCCCTCGATCACCGGCGGCAGGCCTTCCCAGACCGCCTGCAACGGCGTGTCGCTGAAGATGCCCTGGCGGTCGTAGACCAGTTGTCCTTCGACGAAGGTCAGTTGCACCTGGGTGTGGTGGATGTAGTTGCGCGCGTCCTGGGCGAACAGGTTGCGGTCGAGGACGATCAGGTCCGCCGACTTGCCAGCCTCCAGGCTGCCGGTCAGGTGTTCCAGGCCCATGGCGTGGGCGCCGTTGAGGGTCGCCACTTGCAGGGCCTGTTCCAGGCTGATGGGGTCGCCGAAGGTGTCGGGTTCCTGGTTCCACGGGTTCTGCCGGGTGACCATGGTTTCCAGGGCCAGCCACGGGTCGATGGACGCCACCGGCCAGTCGGTGCCGAACACCGCGATGCCGCCGGCCGCCAGCACGCCCTTGAAGTCATAGATGCGCTTGAGGCGCTCCTGGCCGTAGCCGGAACGCGCACCGCTGGCGAATGGCGTCGGGTACCAGGCCGCCGGGGAGAACTCGGCAATCACGTCCAGGCTCTGGAAGCGCTTGAGGTTGCCCGGGTGCAGCAGGGTGCTGTGGGCGCATTGGTGACGGATGCCGCTGTTGCCGTTGCGCCGCCGGGCTTCGGCCACGGCGTCGAGGAACACGTCGGAGGCGCCGTCGCCGGTGCAGTGGGCGATCACCCGCAGGCCGCGCTTGTCCATGTCCACCACCATGTCGGTGATGTGTTCCGGGGTCAGGTTGAGCTTGCCGCGCCAGCTCGACTCTTCCGGCCAGGGGGTCAGCAGGTAGGACGACTTGGGCTCCACGGTGCCGTCGAAATGGAACTTCACCGCGTTGGCATTCAGGCGGGCGCTGCGATAGAAATGCCGCTCGCCGCTGAGCAGCTCCCAGCGCCGACGCACCGGGAAGATATCGTCCTGCCAGCTGATGGCCGCCTCCACCCGCAGGGTCAGCTCACCGGCATCGTCCAGTTCCTTGAGGGCTTGCAGGCGGTTCTCGCAGACGTGCACGTACTTGGTGGCGGTGACGCCGCGAGAGGTCTGGAAGTGCACGCCATCACGGTAGGCGCGGCGCAGCACCGACACCGGAGTCGGTGGCATGGCGGCGTGGATCAGGGCGTAGGCGCCGTCGATCAGCAGGCCATTGGGTTCGCCGGTCAGTTCATCGCGCTCCAGGTAGCCGTTGCGCGGGTCGCTGGTGTGGCGGTCGATACCGGCCAGTTCCAGGGCTTTGGAGTTGACCATCATGGTGCCCCACATGCGGTCCAGCAGGGCCACCGGACGGTCCGGCATGACGCTGTCGAGCCACTCGCGGCCCGGGGTCAGGCCGGCTTCGCGGAAGGTGTAGCGCACCCAGTACTGGCCGTAGATCCAGCCATCGCCTGGGTGACTGTCGGCATAGGCGTGGATCGCCGCGGCCAGTTGCTCGGGAGTCGGGTCTTCGATGCCCACGTCCAGATCGTCGGCGTAGCGCGGCGCCAGGGCCAGGTCCGGGTGGGTGTGCATGTCGTGCAGGCCGGGCATGCAGAAGGCCCCATCCAGATCGTGTTGACGGGTGTTGGGCCCGATCAGCGAAGCCAGGGAGGCGAGGCTGCCCACCGCGATCAGCTTGCCCTGGCGGATCGCTACGGCATCGGCCCAGGGCTGGGCCGGATCGAGGGTGTACATCCGGCCGTTGTGCAGCACCAGTTCGGCGTATTGATCGACGGCGCTATGGGTGGAGTTGAATTGGTCGGAAGCGGTCACGGGGTCAACCTCTCAAGCAGGGGGGCCCTTCAAAGGTGGGCAAAAAAGTAAGGCGCAGCAGTGTTCTTGTCAGAGGTACGAGGGCCGCGGGGCGGCCCGGGTCATGCATTCAGCGTTGTGCGCCCAGGGTTTCGACAAAGCCGGCGATGCGCTGGCAGGCGTCCTTGAGCACGTCGTCGGCGACGGTGAAGGAGATCCGCACGAAGCCCTCGGCACTGGCGCCGAAGGCCTGGGCGTCGAGCACCGAGACCCCGGTGGCGCGGAACAGCTGCCAGGCGAAATCCATGCTCGACAGCCCGGTACGACGCACGTCCACCAGCATGAACATCCCGGCCTCGGGCTCGCGGCAATCGAGCAGTTGCACCGGCTTGAGGCCGGCCACCACCAGATCGCGGCGCCGGCGATAGACCTCGCGAGCGCTGCCGATCACTTCTTCATCCAGCTCCAGGGCCTTGAGCGCGGCTTCCTGGATAAACCCGGGCAGGCCGTAGAGCATGCACAGCAGCAGGTTGTCCAGGTGCCCGACCAAGGCCGGTGGGGCGATCACCCAGCCCACGCGCCAGCCGGTCATGGCGTGGGTTTTCGACAGGCTGTTGAGGATCACCGTGCGCTCGGCCATGCCTGGCATTGAGGCGATGCTCAGGTGTTCGCGGTCATAGGTCAGTTGCCCGTAGACCTCGTCGGAGATCACCCACAGGTCATGCTTGCGCGCCACCTCGGCCACGGCTTCCAGCTCCTCGCGGCTGTAGACGTTGCCGGTGGGGTTGCACGGCGTGGCCAGGGCGATGCCCCGGGTCTTGTTGGTCAGCGCCGCTTCCAGCGCGGCGGCGGTCAGGCGGAAGCCGTTGGCCGCCGGCTGCTGGACGCAGGCGATCTGCGCCCCGGAGGCATGCACGCAGGCCTCGTAGGTCAGGTACATGGGCTCGGGCACCAGCACTTCGTCGCCACTGCCGAACAGGCACAGGCAGGTGGCGAACAGACCGTTCTGTGCACCGGCCACCAGGGCCACGTTATCGGCACTGACATCGATGCCCAGCAGGCGCCGCTGCTTGGCGGCAATCGCCTCGCGCAGGGCCGGGCGGCCGAGGACATGGGTGTAATGGGTGTCGCCTTGCTCCAGGGCAGCGCTGGCGGCGGCGCTGATGCGCGCATCGGTGGCGAAGTCCGGATCACCGACGCTGAGGACGATCACATCCTCGCCACGGCCCCGGGCCTCGATGGCTGCGTAGTGAATATCCCAGGCGCTGACGGATTCGCCGCTGATGCGCTGAACGAAAGGTGAGTAACGCATGTTGTTCTCCTCACGGGCTTGGTTGCCCGTGCAATCAATGGGTTCAGGCCTGACGCTGGGGGGCCCGGTTTCGTTCGGGGTTGCTCAGGCGTGCGCACAGATGCTCAATGGCGAAGGCCAGGATGATGTAGATCAGCGCCACCGCCAGCAGTGGCTCGTAGACCTTCAGGGTTTGGGCGCGCACCAGGTTGGCGGCGCCGAGCAAATCAGTGACCGCCACGGTGGACGCCAGCGCAGTGGCCTTGAGCAGCAGCACGCATTCGCCCACCAGGGTCGGGCGCACCAGCTCCAGGGCCCGGGGCAGCCACACCCGGCGCAGGGTCAGCCAGTAACCCATGCCATAGGCGCGGGCCGCTTCCAGTTCGCCCCGGGGCACCGCGCGCAAGCCGCCGCGCAGCACTTCACCGACATAGGCACCGACACTCAGGGTCAGGGCCAGGGCCACGTACCAGAAGCCTTCACGCAGGTAGGGCCAGAGAAAGCTGCCGCGAATCGGCGGGTAGGCGGCGAACAGGCTGCCGACCCCGTAATACAGGATGTAGATCTGCACCAGCAGCGGCGTACCGCGGAACACGCTGATATAGAACTGCATCGGTGCGCGAATCAGAGGGTTGCGCGACGCCCGGCCCAGGCCCACCACCACCGCCAGGGCAAAGCCGCAGATTCCGCTCAGCAGCAGGAGCTTGAGGGTGATGCCCAGGCCGCGCAGCAGCTCTGTGGAAAAACCGTTGATCCAGGAAAAGTCCATCCGAGTCTCCTAGTGCTGGGGCAGCCAGCGGTTGGTGCGACGTTCGAGCACACGGAACAGGCTGCCGGACACCAGGGTGATGACGAAGTAGAAAGCCGCGACCGCGAGGTAGAACACCAGGTAGTGCTTGGTGGAACCGGCCGCCTGTTTGCCTACTGAAAGCAGTTCGCTGTAACCGACGATGCTGATCAGCGCGCTGTCCTTGACCAGTACCAGCCACAGGTTCGACAGCCCGGCCATGGCGTAGGGCAGCATGCTCGGCAGCAGGATGCGCCGCACCAGCAGCCAGCGCTCGATGCCGTAGGCCCGCGCCGCTTCGATCTGGCCGTGGGGAATGGCCTGGATCGCGCCGCGGATGATCTCCGCCGAATAGGCGCCCTGGACAATCCCCAGCACCAGTACCGCCGCGATAAAGCCGTTGACCGTGACACTCGGACGGTCCATGGCGGCCATGGCCATGTTCAACAGGTCAGTGCCGGCGTAGTACAGCAACAGAATCAGCAGCAGCTCGGGCATGGCCCGGTACAGGGTGGTGTAGACGTTGGCCAGTTTCACCAGCCAGCGCGGGCCCTTGAGCTTGATCATCGCCACCAGCAGGCCGATGCCCAGGCCGAGGACGAAGGCCCCGGCGGAAATCTGCAGGGACACCAGCGCGCCCTGGGCCAGGGCACCGAGCCAGCCGTCGGCGACGAACAGTTGGGAAAGGTCGGACAGAGAAATCATGACGTATCCAGTCAACGCCGGCGGCCCGCGCAAACGGGCGCGCCGGACGGCTTAGTTGGCAGAGATGTCGACGCTGAAGTAGCGGCTGCGGATCTTGTCGTAGGTGCCGTCGGCCTTGAGCGAGGCCAGGGCGGTGTTGATCCGCTGTTGCAGGGCGCTGTCACCCTTGCGCAGGCCGACGCCGATGCCGGAACCGAACAGCGGGTCTTTCGGCGCCAGGCCCTTGTCCGCGAGGCCGGCACCGGCCGCGGTCTTGAGGATCGGCTCGATGGTCAGGGCGTCGGCCAGCATCACGTCGATGCGCCCGCTCTGCAGGTCGGCGATCATGTCGTCCTGGGTGGTGTAGTAACGCAGGGTCGAGGTCTTGCCGTAGTAGGTCTTGGCGAAGGTGGCGTTGGAGGTCGAACCCTGCACGCCGATCAGCTTGCCCTTGAGGCCTTCGGGAGTGGTCGCAAGCTCCAGGCTCTGGTCGGCGACCCACATGGCCGGGGTCTGGTAGTAAGGCGCGGAGAAATCGATGACCTTCTCACGCTCCTCGGTGATACTCAGGGAATTGAGGATGGCGTCGATCTGGCTCGATTGCAGGGCCGGAATCAGCCCGTCCCAGGCCACTTCCTTGAGCGGGCACTGGGCCTGCATGCGCTCGCACAGCGCCTGGATTAGCTCCGGCTCGAAGCCGCTCCAGTTGCCGTTGCCGCTTTTCATCGAGAACGGCGGGTAGGGTTCCAGGGCGATGCCGAAGACGATCTTGTCGGCGGCCACGGCGTGGCTGGCCAATGCACTGAACAGGCAACCGGTGGCAAGCACCTTGAGCAGGTTTTTCATGGCTTTACCCTTTATCGAAGTTGTTGTTTTCAAGGATTGAAGCGGGACGTCAGACGCGGTTTTCCTGAGCCATGACGAATTGCCGGCAGCGTTCGCTGACCGGGTTGAGGAACACTTGTTGCGGTGGGCCTTCCTCTTCCACCAGCCCCTGGTGGAGGAACATCACCTTGCTCGACACATCCCGGGCAAAGGCCATCTCGTGGGTCACCAGGATCATGGTGCGGCCTTCCTCGGCGATGCCCTGGATGACCTTGAGCACTTCGCCCACCAGTTCCGGGTCCAGGGCCGAGGTCGGTTCGTCCATCAACAGCACCTGGGGGCGCATGGCCAGGGCCCGAGCGATGGCCACACGCTGCTGCTGGCCACCGGACAGAAAGGACGGGAAGGTGTCACGTTTGTTGGCCAGGCCGACTTTTTCCAGCAGGTGTTCGGCGTGGGCGATGGCATCCTTGCGATCTTCACCGAGGACATACACCGGCGCCTCGATAACGTTTTCCAGCACGGTGCGATGGGGCCACAGGTTGAAGCTCTGGAACACCATGCTCAGTTGGGTGCGCAGGCGTGCCACCTGGGCCGGGTCGGCGACCTGGGGGTTGCCGGCGCGATCGGTCTTGATGCGCACCTCTTCGCCATTGATGCGCAAGCTGCCTCTGCAGGGAATTTCCAACAGGTTGATGCAGCGCAGCAGGGTGCTTTTGCCCGAGCCGCTGGAGCCGATCAGCGAGACCACTTCACCTTCATTGGCGCGCAGGGCGATGCCCTTGAGCACGTGGTGATCGGCGTAGCTCTTGTGCAGATCATCGATCGCCACCACGGGATTGACGGAGTTGGGCTGCGATTGCAAGGGTCGACCCTCTTGTTATTGTGCGATGGCCGGGCAGTACCCGGCACAGGGTAGGGCTGGAGAATTAGCCATCGATGGCCTGGGGTCAATCGAGCTTTTTTAGCCGGACCCGGTAATTTTTTTCAGCAATGGACGGTTTTTCCGGCGACGGACAAGACTATTGCCGGACCACGTTTGCAGCTATGGTGCTGCCACTCGTTTTTTTGCAGTCGAGGCCTGATCGGTATGCGTTATCCCTCCATGACCGCCCTGCGCGCGCTGGACGCGGTGGCCCGCCTGGGCAGTGTCGCCGAAGCCGCCAATGAGCTGAACCTGACCCCCAGTGCCATCAGCCACCAGATCAAGAGCCTGGAGCAGACCCTGGGGTTTGCGCTGACCGAGCGCCAGGGCCGCAGCATTCGCATCACCTATCAGGGCGAGCGCTACGCTCGGGACATTCACCTGCTTTTGGCCAATATCCTCGAGGCCGGGCAGCGTTCCGATGGCCAGCAGGTCAGTGGCCGGCTGTGCATCAGCAGCCCGCCGGGGTTCGCCACCTACTGGCTGTGCACCCATATCGCCGAGTTCCAGGCGCTGTATCCCCAGGTGGAACTGCAGTTGGTGTCACCCCGCACTCCGGGCGACACCAGCGACAGCAGCGTCGATCTGTTCGTCGCCTACGGCATGGGCGACTGGCCCAACCAGCATGTACAGAAGATCGTTTCCCTGCGTTACTTCCCGGTGTGCAGCCCGAGCCTGGTGAATGCCATGGGCGGCCTGAAAACCCTCGACGGGCTCGATCACGCCTTGCTCCTGCACATGATCGACTACTCCGATTGGCGGGTCTGGCTGGCGGCGGCCGGGGCGCCGAATGTCGATGTGCGCCGGGGCATCATCTTCGCCGACGCGCACTTCGTGCAATCGGCCTGCATCGCCGGCCAGGGCATCGCCATGGGCGACAACCTGATCAGCGGCGAGGCCCTGGCCCGGGGGCAACTGGTGCAACCCTTCGGCACCGAAATCGAATCCAACCGCGGTTACTACCTGGTGGCCGATCTGCTCAAGGCCGAGCGTCCGGTGGTGCTGGCTTTCAGCGAATGGGTCAAATCCCAGTTGCAGGGCATCACCCGCTTGCACCCGGAGCCGCGCCGCAACGGCAAAGCGTGAATTTTATTGAGCAATCGCCGCGATTTTTTTCGATTGTTGCGCCTCGGGTGCAGCGACTAATGTCCTTCGACATCAGCCGGGCGCAGGGTGTCGTCCGGACGCATAAGAACAAGAGGAGTAGTCGATGACCACCTGTGCCCAGTCGCTGGTTCGTTTGCTGGAAGGTTATGGCGTGGACACGGTGTTCGGGATTCCCGGCGTGCACACCGTCGAGCTGTATCGCGGCCTGCACGGCAGCCGCCTGCGCCATGTCAGCCCGCGGCATGAACAGGGCGCCGGGTTCATGGCCGACGGTTATGCCCGGGCCAGCGGCAAGCCCGGGGTGTGCTTCATCATCACCGGCCCCGGCATGACCAACATCCTCACCGCCATGGGCCAGGCCTACGCCGATTCGGTGCCGATGCTGGTGATCTCCACGGTCAACCGTCGCGAGCACCTGCGCCTGGGCCATGGCCATCTGCATGAACTGCCGGACCAGCGGGCGATGGTGGCCGGGGTCTGCGCCTTCAGTCACACCCTGCAGTCGCCTGCGGAACTGCCGGAGCTCCTGGCCCGGGCCTTTGCCGTGTTCAAGTGCGCGCGGCCACGGCCGGTGCACATCGAGATTCCCCTGGATGTGCTGGACATGTCCGCCACCGACCTCAACCTGATGCCCCGCAGCCTGCCCGGTGCTCCGGCCCCGGCCGGAGCCTCGATCGAAGCGGCCGCGACCTTGCTCAACAGCGCTCACCGGCCGTTGATCCTGGCCGGCGGCGGCGCCCGGGGTTGCGCCGAGACGTTGCGCCAGTTGGCCGAACGCCTGCAAGCGCCGGTGGCCCTGACCACCAACGCCCGGGGCCTGTTGCCCTGCGCGCACCCGCTGTTGCTCGACGGCGTGCAGTCATCGGCCCATGGCCGGGCGCTGATCGACGAAGCCGACGTGGTGCTGGCCGTGGGCACTGAACTGGGGGAAACCGACTACGACTTCTTTGGCCTGGGCCCGCTGCGTTTCAAAGGCTCGTTGATCCGCCTGGACATCGACCCGATGCAGGTCATGGGCGTGCAGCGGGCCCATGTCGGCCTGGTAGGCGATGCCCTGGAAGGCTTGCAAGCCTTGCTTGGCAAAGTGCTGCAACCCAGCTCTCGCGGTCGTTGGGCCGTGGACAGCGTACAGCGGGTCAACCAGGCCGAACGCACCGGCTGGACGCCCAAGCAACAAGGCTTGCAGGGCTTGCTCGACCTGCTGCGCGACACCCTGGGCAGTCCGATCCTGGTGGGCGACTCGACCCAACCGGTGTACCAGGGCGCCTGCGGCTACCAGGCACCGGCCCCGGCCAGCTGGTTCAACGCCGGCAGCGGTTACGGCACCCTGGGTTACGGCCTGCCGGCAGCCATGGGCGCCAAGCTGGCGCGGCCCGAGCGTCCGGTGGTGGCGCTGGTGGGGGACGGCGGCTTGCAGTTCGCCAGCAGCGAACTGATCGCCGCCAAGGAAGCGCAGATCGGGGTGATCCTGCTGGTGTGGAACAACCAGTGCTACGGCGAGATCCGCGACTACATGCAGGCCCGGGACATTGCGCCGCTGGGGGTGGACATCCTCACTCCGGACTTCCGGGCCATGGCCCAGAGTTTCCATGTGGCGCACCATCGCGCCGACACCCCGGCGCAGTTGCAGGAACTGCTGCAGAGCCTCAGGGATATCCGCCAGCCGGTGATGATCGAAGTCGACGCCGGCGCCTATCTGGCCCTGGACTGATCCGCAGGCCTGTTTCGCGGACAGGCTCTCCAAGAATGAGTCTTCAAGGGACAGGCCTTCAAGGGATAAGGTGGGTTACATTGACGTAGCCCGCCAGGACGCACCTTGTCACTTGAGGATTCATGGATGAACTGCATTTTCTGCCAGATTGTCGCCGGCACCCTGCCGGCGGCCGTGGTTTACCGCGATGAACACTGCATGGCCTTCATGGACGTGCATCCCCTGGGGGCGGGTCATGTCCTGCTGATTCCCCAGCCCCATGTGGAAAAGCTCGATCAATTACCCGGCTTCGTCCGTCAGCATCTGTATCAGGTGTTCGATGGATTGCTGGCCGCGCAGCGGCGTGCCGGCTACGGCGTCGAAGGCACCCACCTGCTGGTCAATGATGGTCGGGCCACCAACCAGCACATCCCCCATGCCCATCTGCACCTGATCCCGCGCAAGCGTGGCGATGCCCTGGGCTTTGCCGGGCGCCTGCTGCTGCATTTCAGCGGGGTGTTTGGGCGTCGCGCCAAACTCGAGGTCCTGCAGCAGCAGGCTGCCAGCATTGCCGAACAAGTGCGCGTGCCCTGGGTCAGTGAAACCCCGATGGGCGGTCGCTGATATGGATCGCCGCCGCGCCCTGGCGCTTGAATACGCGGAGCACCAATACCTGCGGGCCCGGGTTCAGGGCTTGGCGAACTTGGCAGGCAACCCCCATGGGGCCAACCTGCTGGGCGAGCCGGGGTGTGGCGCCTTCGTCGTCGCTGGCAATCCCAGTCCGATGATGAACCGGGTGCATGGCGACTGGGCGCAACAGGCCTGCCGCCTCGTCGAGCTGTTACAGACCTGCGCGGCCTGCGCCCCGGCGATCGCCTTGATCGCTGAGTCAGCCAAGGTGGCGGGCACCCTGGAACTGGAGGGGCAGCCATTGCAGCGCCTCAAGGGTTGGACCCACGGGCAGTTGTTCGCTTCGATCGACGAACTGGCGCCGCCGTCTTCCGCGCTGGATATCGAGCCGGTGACGGCCTTGAACCTTGAAAGGTTCTGCGCGCTGCACAGCGAAGGCTTCAATACCCCTGCGGCGGCGCGGCCGATCAACCAGGCGGCTTTCAGCGGCTTGCTCAACGATGGGCGCGGGCATTTGTACCTGCTGCGGGACCGGGGTGTTGCAGTGGCTGGCGCAGCGCTGTTCATCGCTGACAATGGCGTGGCCTACCTGGGCACTGCCTTTACCACCCGGGCCGCCCGGGGGCAGGGCCATCATCGGGCCCTGATCGGCCATCGCGTGCAGCAGGCCGCCGCTCTTGGCGCCCGGAGTGTCGCGGCCACGGCCCTGGTGAACTCGCAAAGCCGGCGCAACCTGGAGCACTGCGGCTTGCGCCTTTGTCACCTGCAGGCCCTGTATCGGGCGGTGCCTTAGCGCGAGCTCTATGGCGCCGCTGGCGCCGGGTCGAAGCGGATCGAGTACAGAATCGCCCTCAGGGTGGCGAAGTCCTGAAAGAACCCGACGCTATCAGCCACCACCTGACGCTGGCCGCTGTCGATCAGCGCCATCAGGCAGGTGCCGCCATAGGCGTGAAAGCCGGTGTCCCCATCGCTGATGCCGCAGGTCTGATAGGCCAGCAGGCCTTTCCAGCCGGGGCCTGAAATCTCTTGCACCGGGCTGGGTTCATCCCTTCCGGCGCTGCGCATCCACACGCCGTTTTCCTGATAGAAAAACAAACCTTCGGCGGCCTGTTCCAGGCTGCCCTGCTGCAGGCACAGGTGCAGGGTGTATTCCTCCTGGGGACGTTTTTTCGGGTGGTCCAGGGTGAGGCAGTTCTGCGCCTGGCCAAGCTTCCAGCCTTTGGGGTATTGCAGGCTGAAGCCCTGGGCCTTGAAGCGTGGTGAATCCATGGGCAATACCGGAACTCCGGCTTCCTCGCGCAAGGGTTCGTACAGGCTGGGATCGTTGCGACAGGCAGACAGCGGGCGGGCCTTGGCCTTGTGCAATTGGTCGAGGCGATGTGTCTGTGGATCAGCACTGGCGCTGACGCAGGCACAGCCGTAGCCGTAGTGGTTGTTGGTGCGCACCCATTGCTGGTCGTTGAAGGTGGGCCAGTCGCCCTCGGCCTGATAACCGCCCTGGCTGGCAATTTCCCAGACGCCGTCGCGGTCGGTCAGGGTGGCGTTGGCCGGCGTCGGGTTCTCGAACCAGCCGCATCGGCGTTCGACCTTGGCCGGAGCGGCGCTGGCGGGTAAGGCAAGCAGTGTCAGGAGTGTGCAGATCAGGGCACGCTGAAACATGGAGCATCCTTGTTCGGGGTTGAGAACCGCAGATTGTGCGCCGGCATTGGCGTTAGTAGAGACCGAGGTCCTTGTTCTTCAGTAGCGCCACTTGCGCACCAAGTCGTCGCCGTAACGCTGGCTGATCAGCGCTTCGGCGCCGTCGTCGTCCTCGTACACCTCGGCCAGGCACAGCAGCATCAGCGCATCCAGGTACTCCTCGGGTGAGTCGAAGAAACGTGTCAGCGCTACGCCGGTGTCGTGATCGAAGTAGTAGACCGCGCCGCTTTCCCGGTGGAAACAGAACAGGTTGCCGTTGCCCAGGTAGTCGCCAAAGGCAACCAACTGGTGCGCCAGTGCCAGGTCCAGATCGCTCTCGGGGATATCGACAATGCCAGGGTAGGCCTCCAGCAGAGGCTGGATCGGGGTATGGCCGGGGCCTACGCTGCAAAGGATCTCCGCCAGGGACAAGACCCCCAACTGCCGATGATAGTCGCGCAGCGAGGGCGGCAAGGCACAGCCCAGTCGCTGCTCCAGGGCCACCAGCGCTTCCTCGCTGACGGGGGTTAATTCAGGCTCGTTGACGTGTCCTTCCCATAAAGCGCCATAGGCACCGATCGTGGCCAGGTACCACTTCAGCCGTGCGCCCTGATCGGACAGATCCGGCCAGGCCAGGGGTGGGCAGCCAGCGGGTGGCCAGTCGGCGTCTGGGGCATGCATGTTCTGACATGGGGTTCCTTGGATGAGCGTGCGGGGTGGCGGATATGCGCGATGGTGCTGGCGTTCTAGGGGATGTATGAGAGTACTGGTTTGCTAAAAAAGCCAGCATGCAGCATGGTTCGATGCGGATCTCGCAAAGACTGGACTGCTATGGGCGACCCCAGACGTACTAGTCTGGAGCACCTTCTTTGAATAAAGCCTAACCTAGACGATGATGGCGATTTACCGTCCAGAGAAAAAGCTATAAAAACGCTCTCTAATGGAGTAAAGCCAAGCTGAAGAGTTTAATAGAAGTTTGGCCCGTTCCTTTAAGGATGCTTCTGGGATGAAACATATTATTTTTGAGTAACCAAGATAGCGCAAAAGTTGTAGAAGAAATGCTACAAGAAGTGCTCTCTGTTTTTGAGGGGAAAGTTTTGGTTTGTATTGTTCGTAAAAATAGAATATTGCACGTTGCCTGACCCACATCTGTTCGTTAATTTGTGAGTAGTTGATCCCGCGCTTGTAACTGTTGTTGTCATGAATTCGATAAAAAATTCCAATTGTAGGGACGTGAGTTGCTTCCACGGAAGAGTAGCGTGCGTGGAGCATCATCCACACGTCTTCATTCGGCAAAAAACTTGGGATTGGAAAAACCAATTGAGCAAATGAGCGATTAAACGCCATGCAACCACCTGACTCAAGACCCAGTGCAGGGTTCTTTGGTAGTGTCATTGCATTGTATTTTGAATCAGCGGAGAAAGACTTTAGTTTGCAGTATGAGACTTTTGGTGTGCCTTCTTTCTGTATTGGCGTGATTCGCTCATGAATACTTTCTGCAATCAATAAGTCGTCAGCTGCCAGCAGGATAAAAATATCTCCAGATGCGTTCTCATAAGCAATATTGAAGGCTTGTGCTTTACCAACGCCCCCGCTTTTTATGAGTTTTACAAAGCTGAAATCGAGTCTCTCTACAATGTTGAAAGTTTCGTCATCAGATCCATCATCGACAACAATAACTTCGAAGTCGAGATTGTTTATTTTTTCAATGGAACGAAGTGCTGCCTCAATGTAAAGAGCTTCATTTTTGGCGGGCATCAAAATACTTAGCATTTTGTGTCAACTATTTAAGAGTTTTTTTACAGTATCAAATATAAATTTTTTTGTGGAGTCGCCATTTAAGTCTTTGGCCGCTAGGTTGGCCGACTCTTTCATTCGATAGATGTCTTTTGATGTCAGCTGAGACAGTTTGTGTGCCATGTTTTTTGGCGAAAAATCGTCGCTGATTATACCCAGGTTATATTTTTTTGTTAGTCGAGCCATTTCGTCAGAAGGACCAATAGCAATGGCAAGGCGGGCTTGGATAAACTCGAAAAATTTATTGGGAAGTGCATACTTGTAGTTGAAGTTTACGGGGGGCAACAAGAATAAGCCGATATCATAGTTGTTGATTTCGAACGATATTTTTTTCATGTCGACAGGCGGGCGAAATTTGATTTTATTATTCTTGGCTGCCATTTTTTTTAATGTTTCAAGGTAACCGCTTCCGTTGTCTACTAACATGAGGTCCAAAGTGAAGCGTTCATCAAGATAGTCCATCATTTCGATCATTAGTTCGAGATTTCTTGAGCTAATAGCTGCGCCGTGATGGATTAAGCGGATGACTCCTTCCATAACTGGTGTTGGTGATAGCTCGCTGTAAGCCGGTGCGTTCAGGACAACATTAGAATGTACTCCGAAATTTCTTTCATATTCCTCAGCTATTCCCGTGCAAACAGTAGACATTACAGAAACTTTGGGGATGTACTTTTTACAAATGTATTCGTAGAATTTTGAGAAAAATAAACGCCAAATAAAGCGGTCTTCAAATTCCTTTGGTGAGTACTCGTGGGCATCAAGAAATGTTGGGGATTTTCCTGCTAGGCGAAGAGCAAGCGGCAAACTGTTTATATCGTTTGCCAATACACAGTCAAATTTTTTCCCTTGTAGTAAATTAAGGGTTTTTAGGACGTAGGGCATTTTCCAGTAATAAGTTTCGAAGCATTGGGATATAAGTAAAGTCCCTTTCAAGACTTTCTTAAAAAAATGAGCACCTATAGAGCTGATGTCGATAAACTCAATATCTGGGTACGGAGAGCTACCAAATCCGGCAACAGTTAAATGATATGAACCTCTTAGTGAGTCAATTTGACGCATCACGCGAGGGTCAGTTTTTATGGGGGAAAACGAAATTATTAGTATGTTAGTCATGATTTTCACCCGAAAAAATGTTGGTGCCAGCGAATAAAATTAATCCAGCGCCATACTTGCCAGCTAAAAGGTGCTTTCCCTGAAATTATTTTATCAAACTCTTTTAATATGGCGGATTGATCAAGGAACGGAAGCCCAAGGTCAATTTTTAGCCATTCCCGTATCTGATCGGCCAAATGGGTCAACCATACTTGTTCTGGTGTAGAGAAGCCTATCTTATCTCTGCGATCAAGAATGGCATCGGGCACGATGCCTCGCATTGCTGCTCGGAATACTGATTTAGTTTCTCCTTGTTGAGAAATCAGGTAGTTTTCTGGGAGCGAAAGAAGAAAATCTGCCATGTCACTGGTGAGAAACGGTACTCGACTTTCTATGGAAAAACGCATTGAGTTTCGGTCACCATGTCTTAGTAGTGACTGAAGTCCACGGTGGCTCAGGGAGAAAGCAAGCTCAGAGGCGAGTTTACGTCCAGTTATATCATAAGGTGACTTTTGACGCGGGTATCCAATAACAACTCCCGACTCGCGCAGGATATCAGTATCAATCCACGTTGGTTTGGTACGCATACCATTTCCGCGTCGGAGCAGTTCGTATACTGGGCCGTCTACGCACTCCGCGATTACCGTTTTTAAACAATGCTTTAAGTCTCGATCAGGCCATTTTGACCATTCTTTAGCAAAGTTTAATGCCTTCAAGTATTGTCGCTGTTCCAACATGCTCTTTATGCGTTTACTAGGGTATCCATGGTAACCTGCAAGCAGTTCATCAGCACCTTGACCGTCAAGAGTTACGGTGATGCCACTCTCTTTCGCTAGTTTGAATACTCTGTATTGCGCATAAATACTGGTGCTTCCAAATGGCTCACCTTGAGCAAGTATCATATCATCGAGATCATTGGCTAACTCATGAGGACTTACAAACACTTTATATGCTTTTGCCCCAACATGTTGATTAACCAAATCAACCCATGACTCTTCGGATACTGTACTGTCTTTAGCAATGAAGCTGAACGTACTAATGACTGCGTCTGGTTCTATCTTACGCATTGCACAGACAACTGCCGAAGAATCTACCCCACCTGAGAGAGCAGCACCCAACGGCACATCACTTCTAAGATGTAGCTTTATATTATCCAGAAAACGCTCACGTAGTTCATCAGCAGCATCTGAAAAACTCAATACAGATGTTTGCTCTACATTAGGAACCCACCATTGCTGAGGAGCAGATACAACTCCTGTGGAAGTGTTCAGTTTTATTAAGTGTCCTGGCATTAGCTGATAAATGTCTTTGACAAATGTCGAACTTTTGGAGTCATAGTCTCCATGAACCAGATAGTCATATGCCCGTTGAGTATTAAGCTCAAATTTTTTTGTTTTCAATTTTCGTAGAGCAGGTAGCTCTGAGGAAAACAAAAAATCTTTATTTTCTTGGGTATAAAAAAAAGGCTTGATACCAAATTGGTCTCTTACACATGTTAGAGTTTCATCTTGGCGGTTGTAAATGACAAATGAAAACATCCCTTTCAACCGGCTGAGACAACCTTCTTTCCAATGTTGCCAAGCTGCTAATAGTACTTCTGTATCTGACTCAGAGTTAAATAGTGCGCCGGTAGTGCTAGAGAGCTCTTTTCTTAACTCCTTGAAGTTGTAGATTTCACCGTTGAAAACTATAGTGAAATTTTCATCACTGGAGTGCATTGGCTGATGGCCAGCTGAAGAAGTGTCCTGTACAGACAGTCGAGTGTGTCCGAGCAAAGTTTCCCTATCATGATGGACGTATCGCTCAAAACCTTGATCATTAGGCCCTCGATTTTTCAAAGTTGAAAGAGCTTCTTGGATTGCTTGATCAGATTTTGAAGTCTTTTGTTGCCAGTTACCGCCTAAAATTCCGCACATTGATAAAGTCTCTCCCTCACAGCTCGCGTACTTTTTTTAACGAGGAAAAAAAGCGCATAAGAAAATATAATATAACAATTGAATTTAAAATAATAAGAAAAATTTCGTACTTAGAGGTAGTTGCCAGTGTGAATACTGTAGTTATACCTAAAGCAAATGACAGGAGCTCATAAGTTGTAAATCTTGAGAAGCCATATTTTACAGCTGCAAAGTAGTTGAGTAAAAATATGCTAATACCTACAAGGGCAGAGGAAATTGCCCCGCCGAGTGCTCCAATTCTATTAATTAATATTAAGTTAAGGATAAGTGCCAATCCTCCACCTGCTATATTAATCAGAATGTAAGTATATGTTTTTCCGCTGAGGGATATATATGTATATAGAGTTGCTGATACCATTGGTAGTGAGCTACCAATAACAAGGGGCAAAACATAATAATGTGACTCTGAATATATTTCAGAAAACAGGAGTATTATTCCCCAATTCGAAAACCAGTGCAATAGTAGGCAAGTAGCAAAAAATGCAGTCAAGCATCCATAAAATACCATTTTATGGAGTGCTAGAAAGTTAGATTTAGATATTGCTTGTAGGCGCGCAGCAGATGGACCCCATGCGGATAAGATGGAAGCAAACATGAGTCCTATCATGGTCGCTATTTTTGCAGCCATTGCATAGCTTCCAAGAGTAGCTAGTCCAGCATCACTAGCAATCAGATATCTGTCCAATCCTGAAATTAGCCATTGGAGTGGGGCGAGAAGTGCGAATGGCCATCCATAAGAAACGATTTTTCTTAAGCTATTCCATTTAAAAGATGCTGAAAGATCGCTGCGGATTAATAAAATACCAACTATAAGCGCTGAGGCTGTGGCTATAATTGGAGCAGATAAGTAGCCTTTGACTCCGAAGCTTAAAAAAACGACAAAAACTAAACATAAGAGACCTCCGCCAATACGAGCTAATCCTGCTACAAGCAGGTACTGTAATGGTTCTCCTCGGATTCTGATCACGTCTAATGTCAGTTGACCAAAAATGGAAAAGATAATAAATAATGCAAAAATTAATTTGTAATCTTTAAAGGTGTAGAGGTTTAGTTTTAAGATGAGGTAGTCATAGAATAAGAATAGGATTGCTAAGGATAGAGTTGTTATAAATATAACAAATAGAAAGCTAGTGCTAATTATTTCAGACCGTTCCTTGAGTGAAAACTTCGGATCGTTATAATACCTGTGAATGGCGCTGCCGGATCCAAAGCACAAAAAAATAATAAATGAATTCATGATTGTCAGCATTAGTTCGGCTGCCCCAAACTCAGCTTGATCTAAATTTCTAACAATGAAAGGAAGAATTAGTATTGGGAGAAGTTTGAATATGAGCTCCCCAATACCATAGGTGAATATGTCTCTACCTACTTTTATGCTCATGATAAGTCTGTCAGTTTAAGGAGTCGATCGATTTGATATTCAGAATTATAAGTACGGCTCAGTTTTATTGCTGCTTTTTTCATTTCCATTACAGCACTGATATCCGACTTCATGAGTTCTATTTGAGCCGCTATTTTATTTGAATTTGGCCATCCGTAGGTTACTCCACAACCACTCTTTCTGAGCACGTTCATCAGGGGTAGAGAGGAGGGGGCAAGAACAGCTAAGCCTGAATTTATATACTCATAAAGTTTAAATCCGACACACATTCTTCCGTTGCCGGTATTGGGCGATGCCAGGATTACTCCGACATCAAAACTTACTGAGTTTGACACAAGTTGATCGGAGGGTACTGCGTCTAGAAAAAAAATCCGCTCTGTCAAATTTTCTTTGATAACTAGATCTCGTAAAATTTTCTCATAATCACCAACTCCGCGGAGATATAGGGTTGCAGAGCTAACTTGCTTGAAGGCAAGAATTAGTTCATCTAACCCACGAGATGCTTGATATGCACCATGATAGTGAAGTTTTAAAGGCGTCTCTACAGAGAAAGTTGTAGCGGAATATTTGTCTGGGCATACAGGTATCGTCGCCATGACGTTATTGTTAAGATGATATTTTCGTCTTATATATTTGGAGACGACATCTTGTACAGTTATTACTTTGTCTGCACGGTTACAGAAAAAGTACTCTAAAGCTGTACGAGCACTCTTTTCTGCACGATCAACTAATGAGGTAACCGGGTATTGATCAGGCCATATTTCGTAAACGAAGTAATAGAACTTTGCGCCAAGCAATCTTGCCGTAAGCCATGAGGCTAGCAAGTAGTCTCCATCTACAGCGAATACTAATCTGACACCACTTTTAACAAAGCGAAATTGCTTAGCTAGAAAAATAAAGTTATTGATGATGAAGTTTACAATAAATAAAAGTGTTAAAAGATAGAGTGAAATTTTTTTTATGAAGTTTATTTTCTTAAGAAGATTTTTCAATTCTATGGGGGACTTTCTGTAAAGCGCTCTTATATATTCCCAGTGATTGATTGAGATGTTGGTGAGCTGAATGTCTTTTTCAGGAGGTGTTGTTTTACTATCGAAGCATGATACTAGGCAGTCGTACCTTGTTTTGAACGCACTAGTATACATTTTCAGCATTGGGTTATTTCTATAGTTTTTATAAGTGAAGAAAACGACCTTCCCTTTCGAGTTTTTTTTTCTCTTATTCATTTAACAAGCTCGGTACAGTTCAATTTCAGCATCTAGGCACCTGGTTATTATGGATATATCGTCATTGATTATAAAATCTTTATTTTTTAGCGTGCCAGAAGGTATTTTTTTTACTTCACCAAAGTATAATCTCGAACCATGAATTTCTAAGTATGCTCCCTTTGTGTAGGGTGGGCGTTGAGCTCGTATAAAATTGTAAATTTTTTCATAGCTTTGAGACAAATCTATCATAGAGTCTTCAGGGCGACGAGCTCTAAAGTATGTTGCCTTATTATTGTTTTGTTTTTTTGGTATTGCTTTTTTTTCTATTACTTGAATTAGTTTGCTGGGGAGCCAGCTGGCCAGTTCCGTTTCAGCGATTTCAAATAAAGTATTTATATCGATTTGCGAGTCCACAGGTATAATTAATTGGGCATAAATATCGCCTGTGTCTATACCACCGTCAACCTTATGAAGTGTATAGCCAACCTCCTTCTCTCCATTGATCATCGCCCAAGTAAAAGCATGCCTGCCACGATATTTAGGAAGCAGCGAGTTGTGCACGTTTAGCACGCAGGTTTGCTTGTTTATAAAGTCTTCGGATAATATCGTAGGCCATGAGTAAAGTATTATAAAAGAGTTTTCTACGTCGATTATCTCTTCAAGGCTTGATGAGAACTCTAGTTCACGAAGCTCATTTTTTAGACTTGATAAAACTTTATCGTCTGATTTGCAACGGCTCAATACTATTTTACGTGTCATGGTTTGTATTATCTAGAGTAAAAGATTTTCTGAAGTAACCATTTGCACCAAAGCCTTCTTTAAATTCGAAAATACTAGGGTGTGGTAAGCCTTTTTGTGTCGATGTTCCAAAATCAAAGTAGTCGAACTTTTCGTTCTTTGCGCGTTTTAAT
The DNA here is from genome assembly GCF_028550695.1 of Pseudomonas sp. BLCC-B112. Taxonomy (NCBI): domain Bacteria; kingdom Pseudomonadati; phylum Pseudomonadota; class Gammaproteobacteria; order Pseudomonadales; family Pseudomonadaceae; genus Pseudomonas; species Pseudomonas sp. BLCC-B112. Next base: position 225,890 of record NZ_JAQQGK010000008.1, read on the forward strand.
GCATCTGATATCACTAGAGATAGAGCTTGGTACTCTCTTTTTTCATTGTTCTGGAATATGTAAAAAGAGCAACGTACCTTATCTGTGATATCAAACTCGCATATTCCTCCGAGAGGTTCTGATCCAATACTTGCTATATGGAATGAAATTTTATTAGGAAATTTTTTAAGCAGCTCTGAAAGTTCATCATAGCTATGAGTGGGGGCGACATTGTGTTTTTCTAGGCTCTTAACCAGTAATGGCCAAGCTAAGTCTAAACTAGCGTTGTTTTGTAGCGATACTCCAAGACTCACTGCTTTACGTACCATGCGTCGTGCACGAGTATTTAATATATCATCCGTATCGAATGCTTGCTGCAGATGTACTGTACTTGAAATATCATGTGAGGACTGATTAAAACCTACTTGTAGCAAGCAGTAGTAAAATGTTCCAAGTGGTACTTTGTCGCATGCGCTAGTTGGGAACGTAAGAGTCATTTTGTCCGCACGATTTGACGTGAGAAATGACTTTAATAGTATGGAAACTTCACTTGATATAGAGAATGTTGGTCTTTCTAGGAAAACAACACCGCCATAGCTTGCACCAAATGGTGAAACTATGGCGTCTTTTTTGTCAAGTAAAGACAGTAAGGCAATAATTTTATTTTTTTTCTTGAATACAAGAAACTGTTCTTGGTTGTCGAATTTTTTTCCGTGATAGCTCAAAAAAAGTCGCTGGTGATAAATGGTGCCATTGACCGAGTTTTCAATCATATGATCCCATTTTTCTAGTTCTTCTTTGGTTGCCTCAATAAGCTGCATGTTTCATCTCTATCTTAGCTGAATATTATTCAGTATTACTGACTCAGAAGTATCTTTAGCCAGGAAGCGCTGCCATTGCCACGATTTATTTTTTTTGATAATAGTTTTGTGTCAGATAAAAAGTTACGGCACTCGTTATAAAGTGAAATGTCAGAGGTGTTTAAAAAAAGGTGTATTGGGTGGAAGTCGAAAACTTTGAGCCCTTCTCTCTTTTTTAAGGTGTATAAATCCGAGTTGTTTTTGCTTAGGCATACTACATCGTCCTCCCAGAAATATGGAACTTTGGTCATATTTAGCCAATGTTCCCAAGGCTTTAACTCTATATTTGCCTGCTCTGGTATGAAGTGATTACATTCATGAGTCAGTCCCTTCTCACTGAATAGACTGATCAGATAGCTACTTTGTGTCATAAAATGAGATCTAACGGAAGTAGCCTCTGGCACAAGTTGCATTAGACGATCAATCACCTCGCTTGCGGTTGTACCGTTGGTGAAATCTCCCTTTAGCAAAGGATTAAAGTTAGGGTGTATACCGAGCTCAAACTTTGGATTGTTCCTGAGTCTCTCTAATACGGGAGTGTTATGAGTGATAAACCATGTTGCAGGAACATCGAACTCTTCAACTAAATCGATAGAGTGGTTGATGACATCATCATTCGCCCAGTCGATATCGAGTGTCAAAAATAATCGATTGCTCCAGGACAAGTCGTCTTTCGTGCTGATTTCACTTATCTTGGAGAATAGGTTCATTCTTTCCTTCTTAAAGAAGCCTTTCCTTTATGCTAGGGAAAATGGTTCTTATGGTTTCGTTGTTAGAGTTTTTTGCCTTTAATATTTTAATGGCACCGTTACCGCATTTTATAGTGACATAGTTAAGGTTGCGTTCGACTATTGCTCCAGTGGGGGCGTATATGGTCCTGTTGTCTATTTCGCACTTTATGATCTTAATTTTTTCTCCTTTTGAATTTACTGTAAATGCTCCAGGATATGGGGTCGTCTGCGCTCTAACAAAATTAAAAATTTCTTGTGCGCTTAGATTCCAGTTTATTTTTCCATCTTCCGGTATCCTCAATGAGCAATAGCTAGCTTTGCTATGGTCTTGGAGAGTCAAGGTGACCTCCCCATTAAGGATTTTTTTAACCTGCTCTTCTAGTATTTCTTTTGAATAGAAATTTGCTTTTGCAAGAACTGTAGAAATATCATCCTCATTCAGTAGTGGAAATTTTTTCTGAGCAACTATTTCACCATCATCTATCCCCAAGGAAAATTTGAAAAGTGAAAGACCTATTTCACTTTCCCCGTTAATAATTTGCCATACAAGCGGTGCATTTCCTCTGTATTTTGGTAATGGAGAGTAATGCATGCCAAAGAAGTCATTCCTAGAAAGCAGATTTTCCTGAAGAATGCTGTACCATCCAATAACAAATACTTTTGCGCCTTGGTGTGCTTTTAACTCGATTGATAAATTTTTCGGTTCAATAATTGAAAGAGGTATATTTTTTTCACTGCAATAAGAAGAGAATTCATTTAATACGCTTCTAGAGTCAGCCCTATCATCAAAGGTAATAGCCTTTACCAAACGTTCTTTGGCTGAGGCTCTGATAGCTTTTAGAGCCTCTAATCCTGCATCCTTACTGCCTAAGAATATTGCGTCAGACATGCCTCTAGCGCCTCAACAATGTAGTCGACGTTTTCTTCATTCAAACCTTCAAAAAATGGAAGCGCCAATCCGTTATGGAAAAGTTCCTTTCCATTGGGGCATTCATTATCCATCACTCCATAGATACCTATTTCTGTCAGACTTTGAGCGCCAAGATTACTCTCGATATTCTTCGACTTAAGATTATTAATGACGGAAGCGCGATCAATATTGTTTTTCAGAACTAGCATAAAAGTTTGCCAGCTATGACCATCAGCAGGTGTAGGTAGTTTAATTAATTTTTTTTCTTCTAGTGGGCGGAGTTTTAACAAATAGTGTTGTGCTAGTTTTCTGCGTATTTCTATCCACCCATCGAGCTCGGGTAGTTGTGCTCGTCCAAGGGCTGCTTGAAAGTTGGTAAGGCGATAGTTTGTCGCTGGCTCTATGAAGCTCATGCCTTCCGGGCCCCGCTCCATTCCATGATTACGCAAGCGTCTTATGCGTGTTGCCAGATCAGAATTATTGGTCGTGAGCAAACCGCCTTCACCAGTTGTTAAGGTCTTACGCGGGTGAAAGGAAAAACAACCTATATCTCCAAGAGTTCCAGTTTTCTTATCTTTAAACGTTGCACCAAGTGCACAGGCTGCATCTTCGACTATAAATAAGTTGCTATTTTTAGCAATGTTTTTGATGGCATTCATGTCGGCTGGGCATCCGAACTCATGTACAGGCATGATTGCTCGTAGGCGCTCCGGTCCTTTCCAGTTTTGGATAGTTTCCTCTAGATGCTTGATCGACAGCGTATAGTTATCGAGATTTACATCAACAATTATAGCTCGGGCTCCTACCATAGCGACTACATTCGCTGTGGCTGGAAAGGTAAAGTCAGGGACAATGACAGCATCTCCTGGCCCAATATCAAGTGCCATTAATGCAATGTGTAAGGCTGCCGTTCCTGATGAAACTAGTATTGCATTGTTGCAACCGATATAAGCGGCAAGTTCTTGTTCGAATGCTTCGGATTCTTCACCATGCACTAGTTTTCCGCTTCGAAGGACCTCCGCCACAGAGTTAATGGCAAACTCACTAATATTGGGCTGGGATAGCTTAATCATTTTTAACTCTTAAATAGCTTCGGAAGCGGTGGTAGGGATTTTTCGTTTGCTGCAATCCAAGCGGCAGTTTTTTCAAGCCCTAGATCTAAGTCTACTTTCGCTTCAAATCCAATCAGCTCTTTAGCTTTTCCTACGCTTGGAATTCGTAGCTCAATATCCGCAGACAACGCATCACGGAAAATGATTTTGGATGAACTATTGGTAATTCTACAGATTGTTTGTGCCAATCCATAAATTGTTGTAACTGCACGTGAGTTACCTATATTGAAAGACTCACCTATCGCGTTAGGGTGCTCCAACGCACAAAGAACCCCTTCAACCATATCGTCGACATAAAGCCAGGCGCGAATTTGGCTACCATCACCAAAAATTAAAATATCTTCATTTTTCAATGCTCTACGAACAAAGATTGAAAGTGCACCTTCGCCTGTCTGGCCTGGACCGTATACGTTGAAAGGACGAACGGTAACTGTCGGCATTTCATACTGTTTATGGTATGCATGTGCCAAGTGTTCTCCTGCCAGTTTACTAACAGCGTAAGTCCAGCGAGCTTCACCTACTGCTCCTGTGACAGTTTGTTGGTTTTCGTCAACTTTAAATGCGTATGAGCCAAATACTTCAGATGTGGAAAAATCGATAAAACGTTCGATTTTTCCTAGCTGGTGAGCTGCCTCCATTGCGTTGGCGGCACCTATCATATTGACTCGCATTGTTGAAACGGGATTTCGTACAGTCGAGTCAATTCCTGCAATAGCAGCAGCATGAACAACTATTTGTGACCCAGTCATTGCTTCTTTAAGTTTAGAGAAGTCTAAGACATCGCCATGAACTTGCTTGACATTTGGGTGGTTCGAGTAAGGTGTGTCTTTCAGCGTGTTACGAGTGTAGTTGTCATAGACTACAATATCATTCTGATCTGCTAGTTTAGAAATTAGCATGCTGGCGATAAAGCCTGCACCACCCGTTATAAAGATTTTTTTACCGGTGATCATGTTTTTAATCCTTAATTATCGATGGCTTTTTTTAGCTCAGAGACGATGTTTGATATGTTTTCTAGTGATAGATAGGGGTGCATGGGAAGGCTTAAAACGCGAGTTGCAGCTTTATCACCTATGGGGAGATATGCTTGGTCGTCTTTAACTGCTGGCTGCCTGTTTAGAGGGGTTGGATAATGAACGGTTGTTGGAATGCCAGCTGATTTAAGTTTTTGTTGAACTTTATCTCGTGCATCTACTTGTACAGTAAACTGTGCCCACGCACTTTTGTTATCTGCGGCAACATAGGGGGCAGGTATATCCACGCTCTCTAGTAGTCTTGTATAGTTGTACGCAACTTCTTGACGCAGATTGAGCTCGTCGTCAAAAATTTCAAGTTTAGATAACAATATGGCAGCTTGTAGAGTATCTAGCCGGCTATTAACACCTACGCGGACATGATGATAACGTTGACTTTGTCCATGTCGTGCTATTTGGCGTATTATTTGGGCGAGCTTTTCATCGTTGGTAAAAAGTGCTCCACCATCACCGTAGCATCCCAATGGCTTACTTGGAAAAAAACTCGCACATGCAATGGTGCTTATGTTGCAAGAGCGTCTTTCTTTGTAGTGTGCTCCAAAGCTCTGTGCGGCATCCTCAATAACTGGCAGATTGTATTTTTTGGCAATACTATTGATTTTTTTGAAGTCGGCGCATTGACCATACAGAGAGACTGGAACTATAGCTTTCGTGCGTGGGGTTATAGCCGCTTCTAGCAGTGTTGGATCAAGGTTGTAGGTTTGTGGGTCAATATCTACATATACTGGTTTGGCCCCTAAAAGGGCTACGGTTTCTGCGGTCGCGATATAAGTGAACCCAGGTGTTATGACCTCATCACCCGGACCAATGCCTATCGCCATCTGGGCAATTTGGAGGGCATCTGTTCCGTTTGCACAGCTAATACAGTATTTCGCTCCTACATAAGCGGCAAGTTTTTCCTCAAGCTCTGTCACTTCTGGGCCAAGGATATACTGGCCGTGACATAGGACGCGTTCAATTCTCGCGTCAATCTTTTCTTTGATCCGGTCTTGTTGAGATTTCAAATCAATGAATTCGATCATTTACTGTGCGTCCATTTTGCTCAGGTTGTTGCCACGCAAGACATAGCGGGCGCCGGTATGTGGGCAGAGGCATTCGGCTTCTCCCTCGACCGGCAGTTCGAGGCGTTCACCAAACTCGCTCATCCAGCCTAGCTGTCGTGCGGGCACCCCAACCATCAGTGCGTAAGCCGGTACATCCTTGTTGATGACCGCACCTGCGCCGACGAAGGCGTATTCGCCGATGGTGACCCCGCAGACGATGGTGCAGTTTGCGCCCAACGTGGCACCCTTTTTCACCAGGGTGTCGCGGTATTGGTCCTTGCGCTCGATCAATGAGCGTGGGTTGTAAACGTTGGTAAAGACCATGCTTGGGCCGCAGAACACGCCTTCTTCCAGGGTAACGTTGTCATATACCGAGACATTGTTCTGGATCTTGCAATGATCACCGATGACCACTTTGTTGCCGACGAAGACGTTCTGGCCAAGGGAGACTCCTTTGCCGATCTGTGCGCCTGGGCATACATGCACGAAATGCCAGACCCGTGAACCTTCGCCGATCTGGGCGCCATCATCGACGATGGCGCTTGGGTGCTGGTAATGGCTCATATTGTCAGACCAGGCGGGACAGGAAGGGGTGGCCTTCGTTGTCCTGAGCTCTGACAGGGTTCATGGTACGTATAGTCTCGACGGTCTCCACACAGTGCCGGGTATCCTCGATACCGTAGCCCTTGCCGTCGAGTACGGCTTGGTAGCTGACGGTATGGAGATCGGTGAAACCTTCGGAAAACTCTATTTCCGCGCCGTCAACAGTGATCGAGCGGTAAGTAGGTTTCTTGCCTTTGACCGATTCAGGCAGGTCGTTGGCATCGATGGAAAGGAACCAGCGTACTCGGGCGTTCTCATATTCCAGGTAGCCGCAGGCCTTGTCGGCATTGCTGAAATGCACAACGTTGCGTTGTAGCTTGCCGAAAATGAAGTGCAGCATGTCGTAGAAGTGCACGCCGATATTGGTCGCGACACCAAAGGACTTGCGAGGGTCGCCTTTCCAGCTTTCCATGTACCAGCGGCCACGGCTGGTGATGTAAGTCAGTTCTACCTCGTGCTTATGGGCGCTGGGTTGCGACTGCACACGGTTCTTCAGGTCGATGATTGCCTGATGGTGACGCAGTTGCAGGATATTCCAGAGGCGCTTGCCGGTTTCGCGTTCAGTCAGGCTCAGGTCTTCCAGCAGTGCTGCACTAGGTACCAGAGGCTTCTCGCAGATCACGTCGCATCCAAGGCGCAGGCCGGCAGTGATATGAGAGTGATGGAGGTAATTGGGCGAGCAGATCGAAACGATATCCAGAGCGGTTGCCGGATCTCGTTTGAGGCGCCAGGCGTGATCGTAGAAGCGCTCGAACTCGGTGAAGAATTCGCTTTGAGGCGAAAGGCTGTCGATGATGCCGACGGAGTCGTTGATGTCGTAGGCACAAGCCAGCTCATTGCCGGTGTCCTTGATGGCACGCATATGGCGCGGGGCGATGTAGCCGGCGGCGCCAATCAGGGCAAAGCGTTTCATGGGGTTCCTCGGGGAAGAGTTTCAACTGCCTGTGGCAGGAGGCGTGAAACAGAGGCCGTATGGCGGTGGCCTCTGTCTCATGCAACTCGCTGCGATGTGTTGTGGTTCGATCAGGCTTTGATGACGTTGCTCGCAACAGCGCGGTACTTGCCGCGGCTGTCGATGATCAGTCGAGCGTGATTCTGGATCAGTTCGTAATCGAACTTATCATGATCTGTAGCCAGTACCACTGCGTCGAATGCGGCCAGGCTTTCTGCGGTCAACGGCTCGCTATCCAGTTCGAAGTGATGCTCGCGCATTTTCGGGAATACCGGAACATGGGGGTCGCTGTAGGCCACGATACCGCCCTTGGCTTCTATGAGTTCCATGATCTCCACGGATGGAGACTCACGCATGTCATCCACGTTCTTCTTGTAGGCAATGCCCAGGACTAGGACCTTGCAGCCTTTCAGCGCCTTGCCACTGTTGTTCAGACCGTCCATCAGCTTGTTCAGGACGTACTCGGGCATTGCCTTGTTGACTTCGCCGGAGAGCTCGATGAACCGTGTGTGCAAACCGTATTCGCGAGCCTTCCAGGTCAGATAGAAGGGGTCGATGGGAATGCAGTGGCCACCCAGTCCAGGGCCAGGGTAATAGGCCGTGAAGCCGAAAGGTTTGGTTGCAGCGGCATCGACGACTTCGAAGATGTCGATGCCCATGCGGTCGGCAACGACTTTCATTTCGTTGACCAGACCGATGTTGACAGCGCGGTGGATATTTTCCAGCAGTTTGGTCATTTCCGCGGCTTTGGTTGAGCTGACAGGCACTACCTGGTCGATGGCCTGCTCGTACAGCGCGATACCAACGTCCAGGCAGCCGGGGGTGTGACCACCGATTACCTTGGGAATGGTGCGGGTTTCAAAGTTGGCGTTTCCCGGATCCTCCCTTTCCGGCGAATACACCAGGAAGATGTTTTCGCCAACGATCAGGCCGTTTTCTTGTACTCGAGGCAGCAGTTCTTCTTCTGTTGTACCCGGGTAGGTGGTGCTTTCCAGGGAAACCACTTGGCCTGGACGCAGGTAAGGCTTGAGTGCGTCAGTGGTGTTGATCACGAAGCTCATGTCCGGCTCGCGATACTTGTTTAGCGGCGTCGGTACGCAAAGGATCAGTGCATCACACTCACTGGCACGGCGAAAGTCGGTGGTTGCCTCAAATCCCGAATTCCTAGCCTGGCTGATGTGCTCGCTGGCAATGTGTTCTATATAGCTGGTGCCATTGTTGAGCTTGGCAACCTTGGAGTCATCGATATCGATACCCAGCACCCGGAAGCCGATAGAGTTGTAACGTAACATCAGCGGCAAGCCCACATAACCGAGCCCTACGATGCCAATCAGGGCTTCCTTGCTCTTGAACTTGGCGATGCTAGTTTGTTTTTGGTCAGGCATTTTAGCTCCGATGTAATACAGGTTCGATGCATGCAGCAGGCGTTTCGTTACTTTTTCGACAGGAGCGTGGGAACTAGTTCTGGTTCTTACACACCTGGGATCAGACCTATCGTAGGATGCGATCAACAGGCGAATGACTCTTAGAGTCCACGCGTCAAGCCGTCAATAAACAGAATGTTCTGCCATCCGACAGCTGCGTGATCGGAAGGCGAATTCATGGTGTATGCGGCCAAATTGGCGGCGATTCTACACTGGCAAGGCGTCTCGGGCGACAGGCCGGGCACATTTACTCCATACCAGCTTCCCCGCCCCCCGCCCAAGCTGGCTGCTGAGCCTTGCCAGTCAGGAAAAGTAAAATCTCCTTGCCGCTATGGAAGGGGCTGTGGTCCCATCGCGTCCATCAAGCGGGCACCCGTTCTCCCGGCAGGTTACTGCCGGCTCACGTCAATGATTGCTGCTTCCGATGAATGGCAATAGGCGTGTATGAGGCGCCGTCCTGAGGTCCCACGAATGAGTAAAGTGGTCGGGCGGAAAGTGTTGTTTTCACCGAATATAAAGTGAACTCTTTGAAGTTATTAATTTTTTCTCAGTACTTTAGTCCTGAAAATTTCATCATCAACGATATAGCCAGAACTCTTGTTGCTCAGGGGCATGAGGTAGTAGTTGCTACGGGAAAACCTAACTATCCCGATGGTCGGATATTTGCGGGTTATCGTGCATGGGGATGTCACTACGAGCGTTATCTGGATTCTATTGATGTACTGCGGGTGCCGTTATGGCCGCGCGGCGAAGGTGGTGCAAAGAACATGGTTCTTAACTACCTGTCATTTGTTTTTGCCGGACTTGTCTTTTTTCCATGGATGCTGCGCAAGCGTGAGTTCGATGCGATTCTGGTATTCGCGCCTTCGCCCATCACCCAGGCCATTCCGGCGATTCCTATCAAGTGGCTGAAGAGGGCGCAGTTGGCCTTGTGGATACAAGACCTGTGGCCAGAGAGTCTTGCTGCCACCGGATTCGTCAAGAGCCCCTATCTATTGAAAATGGTTGGCTGGATGGTGCGCGGGATTTACGCAGGTTGTGATCGGCTGCTAGTCCAGTCTCATGCCTTCGTCGATTCAGTGGCCCGCTACGCACCCAGAAAGAAGATTACCTATTATCCCAACTCCGTGGATGCCCAGACTTTTAATGCAGAAGTAGAAGTTGACGAGCAGCTATCGCAGGTCTTGAAGGCGCATTTCTGTGTAGTGTTCGCTGGCAATCTTGGAACCGCCCAGGCACTGGAGACATTAGTTGAGGCTGCGAAACAACTGCGTGACGAGCCGGACATTCGCTTGGTTCTGGTGGGCAGTGGCAGCCGGCTGGAGTGGCTCAGGGAGCAGAAGCAAGTTCATTCACTGGATAATCTGATACTTCCTGGGCGCTTCCCGGCCGTTGCAATGCCTGCAGTTTTTGCACAGTCCAGCGCATTGCTGGTGTCACTTAATAATGAAAGCATCTTTGCCCAGACCATCCCCAGCAAGGTTCAATCCTACCTGGCATCCGGCAAGCCAATCATTGCCAGTCTGAACGGCGAAGGCGCGCGAGTAGTTCAAGAAGCCCGGGCGGGACTCACCAGTCCGGCGGAAGAAGTGGCTCCATTGGTCGCCAACATACGGAAGATGTGTAGCCTGGGCGGTGCGCAACGGGCGGAAATGGGGCGTTGTGGACGGAGCTACTTTGCCGCCCATTTTGAAATGGGTCAGCAGGTCCGTAGTCTGGTGGAGTTGCTGAAGACTTGAGGCACATCGCTTGCTTGCCTGGCTCGCTGTGCTTTTCCAAGCAGTGCTATTTTTTTCCTGTTGCTGGACAATACGGCCATTTTTGAGGGGGCTTGTAGCCCCTCGGTCCCAGGTTGTAGTGCATGGGATACATTCAAGGTCTGGATCTGAGTCATATTTATGAAGGTATTGGTATTGGGTATTACCGGCATGCTCGGTAGTACTGTTTTTAAAGTATTCAGCCAGGACCCGCAGCACGAGGCCTGGGGGACGGCGCGCAGTCTGTCCGCCCTGAAGCATTCTTCTCTACCTGATTATGCGCGGGTTCTGTCAGGCGTCGACGTGCTCGATCAGGATGCCCTGACAGCGGCAATGGTTCAGGTCCGTCCGGATGTGGTCATCAACTGTGTAGGCTTGATCAAGCAACTTGCAGATGCCCAGGACCCGCTGACTGCGCTCCCGATCAATGCCATGTTGCCCCATCGTCTGGCACAGCTGTGTGCCTTGAGCGGCGCACGTCTGATTCACATCAGCACCGACTGCGTGTTCTCCGGAGCCAAGGGTGGCTACCTGGAAACGGATACTTCCGATGCCGAAGATTTGTACGGAAAGTCCAAGTACATCGGTGAGCTGCATGATGAGCCTCATGCAATTACCTTGAGGACCTCCATTATCGGGCACGAACTGAATTCCGATCATTCCCTGGTGGACTGGTTCCTCAAGCAGCAGGGCTGTGTGCGAGGGTTCACCCGAGCCATCTTCTCTGGTTTGCCTACCGTGGAGCTGGCTCGAGTAATGAAAGACTTCGTCTTGCCGCATCCGCAACTTAATGGGCTGTATCATGTTGCCGCGGAGCCGATTGCCAAGTCCGACCTGCTGGCGCTGATTGCCCGGCAATATGAAAAGGCAATCGATATACATCCAGATGGCAAACTAGTGATCGATCGCTCGCTCAACAGTGATCGGTTCACTCAGGCTACTGGGTACAAGGCTCCATCCTGGCCTCAGCTCATTGAGCTGATGCATGCCAATCGCTAAAAAATTTGGAAGGTGTACATGTTCGACGACAAGGTATTGATGATCACCGGTGGAACCGGTTCTTTCGGTCATACGGTCCTCAAGCGTTTTCTCAATACCGCTGTGCGTGAAATTCGCATCTTCAGTCGCGATGAGAAGAAGCAAGAAGATATGCGTATCGCCCTGGCCAATGACAAGGTCAAGTTCTACATAGGCGATGTTCGCAACTATGACAGCCTGGCCCAGGCCATGGTCGGCGTCGACTATATCTTCCATGCTGCGGCGCTGAAACAGGTCCCGTCCTGTGAGTTCTATCCGATGGAAGCTGTGCGTACCAACGTATTGGGTACAGAAAATGTGCTCAATGCGGCCATCGCTACCGGAGTTCAGCGGGTCGTCGTGCTCAGCACTGACAAAGCCGTTTATCCGATCAATGCCATGGGAATTTCCAAGGCCATGGCGGAGAAGCTGATGGTTGCTAAATCACGGATGATTCCGGCCAAGGGTCCGATCATCTGTGCAACGCGTTACGGTAACGTCATGGCCTCGCGAGGCTCGGTGATCCCTCTCTTTGTCGACCAACTGCGCTCCGACGAAGCCTTGACGGTGACCGACCCGGAAATGACCCGTTTCCTGATGTCGCTGGAAGACTCGGTGGATCTGGTCCTGCACGCCTTCGAACATGCACAACAGGGTGACCTGTTTATCCAGAAGGCCCCCGCGTCCACCGTTGGCGACCTGGCCGAGGCACTCAAGCAGCTGTTCGGTAAAAGCAATGAAGTCAGAGTCATCGGTACTCGTCATGGTGAAAAGCTTTACGAGTCGCTGGTTTCCCGAGAGGAAATGGCCAAGGCCGAGGACATGGGGCGTTACTATCGGATTCCTGCGGACAATCGTGACCTGAACTACAAAAAGTATTTTGTAGAGGGGGAGCAGCGTATTTCCGAACTCGACGACTACACCTCTCACAACACCTCCCGCCTCGATGTACCAGGTATCAAGGAGCTGTTGCTCAAGCTCGATTACATCAAGGAGCAACTCGATGCTTAAGGTCATGACCCTGGTCGGTACCCGTCCCGAGCTGATCAAGATGAGTCGGGTGATTGCCGAGTTGGACCGTCAGGTCAACCACGTGCTGGTGCACTCGGGGCAGAACTACGATTACGAACTCAATCAGGTCTTTTTCGATGACCTGCAAATTCGCAAGCCGGATCATTTTCTTGGTGCCGCTGGCGAGACCGCCGCGCAGACCATTGCCGAGGTCATCGCCAAGTCCGATGCGATCTTCGAGCTGGAAAAGCCTGATGCACTGCTGCTGTATGGCGATACCAATACCTGCCTGGCCGTGATTGCTGCCAAGCGTCGCAAGATCCCGGTGTTTCACATGGAAGCCGGCAACCGCTGTTTCGATCAACGAGTTCCTGAAGAGCTCAACCGCAAGGTGCTCGACCACCTCAGCGATATCAATATGGTATTGACTGAACATGCCCGTCGTTACCTGATCGCCGAAGGCATTCGTCCGGAAACCATCATCAAGACCGGCTCGCACATGCAGGAAGTCCTCGACTACTACATGCCGAGGATTGAAAGCTCGGACGTGCTGGCACGCAGCGGCCTGGAGCAGGACAAGTTCTTCATCGTCAGTGCGCACCGTGAGGAAAACGTCGATACCGCCGATAACCTGCGCGACCTGCTGGATACCCTGCGAGCGCTGGCTGATCATTACGGCTTCCCGTTGATCGTCTCCACCCACCCCCGCACGCGCAAGCGCCTAGAGGCCTTGGGAGAGAGCCTTGACCACCCGCTGATTCGGTTCGTCAAACCTTTCGGACTGTTGGACTACATCAAGCTGCAGATGTCGGCATTCTGTGTACTGTCCGACAGCGGCACCATCACCGAAGAGGCCTCCCTGCTGAACCTGCCGGCGGTGACCTTGCGAAATGCCCATGAGCGCCCCGAAGGGATGGACGAGGGCACGCTGATCATGAGCGGCCTCAAGCGCGAATCGGTCATGGACGCCGTACGAGTAGTGACCAGTCAGCATTCTCGTGATCAGCGAAAGGTGCCTCTGGTGCAAGACTATCAAGGTGGGCCTGTCTCGGTTCAGGTGGTGCGGGTGGTGTTGAGTTACACCGACTACATCAACCGCACCGTATGGCGTAAAGACTGAAACCAATGGATTTGACCGGGGCTCGTGAGGGCTCCGGTCATACGGTTTGGCTGTCCTGAATATCCTTATCTTGATGGAGTTGTTCAACTCCGTCGCAGGCTCGAAATACTCTTGTCATCAACAGCTGAATCCGGGCAAAGGCCTTGATCCTGGGCGCAGGAGTGCCGTCATGACGTCAGCATTTTCAGCCATCGATACCTTCGCTGGTCTGCCGGCCTATTACCCCCCGCAGTTGCTGCACTTCATGCGCACTTATGGCCAGGACAAGGTGTTGTTCGGCAGCAACTTCCCCCAGCTGTCGCTGAAAAAATGCCTGGAACAGGTGCGAGCCCTGGAACTTCCGCCGGCCATTGCGGACAAATTCCTCCAGGGCAATGCCCGTCGGGTATTCGGTTTGTAAGCGCTGGCAAAAGGCGCTCAAGCGGATCTCCTGGGCGCCTGAACGCCGCTGCGGCGGTTTTTCTGGGGGTAGGTTTCTTGCTATCGTGGCCTCCCTCTTTCACGGACGAATATCGAGACAGCCCATGGCTAACTCCACCCCGTCACGCCTCGGCAAGATCCTCCAGGGTCTGCTGTTTGTTCTGATCGGCATTGGCCTGTTGGCCATTGCTGTCAATCTCACCCTCGATCGTCGCGAATTCATCGCCAGTGCCCAGATCGCCGACGGTATCGTCAGCGACCTGAACGCCGGTGGTTCGCACCCCGAGATCGCCTTTACCACCGGCAGCGGTGAGAAAATTTCCTACCCCCAGGGCGGCTTTATCTTCGGCTACCAGAAGGATCAGCCCGTGCGGGTGTACTACCAGCCTGAGCGGCCGGCCAACAGCGCGGTCATCGACGACCCGGCAGCACTCTGGGCCACCCCGGGTGTGCTCGGCCTGATCGGTTTGGTATTTACCCTGGCCGGCCTGGTGGGTGTCATCAGCCAGCGCGGACGAGCCACACAAAGAGCAAAAGGACTTTGACCCCATGAACCTCAGCATTCCGATTCCGGTCAACGAAAGTAAATGGCTGTACCAGACCGCCAGCGGTGGCGGCCTGACCATCGCCCTAGTGGCCGGCGGTGGTGGATCGATCACCCTGCGTTCGCCTCAGGGCAAGGACGTCAGCTATCGCTACGGCGGTCTGGGGGTGGGCGCCGGCTTTGGTGGGCGTCTGCCGCGTTTCGGCAAGGTCAATATCCAGGTCAAGGGCAAGAGCGTCAGTGGTGCCGGTGCGGCGGAGGCTTTTCCCAGCACCGGCAAGGTCTTTGTCAGCGATGCCCTTCGCAGCCGGGACCTGACCGAGGACGACATCACCGGGCCTTGCTTCTATACCGAAGTCGGTGGCGGACTGGTGGTGGGCGGTTCGGCCACGGCCCTGCTGTTCGGCCTGGACCCCAAGCTACTGGCCCTGGCCGTCTTTTTGGGAAGCAACCCGGCGACCATGATGGCTTCGATCAAGGTCAACGAGCAGCTGCTGCGTTCGGCCAAGGGCGCAGTGGTCATGGCTGGCATGAACGTCGGACCACAGGCCGGTGGCGGCATTGCCACCTACATGGGCTACCTGTTCTAGCCTCGCCCTGAGGCGCGCCGGGAGTCACAGGCGCGCCAGGCACTCCTGGAGAATATCCAGGCCCTCCTCAAAGATTTCAGGCTCGGTGGTCAAGGGCGCCAGCAGGCGAATGATGTGCCGCGACTTGCCGCTGGGCATCAGCAGCAGCCCGGCCTCCCGGGCGTTGCCGAGCAGGGCGCTCAACTGTTCCGGCGCCGGTTCGCCGCGGGCATTGACCAACTCGATGCCGCGCATCGCGCCGACGCCGGTCAAGCGTCCCAGATACGGGCTCAGCCGATCGTCTTTCCAGCCCTCATAACGTTGCACGATGGCCTGTTCCTGGCGTTCGCCCCAGGCTTGCAGATGTGCATCGGTCATTTCCTCCAGGGTGGCAAGAGCGGCCGCGCAAGCAATCGGGTTGCCTGAATAGGTGCCGCCCAGGCCGCCCTTGGGCAGCACGTCCAGCAACTCCCTGCGACCTACCACCGCGCCCAGCGGAAGCCCGCCGCCAATACTCTTGCCCAGCAGGATCAGGTCCGGCTCGATGCCCAGGCGAGAGAAGGCAAAGCGCTGCCCGGTGCGGCCGAAGCCGGACTGGATTTCATCGGCGATCAGCAGAATTCCGTGTTCGTCACAGAAGCTGCGTAACGCCCGGGCGAAAGTGGCGTCCAGGGCCAGGAAGCCGCCTTCGCCCTGCACCGGTTCGAGGATGAAACAGGCCACTTCCTCGACATCGATTTCCACACTGAACAGGCGCTGCATGGCCTTCAGCGCTTCGTCGCAGGTGACGCCGTTGTCGGCGCTGGGGTAGGGCAGGTGATACACCGGCCCGGGTAGTACTCCGACCTTCTGCTTGTAGGGCGCTACCTTGCCGTTGAGGTTGAGGGTGGCCAGGGTGCGCCCGTGAAAGGCGCCGTCGAAGGCGATGACCGCACTGCGCCCGGTGGCCCCGCGGACGATCTTCAGGGCATTTTCCGCGGCCTCGGCGCCGCTGTTGGTAAGCATGCCGCTGACCGGGTAACGCACCGGGATAAAGTCCGCCAGGCGCTGCATGAACTCGATGTAGGGCTCGTGGTACGCGGCGTTGAAGGCGTAGTGGGTGAGCCGGGTGGCCTGCAGCTGGATGGCCGCGATGATCCGCGGATGGCAATGCCCCAGGTTGAGCACGCCGATACCGCCGACAAAGTCGATGTAGCGCTTGCCGTCGCTGTCCCAGACCTCGGCATTGCGCCCGTGGCTGAGGCGGATCGGGTGGACGGTGGAAAGCGAACGGCTGATGTTCTCGTGGCTCATGGATGCGGGCTCTGGGTGCCGGAAACGAGCCGTTATCTAAGCCGTTGGCGAGGGCTTGGGACAAACGAAATAAAGTCGTCGGTTCAGTATGAAAATTCCCGATGTGCCCAAAGTGCCGTGTCGACGAAGATCACCCAATAGCCGTAAGCGGCGATCAGCGCCTTGAGGTCGAGGTGTTCGAGCATGGAGATCCCTGTTCAATGTGTGAAGTCCGCCATGACGTCGAGTCGTGATCTTAGCTGTGAGTGCCTTTTTTCTAATGTGCGGGTGGGCATTTACCGGTTAAGCAGTCAGGGGATATCCCTTTGACATATCCCTTTGCCTCGTTAGACTCAGGATACCTATGGCCCATTCGACAGGTGATCCTATGGAAACCGGTTCAGTGTTCAAAAGTAATCGCAGCCAGGCCATTCGCATGCCTAAAGCTGTCGCGCTGCCGGATGATGTCACACGGGTAGACATCGTCGCGATTGGTCGCACCCGTATCATTACCCCGGCGGGGGAGTCCTGGGACAGTTGGTTCGACGAGGACGACCGTGTAAGCGCTGACTTCATGAATGAACGGGACCAGCCAGCCGAGCAAGTGCGTGAGGAGTTCTGATGCTCAAGTACATGCTGGATACCAATATCTGCATCTTTACCATCAAGAACAAACCTGAACAGGTTCGCGACGCGTTCAGGCGTCATCAGGGGCGTTTGTGCATCAGCACCATCACCTTGATGGAGCTGATTTACGGTGCGGAAAAATCTGCCATCCCCGAAAGGAATCTCAGCCGCGTCGAGAGTTTTGTGGCGCGGTTGCAGGTGCTTGATTATGACGATGTCGCCGCCATCCATAGCGGCCAGTTGCATGCTGAGCTGGCCCGACAGGGCAAGCAGATAGGTCCTTACGATCAATTGATAGCTGGCCACGCTCGATCTTTGGGGTTGACGCTGATTACCAACAACCTTCGGGAATTTGAGCGTGTTCCTGGCTTGCGGGTTGAGGATTGGGTCTAGTCGACATTGACTGAATAGCCGGTCACGCAGCCTGCCCCAGTACCTTCAGCCAGAACATCCCCGCGCCATACAGCCCCAGCCCGAACACCGAATGCGCCATCAGGCTGCGCAGCCGGGCCACATTCGGCTTGGGCATCTTGTTCGCTGCGGCCCCTATTGCGTGCTGTCACAGAAACGGGCCAAGGGCTTCAAGGTGCGACGCCTTGATGAGGGGTTCAGCGATTGGCAAGCGGTCGGATTGGAGGTGGAAACCAGTGAGTAAAAGCGTCACGTAGGCGGGCATACAGGACATTGCCTAGGGCGCCATGATCCATATCAACAGGGCTTTCAGAAAAATCCGATACAAGGGCACCAGGCTCGGACTCACGAGGTATCGAGCCCCTGGCCTGCACCGTGAAGGTCGGGATAACCAATAAAAACCTTTGTGGATATCGGCCGAGGGGACCACCCCAGGCGGATTTTAAAGGAATAACCTGATGGCTTTTTCTCTGTCGCGCCTGTGCCTGCTAGGCGCTGCGTTGCTCTGCGTACCCCCTCTGCAAGCCAGTGAGCCGACCCCGGCAACGGCGGTTACCCCACCCGACTCCGAGCTGATCCAGCGTGGCCTGTACGTGGCCCAGCTGGGTGACTGCATCGCCTGTCACACCGCCAAGGGCGGGGCCACCATGGCCGGTGGCCTGGAGCTGAAGACGCCCATGGGCACCATCTACTCCAGCAACATCACCCCGGATAAAAACACCGGCATCGGCCGCTACAGTTTTGAAGAGTTCGATCGCGCCATGCGCGAAGGCGTCACCCCTGACGGCAGCCATCTTTACCCGGCCATGCCCTATCCGTCCTACGCCAAGATGACCGAAGAGGACATGCGCGCTCTCTACGCCTACCTGATGCACGGCGTGGAACCGGTGGCCCAGGGCAACCTGGAAGCCGACATGGGCTTCCCCTTCAACCAGCGCTGGGGCCTGTGGTTCTGGAACCTGGCCTTCGTCGACAAGCAGCCGTTCAAGCCCGATCCAGCCAAGGACGAGCAGCTCAATCGCGGCGCCTACCTGGTCCAGGGGTTGGGTCACTGCGGTTCCTGCCATACGCCACGGGGCATTGCCTTCCAGGAGAAGGCCATGAGCGACACCGAGTCCGGCGGCCAGCACTACCTGGCCGGCGAGACGGTGGAAGAGTGGCGGGCCCTGAGCCTGCGCAACCTGTGGACCGTGGAAGACACGGTGCAACTGCTCAAGACCGGGCAGAACCGCTTCGCCACGGTGTCCGGCAACATGGCCGACGTGATCCACCACAGCACCCAGCACTTCACCGACGCCGACCTGACCGCCATCGCCGCGTACCTCAAGTCCCTGCCGGCCGGCAAGGATGACCTGCCCATGCCTTCGGTGGCCCTGACCCCGGCGGCCCCGCCGAACAACCTGTTCACCTCCCGTGGCGGCCTGGGTTACGCGCAATTCTGTTCCGACTGCCACCGCCAGGACGGCGCCGGCGTGCCGCAGATGTTCCCGTCCCTGGCGGGCAACCCCAGCGTCGCTTCGGCCAACCCGACCTCCCTGCTGCACATCACCCTGACCGGCTGGCAGACCGCGCAGACCGCGGCTCATCCGCGGGTCTACACCATGCCTGGTTTTGCTCAGTTGGCGGACGGCGAGATCGCCGAGATCCTCAGTTTTATCCGCAGCAGTTGGGGCAACAACGGTTCGGCCATCAGCGCCGAGCAAGTGAAAAAGATGCGTGCGCAACTGAGCCCGCAAGTGGAAAGCACCCTGTTCGAAACCCCGCGCCTGGCCAACCTGCTGGCGGCGCCGAATGCCGAGCAAGTGGTGCGTGGCATGCGCCTGCACCTGGAAACCAAAGCCCTGTTGCCGGACAACGTCGGCAACTCGCTGAACTGCACCAGTTGCCACCTCAACGCCGGCACCGTGGCTGACGGTTCTCCCTTTGTCGGTGTCTCGGCGTTCTTCCCCGGCTACGCGCCGCGGGCGGGCAAGACCATCACCCTGGAAGAGCGCATCAACGGCTGCTTCCGCCGTTCCATGCACGGCAAGCCGCTGCCGGTGAACGGCGCCGACATGCAAGCCATGGTGGCCTACTTCGAGTGGATGAAGATGAACACTCGTCCCGAAGACAAGGTGGCCGGGCGCGGCGTGGGCAAGATCGACCCGGCCCTCAAGCCTAACGCCGACAATGGCAAGCAGGTCTATGCCAAGCAATGCGCGGTGTGCCACGGCGCCGACGGCGAAGGTCTGAAACGGGCCGACGGCAGCCTGATCTTCCCGCCGTTGTGGGGCGATCAATCCTTCAACATCGGTGCCGGCATGGCCCGCACCTACACCGCAGCGGCTTTCGTCAAACGCAACATGCCGATTGGCTTCCACGAGAAATTCCCCCTAGGCCAGGGCGGTCTTTCGGATCAGGAGGCGTTGGACGTGGCCGAGTACTTCTCCCACCAACCGCGTCCGGACTTCCCGGACAAGGTCAAGGACTGGCCCAACGGTGGCCGCCCGGTGGACGCTCGTTACTGAGGGCTTGACCCTGTAGCCGCCGCCTTGAGCTGCGGCTACAGGCTCCGCAGAAAAATCTGCCGATGCTCCCTGGCGCCGAGGTAAGATCGCCATCCTTTGCCTCAGCCTTCGCTGGCGGTCCCATCAAGGATGAATCATGCGGCTGCATTCGATCCTGTTGCTGAGCCTGTCACTGGGGCTCGGCGGCTGTACCTTTGTCTCCACCCTCAAAGCCACCACCGTGAGCTACCGGGTGCCGGCCGATGCCGGTGAAACCGCGCTGATCCGCATCGTCGCCCAGGGGCTGGTGCGTGGCGTGCCCTACAGCGATTGCATCGACTGGCGCAAACCGAGCTCCGGGCTGATGGTTCGCCCCCATCGTGGTATTGCCAATCCCAACTTCCGCAACCTGGGCATCCCCATGACAGCCGCCACCGACCGCATGCGGCGCCAGGAAGGCTTTGGCGCCAACGAGCTGAAGATTCCGGCCAATCGTCCGTTCGCCTTCATGTTCTACAACACCGAGCCCGGGATGGATAAGGACTACCGCTTTGTCTGCGAACAAAGCGTGACCTTCGTGCCTGAGGCCGGTGCGACCTATCAGATGGTCTTTCTCCAGGACCAGATGTGCACAGCGATGCTGCGCAAGATCGACGATCAGGGCGAAATGCTGCCGGAGCGGGTGGCGCTGCGGCCTACCGATTACTGCAGCGCTGATGCGCGTTAGGGCTCGAACCTAGGGCGCATAGTGCTTGCAGATTTCCTCCCAGATATAGGCGCCGCGAAAGCGGATCCAACGGATGAACAAGCGCACGCGAAACGCCTGCCAGCGGTTGCTGTGCCGAAGCGCCAGGCTTGCCTCGATCTCCTCCAGCAAGGGCTCGCGAGCAAAGCCCATCCAGATTTCCGGGATCACTGCCATCAGGTTGATGTAGCACACCGGCGCCACCTCTTCGTAGAGAATGCGCTCCACCTCGGCCCGGTCATAGGCCTGGGTTTCGCGGGCGATGTAGGCGTAGTCCACCTCGTTATCGACAAAGGCGTCCGATAACACGTAGCGAATATCGTCCCGCTGCTTCGGGGTGATGTCTGATGACACGCGGTGCTCCTTCCTTGGGCTTTCGGGGATCTGCCTGGCGCGCTGGCGGATTCTATCTCGGCGCAATCATTCGCGTCGGCGCCGCGCCATTGGCATTGTGCTGGAGGATGGTCACCGGCTGGCCCTGCTGATTGAAAAACACCTGGCCAATCCCCGACGAATTCCACAGTCGCTCCCCGGCTTCGGCATGCTCGGGCACGTGGGGTATCACCTTCATCCGCCGGCGCTTGGTGAACCAGTTCAACGGCGAGCGCGGCGAGTAGAGCCAGCGGTTGAGGCGGTCGAACCATTCCAGCAGGGTGTCGGGGAATTCGTTCTTGATGCCGCTGCTGGTGATCTGCCAGATGCGCGGGCCGCCCTGGCGGTGACGGATCAGCACTTCGTAGACGAAGGAATAATGCACATCGCCGGAGAGAATCACGTAGCTGCCCGGGGTTCGCGAGTGGCGGAAGATGTTCAGGATCACCTGGGCCGAACCGCGATGGGCCATCCAGTTTTCCGCGTCCACCAGCAGCGGGTAACCGCACCAGCTGAAGACTTTCTGCACCGTCTCGATCAGCTTGACGCCGAAGATCGGCGCCGGTGAAACGATGATCGCCGAGGGGTGATCCAGCAGTTCGTGTTGCAGTTCGCACAGGGCTTCCCAGTCCAGCAGGCCCGAGGGCTGGCCCAGGTTGGACTCGCTGCGCCAGCGCCGGGTGCGGGTGTCCAGCACCACCAGGGCCGGGGTGCTGGGCAAGACGTACTGCCACTGCGCAAAGCGCAGCAACTGGTCGATCAAATCGTCCTGGGCCTGACGTTGCAACAGGTTTTCCGGGCCTTGAGGCGTGGCGCTCAAGGCGCGGGTGTGGTCCAGCAGTTGGGTGAAGGCGTCCGGGTTGTTGCCCCAGCCCTGGCACAGCATGTAAGCCAGCAGCGCGTTGCCGATGATGCGTTTGGAGAAGGGATGACCGTAGGCGGTTTCTTCCCACTGGGCGCTGAGGTTCCAGTCGTCGGTGATGTCGTGGTCGTCGAAGATCATCAGGCACGACAGGTGGGCGAAGACCCGCGCGGCACCCTTCAGGCCCTGGACAAAATCATCGATGCGCTGCTGTTCCCGGGTGTAGCGCGTTTGCTGTTCCGGTGTCAGTTGCGGTGGCTGTGGCGCGATCAGGGTCCAGGGCACCGGTGACCACACCAGCAGGTACATGGCCAGCACCTCGGCGAAGGTCACCAGGTGGTTGTCGGCATTGCTGCTGGTGAAGATCGGCTTTTTCACCCCGCCGAAAAACCGCTCGCGCAGGGTTTCATTGCTCTTCAGCGCCGGGAGCAACTCGGCTCGTCGGTAGTAGCTGGCGCCATGGCGGTACAGCGCCTGGCTGTCGGCCACCACCGCGCCCTCCAACTCTTCATCGAACAGCCCGAGGCGCTCGATCAGGGCGTGAACCGCCCGCAACATGGGCCCGGCCACATCGTCGGCGTACACCTGATCGCCGCTCATCATCAACAAGGCGGGGCGCTGTGCGGGCTCGGGCTGTTGCGCCAGCAGGCGGTCGACGCAGAGCAGGCCATCAGTGGACGGGTGATGGGGCTTGCGGCAGGAGCCGTGGAGCAGGTTGTCGATGCGGCTGTGGAGCACGAACTCCGGAGTCCTGGCATCACCATACAGCAGGTGCGGCGCCCAGTCGGCAATGGATCGGGCGCCGTCCTCGGCGTCGTTGATCAAGAGGTCATAGGCAATCGTCACGTCCTGGGGCAGGGCGTCGTCCAGGGGCACATCGATCAGATGGATAAAGGCCTGGCGCCCGACGGGGATGACCTGGCATTGCTGCTGATCGAGCGGCCGTTCCAGGGCCGGGCCGCCCGCGGGTTGCAGGCGCAGGGTCAGCGGCAACGCCCTTGAACCCACCAGCCACAGCACCAGCCGCGTTGGCTCCAGGCGGCGCAGCAGCGGGCCGGCAAGAACGGGGGGCAGGGCTGGGGCGGGCTTAGTCAGTGGCATCTGCAGCGGGGTCTCTAGCGGTAGCAAAGGGGGCGCAATGGTAGCGCAGCCGATGTCGAAGAAACGTCGGCTGCGGGCGCCGGGTCAAGGCTTTTGTATCCGATTATTTATGGGCGCTGGCCAGCATCACACCGAATCCGAGAAAGGTCATCCCCGACAGTTTGCCGACGATTCTGGCCCCTCGGCTACTGGACAGCCAGCCCCTGGCGCCGTTGGCCATCAGCGCGTAACCGCTGTGCAGCGCAATCACCAACAGGCTGTAGGACGCCACCAGCACAAAGAACTGGCTGTAGTAATCGCCTTGCGGCTGGATGAACTGCGGGAACACCGCGAGAAAGAAAAAACCGGCCTTGGGGTTGAGCAACTGGATCGACAGGGCCTCGACAAAGCGCCGTCCGGGGCGGCTTTTAGTGTCCTGGAGTGGCGGCATGAAACTCTGCGTGCGCCACATCTTCACCCCCAGATACAGCAAGTACAGGGCGCCGATGTACTTGAGCAGGGTAAAGGCGGTGGTTGAGGCCGCCAGGACCAGACCCAGGCTGCTGGCGGAAATCCCCGCCACCACAAAGGCGCCCAGGGCGATACCGAGAATACCCGGCAGTGCCCCGCTCC
This sequence comes from Pseudomonas sp. BLCC-B112, assembly GCF_028550695.1. NCBI lineage: Bacteria > Pseudomonadati > Pseudomonadota > Gammaproteobacteria > Pseudomonadales > Pseudomonadaceae > Pseudomonas > Pseudomonas sp. BLCC-B112. The sequence goes on from NZ_JAQQGK010000008.1 coordinate 249,464, forward strand.
AGCCGTGGCGCAGGGCGTTGGACAGGGTCAGCACCACCCCGGGGCCGGGGCTGAGGATGGTCAGGGTGGCCAGCAGTAAAAACAGTCCATAACTTGCCATGGAGCACTCCAGAAATGAGCCATTGAAGGGGCGCAGCCTGCTCCGCGGCTGGCGGCCTGACAAACGCTTTAATTGCACGGCTGATGTGCCTAAATCAGATCCATGCACAGGCTCTACAAAGCGTTTCAGGCGCCGCTGGCCCGGGCGGGCACCTGGGTCCGATTAGTCACCGCGTCCTGCTGAATCTGCGCCAGCATCCACTCGATAAACACCTGGGCTTCGGGGGCGGCATCGGCGGCGAGCGCGTAGTAATAGCGGGTCAGCGGCTGGTGCAGTTCCGGCAACGGGCAGACCAGCCGGCCGCTGCTCAGATCCTTGGCCAGCAACGAGGCCGGGCACAGCGCCAGCCCCAGGCCGTCGACACAGGCCTGGAGCACGAAGTGCAGATGGTCGAAATGCAAGGTCGGTGGCTGGCGCAGTGGCTTCAGACCGCAGTGCTCCAGCCATTTTTGCCAATCGTTGGCGCGGGTACGACTGACCAGCAGGGTATGGCGTCCCAGATCCTTGGGGCTGTTCAGCGCTGCGCTTTGCAACAGCGAGGGCGCGGCCACCACCAGGATTTCATCCTCCAGCAAGCGCTGAGGCTGCAGCGATGGCGCCCAGCCCGAACGCCCGCGGCGAATCACCAGATCGAAGGTTTCCTTGGCCGGGTCGGGGAGCAGGGTGCTGGTCACCACTTCCGGCTGGATCTGCGGGTACAGCGCCATGAACTGCGGCAAGCGCGGAATCAGCCAGCGCACCGCGAAGGACGGCCGCACATTGACAGTCACCTTGCGCAGGGCAGCGCCGCGACGCAGTGACACCGCGGCCGCGGCGATCTGAGTCAGGGCCACGCTGACCTGTTCATAGAAGGCTTGCCCGGCGGGGGTCAGCACCGACTGGCGAATGCGCCGTTCGAACAGCAACACACCCAGGTGCTCTTCCAGCAGTTTGATATGGCGGCTTACCGCGCTGTGGCTCACGTGCAGTTCTTCAGCCGCGCGGCTGAAACTCTCATGGCGAGCGGCGGCGGCAAAGGCGCGGACGGCGTTCAAGGGGGGAAGGTCAGTGATCATGTGTCTAATTTAGTCACCTATGCGGCGCAATAAAAGCGTTTGTCAGTGCCACATCGTTAACGTCCATCGCGAGCAAGCTCGCTCCGACATGAGTCACTGACATTCAGCATGGTCGGAGATAGTGATGGCCATAGCCTTGGCAAAGGCACCAGGCAATTCCCAAAAAGAATCCATGAAATATCTCGCGCCAAAGCCTGGATTGAACACCTCGTGTATCCCGCTAGGCTTGGGTTGTCGCTGCCAATCCAGCGACAGGGCCTGGGAACCCGTAGAAACAATAGGTGGTTGCGTGCCGCCTTTTTTGGTGGCAGCTCATCACTCAGGAGCTGGTTTCATGAACGTTTCGACTCAGTATCTTTCCCCCACCACCCCTCGCACCCAGGCCCACGCCGGAGGTGCGCAATGACCATCAAGACCCTCGGCCATGTCACTTTCGCCGCCAGTGGCGAAGCCCAGCATCCGCTGTTTCGGGTCAACCCGGACGTGCCGCTGCGCGAAGCCCTGGAGCAGGTGTCGCAATTGCTGTTCCACGCCAAGCATCTGGCTCGGGACGCGGCGCTGGAGCGGGATGACCGCTATGCCTGGGCCGCTCATTACTTCAGCGAGATGGGCAAGGCGATTGTCGATGATTTGTGCCTGGGGAGCTGGCCGGCTGCCGGGGAAGGGCAGCGCGCGGGTTGAGGTGAAGCTTTAAAGGTCTGTGCAGGCGCAGGGAGCCCGGAGGTGAGTTGCTCCCCGCCTGCGATTCTCTCAGGCCGAGGCCTTGTGCTCTTCGCCGCGTTCAATGCTCTGCGGCTGGCCTTGTTCGATCACCCAGCGCAACAGCTCGGTCACCGACACCCGGTGCTTGCGTTCCACCCATTCCATGCCTTCGGGGCTGTAGTGCTCGCTGTAGCGGGTCAGCACCAGGTAGTGCTGGTCGTCGGACAGGCGCAGGCTGACTTCGCGGCAATGCAGGCTGGCGTCGGCGAGTTTGGTCACCCGTTGCAGCAGCATCAGGGCGTGTTGATCGGAGGTCGGCAGGGGCAGATCCTGCGCGACGAGAGGGGCCGGGGCGGGGTTGATCAGGCGCATGGTCAGGGTTCTCCAGCAAGGGGAAGCCGATGCTGGCAGGCAAACCTTGCGCAAAGATGTCTGCTTTATTGCGCCGCTGAAGGTTTGTTACTGCGTTGAAATATATGACGCCGGGCGGCGAATGGTTTTAGATAACCGCTTACTCCGACTTGAAGTGATGTCCGCTGGTGAGCCGTCTCTTGATCGTGGACGACGACATTGAAGTCCTCGCGCTGCTGAAGAAATTCTTTGTCCAACAGGGCTATCAGGTGGCCGTGGCCACCGATGGTGCGTCGCTGTGGGCGGCGCTGGAACGCGAGGTGCCGGACCTGATCATCCTCGATCTGATGCTCCCCGGCGACAACGGCCTGACCCTGTGCCAGCGGCTGCGCCAGCAGCACGCCACGCCGGTGATCATGCTCACTGCCATGGGCGAGTTGAGCGACCGGGTGGTGGGCCTGGAGATGGGCGCCGACGATTACCTGAGCAAGCCTTTCGATGCCCGTGAGCTGCTGGCCCGGGTGCGGGCGGTGCTGCGCCGGGCTGGGGAGAGCCGGCCGGTGAGCGGCGAGGTGCCACGGCCCTTGATCAAGTTCGCCGACTGGCAACTGGACCTGACCCGCCGCGAGCTGCGCTCGCCGGACCAGGTGATGATTCCGTTGTCGGCGGGGGAGTTCGACCTGCTGCTGGTGTTTGTCGAGCACCCGCAGCGCATCCTCACCCGCGAGCAGTTGCTGGACCTGGCCCGGGGCCAGGCCCATGACGCCTTCGATCGCAGCATCGATGTGCAGGTCAGCCGTCTGCGGCGCAAGCTGGAGTTCGACACCAAGCGCCCGGCGATGATTCGCACCGTGCGCAACGGCGGTTACCTGTTCACCCCCAGCGTGACCCGCCAGTGAAGCTGATCAAGCCCCTGTGGCGCTATCGACTGCGCGACACCGTGGCGCGCTGGATTGCCCTGACCATCATCATGGCCATGCTCACCGCCCTGGCGTTCAATGCGCTGTTCGTGCAGTTGGCCGGGGTCTGGGCCTATCCACCGCTGGCGGAAACCGGGTTGCTGGAAAAGTCCGCGGCCATCGTGCGCATGATCGAAGCCTCGGAGCCGGGCCAGCGCCCGCAACTGGCGGCGGCGGTCAGCAATGACCACCTGAGTATTCGCTGGCAGCCGACGCGCCAGGGCTTTGCCTTGCCTGAGCTGGACGACCCGGAGTATCGGGTCGGCTCGGAAGGTATCCGCGCCATGCTGCAACCGCCCCAGCGACATATCGAGGCCTACCAGCCCAGTGACTGGCCGGGCCCGGATGGGCGTTACGCGTTGCTGGTGCAACTGACTGATCAGAGCTGGGTGATGTTTTCCTCGGCGTCGCGCAGTTGGGGCCTGGAGGAGGGCACGCGCAACCTGATCGTGATCGCCCTGGTGCTGATCTCCACTGGCCTTGTGGCCTTGATCGCCACGCGCCGGCTGGCCAAGCCGCTGCAGCAGTTCGCCCAGGGTGCGCGGCGCTTTGCCGTGGACTTTCGCGCGCCGCCCATCGATCCGGTGGGCCCCCACGAAATCCGCCAGGCCATCCTCGCCTTCAACGCCATGCAGGCGCAGTTGCAGCACTTCATCAAGGACCGCACGCAGATGCTCGCGGCTATTTCCCATGACCTGCGCACACCGCTGACCCGCATGCGCCTGCGCGGCGAGTTCATCGAAGATGCCGATCAGCAGCAGCGCCTGTTTCGTGATGTGGACGAAATGCAGGCCATGATCAATTCGGCCCTGGAGTTCTTTCGCGACGATGCGCGTCTGGAACAGGCCACCCATTTCGATCTGGCCGAGCTGCTGCAGACCCTGGTGGACGACTATCGCGACCAGTCCATGGAGATCCTTTTCAGCGGGCCGCCGCGCCTGGTGTATTGCGGCCGGCCCCTGGGGCTCAAGCGGGTGATGACCAACCTGCTGGATAACGCGATCAAGTACGGGGGCGAGCCGGCCATCGTGCTGGAGCAGGGCGCCGATCAATTGCGGGTGCGGGTGCTGGACCGTGGCCCGGGAATTGCGCCCGAGGCGCTGGAGCAGGTATTTGCGCCGTTCTACCGGCTGGAGAGTTCGCGCAACAAGAGCACCGGTGGCGTGGGCCTGGGGCTGTCGGCGGCGCGGGCCATCGTCCGCGAGCATGGCGGCGAGTTGCGCCTGTTCAATCGTGAAGGCGGTGGGTTGGAAGCGCGGGTGGAATTGCCGCTGTAGCCGCTGCCGCAGGCTGCGACAAGGCCCGAAGGGCCTTGCGAAGCCCTTCGAGCGCCCTGGCCGGCCGATCCCGGCCTGGGCTCACTGAATCCGTTGCGGCTCAGGACCAGTCGAAGCAGAACAGCACCAGGCCTTCCACCGGCTCGTAGAACATCACGATCAGGTCGGCGCCGCTGATGCCGTAGTGGTAGGCCGGAACCCCGAGCACGTGTTGAAAGCGCCGGCCCGCGGGGCTCAAAGGCCAGACGTCGATGTCGCCACTGTCATCGGTGGCCTCGACGATATCCATGGGGAACTCCACGGTTTCCACCCAATTGCCGTAACCCTCGGCGACACCGCCGATCTCGTCGATAAAGGTCAGGCGCTGCTCGTCATCTTCCGGCCAGGTCAGGTAGCCCAATTGCTGGTAGCGCTGGCGCGCGGTCTGGTAGGCGGCATGCTGCTCGGCGTAATGGCGTTGCAGCTCGCTGCGCAAGTTACGCTGTGGTTCGGGCAGTTGGGCGTTGTCCGGGTGCAGAAAGAAGTAGCGCGGGTCGCCGCACAGGCGGTAGCGACCGTGCTCGATCTTGAAGCCGATCCAGTTGGTTTTCAGCAGCTCGCTGCCAAAGCCGCAGTGTTCCGTCAACTCGCCCACCAAGCCCTCGTGAGGTTCGATGGGGCTTAACAGGTGCAGGCGCCCGGACCATTCGGGGTTGATCAGGCTGGCGTCTATGGACAGCAGCGGCAGCAGGTGCTCGGCCAGCTCTTGCTGGTCGGTGACGAACACGTCCTTGGCGTCGGGAAAGGCCATGGCGCCGGGAGGCAGTTGGGTGTAGTGCGCGGTGGCAACGGTGGGCATTGATCGAGTCCTTGATGATTGGGCATGTATGGCGCGCAAGCGCGGTCGCGATTTTGCGGGGTTGCTGACGAATGAACAATCCGTTGGCGGCGCGCAAGGACAGCGTTTGTCTGCACGGTTCGGTCATGGTGGCCGCGGTGTGTAGGCGGTTTCAGTGGAGGTGGGGTGATCAAACCGTTTGAAGGAGGGGAGGTGGCGAGAGGTTGCGGTGGCGAACGGGGCGTAAACCTCAAGGTTGGCGCCCCGTAGCGTGTTGCAGTGATGCTCAGGCTGACAGGGCCAGTTTTGTAGCGCCGACGTCCGCCGTCGCCTGGGCCAGGGTGCGCTCATCTTCTTCCAGCCCCCGGGAGGCGCGGCCCACCAGCAGTGGGTCCGGGGCGTGGGCGACTTTCAGGTCCTTGCCCGGGTAGTCCAGCTCGTGCAGAAAATGGCGGATGCAGTTGATCCGCGCGCGCTTCTTGTCGTCGGACTTGATCACCGTCCACGGTGCATCGGCGGTGTCGGTGTGGAAGAACATCGCCTGCTTGGCGGCGGTGTATTCGTCCCACTTGTCCAGGGACTTGATGTCGATGGGGGAGAGCTTCCAGTGCTTGAGCGGGTCGTCCCGGCGTGAGATGAAGCGCCGCAACTGTTCTTCGCGGTTCACCGAGAACCAGAACTTGAACATCAGGATGCCGCTGTTGCACAGCATGCGTTCCAGCTCCGGGGTCTGGCGCATGAACTCCAGGTATTGCAGGGGCGAGCAGAACTCCATCACGCGTTCGACCCCGGCGCGGTTGTACCAGGAGCGGTCGAAGAAGACCATTTCCCCGGCGGTGGGCAAATGCTGGATGTAGCGCTGGAAGTACCACTGGCCCTTTTCCTGTTCCGAGGGCTTTTCCAGGGCCACGATCCGCGCGCCACGGGGGTTGAGGTGTTCCATGAAGCGCTTGATGGTGCCGCCTTTACCGGCCGCATCACGGCCTTCGAACAGCACCACAATGCGCTGCCCGGTTTCCTTGACCCAGCTCTGCACCTTGAGCAGCTCGATCTGCAGCTCGTTCTTGGCCTTTTCGTACTCGGCGCGGCGCATGCGGTTGCGATACGGATAGTTGCCCGGCAGCGCAGCGGACACGCTGTCTTCATTGGAGCCGCGAGGCGCGCTGGCCACTTGCAGGGCCATGGGCTTCTGGCTGATGGCGTTGATTTCGGCTTCGGCGGCTTTCACCGGGGCGGTCTTGGTTGTGCGTGGGCGGCGAGGGCGCGGCGTAGCCGCTTTGCGTGGAGCAGCCTTGGTGCTGGCAGGGCTGGTTGTGGCCGGAGCGTTTTGCGCTGGGGCGGGAGGCACGGGCAGGGCGGTGGATTCTTCACTCATGGGAGGGGGGCCTGTAGTTGCGTTCAATGTCCTCCGGTCATTTTTAGGGCTGGGCAGTTGGCGGCCGTTGATCTCGATCAAGTTTGTAATAAGGAAAAGTCGGTAATCAGTTGAGATTTTTTCGGCGGCTCATTCGGGAGCTATCTGACCTGGGGCGCTGGCCATAACGGCTGACGATGGCGCCGCAGGATCTTGGTGCGCGCAGCGGTGAAAGGACGGCGGATATCAATCCGCCTCCTGTCGTTTTCAGTGAACCAGAGCCGGTCGCCGGTCCGCGGGATCGCGCTGGCCGGGCTTGGAGGCTGCCGAGGTGGCGGCACTGTGTCGGGTTTGCAGGGCGCCGAACGAGGTGATGTAACCGGCAATGGCGCTGGCGACCACGGTCGGCGGGCTGGCCAGCCAGACCTGACCTGGACCGGAGCGCCCCGGAAAATTCCGGTTGATGGCGCTGACGGTGATCTGCTCCTGGTGGGTCGATGAACCAGGGCCGCAGTTCGCGCAGGCGCCGCAGGCCGGCTGCAGCAGTTGCGCGCCAAAGGTTTCGAAGGCCGGCAGGTAACCCTGCTCCTCGCAGTAGTCGCGAACGTCCACGGTGCCGAACTGCAAATAGAGTTTGACCTCGGGATGCAGCCGCAGGTCGTTTTCCAGCGCCCAGTTGATCACCTCGAAATAATGATCGAAGTCATCGCGCTTGCCGGCGGTGCAGGAACCGCCATAGGCGATATCGACCCTGACCCGCTCGGTCAGGTCGGTGAGGCGCTGTCCGTTGCCGGGGTCGCCCGGAGCGGCAATCATCGGCAGGATCTGATCGCAGTCGAGGACGATCGTGTCGGCGTACTTCGCCTCGGGGTCGCTGGTCATCCAGGGTTCGAGCACGAAGTCGAGCTGGCGTCGCTCCTTGAGAAAACGAACGGTCTCCTGATCGGGCACGACGATCCCGCTGAAACCACCCAGCTCCGCTGTCATGTTGGTGAGGGTGGTGCGTTCGTCGGTGGACAGGAACGCCAGGGCCGGGCCACCGAATTCGAAGATCTTGCCGACGCCGTGGCCGGCTTTGATCCGGCTATCGGCCAGCAGGGCCAGCACCAGGTCCTTGGCGGTCACGCCGGCGGACAAGCGGCCGACCAGGGAAATGCGCAGCACCTGTGGATACACGGTCCTGACCGAGCCGGTCATGAAGGCGTTGGCCATGTCGGTGGTGCCCACGCCAAACGCCAGGCAGCCGAGTGCGCCGCTGTGGGGGGTATGGGAGTCGGTGCCGACCACGACTTGTCCGGGCAGGGCATAGTGCTCGGCCATCATCGCGTGGGAGATGCCCTCGCTGCCTTCGGCCGGCAGATAGCCGTGGGCGCTGAGTCGATGCTTGGCGACGAAGTCCCGATGGGCTTGAGACAAGCCATCGAGTTCGCCCACCAGGCTCTGTTGCAGGTGCGCCGGGCTGCGGTGCTTGTAGGACAAGTGGTCCTCAAACGCCAGGATCGATTCCGGCTGGTACACAGAGAAGCGTTCGCCGAAGGCATCGTGGAGCAAATGGGCGCAAAGCCCGGTGTAGTACTCGTGGATAAAGCGCCAGTCGGCCTTCAGCAGAATGCCGGCGCCCTGCTCGACGCGTTCGGCGCCGGGGGCCTTGAGCAAATGCCGATGAATGATCTTCTCGGCAAAAGTCAGGGGCCCGGTGGGCTGCTGCGGCGATGCTTCTGCGGGCTGGTCCGGCTGCTGACGCAAATGTTCGCGCCCGTAGTTGAGCAGCCCGCCGCTGCGCAGAATGGCCGTGGACAGCGCATCCCTGTTGCCGATCAGCTCCTCCAGCGCCAGCTCCTCTCCAGCCTGCAAGCGCGGCACCAAGGACAAGTCGGTGGAGGTCAGCAGCCCGATGTTGTCGGCGTTCTGTCGGTAGATGCGCTCGAAGCTTTCGGCGATGACCAGGCGGATGCCGGCTTTTTTCTCCGCCAGCGGGCTGTGCTCGCGGGAAGAACCTTTGCCGTAGCGGGTGCCCGCCACGCTCACTGTAAAGCCTCCGGAGGCGACATCGTCCTTGCCGATAGGCAGCACCGGGCCCGTCTTGAGGCCGACATAGGGGTATGAACCCAGCCGCTGGTCAAAGAAAGCCAGCACCGGAATCGGCGTTATTTCATCCGTTGAAATGTCATCGCGCAGGGGCTGTGCCTCCTCGAGGGTCAGTGTTTGTCCCCCCAACTGCCGTGACACTTTCAAAGGATCGCTGCTTAGAAAAAGCAGCTTTGCGTCAAGCTTGAAACCCATGATTTACCCCAAAAGAAATGGCCGACGGTTTCAGATCAAGTGCCGACCGTCATAGACGCTGTTGTCGTAGGCGGCATGCTTGGCGGCCTCGGCGGCTGGCGCTGGTTTCGCGGTCACGGCGCCTCCCCAGGTGGCATAGATCAACGCGCCCTTGGAGGACTTCCAGGCGTGGGTGCTGCCTGGCGGGTAAATCACCAGATCGCCCTTGAGGTAAATCCCGTTTTCATCCTCAAAGTCACCGTCGAGGATCAGAAAGGTTTCATGGCCGTGGTGGTGGTGAGATTGGGCGCTGGCGCCGGCTTCGCAACGGATCAGGGCAATGCGCTGGGCACTCTCCTGGCACTCGAACAGCGTGTGAATACTGGCGCCGCTGCGACCCAGTTGTTGATGAGTCGACCATTGGATCGAATCCGGCTCGCTGGATACATTCAGCAGATTGAAAACTGTCGGGTTCATGGATGTGCGCCTGTTATAGAGAGGAGGTGATGAAGCTGAAGGTCGAGCTGATGTTCGCTGTGCGGGAGATTCTTTCTATCGCCGCCAGGTGACGCTCCTGGGTCACCGCCGCGCAGGCATCTTCGAGAACGGTGATCTTGAAGTCCCTGTCATGCCCGTCGAGGGTGGTGGCGAGGATGACGTGTTCGGTCGACACCCCTGTCAGAACCAACTCTTCAATGCCTTGGGTGCGGAGTATCAATTCCAGGTTGGTTTGATAGAACGGGCTGACCCGGCTCTTGGCGATCACGATTTCGTCCTCGCGGGGGCGCAGGTCGTCGTGCACCTGGGTCGACCAGGTCTGCAACTTCAAGACGCCATGCTCCTTGGCGGGAGCGAAGACTCGGGAGTGCGGGGGGAAGCCTTCATAGTGAGCGTTGAAACCGACGACGATAAAGATGATCGGCAGGTGATTGCTGCGGGCGTAGTTCAGGGCCGACGCGGCCTTTTCCAGCACCCGACGTTCCTGGGTCTGTTGGTAATAGCCTTCACGGGCATAAACCCCTTCGGGATGGACAATTTCATTGATGAAGTCCATGACCAGCAGTGCTTTGTTTGCAGACATCATTCATTCCTTTAAATGAGGGGCCGATCAGGCCACTTCAGTGATTGCCACAGGCGCTTGGGCGTAGGCCAACTGCAGTGCATCGGACGCCACGTAGTGGGCATCCTGGGCAAAGTCGGTCCAGAAGCCCGGGCGGCTACTGCCGGCCTGCATGAACCAGCGGGTGTGCTCGGAAGGCAGGCCCAGGACGTAGAGCCCCTTGATGGGCTGGCCCGCGCGGTCGATCGGGTGATAAGGGCCGGGGGTGACGGCAACGCCGCCGGTGACGAAGGCCTCGTCGATCCCCTGGTTGATGTAGTTGGTCCAGTACCCGCGCCGCACCAGGTTTCTGGTCAGCGGTGACGGGTCTCGGAGCAAGTCCGGCGAAGGGATTCGGCCGTCGATGACCACATCGATCAATTGCCTGGAGTGACGGACCCGAGGGGATTCGATGCTGAACTTGCGGTGCTGGGTATCGATGCCATAGACCGTTTCAGGTCCCACCAGCGTCAGTACCCCCGCAGCGATCAGGGCGCGGATTTGCTCGGTGCGGTAAAGGGGCGGCCCCGCGGTGAGAAACAGGCTGGTAGGGGCGTAGTACTGCAGGAAATCTTCTTGATGCGAGCGGGGAGTCAGCCGGCCGAAATCCACCACGCTCCTGATCAGGGCGCGGGTGTCGCGAATGGTATCCAAGGCGGCTTTCATCGGGTTGTCGACGTTGCCCTCGCGGGCGCTGCACAAGTCGTCTTCCAGCACCCGATCAAGGGCTAGGGCAAAGTCTGCCGGGCTGTGGAACTCTTGGGCGCGGAACGGCCTGGCCAGTCGGTCCAGTTCCAGGACCGGAAGGTCGCTCACGCCGAAATCGGCAGCCGCGGCGACCAGGGCTGGCAACGAGAACAGTTGCTGTTGTGCCACGCGATGCTTGAACTGCTGTTCGGCTGCCTGCCCCGCCTGGGCCCGTATGGCGGTGGCGAAGTAGACGATGTTGATTTCCACCAGCAACAGCGGGAGCACTTCGGCAGCAAACTCGATGTGACCGCGTTTTTGCAGCGCGTCGATCTTGTCGCGGGTGATGCACAGCGGTTGGTACTGAAAGTTCGGGCCTTTCTGGTTGCGGCCCCTGGCGGGGATCAGCATGCCGCTGCGGGAGCCGGCGAACAGCTTGGGTTCACGGTGCGACGGGATGTAGGTGGTGACACCGTCGACAACGCTGAAGCGGCCTCCACGACCGACCGTCAGGGCGGCGACGATGTCGTGGAACGCCAGGCCCAGGCCGACGATCCCCACCTGCTGCTCAGACTGGATTCGCGACAGCGGCATGTCGGCTGCGGAGTCGCCGCGAAAGAACTCCAGCCCGGTCGTCTGCTGGGCGAACTGTTGCAGCTCCCTTTCCCAGCCGATCAACTCGGGGGTTGGGTGCCCGGTGGCGATGACCACCTTGTCGACCTGGAGAAAAGCCCCGTTATCCAGCTCCAGGGTTTGGACGTTTTCCTCGTTGAGCAGATCGACGACCACCGCCGGTACGCGCTGCAGCGAAATGTTCGGCGTGAAGCTGGCCTCGATGGTCGACAGGACGAATTGCATGTACTCGCCATGTACCGCGCGCGGCGCATAGGCATTGGGGCCCGGGTAGGCTGGGTCCACGGAGCTCCACCACTGTGCCAGCGACGGCCCGGCGCCCGGCCTGATCGGGCCGTCGTCCAAGGGCCCGGAGAAGGACGAAACCTCCTCGGCGACGGTATTCATCACGTAGTGGCGTGGTTGATCGGTGCGCCAAACCCGGCCGGAGCCCATTTGCGCGCTGTCGATCAGATAGACCATGACTTGTTTGAGCGGGGCGTCCATGAGCATGAGCGCGGCCAGGCGCTCCAGCACAGACAGGCCACGGGGGCCGCTGCCGATGATAGCGATACGGTGTGCAGGCGACGAAGGCGTGATGTGTCGTAGAGACATACTGACTCCTGTTTGTATGTGATGACGGTTCAAAGGGCGGGCAATTATTTGAAGGCTTGATGAAAGCGCCTGATGGCTTCGTCTATGGCTTCATCGCTACCGGCAAAGGACAGTCGGATATAGCCTTCGCCCCCCTCACCAAAGGCCGTGCCTGGCGTGACCGCGACTTTCGCGGTGCTGAGCAGCCAGCGGGTAAACGCCAGGGAGTTTTCAAAGCCCAGGTCGGCGATGGAGGCAAACAGATACAGTGCGCCCTCGGGGGCTACGCACTGGATGCCGGCAATGCTCTGAAGGCCTTCAATCAGCCGGTCGCGGCGCTTTTGATAGGAGGTCACCATGTCGGCTATCCGGTGTTGGCAACCTTTGAGGGCCGCAACGCCGCCGCGTTGAATGAAGGAGCCCGCACAGCCGACGGTATGCTGATGGATTTTGAGCAGCTCATTGGAAATGCGCTCGCAGCTGACGACGTACCCCAGGCGCCATCCGGTCATCGCGTAGGCTTTGGAAAAGCCGCTGATGGTAACGGTGATGTCCTGGGCGCCTTCGATGCTGGCGATGCTGATATGGCGGGCCTGGCCGTAGATGACCTTTTCGTAGATCTCATCGGAAATGATGTACAGCCCGTGTTTCAACGCCACCTGGACCACCCCGGTGACCTCTTCGCGGGTCAGCACGCGGCCGGTGGGGTTGTTGGGGTTGTTGATCAGAATGGCTTTGGTGCGTGGCGTGATCGCCTGTTCCAGGGCGTCGGCTTCGAGCATGAAGCCGTTTTTGCCGTCCAGCGGCACGGCCTTGACGGTGGCCCCGGCCATGGCCGCCATGGCCTTGTAGCTCACCCAGCTGGGGGTTGGGATGATGATTTCATCGCCCTGGTCCAGCAAGGTCATCAATGTGATGAACAGCGCGTGCTTTGCCGATGGCGTGACAATGATGTTCTTGTCGGCGGCCAGATCGAGCCCATGTTCGGTCTTGTATTTATGGGCTACGGCGTCCAGCAGTGCCTTGGTGCCACGGCTGGGTGTGTAATGAGTGTCACCGTCTGACAGTGCTTCAACGGCAGCATCTACGACATGATTGGGCGTCCTGAAGTCAGGTTCACCACCGCCGAGATCGACGATATCTTCCCCCTGCTCACGCAGGCTGCGCACCATATCCAAAATGGCGTAAGTTTCCGAAAGCTCAAGGTTTTCAACCCGTTTGGAGAATGCGTGTAGGCGCATTTAAATCACCCTGACTGGTCATGCTGATAATGAAGTTATTGTTTTAGCGGTGAACTTAGTCGATGACGCAGCCGGCCCGGTTATTGGCCCAGTACGCTTCGTAACTTTCGGCAGTGCGGGAGTCTTTGAAGGCATAGGTCTTCAACAGCCAGCGCGCAGCGGCACTCTCAGGATTGAGGATGTCGATCTTTTCCCGGTTATGCAGGCCATCCTGATTGGCGAACGTCAGCAGGTCGCCGGTGAGAATGCGGTGGCGCTTGCATTGAGAGCGGGTCATTGCACTTTTGAAAGCAATGAAGGCATCCCGCGCTTCGAGCGGTGCTTCTTCAGCCACGCAGGTCATGGTGTCAAGGAAGCGAATGGAGTGAAGGTTACTCAGGATCGGGTGTTTCTCGGAGGTGCTCAGTTGTTTGTTCATGTCCCGTGAGAAGACATCGAAAACCGTATAGAAGTGTGGTTCACGCAAGTAGGCGATGTGCTTGGGTTCCAGGTTGTTCACGATGTCCGCGCCGTCGATGTAGCCGGTGTAGATCAGGTCATCATCGGGGCAGCGCATGCCCAGCAGGGTGATGTAGTCGGCCCGGACTTTATGGGCGGTGCGGTCATTGTGAAACACCAGTTCGCTGTCGCTGAAGCCGGTGAGTTGTCCGCTGTATTTCTTGATCGCGATGACATCGGTAAAGAAGTCACCCTGGTTTCTGGTTTCGTAGGACAGCAGCGGAGTGCCTGTCAGTTGGGCGAACAGTTCGAGAAAGGCTTCGCTGATGAACTTGTTCTTTTTCAGGTGTTTGTCACTGACTGGATCGTCCGGGTCCAACTCGGGGATGACTCGGTCCATGGGGCAGTTGCGAATCACGTGGATCTTCTGCTGATGGCGAGCGCGTTCATCGCTGATGAGTTGGCAGGCCTTTACAAAACGCTGTGGAACCTGGGAGTGCAGCTCTTTTATTGCTTCTGAGAAGTCGCTGTAGTTCTTGTAGGGCGATAGCTGGACTTGTTCAAGAAGACTCAGTAGTTGCGACTTTTCACCGGCTTCAAAAATAAATAGCGGGATCATTGGTTTCCTCCATGGAATAAGATCGGACTAGTTAATCGAATGGTTAGGCAGTTGGCGTATATAAGTCAGTGCGCGATGCGTGCCGTTCTTAAAGTTGTATGGCACGCGTTATAGTTGTGAAACTTTTATGAACAGCAACTTCAAGCCGAGCCAAGTTCCAGCGCGTAGTTTTTTTCAACACGAGGAAACAGCGGTACGGTCAACAGGGCGCAGAAGGCGGCTGCCAACCACACCAGGCTCCAGGAAAAATGAGTCATCAGGGCGGAGGCCGCGATGGGGGTTGCGAACAGCACCACAAACACGCAGGTATTGCCCATGGCCAGGGCGGTACCGGCGCGACTGGCGCCGGCCAGTGTGGCCAGTTCGGTGTAGGCAACACCGTGCCAGGCGGACACGCTGATCCCGGCGACGACCATCACACCGATGATCACGGCGCTGGCCAGTGGGGTTTGGCTGATGCCATAGAAGCTGGCGGCCGATACCGTCCCGCTCAAGGCCAGGAAGGTCAGGGTGCTCAACCAGGCGCAGGCCTTGAGGTAGCTGCGGCGGTTCTTGTTTTTGTCGGTCCAGCGCCCGCTCCAGATCCTGCTGACGATCGCGCCAATCTGGATGACTGCCAGAGTCGCGGAAACCAGGGTGATGTTGATGTTGCCGAAGTCATGAAAGAACACCGCCGCATAAGTGAGAATGGCAAATTGCGGGGCGCAGAGCAGGCCGATGGCCAGGACGATTCGCCAGATTCTCGGGTCTTTCAAGGGGCTATTGCTGCTCTCCAGGCTCTGTTTTTTTGCCGCGCTGCTGGAGAAGTCCGGCTCATACAGCCATAACCAGGCAAACAGGGCGGCCACCAGGCAGAACAGCGCCGATGCCGTGAATACTTCGATAAAACCGTAGGTATGAGCCAGGTAGGGCAACACCACCGCGCCCAAGGCGTAGCCCCCGGGTACAGCGGTTTGCCGGATGCTCATGGCCAGCCCGCGCTCGCCTTCCTTGAACCAGGCCATGATGGCCCGGCCGCTGGCGCCGTTGACGCTGCTGCCCAGCAGGCCCACGGTGAACAGCCCCGCCGCCAGCAGGACCACCGTGGGGGCATAAAAGGCCAGCATGGCCAGGATCAGCAAGGCGATGCCGGAGGTCAAAAGCCCGGTCAGCAGAACCGGACGATCCCCCCAGCGATCGGTGAGCAGCCCCCAGGGAATTTCGCTGATGGCGATGCCCAGTCCGAGCACCCCCAGGACCAGCCCCAGCTCAGCGTTGTCCAGCTGATAGGTGGCGCGCATATAGACCGCTGTAGCGGGCAGTCCACCCACCACACTGGAAAAGCTGGCGTTGGCCGCAACGCCGACGCCAAGCACTTTCCAACGGTGACCGTTATCTACAGGCATAAGAATCCCACTAGTTAAATAGTTGTGGGGCAAAAGACTCTCATGGGAGTATCGTCTCGAATATCAAATAATTTTGCGTGTTAGTCCCAAAAAACAGGATTGTCATGAGACCAGTAAATTTCGATTTGGATGTCATGCGCAGTTTCGTCACAGGGGTCGAATTGGGCAGTTTTGCCAAGGCGGCGCAAAAGCTCGCTCGTTCGACATCGGCCATCAGCGCCCAGTTGAAGAAACTCGAAGCCCAGGCGGGTTCGCCCTTGTTCAAGAAGGCCGGTCGTAGGCTGGCACTCACGGACACCGGGGAAGTGCTACTGAATTACTCCCGGCGGCTGTTAAGCCTCAACGATGAAACCATCACCGCGGTGTCCGAGCTCAAGCTCAAAGGCTGGGTGCGTCTGGGGCTTCAGGAAGACCTGGGCAGCTTCCTGCCCACGGTGCTGGGCCGCTTCGCCAGGGCCCATCCGGATGTTCGGGTCGAAGCCCGCATCGCGCGCAATGGCGATCTGCTCAGCCGCATCGAAAACGGCTCCCTGGATCTCGCCGTGGCCTGGGGGGCAGAGCGGACCACCGGGTATCAGGAAGTGGTGGCGGACCTGCCCATGCAGTGGATCGGCTCATCGCACCAGTACCTCGACTGGCGCGCCGAGTCCGGCACACCGTTGCCGATCATCGCGTTCGACGCGCCTTGTCCCTTTCATTCGATGGCCACCGAAGCGCTCAACCGCGAAGGGATTCCCTGGTTACTGTCGTTCACCAGCTCCAGCCTCAATGGCCTATCCGCGGCGACCGAAGCTGGCCTGGGCTACACCATTCGCACGGCCCTGGGCCTGCAGCCAGGTACCGAGCTGCTGCAGGCCGGCGACCGCGGCTTGCCAGCCTTGCCCTCAATCGCCTTGACGCTGCATCGCCGAGAGGCAACCCCGGACCCGCTGACCGAGCGGCTGTCGAACATCGTGATACAGGCCATCCGCAGTGAGATTGTTTACTGACGAGGGACGGCTTGAGCACAAGCCTTGCCAGACCGATTTTGCCTAACAGGTGTTTGCAGCCGGACTATTGTTAAGCACAGAGATTTGATCAGAAGAGAGCACACAATGAACAAGTTCGTTTGGCCGGCACTGATGGCTTTGCTGTTTGTCCAGTCCCCGGCCCATGCCATCAATGAAAAGTATCGCCAGCAGCTTGAGCAATCGGGCTGTACCCAAATGACCGAGCTTCAGGGATGCGACATCCACAAGAGCAAGGCGGAAAACGCCAAGGCCGGATTTGCCGACCCTTACACCCCCGCCGCTGCTGCTGACAGCGCCAAGGAACAGACCCCCTACGCCGGACAGTGGACGGCCAAAAGCGATACTGGCGCGACAGTCGCCACCATTCATATCGATGCCAAAGAGCATGTGTGGGTGAACGGCAAAGAGGTCAAAGCCAAACGCACGGATGGCGCTCTGCAATTTCGTCAGGGCACGCTGCTGTTCACCATTCAAGGTGATCGACGCCTGAAGAATGAAGATGTGTGGATGGATACCGATGCCGGAACCAAGGGGCCGATTCAGAGCGAATAGGTATTCGGACAGGCACAAAAAAACCGGCTCAAGTGGCCGGTTTTTTTGAGTTCAAGATGCATTGAGCGGCATCTTGAGATATGTACTTGGTGCCGAGGCAGACTGGAGCGTTCCAGTAAACTCGTGGCCTCCAGAGAGGTTTTCTGCCTAGGGATACATGTAGGGATACATGATCACGTTTGCTACCTGGTATGAGTAGTGAGGGGGGAACCTTGCAAACCCTTTGGTCTCACTTCGTCTGAAGTGGTTTGCGAGCGGCCGCCACGCAGGGCATAGGCAGTTTGCTATTGCAGTTGACTCGGCGCCGTTTTCTTCGTCTTCTGCTAGTCTTTCGCGAATTTTTATTTAAACAGGGAAAGCCAGTGGCTAACAAACTGCGCGCATTTATCAGTAGCACCATGGAAGATTTGGGTAACGAGCGTCGTGCGGTCGTGCAGCAATTAAAATCCATGGGGATTGAACCGATCAATGCCGAGGATATGCCTCCAGTCGGCCGCTCAAGCTGGGATTCTATCCATTCAGAGATAGATCAATGTCATCTGTTCATTGTGATCCTTGGCGACCGTTACGGTTGGGAGCCAGACAGTGGTTATGGTGCGGGGACTGGTCTCTCGGTAACTCATCTTGAATTACAAGCTGCACGTCGTGGCTCTAAGCTTGTATTGGCATTCATGAAAAAGCTCCGTTACGGCGCTGCTGTCGATGTTAAGCGTGACTCATTACGTAGGGAGGTATCTGACTGGGCCACTGGCGTGTTCCGACAGGATTTTGAATGGGCCGATGAACTTGCTAGTAAGGTGGCAACGTCAATTAACAGCCTATTCACCGATGCACTGCTCAAACAGTTAGTCAGACGTGCCGATGAAACATCCAGTGTCGGTACACTCGCCCTAGTACAACCTCCTGGGGCCGCGATGTTGAAACCGCGCACTGAGAAGGTATTGCTCGCGGGAGCGGGCATGTCCATCGCAGCCGGTTACCCGACAGCTATGGTTTTGATGGGGATTCTGGCAAACGATCTATGGGGGCCACAGCAAGACACGACCCAGCTGATGGTTCATAGCTTCAGTGATCTTGCCGCTTACTACGAGTCTGTTGTGGGAAGAGCTGGATTGGAAAACCGTATTAAAGAGGTACTCGATACACCTCAATCGGTTCAACCAACCCCGGCACATATGAAGGCAGTTCGTGCCTTCAGAAGTATCGTTACCACGAACTATGACAGACTATTTGAGCTTGCCAGTGAGTTGCAAGGTGTAACTTATCGCGTTGTACATCCATTTGATTTGTCTGTTAGCGATGACTTTAATGGGCTTACGATTTATAAGCTCGTTGGCTCAGTAACGGAACCGCAAACGCTAATCCTAACCAGCGACGATTTGTCTCGTGTGGCACAAAGATCGGTTTTTGAAAGAATTAAAAACCTAATCGCGCATAATGAAATAGTGGTGATAGGGCACTCGTTGAGGGATGGTAACGTTCAAACCCTATTGCAGGGTCGAAACCCAAAACATGAGTCTATCTACGTTTCACCTTATTTAACAAAAATAGATGATTTGACGCTAACTAAATATGGCTTTAAGTCCGTTATGGCCACGGCGGATGGCTTCATGTCCAACTTTACTTTTTGACATGACATCCCTATGGACTCATAACCACGCTGGTAGCTGAATTCATCTTGATGCCGAAACGTCCAATGTTGAGCGTACCGCCCCACCTTGAGTGGGTGCTTTGGCAGAGCTAGATTCAAGTGAACACTGGCCGGGGCCCCTGAGGATTTTGGCTCCATACGGGGTCGGAAACCCGCGAGGTCTTGGTAGCGACAGCTCCTCGAGCTTACTGAAATTTCGACGTTGAAATTGAAAGGATGTTGAAGAGAAAAGAGCATCGTTACCGCAACGGTAAAAGTGGACCATTGTGTGGTTAATAGCGAACGGTTGAGCCCGGCCAACCTCGGGAACGGTGTCAACTACATCAACCTGTCAACCAACGTAGAAAACTCAGCTGCTAACCAGGTGTGGCGGGTTATCTGCCCCGTGTCTTTCAGATTTGCTCAGGGTCCCTGGCAACCTCTCAGGAACTTGTGCATTTGCACTGGTGAACTGTGTATTCACCCGGTTCACCAGTTCACTAAGCTGTGCACCTTGTCGCTAACACAGTCCTGCGGGTTTCCGACCCCGTGTCCTAATAAAACCCTTAGGGGCCCCGGCATATGTTGGGACTTGCGCTTGGCGTTCGCTGGAGGGATTAACGCTTCCGGGGAGCGGGGTATACGTGTCCCTCTTAAAGCGGTGTTACTCATGTTACTGGTGTAACGGTTGATACTAACTTGTTGTATTTACGTAATATTTTATGAGTAACACCGCCTTTTTCTCCAGTCATAAGGTGTGTTACTAGGCCAACTGGTGTAACGCTTTAGAAGGATGACTGAAGGTTTTGATATAGCCGATCAGAAGCGGTGATTCCTTCTGATCCTCCTCTACCTAGGAGCAATGATTAATGGTCAGTGGACAGTTTCATTTCTGGCTACAGCAGGCTACCGGCCCGTAGCCGCCGTTCATTACGTGCAGCTATCGGCCATAAGTAACCCTTCATTAACGACCGCTTTCGACCCATACACGTAGCTGCCCCTCGCGGCGGGCAGAAAGCTTGGTGTTATGTCAAATTGACATGGTGAGGCAAGATCAGCACTATGCTTTGGATCCGTTTTTCCAGTCTAGCAACCGTCGAGTTCCGCATGCCGTACGCAAATCTATGCTCCCGACCTCATGCTGGAGCGCGCTGTCGATAAACTGGCACCGTATTGGTGCTCGCTGAGAGAGGGCTGGGCCGCGATGTCATCACTCGGAGAATTACCCAAGGGAATTCATCAGATAGTCACATTACCGTCCCCCCCACTGGGCGACCTGTGGAATTCTATCTTTCTTGACCAAGGTATAAAGGATCAGTTACTCGGTCAGGCGGTTATCAATTTCACTGTACGAAAGGCGGTCTCGCGTACCATCCTGCCCTTGCACGGAACGATTTTATTGGTCGGCGAGCCTGGGACTGGTAAGACCTCGCTGGCCCGAGGACTAGCCCACAAAACAGCAGAAATTTTTACCAATCAGAAGTTTTCCCTGATTGAAGTCGACCCTCATGCGTTGGGTAGCGCCATGATGGGGAAAACCCAGAAGGCGGTTTCAGACCTGTTCGGTCAGACTATCGCTGAGGCGGCGATGGCCGGCCCCACCATCGTGCTGCTGGATGAAGTGGAAACTCTTGCCGCTGACCGCAGCAAGCTCAGCCTGAGTGCAAATCCGGTGGACATCCACCGGGCGACGGATGCCGTTCTGGTTCAGTTGGATCTGCTCGCCGAGTCACATAAAAATCTGTTGTTTATCGCTACCTCAAATTTCCCGCAGGCGGTAGATGAAGCGTTCACCTCACGTTGTGATTTGGTGCTGGAAATCCCGCTCCCCAATCTCGAGGCGTGTGGGCAGATATTGACATCCTGCCTTTCCGGCTTGGGCAAGGTTTTTCCCGCAGTTGCCAAACTGCCTCAGGCCTCGGGCTTCGCTGATGTCCTGCAAGAGGTTTTTGGCCTGGATGGCCGAGCCATTCGTAAGCTCGTTGCCAGCGCGATGACGCTTCGTAAGGAGGTCGCACTCAAGCCCGACGAGCTGAAGGTGGCAGATCTGTTGCAGGCGGCCAGAGCTTCCAAGGCAGCTCGCTTAAGGAGGAAGCCCGCATGAGTTCGGTAGTCAGTCGCGTCATTCGAAGTTTGCCTCAGCGCAGCACGGCCGATACATGGAGCTTTATCGTCGATCTGCTGACCAAAGGCGAGCAGGGCGAGAAACGTGACGAACTGCTTTCCGTGTCAGGCGTTGCCAGTTCGATAATTGCGGAGCAGGCAGTGAAGGATGCCGCAATCGTGGTCACCTGTGACGGACCACGCACACGGATCTACTGCCTGTATGACGATGATGCGCTTGCTGTCGGGGACGAGAAAGAGGATCGGCTTGGGCACGATGCCCTTAAGGGGGATTGGGCGGTTTCATTACCATGTCCGGAAGACGATTTGGCCTGGGTCCAACGGGCGCTGAAAGCCAAAAGCTCTCGCATAACTGCCCGTGACATGACTCAAGGTCTAGGGGACGAGTCCTCCGGGACCCAAGCGGCGACTGATAGCGCCTTCACCGTTGACGTCGACAGGTTCTTAAAATCATGACGACCGTCTCGGTTTATTCCTATACCCAATCCGTCACCTACGTGACCGATAATATTCTCAAGAGCCTGAAAGACATCCTCCGGGGCAGCGGCCTGGATCCGGCGGGGCTAGTGGGGGATTGGGATGTCCTGCATCGGGGAATCAAGGCGTGGATCGATTCAAAACATCTCGAACTAGTGATTCTCGAGATCCACCACCCGAAGACTGACGCTTTGATTACCCGGTGGGATATCGCCGTGTCGTATACCTGGGACAGTTCCGCCGGTAGCTTCTGGACCGATACAGAGCAACTGAAGTATGCGATCAAGAAGGCTGGCGTGATGCCGTCCGATGCTTCTTACCGTGTGGTGGTCACCACTGCCAATGGTCGACCGGAGGTCTCAGGGTGGAGCACCTGCAACTTGAGATCAACCGAGGGTTTTGTACGTCAGAGCTTGGGTACCACTATTGAACACAACGGTCTGGGCGCGAATACCACTTACTGGAGAAGTTCCTGATGCTGACAATCGATGAGGCGTTTCGCAAGTTCAAGAGTCGGTTGGAGCTCAACGACAAGGAGCAGAAGAACGCAAGCGAGCGTCATACTGAAATTCGTGAATTCGTCCGTTCGAAGTTTTCCATCGACAACGATTTTCTGACTGGCTCTTACGCCCGTTACACCAAGACCAAACCACTCAAAGATATCGATATCTTCTTTGTGATGAAGGAGTCTGAAAAGCATTACCGGAACAAGTCCGCTGACGTGGTTCTTGACGATTATGAAAAGGCGTTGATCGACAAATATGGGAAGGCTGGAGTGCGGCGCCAGAATCGCTCGATCAATGTTGACTTCGGGGTCGAGGTCAAAGAGGACGACAAGACCGATTATAAAATTCTCAGTATCGACGTGGTGCCAGCGTTCGCTTGCGGTGAGGACTACGAAATTCCAGACGATGATACGGGTAAGTGGATCAAGACGAACCCCAAAAAGCACGCTGAGAAAGCCACGAACGCCCATCAGGCCTATAGCAATGAGTGGAAAGGTCTGGTGCGGATGGTCAAATACTGGAATAACAACCCAAAGCACGGCGAGAAACCGGTCAAACCCTCGTTCATGATCGAGGTAATGGCGCTGCAGAGTTTGTATGGAGGGTGGGGCGGACAGTTTGACCGCGAGCTTCAGAGTTTCTTCGCCACCTTGGCTGATCGGATCGGCGAAGTCTGGCCGGATCCGGCCGAGCTGGGACCGCCCATCAGCAACTCAATGGATCCGCAGCGGGTGGCCAGTGCGCAGCGGGCGCTGCGTCAAGCAGCCGAAGAGGCGGGACAGGCAATCCACCTGGTGCGCCAAGGCAAGAACGGCGAAGCCCTGAAGGCTTGGCGCGCGTTGCTTGGTCCCATGTTCCCACTGAGTTGAATCGCTATGGCACAAGCAGTTATCACGCGCCGTGATGGCGATGTTTTTCAGGCGCGGATGTTCTGGCTGCACGCCGCGCGCTTGCTGGATCCTGAGAGCAATGTATTACGGGTCGGCTTTGAGTCAGGGTTAAAAGGTTTTGATGACATTTGGATTGAATACGATCCAGACAAGGCACCGCCGGACCATGTTGGACAGGCGCTGCGGTTTGTGCGGATGCAATGCAAATGGCACGCGGTGCCTGGATCATTCACTCACGTCGATCTGACGACCCCCGAGTACATCAACGCCACAACTACCTCGCTGTTAAAACGTGCGCTGGACGCCCACCTTCACGATGCGGCGAACGATCAGGTCTCAAAGCTGATTCTGGTGACTAATCACGGCGTCGCAGCGGAGGACATACTCAACCGGCATATTCGGCAGCGCTCGCTGAACGTGGACGTGAATCAGTTGTTCGATGGCAGTACGCCGCGCAGTGCCAGGGGGAAACTGAGAAAGCTGTGGGCTGAGCATCTGGGCATCGACGAAGATGAACTTAAACAGCTGTGTGGCCGGCTCGGATTTCACTTGACCCGCGATTCGCTTGACGGGCTCCGTGAGTTGCTTGATCAGGCCTGTCGGGCCAATGGATTGATTCGCCCTGCCCCCAACGCGAGTACAACTCCCTATGACGCTAATATCTTCGAGTGGGTAGGTCATCAGCGGACCGAGTACACGCGTGAATCGTTCTGGGATCAGTGCGCCCAAGAAGGTCTGCTGGCAAGCAAACCAGTGAACCCTGTCTATACCTTCGGCGTTAAAACCTTCGAGCATGCCTTGGACCGCCTGGACAACCGCTGTGTCGAAGTGCTGGACCTGGTGCCAGAGTTTGATGAACGAAGTATTCGCAACACCGATGCTTGGCGCGACTCGCTGCTGCCCAGACTACGGGAGTTCCTGCTCAGGCTACCGACATCTGAGGGGCGTATTCGGTTGGCGATCGAAGCGCACGTGACATTGGCGTTTGCCGCAGGCGTCGTGCTGGATACCAAGTCCGGGCGCTTGGTCGAGCTTGAGCAACGGTCGCCGGTATTGAAGATCTGGGCGGCCGATGATGAGCCTCTGTCGTCCATGCATTCGACATGGGTGTTTGAGGAGCACGAACTTGATCCTGAGGGGGAGGGCACTGCTTGTGCGATAAGTGTCACCCGGAATACTGAAGGTGCCGTGCGTCACTACCTCGGGCATAGCGGGCTGAAGTTGCGTCGGTTACTGGTCGCCAGACCCAGTGCCGGCGTGTCGGCGCAGTCGGTCGCCTCCGGTGCCCACGCAAATGCGTTGGCAGAGCAGTTGGCGACAAAAGTTCGTGCTGACCGTGATGCTCGCCCAAGCTCGCGGCTTGAGCGTTATCATCTTTTCATCGCAGCCCCAAACGCCTTTACTTTTTACTTGGGGCGCCAGGTGGCGATGCTCAAACCGCTAACAATTTATGAATTCGATTTTGGGTTTCAGGTGGACAACTCCTATCAGCCCTCACTCGCTTACCCGGAAGTCGCCGCCGTGCCCCTCGCAATCTAGTCGACTAAGCGAGTTCATCGATACTGATCAGTAGTTAGCAGCCAATTACAAACAGGGAGTAAATATGATAAGTGCGCTACCTTCTAATCTTCGTAGTCTTGTTGAGAGAATCGAAGCGGCGATAAAGAAATGGCCGATTCAAATATCTCTGGATCATGCAATAAAATGGGTGCTGCAGTTTGATAAAGATGATTACTCGTTGGCTGTTAAAATTATAGAGCATCTCGACGTGCTAGGCTCTGCTCAAGTTAGGTCGGCGCTGGAAGTTGCTCATACAAAACTTGTTAGAAAAATTTCCGAAAAAGGGTTTCCCATGAAGGGAAATAATACGCTATTTGCGGCTGTTGGTAGCTCAGCAAAAAGCGGAGCTTTAATAGCATATCATTATAGGGTCACCGCCGACATCCCCGAAGACAGCTTCGTTTCCAGTGACGAGGAAGATCAGCTAGATCTTTCAAAAATCGAAAATATTGTTCTAGTTGATGACGTTATAGGGTCAGGAAAAACTATCGCCAAAGAAGTAAGTCGGGTGGCTGAAGAAGTCTATTCGCTCTCTCGCTCGAGAAATATTTTTGTCCTCACGGTTGCAGGATATGACGAAGGCATAAAGCATGTTATAGACGAAACGGGAGCATCCGTAGTAACAGCGCTGGAATACAATGTAAGAGATACCGTAGCAAATTTAGATGCTGTATTTTACCAAGGTATGCCAATGTCGGAGCGAAGTGCAGCTCTTGAAAGTATAAAGCGTTACTGTAGGGTTGTTTCAACTTCGAGTCTGGGGTTTATGGAGTTGGGAGGGTTGTTGGTTTTTGATCATAATACTCCCAATACGTCCCTGCCTATAATATGGAGTAATAGCAAAGGTTGGCTTCCACTATTTCCACGCGCAGCAAAAATTCCAGGTGCTGCCAAAGTGCTCAAAAGCGCCGAAGACGAACGCAAAAAGGCTGCTGGTGCGAAAACCGTTGTTAATCCTATAATTGAACGTAAAACGGCTGAGCTTACGCTTTTTGTAGAGGGCAAAGTAGACGAAATCTTTGTTGACTACTTTCTCAGCAAGCAGGACCTTTCACGAAGAATCAATGTTGGGAATGTGAATGCCATCGCGTTAGGTGGTCTGTATCAATCAACGAAGCTTCTTGATCTTTTGCAAACAAGTAAAAAGCACGCAATTTTCGTTCTTGATAACGATACGTATGCCAAGCGGGCTTCTGCAAGATTAAATGATTTAAATGAAGTTCATGTTATGCATCTAAAACCTAGCTTTATTGCGATGCTTGACATCGAGAGAATATATGCCAGCAAAGAGCGGTTTCCTGATTTGCCAGATAATTACTCAAATATTGAAGATGCAAAATGGCTGCATGAAGTGGAAAGGGCTACTATCAGGAAAGGTCCAGTGCTTGCAAGCTCCGAAAGAATTGTGCAGTTTATTGATGAGTTTTTAGATCCTGCCAAGTATGATCAATTTTGCGATGATTTACGTAAGGAAGCTGATAAGGTTTTTCCTCACTCATCTGAAGGTTGAGCTCAATATACGGTCTGAACTAAACGCTGCTATTGGTCGAGGCGGCTTTTGGTTTTTTCGTGATAAGCGATCGGTTTAACTATAAAAATTTGTGAGCAGGCAGTCAGCTTGCAGTGATGTTGTAAAAAGGGGCCGCTTGGGCCCTTTTTCCAGATGAAGCGATCTTGTTTTTTTGCCAGCTCTCAACTTCGCCGGAGCCGTACTCGGTTTTCCACTCTTTCAGCGTCTTGTGATTATCACCTTTAGTCTCTACGACTTCGCCGGTGTGCGTATTTTTGTAAGTCTTCAGCTTCCGAGGTTTACGAGTGTCGGGTGTCGCAGTCGAATCTTGACCGCGCTTGCCGCTTTGCGGATCCAGCAAATTGATAATGTGCTTCAGGCTGAAACCATACTGGTCCAGCAGCCCACGCAGCTTGGTCTCGAACTCGTTTTCTTTCTTCAGACCGGAGTCGCCTTACAGGGCTTCCAGAGCCTGATGTTGCTCATCTAGGTGTTTTTCCAGCTGACGGTATTCGGCAAGTTTTGACATGTTTGTTTCCTGTGTTTGTTTGATGATAGTTTGAATGTGCGTGCGGCTCACAAGTTCAGCGCTATTCTGGTAGTTTCAAATACTCTTGGGTGCTAATGATCTCTGACTTGATCAGTTTTACGGTGAGAATTTCGACTTTCGTTTTTATGCAGGGTTTTTCCACGAATTCCAGCATTTCCTTTAAGGAGACTATTCGTGCTTTCAGTAGGACTTTCCAGTTGGGGGTGTTTCTAAGGTCAAATTGAATGATCATTTTGTAGCCTGCGGAGGTTAAACAGCCTACCTGCGTAGGCTGTTTCGGTGGTTCAGCGCGTTACAGCGAGAGAATGTCTTGCACGTTGTAATTGCCGAATCGATCCGACAACTCACGCCAGGTCCAGTTGTAGAAGTCTTCGCCTTTGGTTGGAATCACCAGCTTCATCAACGTGAGGTGTTCCCCACCAAGCATTCCTTCGGCTGCCCACAGCTTGGCGCCCTTATCCATAAGCGCTTGTGCTTGTTCGTTCCACTGTTCTTCCAGCACTGTTCGGGCGAGCGATATCGCGGTTTTTTGGATCGAACTGTATTCACTCTGCGCCTCGTCGATATGTCGATCCACGATAACGAGCTCCTGCTCCAGCGCGGCAATGATCAGAAGCTGCCGGCGATGGTGCTCGCTCGCAGTCGCCAGATTTTTCGCAGCCTTTTGTGCGTCGGCATTGGCGGTTTTCTCACCCTCCGTATCGCCCCATGCCACGGCTTGTGCATAGGCGGTTGCGGCATCGGTTTCGGCTCGCCGGGACTTGGCCATGTCCTCTTCCGCCTGGTGCTGGATCTGTGCCAAGCGGGTGCTAAGACTTTCGCGTTTCTCGTTGAGCTCTTGTTCGTCGGCTTTCCAGTTATCCATCGACTCGGTGTAACCTGCCATTAGGGTTTCGTGATTGACCAGTTTCTCACGCCGTTGAATCCGAGCCTCTGCGTTACCCGCGCGTGTCTTGCAGGAGTCGTAAGGGATTTTGAGGGTGTTGTACTGTTTTCGAGTTTCGTACAACCGATCTGCGTCGAGTTCCTCCTCGTTTTCCAACAGCGCTTCTAATGGTTCTATATGAACGTAGTGCTCTGCTGCCTCCCTCAAGAGGCTATCGCGACGGATCTTCAGGTCTGCAATTTCGTCCAGCAATACCCGCTTCTTCTCGCATATGCTGATCACTTCGCCGGAGGTTGCTACGGCCAGTGAAAGCCCTGTCCCATGGCTATCTGGATCGCTGGCCAGCAATTCGTGTTGTTCGGTGGAGGCTTGGAATTCGTTCATTTGTCTTGTTCCTTCAAAAGTTGAGTGTGGGTTGAATGAGCGGCTGGCGAGGCCGGTAATGAGCCGGCGTTACCTCTAACTGCAGAGATGCCCTCAGGCAGCCCGAGCCTCGCTTCCGTCCGTTCCCGGAATTGTCTTCACGATGTAGCAGCGTTGAGGGCCGAGGCCGGGCAAACGAACCAGACTCGATGCCTTGCCGTCGCTGGCCGGTTCCAGCACGCCGCGCTGCAGCAGTTCCTTGTTCACAGCATTGATGTTCATGCCCCGGAAGATCTCGGAGCGCCACGCTTCGGGCAGCACGTAATAGGTGTTGGTGGTGTGCATGGTGTCGCCCATGCCGTGCTCCAGCGTTTTGCGAAAGCCCAGGCGGTCGATGGTGCGGGGGCCGTGCTCATCGATCTTTGCTGCGGCTGACTCCCAGCGGGTGAAGCGGCTTTCCCCGAAGCGCTCGATCACCTGTCTCAGTCGAGCCAATATCGCGTCGCCCTCGAAGTTTCCGGCGCCACCACGCTCGGCTAGCCATGCGTGCAAGCAGACTCGGGCCGCGGTGGCGGCGGTGCCATCCGGCCATCCGGTGACACCAAAGGCTGTGGCCAACTCGCCTGCTGCGGCTGCGAGGCCGAAGCGCAGGGCTTGGCCACTGGATGAGGTCGGTAAGCTTTGGGTAATGAATTGCTCCAGGGGGCGACGAACGATCACTGACCATCTGAGCATTTCTCCTAGCGCGCACAGCGCTTCCAGAAAGGCGATGATGGGCGTGCCGTAGTGCTTGGTGATCCTGGCTGTAAGTGCGTCGGAGAGGTTGGCTGCTTATTCCTGGCCGTTCAGCACGTCGAACATGCCGGTTTCGTCCAGGTCGCGGTGTTCCTAGTTTCAGGCTCCAGCCTTGCAAGCTGGGAAGCAGGAGTACAGAAGAGGAGGGGATAGAAAGGCGAATAGCCAGGCACAAAAAAACCGGCTCAAGTGGCCGGTTTTTTTGAGTTCAAGATGTATTGAGCGGCATCTTGAGGTATGTACTTGGTGCCCCGAGGGAGACTCGAACTCCCACTTCTTGCGAAAACGGATTTTGAATCCGCCGCGTCTACCAATTCCGCCATCAGGGCTCAATGGCGGCGAAGTATAGAGAGGCAGTTACCGTTGGTCAATCGGCTTTCGTGGTCAATTTTTAGTTATTCCGCTAAACTTTCCGGCCCTGCTAGACGAACCCCATCATGCGCGTTGCTGACTTTACCTTCGAGCTTCCTGATTCGCTGATCGCCCGCCATCCTTTGGCCGAGCGTCGCGGCAGCCGTCTGTTGACCCTGGATGGGCCAACCGGCGCCTTGGCCCACCGTCAATTCACCGATCTGCTGGAGCATTTGCGTCCGGGCGATCTGATGGTGTTCAACAATACCCGGGTGATTCCGGCCCGTCTGTTTGGCCAGAAGGCCTCCGGCGGCAAGCTGGAGATCCTCATCGAGCGGGTGCTGGACAGCCATCGTGTGCTGGCCCATGTGCGCTCCAGCAAGTCGCCCAAGCCTGGGTCGAAGATCCTGATCGACGGCGGTGGCGAGGCCGAGATGCTGGCGCGCCACGACACGCTGTTCGAGCTGGGTTTTGCCGAGGAGGTGCTGCCGCTGCTGGATCGGGTCGGGCACATGCCGTTGCCTCCTTATATAGACCGCCCGGATGAAGGCGCGGACCGTGAGCGTTATCAGACCGTGTACGCCCAGCGTCTGGGGGCTGTTGCGGCGCCTACGGCGGGGCTGCATTTCGACCAGCCGCTGCTGGAGGCCATTGCCGCCAAGGGCGTGGAGACTGCGTTCGTGACCCTGCATGTCGGCGCCGGCACTTTCCAGCCAGTGCGGGTCGAGCGTATTGAAGATCACCATATGCATCACGAGTGGCTGGAAGTCGGCCAGGACGTGGTGGATGCGGTTGCCGCATGCCGTGCTCGCGGTGGTCGGGTGGTGGCGGTGGGCACCACCAGTGTGCGTTCCCTGGAAAGTGCCGCGCGCGATGGTGTGCTCAAGCCGTTCAGCGGCGACACCGATATCTTTATCTACCCGGGCCGGCCGTTCCATGTGGTCGATGCCCTGGTGACCAACTTCCATCTGCCGGAATCCACGCTGTTGATGCTGGTTTCGGCGTTCGCCGGTTATCCCGAGACCATGGCCGCCTATCGCGCCGCGGTGGAAAATGGATACCGCTTTTTCAGCTACGGTGATGCGATGTTCATCACCCGTAATCCCGCGCCAACCGCTCCCAAGGATCTGGCCCCCGAGGAAACTGTATGAGTCGCACTTGTCGTATGTCCTTCGAGCTTCTGGCCACTGATGGCAAGGCTCGTCGCGGTCGCCTGACCTTCCCCCGCGGTACGGTGGAAACCCCGGCCTTCATGCCGGTGGGCACCTACGGCACGGTCAAGGGCATGCTGCCACGGGATATCGTCGCCACCGGCGCCGAGATCATCCTCGGCAACACCTTCCACCTGTGGCTGCGTCCAGGCACCGAGGTGATCAAGGCTCACGGTGACCTGCATGACTTCATGCAGTGGAATGGGCCGATCCTCACCGATTCCGGTGGTTTCCAGGTGTTCAGCTTGGGCGCCATGCGCAAGATCAAGGAAGAGGGCGTGACCTTCGCCTCGCCGGTGGACGGTGCCAAGGTGTTCATGGGCCCGGAAGAGTCGATGCAAGTGCAGCGCGACCTGGGTTCGGACATCGTGATGATTTTCGACGAGTGCACCCCGTACCCGGCCGATGAAGATGTGGCGCGGATCTCCATGGAGCTGTCCCTGCGCTGGGCCCAGCGTTCCAAGAATGCCCACGGTGACAACACGGCGGCGCTGTTTGGCATCGTTCAGGGTGGCATGCACCAGGACCTGCGCATGCGTTCCCTGGAAGGCCTGGACAAGATCGGCTTCGACGGCCTGGCCATCGGTGGCCTGTCGGTGGGCGAGCCCAAGCATGAAATGATCAAGGTCCTGGACTACCTGCCGGGCCAGATGCCTGCCGACAAACCTCGTTACCTTATGGGAGTTGGCAAGCCGGAAGATCTGGTTGAGGGTGTGCGCCGCGGTGTGGACATGTTCGATTGCGTGATGCCAACCCGCAATGCCCGCAATGGGCATCTGTTCATCGATACAGGCGTGCTGAAAATCCGTAACGCGTTCCATCGCCATGATGATTCGCCGCTGGACCCAACTTGTGATTGCTACACCTGCCAGAACTTCTCCCGTGCCTATCTGCATCACTTGGACAAGTGCGGGGAAATGCTCGGGAGTATGCTCAATACCATCCATAATTTGCGCCATTACCAGCGTCTTATGGCTGGTTTGCGCGAGGCTATTCAACAAGGTACATTGGCCGCCTTTGTCGATTCCTTCTATGCCAAACGCGGGTTACCCGTGCCGCCTTTAGAATAAGTTCTAAAGACGTTAAGCCACTAATTTTGCAATTATCGGAGTGTTAAATGAGCTTTTTGATCCCTGCCGCGTATGCGGACGCCGCTGCACCTGCCGCTGCCGGTCCTGCTGGCACTGGTTTCGAGTGGATTTTCCTGGTTGGCTTCCTGGTCATCTTCTATCTGATGATCTGGCGCCCGCAGGCCAAGCGCGCCAAAGAGCAGAAAAACCTGCTGAGCAGCCTGCAGAAAGGCGACGAAGTTGTGACCACTGGCGGTATCGCCGGCAAGATCAACAAGGTGACCGACGACTTCGTGGTTCTGGAAGTGTCGGACTCCGTTGAGCTGAAGTTCCAGAAGGGCGCGATCGCTGCCACGCTGCCAAAAGGCACGCTGAAAGCCATCTAAGTTTCATCTTTTACCAATCGACGGGGCGCGCAAGGCGCCCCGCGTCATAAACGGGCGGCGTGATGCTGAACAAATATCCTCTGTGGAAGTACCTACTGATCCTGGCGGTGCTGGCGATCGGTTTTATTTATTCCGCTCCCAATCTATACCCTGATGATCCGGCCATTCAGGTCAGCGGTGCGAGCACTGCGTTGCAGGTCACTCAGGCGGATCTGGATCGTGCGAGCAAAGCGCTCACCGACGCCGGTATCAAGGTCAAGGCTGCTTCCATTGCTGCCAACGGCAAGGGTGGCCTGCTGCGCTTGACCAACAAGGAAGACCAGCTTCCGGCCAAGGATGTAGTGCGCAAGGCGCTGGGCGATGACTATGTGGTGGCGTTGAACCTGGCGCAAACCACTCCGCAATGGCTGCGCAACCTCGGTGCGCACCCGATGAAACTGGGTCTGGACTTGTCCGGTGGTGTGCACTTCCTGCTGGAAGTGGACATGGACAAAGCCCTCGACGCCCGCCTGAAAGTCTATGAAGGCGACGTCAAGAGCCTGCTGCGCAAAGAGCGCCTGCGCTATCGCAGCCTGCCGCAGCTCAATGGCGCCATCCAGCTGGGCTTCAGCGATGAAGACAGCCGTGAACAGGCTCGTTCGCTGATCCGCAAGAACTTCAACGATTTCGATATCGTACCGGCCGACCTCAATGGCCAACCGGTGCTGCGTCTGGCGATGACCCCGGCCAAGCTGGCGGAAATCCGTGAATACTCCATCAAGCAGAACTTGACCACCGTGCGTAACCGGGTCAACGAGCTGGGTGTGGCCGAACCTCTGGTTCAGCGTCAGGGTGCCAACCGTATCGTGGTTGAGCTGCCGGGCGTGCAGGACACCGCTGAAGCCAAGCGGATCCTGGGCAAGACCGCCAACCTGGAATTCCGTCTGGCCGCCGAGCCGGGTGCTTCCAAGGCGACTTCCGAGTCCTTCGAATTC
Organism: Pseudomonas sp. BLCC-B112; assembly: GCF_028550695.1. NCBI lineage: Bacteria > Pseudomonadati > Pseudomonadota > Gammaproteobacteria > Pseudomonadales > Pseudomonadaceae > Pseudomonas > Pseudomonas sp. BLCC-B112. The sequence goes on from NZ_JAQQGK010000008.1 coordinate 281,861, forward strand.
CGTGAGGGCAATCGTCCTCCCGCACTGATCGAGCGTGGCCTGATCATCACCGGTGACCAGGTGACCGATGCCCAGGCCGGCTTTGACGAGCAAGGCCGTCCACAGGTGAACATCAAGCTTGATGGTCACGGTGGCGAGCTGATGAACCGTTCGACTCGCAGCAATGTCGGTCGCAGCATGGCGGTGATCTTCATCGAGCAGAAGCCGACCACCACCTACACCAAGCAAGTGGTGAACGGTGTCGAGAAAGACGTGGCGGTGCAGACCTTCAAGGAAGAGAAGAAGATCATCAGCCTGGCGACCATTCAGTCGCCGCTGGGCAGCCAGTTCCGCATCACTGGCCTGAACGGCCAGGGCGAGTCTTCCGAACTGGCGCTGCTGCTGCGTGCCGGTGGTCTGGCGGCGCCGATGTACTTCGCCGAAGAGCGCACAATCGGTCCAAGCCTGGGTGCTGACAACATCACCAAGGGTATCGATGCGTCCCTGTGGGGCATGCTGTTCGTGTCGCTGTTCATTATCGCCATCTACCGTTTCTTCGGTGTCATCGCCACTGTGGCCCTGGCATTGAACATGGTGCTGCTGCTGGCCCTGATGTCCCTGTTGGGGGCGACGCTGACCCTGCCGGGTATCGCCGGTATCGTCTTGACCATGGGTATGGCGGTGGACGCCAACGTACTGATCTTCTCGCGGATACGTGAAGAGATCGCCGCCGGCATGAGTGTGCAGCGGGCAATCAACGAAGGCTTCGGCCGGGCATTCACCGCGATTCTCGATGCCAACCTGACCACCTTGCTGGTGGGCGGTATCCTCTTTGCCATGGGCACCGGCCCGGTCAAGGGCTTTGCGGTGACCATGTCCCTCGGGATCTTTACCTCGATGTTCACGGCCATCTGGCTGACCCGCGCGATGGTCAACCTGATCTTCGGCGGTCGTGACTTCAAGAAGTTGTGGATTTAAGGGGCTGCCATGTTACGTACTATCAACTTCATGGGCGTCCGCAATTTTGCGTTCGGCGTCACTGTGCTCCTCACCGTTCTGGCGTTGTTCAGCTGGTTCAACAAGGGGTTGAACTACGGTCTGGACTTCACCGGCGGTACGCTCATTGAGCTGACCTACGAGCGTCCGGCTGATGTGATGAAGGTGCGTTCGCAACTGAACGATGCCGGTTATCACGAAGCCATCGTGCAGAGCTTCGGTGCGACCACCGACCTGCTGGTGCGGATGCCGGGTGAAGACCCGCAACTGGGCCACCAGGTGGCCGAGGCGCTGCAGAAGGTTGGCGGTGACAACCCGGCGCAGGTCAAGCGCGTCGAGTTTGTCGGTCCGCAAGTGGGTGAAGAGCTGCGGGATCAGGGCGGCCTCGGCATGCTCATGGCCCTGGGCGGCATCCTGATCTACCTGGCCTTCCGCTTTCAGTGGAAGTTCGCGGTGGGCGCGATCGTTTCGCTGATCCACGACGTGATCGTGACGGTGGGCATCCTCTCGTTCTTTCAGATCACCTTCGACCTGACGGTGCTGGCGGCGGTGCTGGCGATCATCGGTTACTCCCTCAACGACACCATCGTGGTGTTCGACCGGGTGCGTGAGAACTTCCGTGTGCTGCGCAAGGCCAGTCTGATCGAGAACATCAACATCTCGACCACTCAGACCCTGCTACGGACCATGGCGACTTCGATCTCCACCTTGCTGGCGATCATCGCGCTGCTGTTCTTTGGTGGCGACAACCTGTGGGGCTTCTCCATCGCCCTGTTTGTCGGTGTTCTGGCGGGTACCTACTCGTCGATCTACATCGCCAACGTGGTGCTGATCTGGCTGAACCTGAACAGCGAGGATCTGATTCCTCCGGCCAATACCGAGAAGGAAGTGGACGACCGTCCATGAGGATCTAGCCCTTTTCCGGCTGTCAGTTAAAAAGGCGCGAGTGTTGAACTCGCGCCTTTTTTATTGCTCCAACGCTGGGAGAAGCGCGGGCCAAGTCCCGTTTGTATGGTCAGGAGGTTCACGTGAACAAGTCGTTGCTGGTTGGTGCGGTATTGGGTGCTGTCGGTGTCACCGCCGGGGGTGCTGTTGCCACCTACAGCCTGGTTAAAAGCGGCCCTGAGTATGCGCAAGTGCTGGCCGTACAGCCGGTCAAACAACAGATCAAGACTCCTCGTGAAGTCTGCAAGGACGTCGCCGTGACTCGCCAGCGCCCGGTCAAGGATGAGCATCAGATCCTGGGTACCGTGGCGGGTGCGGTGGGCGGCGGTCTGCTGGGCAGCATGATTGGTGGTGGTAATGGCAAGAAGATCGCCACTGTGGCGGGTGCGGTTGGCGGTGGCTATGCCGGCAACAAGGTGCAGGAAGGCATGCAGGAACGTGACACCTACACCACCACCCAGACTCGCTGTAATACAGTCAATGACATCAGTGAGAAAGTCGTGGGTTATGACGTGAAGTACGACTTGGGCGGCAAGCAAGGCCAGGTGCGCATGGATCGTGATCCGGGCAACCAGATTCCGGTGGATAAAGAGGGGCGTCTGATTCTGTCTCAGAACCAGAATCAACCCGGCCAATAACCCCCGCTTGTAGGGGGTTGCTTGCCGGCGAATGGGCTTTGAGATCGCCTTCGCCGGCAAGCCGGCTCCTACAGGTCGGGTTTTGCGGACATAAAAAAAGCACCCCTTGGGGTGCTTTTTTTGTCGCTGGCGCTTAGCGCTTCAGCGAAGCCGGCAGGTGCGGCTGGATGGCGGTCAGGACCGCTTTGAAGCATTTGGTGTTGCCAGCTACCACGTGGCCTTTTTCCAGGAAGTCGTGACCGCCGGTGAAGTCGCTCACCAGGCCGCCGGCTTCTTGAATCAGCAGGGCGCCAGCTGCCATGTCCCATTCGGACAGGCCCGACTCCCAGAAAGCGTCGAAACGACCGGCGGCCACGTAGGCCAGGTCCAGGCTTGCAGCACCAGCGCGGCGGATGCCGGCGGTCTGGCCAACCAGGGCGCGGAACATGCCCAGGTAGTTGTCCAGGTTGTCCATCTGGTCGTCACGGAATGGGAAGCCGGTGCCCAGCAGGGCGCCGTCGAGGCTGGTGCGGCCGCTGACACGCAGGCGGCGACCGTTCAGTTGGGCACCACGGCCACGGCTGGCGGTGAATTCTTCCTGGCGAACCGGGTCCAGGACCACGGCGTGTTCCAGGCGACCACGGTATTTGCAGGCGATGCTCACGGCAAAGTGCGGGATGCCGCGCAGGAAGTTGGTGGTGCCGTCCAGTGGGTCGATGATCCACAGATAGTCTTCGCCTTCGCCGCTGCCAGCGTGCAGGCCGGTTTCTTCGCCGAGGATGGCGTGGGTCGGGTAGGCCTTGCGCAGCGCGTCGATGATCTTCTGCTCGGCAGCGCGATCAACTTCGGATACGTAGTCTTTGGCGTCTTTTTCGTCGACCTTGATGGTATCCAGGCGCTCGATGGAGCGGAAAATCAATTCACTGGCGCTGCGGGCGGCGCGCAGCGCGATATTCAGCATTGGCTGCATGGATAGGTCACCTAAGGTTGTTAAAGAAAGCCGAGCATTCTAGCAGAAAACTTTTGCAGATGAAGGCTGGTGTTCGCTTTGATTGCATTGATCCGCTGTGTGGCGTTCTCCGGTGGCGAGTGTTTGTGCCGGTTGCTGGGCGCCTTTATGGAGCGCTGGAATCTGTCGGGTGGTTATTTTTGAGGCGGGAGTCTTGCCTGTTCGGTAAGATTTGCTCCCCCTTATCGTGTCCGAGAGCGCATCCCTTGCTGCAGAACATTCGTGTCGTCCTGGTCAATACCAGTCATCCGGGCAATATCGGCGGGGCTGCGCGTGCCATGAAGAACATGGGCTTGTCGCGGCTGGTGCTGGTGGAGCCCCGGGTATTTCCGTCTCACGAGGCGGATGCGCGTGCTTCCGGTGCCACCGATATCCTGGCCAATGCCCAGGTAGTTGCCACCCTTGAGGAGGCATTGGCGGGTTGCACGCTGGTGTTTGGCACCAGTGCTCGCGACCGGCGCATTCCCTGGCCCTTGCTTGATCCGCGTGAGTCCGGTCTCAAGGTGGTAGAGGAAGCCGGGCAGGGTGCGCAGATCGCCCTGGTGTTCGGTCGTGAAGATTCCGGCCTGACCAATGAAGAGCTGCAGCGATGTCATTTCCACGTGCATATTCCGTCGGACCCGGAGTTCAGCTCGCTGAACCTGGCCACGGCGGTGCAGGTGCTGACTTATGAAGTGCGCATGTCCTGGCTGGCGGCCCAAGGCCGGCCAACCAAGGTAGAGAAGGATGAAGTGGCTTCGCCGCGCAGTGAAGAGCTGGCGACCATGGATGAGTTGGAGCGGTTCTACGAGCATCTGCAGCAGACGCTGGTGGCCATCGACTTCCTCGATCCGGAAAAGCCGCGGCACTTGATGGCACGCCTGCGTCGGTTATACGGTCGCAGCTCGGTCAGCCGGGCGGAAATGAATATATTGCGTGGCATTCTCACGGAAACCCAGAAAGCGGCCCGTGGAGAGCTACAAAAGCGGAAGGATCAGTGATGTTCGAGCGTCTGCGTGAAGATATCCAAAGCGTGTTTCATCGTGACCCGGCGGCGCGCAATGCCTTCGAGGTGTTGACCTGCTACCCAGGCATGCACGCGATCTGGATTCATCGTTTGTCCGGCGCCTTGTGGGGCATGGGTTGGAAATGGCTGGCGCGGCTGGTGTCGAACTTCGGTCGTTGGATGACCGGGATCGAAATTCATCCGGGAGCCAAAGTCGGCCGTCGCTTCTTTATTGACCATGGCATGGGCATTGTCATTGGCGAGACCGCCGAGATCGGTGATGACGTGACCCTCTATCAAGGGGTGACGCTGGGTGGCACTAGCTGGAACAAGGGCAAGCGCCATCCGACCCTGGAAGACGGCGTGGTGGTGGGGGCGGGCGCCAAGGTGCTGGGTCCCTTCATTGTGGGGGCGGGGGCCAAGGTCGGTTCCAATGCGGTGGTGACCAAGGCGGTGCCGGCCGGAGCGACGGTGGTGGGCATTCCTGGGCGGATCATCATGAAGTCCAGCGACGAGCAGGCGGCCAAGCGCAAGGCCATGGCGGAAAAACTCGGTTTCGATGCCTACGGTGTCGGCGAGGACATGCCGGATCCGGTGGCTCGTGCTATCGGGCAGTTGCTGGATCACCTGCAGGCAGTCGATGGTCGTCTGGAGGATATGTGTGGCGCGCTGAAGGATCTGGGCAGTGATTACTGTGCCAAGGATCTGCCTCAATTGCGTGAAGAAGACTTCGCTGAAGTCAAAGGCAAGGACGGCAGTCAGGTCGGCTGATGGCGCAAAACCGGCCCCTTTTGTGGGGCCTGCTTGCTAGCGAAAGGCCCTAATACCCTTTGAGTGACCCGTAGGTCAGGTGTTGCCATCCTGCTGTGCCATTACGTCGCAGACTTTGCTATGATTCGCGCGCTCTTTTGCGGGTAAACCCGACTAAAGTAGTTGGTCTTATAGTTGACTCGATTACTCGGGTATTGCATACTCGCGTCCATTCCGAAACTCCGTGGTACTTGTCCATGCGACTGACTACTAAAGGCCGATACGCCGTGACCGCCATGCTTGATCTGGCGTTGCACGCGCAACATGGCCCGGTCTCCCTGGCCGATATCTCTGAGCGCCAAGGCATCTCCCTGTCCTACCTCGAACAGCTTTTCGCCAAACTGCGCCGCAGTAACCTGGTGTCCAGCGTCCGTGGTCCTGGTGGCGGCTACCAGCTGTCCCGTGACATGCAGGGGATTCAGGTGGCTCAGGTGATCGATGCGGTGAATGAATCGGTCGATGCAACCAAATGCCAGGGGCTGGGTGATTGCCATGCCGGCGACACCTGCCTGACCCATCACCTGTGGTGCGACTTGAGCCTGCAGATTCACGAATTTCTGAGCGGTATCAGCTTGGCTGATCTTGTTACTCGCCGTGAGGTACAAGAAGTAGCCCAGCGTCAGGACCAGCGCCGTTGTAATGGTAAGGCGCCGCGCCTGGACAAGATTGAAGCGTCCGCCGTCGAATGACAGCCAAAGAGCTAGCGGCACGCCAGCCAGCCTGATTTAGGAGAGAGTCCATGAAATTGCCGATTTACCTTGATTACTCAGCGACCACGCCGGTCGATCCGCGTGTTGCGCAAAAAATGAGTGAATGCCTGCTGGTCGACGGAAACTTCGGTAACCCGGCGTCCCGCTCTCACGTGTTCGGCTGGAAGGCCGAAGAGTCGGTGGAGAATGCCCGTCGCCAAGTGGCCGACCTGGTTAACGCTGATCCGCGTGAAATCGTCTGGACCTCCGGTGCAACCGAGTCCGACAACCTGGCAATCAAGGGTGTCGCGCATTTCTATCACACCAAGGGCAAGCACCTGATCACCTCGAAAATCGAGCACAAGGCTGTCCTGGACACCATGCGCCAACTCGAGCGTGAAGGCTTTGAAGTGACTTACATCGAGCCGGGCGAAGATGGCTTGATCACTCCGGCCATGGTTGAAGCGGCCCTGCGTGACGACACCATCCTGGTTTCGATCATGCATGTGAACAACGAAATCGGCACCATCAACGACATTGCCGCCATCGGCGAGTTGACCCGCTCCAAAGGTATTCTGTTCCACGTCGACGGTGCTCAGTCCACCGGCAAGGTCGAAATCGACCTGCAGGCCCTGAAAGTCGACCTGATGTCCTTCTCTGCCCACAAGACCTACGGCCCTAAAGGCATTGGCGCGCTGTACGTCAGCCGCAAGCCTCGCGTGCGCCTGGAGGCCACCATGCACGGCGGCGGTCACGAGCGCGGCATGCGTTCCGGCACCCTGGCCACTCACCAGATCGTCGGCATGGGCGAAGCCTTCCGCGTCGCCAAGGAAGACATGGTCGCCGAAAATGCTCGCATCAAGGCCCTGAGCGATCGCTTCTACAAGCAGGTTGAACACCTGGAAGAGCTGTACATCAACGGCAGCATGACGGCTCGTGTACCGCACAACCTGAACCTGAGCTTCAACTACGTTGAAGGCGAGTCGCTGATCATGGCCCTTAAGGATCTGGCAGTGTCTTCCGGTTCGGCCTGTACTTCGGCTTCGCTCGAGCCTTCGTACGTGCTGCGTGCCCTGGGTCGTAACGACGAGTTGGCTCACAGCTCGATCCGCTTCACCTTCGGCCGCTTCACCACCGAAGAAGAAATCGATTACGCGGCGCAGAAAGTCTGCGAAGCCGTTACCAAGCTGCGCGCTCTGTCGCCGCTGTGGGACATGTACAAAGATGGCGTCGATATCTCGAAGATCGAGTGGGCGGCGCACTGAATATAAGTCGCCGCACAGGGTTCTGTAGAGCGTCCCGATAACGGCGATTTGCAGAACCCAAGAGCGACTCTCTGATGAGTGAGGATTAAGAATCATGGCTTACAGCGAAAAGGTCATCGACCACTACGAGAACCCGCGCAACGTCGGCAAGATGAACGCGGAAGATCCGGATGTCGGCACCGGCATGGTCGGCGCTCCAGCCTGCGGCGACGTGATGCGCCTGCAGATCAAGGTCAACGAGCAGGGCATCATTGAAGACGCCAAGTTCAAGACTTACGGCTGCGGTTCCGCCATTGCTTCCAGCTCCCTGGCCACTGAGTGGATGAAGGGCAAGACGCTGGATGAAGCCGAAACCATCAAGAACACCCAGCTGGCTGAAGAGCTGGCCCTGCCTCCAGTGAAGATCCACTGCTCGGTGCTCGCCGAAGACGCCATCAAGGCCGCCGTTCGCGACTACAAGCAGAAGAAAGGCCTGATCTGATCGATCGGCTTTCACAGATTTGGCGACAAGTAAGGAGTCACGATGGCTATCAGCATGACAGAAGCGGCTGCTCAACACGTGCGACGCTCCCTCAATGGGCGCGGCAAGGGTGATGGGATTCGTCTGGGTGTTCGCACCACAGGCTGTTCCGGCCTTGCCTATGTGCTGGAGTTCGTCGACGAGATCGGCGAGGACGATCAGGTGTTCGAAAGTCACGGCGAGAAAGTGATCATCGACCCGAAGAGCCTGACCTATCTGGACGGCACCGAGCTTGATTTCGTCAAGGAAGGGTTGAACGAAGGCTTCAAGTTCAACAACCCCAACGTGCGCGGTGAATGTGGCTGCGGCGAAAGCTTCAACATCTGAGGCTTCTTGTGGGTACTCCTTGTCATTTCGCTTTATTTGAACTGCAACCGAGCTTCCGTCTGGATCTCGAGCAGTTGGCTGCGCGCTACCGTGAGTTGGCGCGTGGGGTTCATCCCGACCGTTTTGCCGATGCTTCCGAGCGCGAGCAACGTCTGGCCCTGGAGCAGTCGGCGAGCCTCAACGAGGCTTACCAGACCCTCAAGAGTCCGCCAAAGCGTGCTCGTTATCTTCTGGCCTTGAATGGCGGTGAGTTGCCGCTGGAAGTCACGGTGCATGATCCGGAGTTTCTTCTGCAGCAGATGCAGTGGCGCGAAGAACTCGAAGACTTGCAGGACAGCGCCGACTTGGCTGGAGTGGCAGCATTCAAGCGTCGACTCAAGACTGCACAGGATGAACTGAACGAAAGCTTCGCAGCCTGTTGGGATGATGCAGCGCAACGCGAGCAGGCCGAACGCCTGATGCGGCGCATGCAGTTCCTCGACAAGCTCACCTACGAAGTGCGCCAGTTAGAAGAGCGCCTCGACGATTAACCCAGTGCCGCTCCGGTCGCACGCCTGATATACAGATAAGTCCAGATAAGCATGGCCCTACTGCAGATCGCCGAACCCGGCCAAAGTCCTCAACCGCACCAGCGTCGTCTGGCTGTGGGGATCGACTTGGGTACCACCAATTCGCTGGTTGCTGCCTTGCGCAGTGGTCTTTCCGAGCCTCTGGCTGACGCGCAGGGTCAGGTGATTCTGCCGTCGGCCGTGCGTTATCACGCCGACCGCGTCGAAGTGGGTGAATCCGCCCGCCTGGCTGCGTCCAGCGATCCCCTGAACACCGTGCTCTCGGTCAAGCGCCTGATGGGGCGCGGCCTGTCCGACGTCAAGCAATTGGGTGAGCAACTGCCTTATCGCTTCGTTGATGGTGAGTCGCATATGCCGTTCATCGAGACCATCCAGGGGCCGAAAAGCCCGGTGGAGGTATCGGCTGAAGTGCTCAAGGTCTTGCGTCAGCGTGCTGAGGCGGCCCTGGGGGGCGAGTTGGTAGGTGCGGTGATTACCGTTCCGGCCTATTTCGATGATGCCCAGCGTCAAGCCACCAAGGATGCGGCCAAGTTGGCTGGCCTGAATGTGCTGCGCCTGCTCAACGAGCCGACCGCAGCTGCCGTGGCTTACGGTCTGGACCAGCACGCCGAGGGTGTGGTGGCGATCTATGACCTGGGCGGCGGTACCTTCGATATTTCCATCCTGCGCCTGACTGGCGGCGTCTTCGAAGTGCTGGCTACTGGTGGCGATACCGCCCTGGGTGGCGACGACTTCGATCACGCCATTGCCGGCTGGATCATCGAGGGCGCGGGCCTGTCCGCCGACCTGGACCCAGGCACCCAGCGCAATCTGTTGCAAACCGCCTGTGCGGCCAAGGAAGCCCTGACCAGTGCTGCATCCGTGGAAGTGGTGCATGGCGATTGGCGCGCCGCCCTGACTCGCGAGGCCTTCGACGCCCTGATCGAGCCTATGGTTGCCCGCAGCCTCAAGGCCTGCCGTCGTGCCGTTCGCGACTCCAATGTCGAGCTGGACGAAGTGCAGGCAGTGGTCATGGTGGGCGGTTCGACCCGCGTGCCGCGTGTGCGTGAAGCGGTGGCTGAAATGTTCGGTCGCCAGCCGTTGACCGAGATCGATCCGGATCAAGTGGTGGCCATTGGTGCCGCGATCCAGGCCGATACCCTGGCCGGCAACAAGCGTGAAGGCGGCGAATTGCTGCTGCTGGACGTGATTCCGCTGTCTTTGGGGTTGGAAACCATGGGCGGGTTGATGGAGAAGGTGATTCCGCGTAACACCACCATCCCGGTTGCCCGTGCTCAGGACTTCACCACCTACAAGGATGGCCAGACGGCCATGATGATTCATGTGCTGCAGGGCGAGCGCGAGCTGATCAGTGACTGCCGCTCCCTGGCGCGCTTCGAGCTGCGTGGCATCCCACCGATGGTGGCCGGTGCGGCGAAGATTCGCGTGACCTTCCAGGTCGACGCCGATGGCCTGCTCAGTGTCTCTGCCCGAGAGCTGGGTTCGGGGGTTGAAGCCAGCATTCAGGTCAAGCCGTCCTACGGCCTGACCGACGGCGAAATCGCCAAGATGCTCAAGGACTCCTTCCAGTACGCCGGTGACGACAAGGTGGCCCGCGTGCTGCGTGAGCAGCAGGTTGATGCTCAGCGCCTGATCGAGGCTGTGCAGGGCGCCCTGGACGCCGATGGTGATCGTCTGCTGGACGCTGAAGAGCGCATGGTCATCGAGCAGCAGATGCAGGAACTGAGTGAATTGATGCGTGGTACCGATGGTTACGCCATCGAGCAGCAGACCAAGCGTCTGTCGCAAGTGACCGATGCCTTTGCTGCCCGCCGCCTGGATTCGACGGTGAAAGCCGCGTTGGCGGGGCGCAACCTGAATGAAATCGAGGAATAACTGATGCCGCAGATCATTTTTCTGCCACACGCCGTGTTCTGCCCGGACGGTCTGGTTGTCGAGGTCGAGCCTGGTGTTTCGGTGCTCGACGTGGCCCACGACAACCACATCGAGATCGAGAGCGCCTGCGGCGGCGTCTGCGCCTGCACTACCTGCCACTGCATCATTCGTGAAGGGTTTGACTCGCTGAACGAAGCCGACGAGCTGGAAGAAGACTTGCTGGACAAGGCCTGGGGCCTGGAAGCACAGTCACGCCTGTCGTGCCAGGCCATCGTTGGTGATGAAGACCTGACCGTTGAAATTCCCAAGTACTCACTCAACCATGCCGCCGAAGCGCCGCACTGATTCAAGGAGTCGTCATGAGTCTGAAGTGGGTTGATGTACTGGAAATCGCGATCCAGCTGGCTGATTCCAAGCCGGATGTGGATCCGCGTTATGTGAACTTTGTCGACTTGCACCAATGGGTTCTGGCACTGCCAGAGTTCAGCGACGATCCGGCTCGCGGAGGCGAGAAGGTTCTTGAAGCAATTCAGGCCGCCTGGATCGACGAAGCGGACTGAATCCGCGGGCTACGCAGTTAGGCAATCCCTATAAACCCGCGTATAATTCGCGGGTTTAATTTTTCGCTTTAATCACCGTTTCTGGAGTTACACCATGGCTGTTCAACGTACTTTCTCCATCATCAAGCCTGACGCTGTTGCAAAAAACGTTATCGGCAAGATCGTTTCCCGTTTTGAAGAAGCCGGCCTGCGCGTTGTAGCTTCGAAAATGAAGCAACTGTCCAAAGCTGAAGCTGAAGGCTTCTACGCTGAGCACAGCGAGCGTGGTTTCTTCGGCGAACTGGTTGCCTTCATGACTTCCGGTCCAGTTGTTGTTCAGGTTCTGGAAGGCGAAAACGCCATTGCTCGCAACCGTGAGCTGATGGGCGCTACCAACCCTAAAGAAGCTGCTGCCGGCACCATCCGTGCTGACTTCGCCGAGTCCATCGACGCCAACGCCGTTCACGGTTCGGACTCCGAAGCTGCCGCTGCTCGCGAAATCGCTTACTTCTTCGCAGCTACTGAAGTAACCGCTCGCTGAGTAAGGCTGGCGAGTGAGGGGTGAGACCATGACTACATCGATCGGCAAAACTAACCTGTTGGGGTTGACTCAACCGGAAATGGAGAAATTCTTCGACTCAATCGGGGAGAAGCGTTTCCGTGCCGGTCAGGTAATGAAATGGATTCACCACTTTGGCGTCGATGATTTCGACGCCATGACGAATGTCGGCAAGGCCTTGCGCGAGAAGCTCAAGGCCGTTGCCGAGATTCGCGGTCCGGAAGTGGTCAGCGAGGACATCTCCAGCGACGGCACCCGCAAATGGGTGGTGCGCGTGGCGTCCGGCAGCTGCGTCGAGACCGTGTACATTCCCCAGGGCAAGCGCGGCACTCTGTGCGTTTCGTCCCAGGCAGGCTGTGCCCTGGATTGCAGTTTCTGCTCCACCGGCAAGCAAGGCTTCAATAGCAACCTCACCGCCGCCGAAGTCATCGGCCAGGTGTGGATTGCCAACAAATCCTTTGGCAGCGTCCCGGCAACCGTCGACCGTGCCATCACCAACGTGGTGATGATGGGCATGGGTGAGCCGCTGCTGAACTTCGACAACGTCATCGCCGCCATGCACCTGATGATGGACGACCTGGGCTACGGCATTTCCAAGCGCCGTGTGACCCTGTCCACCTCCGGCGTGGTGCCGATGATCGATGAGCTGGCCAAGCACATCGACGTGTCCCTGGCGTTGTCCCTGCACGCACCCAACGATGCGCTGCGCAACCAGCTGGTGCCAATCAACAAGAAGTACCCGCTGAAGATGCTCCTGGAGTCCTGCCAGCGCTACATGTCCTCCTTGGGCGAGAAGCGCGTGCTGACCATCGAGTACACCCTGCTCAAGGACGTCAACGACAAGCTGGAACACGCGGTTGAGATGATCGAGTTGCTCAAGGACATTCCTTGCAAGATCAACCTGATCCCGTTCAACCCGTTCCCTCATTCCGGTTACGAGCGTCCGAGCAACAACGCCATTCGTCGTTTCCAGGACCAACTGCATCATGCCGGCTTCAATGTCACCGTGCGCACGACTCGCGGTGAAGACATCGATGCCGCCTGCGGTCAGTTGGTCGGGCAGGTGCTGGATCGCACCCGCCGTAGCGAACGTTATATCGCCGTGCGTGAGCTGAGCGCCGACGCCGATATGCCGCAAAGCGCCGCGACCCGTACCTGAGAGAGGATCTCCATGACCCTGCGCTTCGCGCTGCTCCTGCTTGTTGCCAGTCTCTGTGCTGGCTGTGTTCTGTCGGGTGATTCCAGTCCGATGAACACCAGCAAGGGCCGTGATGAGGCGCGCGAGGCCTACGTACAGTTGGGCCTGGGGTATTTGCAGCAGGGCATGAGCGAAAGGGCCAAGGTGCCGTTGAAAAAGGCCCTGGAGCTGGCGCCTGCCGATGCTGATGCCAACGCCGCCCTGGCGCTGGTGTTCCAGGCCGAGATGGAACCTGCGCTGGCCGATGAGCACTTTCGCCAAGCCCTGGCGGCCCGTCCGGACAGTGCGCGTATCCTCAACAACTACGGCAGCTTCCTGTTCGAAGAAAAACGTTACAAAGAGGCTTATCAGCGCTTCGAGCAGGCCGCTGCTGATACTCTGTACCCCGAGCGTTCCCGGGTGTTCGAAAACCTCGGCATGACCGCTTCCAAGCTGGGCCAGCGTGAGCTGGCCCAACTGCAACTGGAAAAAGCCCTGCGCCTGAATCACCAACAGCCCCGCGCATTGCTGGAAATGGCTGAGTTGTCTTACGAAGACAGGCATTATGTGCCCGCGCGCGACTATTACGATCGTTTTAGCCTGCTCGGCGAGCAAAATGCACGTAGTCTATTGCTCGGCGTTCGGCTGGCAACGGTGTTCGAAGATCGCGACAAGGCCGCCAGTTACGGCCTGCAACTAAAACGACTTTATCCCGGTACGCCGGAATATCAGCAATACCTGTCGGAGCAATGATGAAAGCGGCGCATCCCGAAGTTCAAGCAGTGACTCGCGTAAACCCCGGTGAGACCCTGCGTCAGGCCCGCGAAAGCAATGGTTGGTCGCTGGCTGAAGTGGCCCACAAGCTCAACCTCACCGTGAGCTCCCTGAGCAATCTGGAAGCCGGCGCGTTCGACAAACTGCCAGGGCATACCTTTGCTCGCGGCTATATCCGTGCCTACGCCAAATTGCTGGGCATGGACCAGGCCATCCTGGTACAGGAATTCGATCAATACACCGGTACCGACTCCCAAGGCAGCAGCGTTCACGCTCTGGGTCGTATCGAAGAGCCGGTACGGGTTTCCCACACCATCCTGCGCATCGTCAGCTTGCTGCTGTTGGTGGCCGTGGTGGGTGGCGGTTTCATCTGGTGGCAGGATCAGTCCTCCTTGCGCGGCAAGGAGCCGATCTCCTTGAGTCCCGAGCACGTTGAGGTTGAGGGTGCCGACGGCACCACGCAGATCCATCCAATCGACGAGCCGGAAGACCAGGCCGTCGCCGAAGGTCAGAGCGAAGCCCAGGACAACGCCGCGCAAACTCAGAGCCTGGCTGCTGCTGAGGCGCCTGCCAATCCAGTGACGCCTGCAACGCCGGCTCCGGTTGCGACTCCTGCGGCCCCAACCGCTCCTGCGCATACCGCCCCGACCGTTGCGCCCGTTGTCAGCGCACCTGCAGTTCAGGCGCCGGTTCCGGCTGTCGTACCCGCTACGCCAGCGAATCCTGCCACTGCAGCGGCGCCTACCTCTCCGGGTGCCGGGGCGGGCCAGGTGCAGATCCAGTTCAGTGCCGATTGCTGGGCCCAGGTCATCGATGGCAACGGCAAGATTTTGCTCAGTGCCCTGAAGCGCAAGGGTGAAACGGTCGATGTTAGCGGCAAGCCGCCTTTTGCCGTACGTCTGGGGTATGCCCGTGGCGCACAAATTTCTTACAACGGTCAGGCGGTGGATATCGCCCCGTTCACCAGTGGCGAGACCGCTCGCCTGAAGTTAGGTCAATAAGTCATGCACGGCGAATCTCCAATCAAACGTCGCGAGTCCCGCAAGATCTGGGTCGGCTCGGTACCGGTCGGTGGCGATGCCCCGATTGCGGTGCAGAGCATGACCAACAGCGACACCAACGACGTGGCCGCAACCGTCGCCCAGATCAACCGCCTTGAAGCTGCCGGTGTCGACATCGTGCGGGTCTCGGTGCCGGACATGGACGCCGCCGAGGCGTTCGGTCGCATCAAGCAGCAGGTCAAGGTGCCGCTGGTGGCCGACATTCACTTCGACTACAAGATCGCCCTGCGCGTAGCCGAGCTGGGTGTCGATTGCCTGCGGATCAACCCCGGCAACATCGGTCGCGAAGATCGGGTGCGTGCGGTGGTGGATGCCGCCCGTGACCGCGGGATTCCGATCCGTATCGGGGTCAACGCCGGCTCCCTGGAAAAAGATCTGCAGAAAAAGTATGGCGAACCGACTCCAGCAGCGCTGGTTGAGTCGGCACTGCGCCACGTCGAGCACCTTGAACGCCTGAATTTCCAGGACTTCAAGGTCAGCGTGAAGGCGTCCGACGTGTTTATGGCCGTCGAAGCCTATCGCTTGCTGGCCAAGGAAATCATCCAGCCTCTGCACCTGGGGATCACCGAAGCCGGCGGATTGCGTTCAGGCACGGTGAAATCCGCCGTCGGCCTCGGTATGCTGCTGGCCGAAGGCATTGGCGATACCATTCGCATCTCGTTGGCGGCCGACCCGGTCGAGGAAGTGAAGGTCGGCTACGACATTCTCAAGTCCCTGCACCTGCGTTCCCGTGGCATCAACTTCATCGCTTGCCCGAGCTGCTCGCGGCAGAATTTCGATGTGGTGAAAACCATGAACGAACTGGAAGGGCGCCTGGAAGACTTGCTGGTGCCGTTGGATGTCGCAGTGATCGGTTGTGTGGTCAACGGTCCGGGTGAAGCCAAAGAGGCGCATATCGGCCTGACCGGTGGTACGCCGAATCTGATCTACATCGACGGCAAGCCTGCACAGAAACTGACCAATGACAATCTGGTGGACGAGCTTGAAAAGCTGATCCGGCAGAAGGCGGCCGAAAAGGTCGAAGCCGACGCAGCGCTTATCGCTCGCGGCTAACCGAACGTATTTAAGGATTTTTTGTGAGCAAGTCTCTGCAAGCCATTCGTGGCATGAATGACATCCTGCCCGAGCAGACGCCCCTTTGGCGTTATTTCGAGGGCACTGTGGCGCGTCTGCTGGATAACTACGGCTACAAGCAGATCCGCATGCCTATCGTCGAATTCACCGAGCTGTTCAAGCGCTCCATCGGTGAAGTGACCGACATCGTCGAAAAAGAGATGTACACCTTCGAAGACCGCAACGGTGATTCCCTGACCCTGCGTCCGGAAGGCACTGCGGCGTGCGTCCGCGCTGTACTCGAGCACGGCATCACTGGCGGTGGCCAGGTGCAGAAGCTCTGGTACATCGGCCCGATGTTCCGTCACGAGCGCCCGCAGAAAGGCCGTTATCGCCAGTTCCACCAGATCGGTTGCGAGGTTTTCAACCTCGACGGCCCGGACATTGATGCTGAGCTGATCGTGCTGACCTGGCGCCTGTGGGGCGAGCTGGGCATTCGTGATGCGGTCAAGCTCGAACTGAACAGCCTGGGCACTGCTGAGGCTCGCGCACGTTATCGCGATGCGCTGGTGGCGTTCCTGTCGGCGCGCATGGACAAGCTGGACGAAGACAGCCAGCGTCGCCTGAAGACCAATCCGCTGCGCGTGCTCGATACCAAGAATCCGGACACTCAAGCCGTACTGGTGGACGCGCCCAAGCTGGCCGACTACCTGGACGAAGAGTCCCGTGTGCACTTCGAGGGGCTCAAGGCCCGTCTGGACGCCGCGGGTATCCCTTATGTGATCAACCCGAAGCTGGTGCGCGGGCTGGATTACTACAGCAAGACCGTTTTCGAATGGGTCACCGACAAACTCGGCGCCCAGGGCACTGTGTGTGCCGGCGGCCGTTACGACGGACTGGTCGAGCAAATGGGTGGCAAACCTACACCGGGTGTTGGCTTCGCCATGGGGATCGAACGTCTGGTGCTGCTGCTGGAAACCCTGGAGCAGATCCCGCAAGAAATCTCGCGTCAGGTCGACGTTTACCTCTGCGCCTTCGGCGAGGCTGCCGAACTGGCCGCACTGGCGCTGAGTGAGCGCGTTCGAGACCAATTGCCGAACCTGCGTCTGCAGATCAATGCCGGTGCCGGCAGCTTCAAGAGCCAATTCAAGAAGGCCGACAAGAGCGGTGCGTTGTACGCGCTGATCCTTGGTGACGACGAACTGGCCCAGCAAGTGGTAGGTTTCAAACCCCTGCGTGGCCAGGGTGAACAACAAAGCATTGCCTGGGATGCGCTCGCCGCGCACCTGGCCACCTGCATCGTGCAGGGTTGAAGCTGTCAAACAGCCGATTTAGCGAATAAGGAGTATTGGGGTGTCGAGTACCGAAGATGAACAGCTGGCGGAATTGAAAGACTGGTGGCAGCGCAACGGCAAACCCCTGGTGACTGGCGGCCTGTTGGCCTTGGTTATCGTGTTCGGCTGGCAGGCCTGGCACAAGTATCAGAACAATCAGTCGCAAGGTGCTTCGGTGCTCTATCAGCAACTGCTGGAAACCACCCTGACGCCAGATGGCAAGCCTGACGCCGCCCGGGTTGCAGACCTGGCCGGCAAGCTCAACAGCGAGTTCGGCGGTACTGCCTACGCGCAATACGGCAACCTGTTCGTGGCCAAGGTAGCCGTGGACACCGGCAAGCTGGACGACGCAGCGGCGCAGCTCAAAGCAGTGCTCGACAAGCCGGCGAGCCCGGCTCTGGGTGAAGTGGCGCGCCAGCGTCTGGCCCAGGTGCTGGCGGCGCAGAACAAGGCTGACGAGGCCTTGAAGCTGCTCGAGGGTGATGCCGACAAGGCGTTCCTGGCGACCCGCGAAGAACTCAAGGGTGATCTGCTGGTCCAGTTGGGCCGTGTGGATGAAGCCCATGCGGCATACCAAAAAGCCAAGGCGGCGCTCTCGGATGAGGCGGCGGTCGGTGGCTTACAAATCAAGCTGGACGACCTGGCCAAAGGGGATGCATGACGTGATCCGTTGGAAACATGCAGCATTGCTGGCTCTGGCCTTGTTGGCCGCGGGTTGCAGCAGCAATAGCAAGAAAGAACTGCCGCCGGCTGAACTGGTCGACTTCAAAGAAGAAGTGGTCCTGCAGAAGCAGTGGAGCCGTTCGATCGGTGACGGTCAGGGCGAAACCTACAACATGCTGGTGCCGGCGATCGATGGTGACACCATCTATGCCGCCGACGTCACTGGCGTTGTGGTTTCCATGGATCGCATGAACGGCGACGTCAAATGGAAGAAAGATCTCGAACTGCCTGTTTCCGGCGCCGTCGGCGTGGGTTACGGCCTGGTCATGATCGGCACTCTGAAAGGCGAAGTGGTTGCCCTGGATGCTTCCAGCGGTGAAGAGAAGTGGCGCTCCCGGGTCACCAGTGAAGTGCTGGCTCCACCGGCGACCAACGGTGACGTGGTCGTGGTCCAGACTCAGGATGACCGGGTGATTGGCCTCGATGCCAGCACCGGCAACCAGCTCTGGCTCTACGACAGCACTCCAGCGGTACTGACCCTGCGGGGCACCAGTGCGCCGTTGGCCACTAACCGTCTGGCCCTGGCCGGTCTCTCCACTGGCAAGGTGGTGGCGCTGGATATCCGCAACGGCGTGCCGGTGTGGGAGCAGCGTGTCGCTATTCCACAAGGCCGTTCCGAGCTGGATCGGGTAGTGGACATCGACGGCGGCTTGCTGCTGTCCGGCGGTACCCTGTACGTCGCCAGCTATCAGGGACGTGTGGTTGCCCTGGACCTGGAGAGCGGTCGCCCGCTGTGGCAGCGTGACGCTTCCAGCTATGCCGGTGTGGCGCAAGGTTTTGGCAGCGTCTATGTCAGCCTGTCGTCGGGCACCGTGGAAGGCGTGGACGAGCGTTCGACTACGGCCCTCTGGAGCAACGACTCCCTGGCCCGTCGTCAACTGTCGGCCCCGGAAGTCTTCTCCAGCTACGTAGCGGTGGGCGACCTGGAAGGTTACCTGCACCTGCTGAGTCAGGTGGACGGTCGTTTCGTCGGCCGTACCCGCATCGATAGCGACGGCTTGCGCGCTCGTCCGCTGGTGGTGGGCGACATGATTTATGTGTATGGCAACAGCGGCAAACTGGAAGCCCTGACCATCAAGTAATGGTTTGACTATGCTTGGGGTTGATTCCCCAAGCGGCCTTGTCTCGACAAGGTTCGCAGCACTTCAAGGTGCTGCCCCGAGCACCAGCCGCTGCCTCGCAGCGGCTTTTGTATTTTCGCAATTAACGCAGTGGAGAGCCGCATGGTTCCCGTAATCGCCCTGGTGGGCCGACCTAACGTCGGCAAGTCCACCTTGTTCAACCGCCTGACTCGGACTCGCGACGCCATTGTTGGCGACCTGTCCGGTCTGACCCGTGATCGCCAATACGGTGAGGCCAAGTGGCAAGGGCGTACCTATATTCTGATCGACACCGGTGGTATTTCCGGTGACGAACATGGCATGGATGAAAAGATGGCCGAGCAGTCGCTGCTGGCCATCGAAGAAGCTGATGTGGTGTTGTTCCTGGTGGACGCCAAGGCCGGGTTTACCGCGGCCGACCAGATGATTGGCGAACACCTGCGCAAACGTAACAAGACCTCCTACGTGATCGCCAACAAGGTCGACAACATCGACCCGGACATGGCCCGCGCCGAGTTCGCGCCACTGGGTATGGGCGATGCGATTCCAATCGCTGGTGCTCATGGCCGCGGCATCACCCAGATGCTGGAAATCGCCCTGAGCGAGTTCCCCAAGGATGACGCCGACGAGCCGGAAGAAGGCGAGGAAGAGATCGTCGCCGAAGGCGAGGAAGCCAAGCGCATTCCTGGTCCGAGCGAGAAAGACGGGATCAAGATCGCCATCATCGGCCGCCCCAACGTGGGTAAATCCACGCTGGTCAACCGCATGCTCGGTGAAGACCGGGTCATCGTCTACGACCAGCCCGGCACCACCCGCGACAGTATCTACATCCCGTTCGAGCGTAACGACGAGAAGTACACGCTGATCGACACCGCCGGTGTGCGCAAGCGCGGCAAGATCCACGAGGAAGTTGAAAAGTTCTCGGTGGTCAAAACCCTGCAAGCGATCAAAGACGCCAACGTGGTGATCTTCGTCATGGACGCCCGGGAAGGGGTGGTGGACCACGACTTGAACCTGCTGGGCTTTGCCCTGGAAGCCGGTCGGGCCCTGGTGATCGCCCTGAACAAGTGGGACGGCATGCAGCCAAGCGAGCGCGACTATGTGAAGACCGAGCTGCAGCGCCGGTTGTTCTTCGTCGACTTCGCCGATATCCACTTCATCTCGGCCTTGCACGGAACCGGCGTGGGCAACCTCTACCAGTCGGTGCAGAACTCCTTCAAGTCGGCGGTGACCCGCTGGCCGACCAGCCGCCTGACGCAGATTCTCGAAGACGCCGTTGGCGAGCACGCGCCGCCCATGGTCAACAACCGTCGGATCAAGCTGCGCTACGCCCACTTGGGTGGTGCCAACCCGCCGCTGATCGTGATCCACGGCAACCAGGTGGAGAAGGTGCCCAAGTCCTACGTGCGTTACCTGGAAAACACCTACCGTCGTGTACTGAAGTTGGTGGGCACGCCAATTCGCATCGAGTTCAAGGGTGGCGAGAACCCGTACGAGGGCAACAAGAACACGCTGACCGACCGCCAGGTCAACAAGAAGCGTCGTTTGATGTCGCACCACAAGAAGGCCGACAAGAAGCGCCGCGACAAGCGCTGAGCGACCGGGATTTGTGTGGGTAAGAGGGCGCTTTATGCGCCCTTTTTCATGCCCGGTGTTTGGGCTATTCTCGGGACCTCCCGCGCCGTCGTAGAGCCGGGTGTTCAGCAGGGAATCCTCATGATCACCAGTAAGCTGCCGAATGTCGGCACCACCATCTTCACGCAGATGTCCCAGCTCGCGGTTGAAACCGGAGCGCTCAATCTGTCCCAGGGCTTCCCTGATTTCGAGGGTCCCCAAGCCTTGCGTGACGCGGTTGGACGGCATATCGCCAATGGCCACAACCAATACGCACCCATGACCGGATTGCCGGCCTTGCGCCAACAGGTGGCGGCGAAAATCGCTCGCAGCTATGGCGTCGAGGTCAATGCCGACAGCGAAGTGACCATCACCCCGGGCGCCACCCAGGCCATTTTCTGTGCCATCCAGGCGGTGATTCAGCGCGGTGACGAGGTCATCGTTTTCGATCCCTGTTACGACAGTTATGAGCCGGCAGTGGAACTGGCCGGCGGCCGTTGCGTGCATGTGCAACTGGGCCTTGATGACTTTGCCATCGACTGGCAGAAACTTGGCGAAGCCCTGAGCCCGCGTACGCGGATGATCATTCTGAACACGCCGCACAACCCCAGTGGAGCCTTGATCAGCCGTGCCGAACTGGACCAGTTGGCAGCGTTGATCCGTGATCGCGACATCTACCTGGTCAGCGATGAGGTCTATGAGCACCTGGTGTTTGACGGTGTGCCCCATGTCAGCGTTTTGGCCCACGAGGAGCTGTATCCGCGGGCTTTCGTCGTCAGCTCCTTCGGCAAGACCTACCACGTGACCGGCTGGAAGACCGGTTATGTCGTAGCGCCACCGGCCTTGAGCGCCGAGCTGCGCAAGGTGCATCAATATGTCAGCTTCTGCGGCGTGACCCCTTTGCAGTACGCTCTGGCGGACTTCATGGCCGAATGCCCGGAACATGTCGAGCAGCTACCGGCCTTCTACCAGGCCAAGCGTGATCTGTTCTGCGACTTGCTGAGCCCTTCGCGCTTCAGCTTTACCCGGGTGGCCGGCACCTACTTTCAACTGGTGGACTATTCGCAGATTCGTCCAGACTTGAATGACGTCGACATGGCAACCTGGATGACCCGCGAACACGGCGTGGCAGCCATTCCGGTGTCGGTGTTCTATCAGCAGGCGCCCCAGGGGCAGCGTCTGGTACGTCTGTGTTTTGCCAAGCGCGAGGAGACGCTGCGTCAGGCAGCGGAGAAACTATGCGTGATCTGAGTGCGTTACCCGATCTGAATCTGGCGTTGATCCAGACCACCCTGGCCTGGCATGACCGCCAGGCCAACTTCGAGCATTTCGAGCAGTTGCTGGAGCAGGCCCGCGGTGCGGATCTGATCATCCTCCCGGAAATGTTCACCACCGGATTCTCCATGGAATCCAGCACCTTGGCGGAGGCGGAGAACGGCCCCACCAGCAAGTGGCTGCGCTGTCAGGCGAAGAAGCTCGATGCGGTGATCACTGGTAGCGTGATCATCCAGGCGGCGGACGGCAGCCATCGCAACCGCCTGTTGTGGGCGCGTCCCGACGGTGACGTCTGGCATTACGACAAGCGCCACCTGTTCCGCATGGCCGGCGAGCACAATCACTTCACCCCAGGTGAGCGCCAGGTACAGTTCGAACTCAAGGGGTGGCGGATTCGTCCGCTGATCTGCTACGACCTGCGTTTTCCGGTGTGGAGCCGCGATGCCCAGGACACTGATCTGTTGCTGTACACCGCCAACTGGCCCGGGGCTCGGCGGCTGCACTGGAACCGCTTGTTGCCGGCCCGGGCCATTGAAAACCTGTGCTATGTCGCTGCGGTGAACCGGGTAGGTACCGACGGCAAGGGCTTTGCGTATACCGGTGACAGCCAGGTGTTGGACTACCAGGGCGAGACCCTGCTCAGTGCCGGTGAGGCGGATGGGGTGTTCCAGGTACGTTTGAACGCCAGCGAGTTGGCGGCCTATCGAGCACGCTTTCCCGCGAATCTCGACGCCGATACCTTCATGTTCACCTAGAAGGATTGGGGCGCGGCAGCACACTTTTTTACAGGTTGCCGATATCAAGCTTCAGGGATGAAAGCCGATAGGACGGGCATTCAGGAGGAATCACTCATGACCACCATCAATGCCAATGTCGTCAATCCTTACCCGCTGTCCGCGCCGAAAGCCAAGATGGGGGAAGCCGAAGACACCAGCACCAGCCCGCTGGCGCCGGTGGCTGAAAACAAGGACGCCGAAGACCAGGAGCTGCGAGTCAACTCTGCGGATGCCAGTATCGATGCGGTGAAAGGCGGAGGCGATCCGGTCAAGCAGCTGCAGAAGCAGATCGAACAGACCCAGAAGATCCTGGCACAGCAACAGGCGCAATTGGCCAGTGTCGAGAAGGGGCAGGCCAGCGATGAGCAGAAAGTCCAGCAAGTGATGGAGATCCAGACCCAGATCGCCGTAACCAACAGCACCTTGCAAGTGTTGCAGGCAGCTTTGTTGCAGGCCATGTTCAGCGTTGATGTGCATGCCTGAGGCACACACCGCCAGTTGTTAGCTCAAGGCCGGATACAAAAAGGCCCCGAGGAGCAGAACTCCCCGGGGCCTTTTTTATCAGGGCTGCTTAAGCGGCCTTGGCTTCCTGCTCGCTCAGGGAGCGGTTCAGGGCACTGAACAGCGCCTTGAAGCTGGCAGTGGTGATGTTTTCGTCGATACCAACACCGTGGACCGCACGCTCACCGTTGACCCGCAGTTCGATGTAGGCCGCAGCCTTGGCGTTGGTGCCCGCACCAATGGCGTGTTCGTTGTAGTCCATGATCTCTACAGGAATCGGCAGGCCGGCCACCAGGGCTTCCAGGGCGCCATTGCCCTTGCCGCGCCAGCTCAGGTTGGTTTCGCCCTGGCCCTTGCTCGACACTTCCACTTCCACGGCGCTGTGGCCGTTTTCTTCCTGCAGGCGATGGCTGACCAGCGCGTACGGGGTGTTGGCCTGCAAGTATTCGCTGTGCAACAGCGCGTGGATTTGCTGGGCGGTCATCTCCAGACCCAGGCGGTCGGTTTCACGTTGCACTACCTGGCTGAACTCGATCTGCATGCGACGCGGCAAGCTGATGCCGTACTCCTGTTCCAGCAGGTAGGCGATACCGCCTTTGCCCGACTGACTGTTGACGCGGATGACCGCCTCGTAGCTGCGACCGATGTCGGCCGGATCGATCGGCAAGTACGGCACTTCCCACAAGCCATCGGCTTTCTGCTGGGCGAAGCCCTTGCGGATCGCGTCCTGGTGGGAGCCGGAGAAGGCGGTGTGCACCAGGTCGCCGACATAAGGATGGCGCGGATGCACGGCAATCTGGTTGCACTCTTCCACGACTTTGCGTACGCCGTCGATGTCGGAGAAGTCCAGTTCCGGGTTCACACCCTGGGTGTAGAGGTTCAAGGCCACGGTGACCAGATCGACGTTGCCGGTACGTTCGCCGTTGCCGAACAGGCAGCCTTCGACACGGTCGGCGCCCGCCATCAGGCCCAACTCGGTGGCGGCTACGCCAGTGCCACGGTCGTTGTGGGTGTGCAGGCTGATGAGCACGCTGTCACGACGGTTGATGTGGCGGCAGAACCACTCGATCTGGTCGGCATAGATATTGGGTGTCGCCACTTCAACGGTGGCCGGCAGGTTGAGGATCACCTTGTTGGTCGGCGTCGCGTTCCAGACTTCCACCACGGCGTCGCAGACTTCCTTGGCGAACTCCAGTTCGGTGGCGCTGAAGGTTTCTGGCGAGTATTCGAACTGCCATTGGGTTTCCGGCTGCTGGGCGGCGTATTTGACGAACAGCTTGGCCGCGTTCACCGCGATTTCTTTCACACCGGCCTTGTCCTGGTTGAAGACAATGCGGCGGAACGAAGGGCTGGTGGCGTTGTACAGGTGGACGATGGCTTTCTTGGCACCACGCAAGGATTCGAAGGTGCGGGCGATCAGGTCTTCACGGGCCTGGGTCAGCACCTGGATGGTGGTGTCGTCCGGGATGTGGCCGCCTTCGATCAGGGTACGCACGAAGTCGAAGTCGGTTTGCGAGGCGGCGGGGAACGATGCCTCGATCTCTTTCACGCCAACGGCCACCAGGGTCTTCCAGAAACGCAGCTTCTTGACCGCATCCATCGGCTCGATCAGCGACTGGTTGCCATCACGCAAGTCCGAGCTGCACCAGATCGGCGCGCGGGTGATGGTCTTCGACGGCCAGGTGCGGTCCGGCAAGTTGATGGTCGGGAACGCGCGGTACTTGGAGGAGGGGTCTTTGAGCATGGTCATGGAGAAATCCTTATGGTCCGGGCCGAAAAGAGGCGGCCTACCGGTGAGTCAAGAGTGCAGTGTTGACGCAGGGGGATGAGGCACCGCGATTCAGCCTGGCAGTCGTGCGCTGACGAGGCAGAGGCTCCGGTGTTGACGACGCTGAATGAGGGTGTGAGAGGTTTTCATGTGCTCAACCCTAACCACTGAGGTGAGAGATGGCAAGCAGTCGAAAAAAATTGAGAGGAATACTCGAAATCGAATCTATATCGAGATTTTATGCCGGCTATTCTTTGAAAGAATACTAACGATTGCGCAGTCATGATGGGCTGCGCAATTCTCAAGGGAGCCGGCTGCCGGCGATCAGGGCTCGGGATCAGGGCTGAAACGCCCCGATAAAGATCGCCGGATCGACCCGGGCATCGTTCAGGCTGATATTCCAGTGCATGTGCGGGCCGGTAGCGCGTCCGGTCGAACCCACCTTGCCCACCACTGCACCACGAGCCAGGGACTGACCCACCTTCACGTCAATCTTCGACATGTGGCAGAACATGCTGATAAAGCCCTGGCCGTGGTCGACGAACACCGTGTTGCCATTGAAAAAGTAGTTGCCGGTCAGGATCACCTTGCCGGCTGCCGGAGTCTTGATCGGTGTGCCTGCCGGCACTGCGAAGTCCAGGCCGGCGTGGGGATTGCGCTCCTCGCCGTTGAAGAACCGGCGCACCCCGAACTTGCTCGACAGCGGCCCGTTCACTGGCTTGTCCAGCAGCAGGTTGCTCGGGGTGTTGGGGCTGAAACTGCGATAGGCACGGAGTTGCTCTGCCAGTTCTCCATCGATGCGTTTCAGGTCTGCCGGGTTTGGATTGACCTGGCGCTGGTTCTTCAGGGTGATGTGCTGCTCGGGGTATTTTTTACTGCCCACCACGAAGTTCAGGCTGCGGTTGCCGGCGCTGATCTGCTGGGTGCCTGGTTTGACCGTCAACGGGATACCGACAATGGCCAGCCAGTTATTCTGCTCCTTCACCACCAGCACGGGTTTACCCTGGTAGCTGACCTTGGGCGCCTGGGCTGCGCTGCCCAGGTCCACTACCGCGACGCCACCAGGCACGGGTTTGTTCAACAGGCGAGTGATGTAGCTGTCGGCGTTGGCGTTGAAGGCCAGGCACAGCAACATCAGGGAAGTGAGAAAGCGCGGCATGGATCAGTCCAGTAGAGAAAGAGTGACAGGCGTCAGGTGGTTGTCTTCGACTCGCACCTGCAGTTCACCTTCGCCCAGGCGGGCGGTGAGGCGCTGGCCATTGCGGGTCTGAGCGGCAGTGCGGATGGCATGGCCGCGGTCGTCCAGAAGAATGCTATAGCCGCGTCCCAGGGTGGCCAGGGGGCTGACCACATGCAGGGTTTGCATCTGACTGTGCAACTGCAGGCGTCGGGCTTTCAGGCCTTCGCGCATGGCTCGGGGCAGGCGTTCGGCGAGGCTGTCCAGGCGCTGGCGCAATAGGGCCAGTTGTCGTCCCGGATGCTGGGCGCCGAGGCGGGTTTCCAGGCGGATCAGGCGCTCGCGCCGGGTATTGAGGTTGCGCTCGAAGGCCCTGCGCATGCGCATATCCAGGTCGTCCAGGCGTTGTGCCTGCTGGCGCAGGCGTTCGCCGGGGTGGCGCAGGCGTCGGGCCAGACCGTCGAGGCGCAAGCGGTCGCGCATCAGCCGGTCGCGGATGCGCATCACCAGGCGGCGATGCAGGCTGTCGACCCGGTGTTGCAGGTCACTGGCGTCGGGTGCCAGCAGTTCAGCAGCGGCGGAAGGGGTGGGGGCCCGTACGTCAGCGACGAAATCGCTGATGGAGACATCGGTTTCATGGCCGACGGCGCTGACGATCGGCGTCACGCAGGCATCCACCGCCCGGGCTACCGCCTCTTCGTTGAAGCACCAGAGGTCTTCCAGAGAGCCGCCGCCCCGAGCCAGGATCAAGGCATCGAAGCCCCGGGCATCGGCCAGTTGCAGGGCCCGGACGATCTGCGCCGTGGCCTCGCGACCTTGCACGGCAGTGGGGATCAGCGTCAGTGCCACCTGGGGCGCACGGCGGCGGAACACGCTGATGATGTCGCGGATTACCGCGCCAGTGGGGGAGCTGATAATGCCGATGCGTTGTGGATGGGCCGGTAACGGCACTTTGCGTTCGGCACTGAACAGCCCCTCGGCGCTGAGCTTTTCCTTGAGTGCATCGAAGGCCAGGCGCAGGGCACCATCACCGGCGGGTTCCACGGTGTCGAGAATCAGTTGGTAGTCGCCGCGCCCCTCGAACAGCGAAACCTTGCCCCGGACCTTGACCGCCAGGCCATCCTTCAGCGCCTGACGGACCCGCGCGGCGTTCTGCCGGAACAGCGCGCAACGCACCTGGGCGCCGCTGTCCTTGAGGGTGAAGTAGACATGGCCGGAAGCCGGGCGAGCGAGGTTGGAGATCTCGCCTTCGACCCAGATATTGCTGAACACGTCCTCGAGCAGCACCCGGGCACGGCCGTTGAGCTGGGTGACAGTGAGGACCTCGCGGTCCAGGCCGAGTCGTGCAAAGGGATCTTTAATCATGGGGCGCAGTTTAAGGGGCTGTCACTCCATGGAACAACGCAATTCGATTGCCAATGATTGCGCAGTTGTTCGACAAACTGCGCCACCAGCGGTGTGGGGTCTTGCCGATAGGCGAGGGCGACGGTGCTCTGGCAATCGCTATCGGCCAGAGGCAGGAAACGCACGCTGGCCGGGGCGATGTCCTGCATCGATTCGGGCAGCAGGGCAACGCCGAAACCGGCCTGGATCAACTGCAATTGAGTGGTCTTGCGTGACATCACTCGCGCCGCTTTGGGAAAGAAACCCTGGCTCATGCACAGCTGTGCCGACAGGTAGCTCAAACCCCCACGCTGAGGATGGGGGATGGAGATAAAGGCTTCGTTGCGCAGTTGTGCAAGCTCCACCCCGTGGGCCGGTGGATCAAGGGCCAGGGGATGCTGCGGCGGCAATGCCAGCAGCAGGGGTTCGCTGAACAAGGGCACGATTTGCACTCCCTCGCATTGGCGCAGTACCGGCAGGCGCAGCAGGCCAGCATCCAGCCGGCCTTCGGCGAGTTCTTGCAACTGCGCCTCGGACGACAGCTTGACGATGTCCATCGAAGCGCCGGGGCACGCCTGTAGATACTCGCTGATGCCTCCAAGCAGACGGCCGCTCATGGGCACGGTGCTTGAGTGACTGAGGCGTAGAGTGCCCAGTTGCCCCTGGCCGACCTGGGTGGCCAGCTCGGCGGCCTTGTGCAGTTCGCTCAGCAGGTTGCGTGCCTTGGGCAGGAAGGCTTCACCGGCGGCGGTCAGCCGAGGCTGGCGGGCAGTGCGTTGGAAAAGTGGGGTTTGCAGCTGGCTTTCCAGTTCCTTGATCTGCCGGCTAAGGGCTGATTGGGCGACAAACAGGCGTTCTGCCGCAGCGCTGAAGCTGCCGCATTCGGCGATTTCCACGAAATAGCGCAATTGACGGGTTGAAATCACAAGGCATGCCTTTTTGCGATGGGTTGAAGGCTTTGATGATATTAGTCGCAAGGCTCGCCGCTGGCTAAAGTCATTGCTGATCCGCTTGGGGGAAGTCGCAGTGATGAGCGTGGTAATCGAAGGTTTGAACCAGTGGTCTTTCGGCCCGGGTGGTTGGTTGGCGATCGGCCTGGGCATCGCGCTGGCGTATATCGTGTTTGGCATCGCCGGTTTCGGCACGGCGCTGGTGGCGGGACCGATCCTGATCCTGTTCATGCCGTTGTCGAAAATCGTGCCGCTGTTGGTGCTGCTCGACTTTGTCGCGGCCTTCGGCAACCTGCTGCCATCGCGCAAGGACGTGGCCAAGCCGGAGCTGTTGCGCCTGCTGCCCTGCATGGCGCTGGGCTGCACCTTGGGGGTGATTTTTCTGCTCAACCTCAAGTCCGATCTGCTGCTTCTATTAATGGGGCTGTTTATCAGTGCCTATGCCATCTACAGCTTGTGGGTGAAGGTACGCCCGGCTCAGTTGGCGGCCGGCTGGTCGGTGCCGATGGGAATAGTGGGAGGAATGTTTGGCGCCTTGTTCGGTAGTGGCGGCTTTTTATATGCCATTTACCTGAATAGTCGTTTGCCCAAGGACCCGGCACGGGCTACTCAAAGTGCGTTGATCAGTTGCAGTACCGTGGTGCGCTTGAGTCTGTTTGCCTTGGCCGGGGTCTATGCCGAGTTGCCGCTGTTGCTGTTGGCGGTGTGCTTGTTGCCGGCGATGGCGTTGGGTCTATGGGTGGGACGGCGCTTGACCATGAGGTTGTCCCGGGAGGCCTTTGTGCGCCTGGTGACCTGGCTGGTGCTGGCCAGTGGTGTTGCCTTGATCGGGCGCTTTCTGAGCACTTGACCTGCGGGGTTCAGGGATTAAGCTGCGGGCCTTTAAATTCGTTCGCCGGCAAGCCGGCTCCTACAATTGATGGTGGGGGCCGGCTTGCCGGCGAAAGCGTTCGTACTGTCCCGCACGTTTCAGGCTTATCCATGAACTCGCAAAGCATCCTCGTCCCGAAAATTTCCACCCTGCCGGTGCACGAGCCCCGGGCTCGGGCCATTGTGCGTTGGCTGGTGCGCAAGAACATCGTCGAGGAAACCCTGAGCACGTGCGGGCGCACCGGCAATCGCATGGGCCATGCGATTGCGCCGGGGGCACGGGAGGTGGTGCTGCGGCCGCAGGCGCTGCCCTTCGGCGAGCCGATCAATGGCCTGGAGATCATCACCAAGCGCTGCATCTATACCCCGGCCAAGGGCTTTCTCGAAGAAGCCGGCTGTGCCGAATGCCGCCAGGAAGTGGGTGAAGCGCTGTTCGAGAGCCTGGAAGACTGGATGCCGGGGCGAACCGATAACTTCACCTGTCCCGAGTGCGGTCATGAAGATGACATCAACGGCTTTCTGTTTCTTCAGGAATGCGGCTTTTCCAACTTGGGCTTTATCTTCAACAACTGGGCCGAAGCGGGTTTCAAACAGAGTTTTATCGACGAGTTCGCCGAGTGGCTGGATCAACCGATAAGTTGGGTCAAGGTCGAGTTGTAGCGCGCTGATATCTCCATCTATCACTCCAGTGATATTAGACAGAGTTTTACATTGAGCCCGGGTAGGTGTCTGAGTATAATGGCGCGCTTCCATTTTCCCGCCCGGGAGCCCCCGCGATGCTGCGTATCAGCCAAGAAGCCCTCACCTTCGACGACATCCTCTTAGTGCCCGGTTATTCCGAAGTACTGCCTAATGAAGTCAGTCTAAAGACCCGTTTGACCCGTGGCATCGAGCTGAATATTCCACTGGTTTCCGCCGCCATGGACACCGTCACTGAAGCCCGTCTGGCAATCGCCATGGCTCAGGAAGGCGGCATCGGCATCATCCACAAGAACATGACCATCGAGCAGCAAGCTGCCGAAGTGCGCAAGGTCAAGCGTTTCGAAGCCGGTGTGGTCAAAGACCCCATCACCATCGAAGCCGACGCCACCGTGCGTGACCTGCTCGAACTGACCAACATGCACAACATCTCCGGTGTGCCCGTGCTGCATAACGGCGATCTGGTGGGCATCGTGACTTCCCGCGACGTGCGTTTCGAAAGCCGTCTGGAAGCCAGCGTCCGTGAAGTGATGACGCCTAAAGAGCGCCTGGTCACTGTCAAGGAAGGCGCCGACAAGACCGCCGTCCGTGAGCTGCTGCACAAGCACCGTATCGAACGCGTGCTGATCGTAGATGACGCCTTTGCCCTCAAGGGCATGATGACCGTCAACGACATCGAAAAAGCCAAGGCCTACCCGCTGGCCAGCAAGGACGATCAAGGTCGTCTGCGTGTTGGCGCTGCGGTCGGTACCGGCAAAGACACGGGCGATCGCGTTGCTGCGCTGGTCAACGCCGGTGTCGACGTGGTGGTGGTCGACACCGCCCACGGTCACTCCAAGGGCGTGATCGATCGCGTTCGCTGGGTCAAAGAGAACTTCCCGCAAGTGCAGGTGATCGGCGGCAACATCGCCACTGGCGCTGCCGCCAAGGCCCTGGCCGAAGCCGGCGCCGACGCGGTCAAGGTCGGTATCGGCCCTGGCTCGATTTGCACCACCCGCATCGTTGCAGGTGTTGGCGTGCCGCAAATCAGCGCGATCGCCAATGTTGCAGCGGCACTGGTCGGCACGGGCGTTCCGCTGATCGCCGACGGCGGTATTCGTTTCTCCGGTGATCTGTCCAAGGCCATCGTGGCCGGTGCGTCCTGCGTGATGATGGGCTCGATGTTCGCTGGTACCGAAGAGGCGCCGGGCGAGATCGAACTGTTCCAGGGTCGTTCCTACAAGGCTTACCGTGGCATGGGTTCCCTGGGCGCCATGTCCCAGGCCCAGGGCTCTTCCGACCGCTACTTCCAGGACTCCTCCGCGGGTGCCGAGAAGCTGGTGCCGGAAGGGATCGAAGGTCGCGTGCCGTACAAGGGCTCCCTGACCGCGATCATCCATCAGCTGATGGGCGGCCTGCGTTCTTCCATGGGCTACACCGGTAGCGCCAACATCGAAGAAATGCGCACCAAGCCGGAGTTTGTCCGCATCACCGGCGCCGGCATGGCTGAATCCCACGTCCACGACGTGCAGATCACCAAGGAAGCGCCAAACTATCGCGTAGGTTGATAGTGATCGCCTCCAGGCCCAGGCCTGGAGGCGATTGACGAATTTAGTAACCGGGGCTGTGTTTTTCAGCCCCGTGTCGTTTCTGAAATTAGACGAGACTGACCATGGCCCTCGACATTCACGCCCACCGCATTCTGATCCTCGACTTCGGTTCCCAGTACACCCAATTGATCGCCCGCCGCGTGCGCGAGATCGGGGTCTACTGCGAACTGCATCCGTTCGACATGGACGACGAAGCGATCCGCGAATTCGCTCCCAAAGGCGTCATCCTCGCCGGCGGTCCCGAGTCCGTGCACGAAGCCAACAGCCCTCGCTGCCCACAAGCGGTGTTCGATCTGGGTGTTCCGGTCTTCGGCATCTGCTACGGCATGCAGACCATGGCCGAGCAAATGGGCGGCAAGGTCGAAGGTTCCGAGCTGCGCGAATTCGGTTATGCCCGGGTTGATGTGGTGGGCAAGAGCCGCCTGCTGGACGGCATCGAAGACCACGTCGACGCCGACGGCCTGTTCGGTCTCGACGTGTGGATGAGCCACGGTGACAAGGTCACCAAGATGCCAAAGGATTTCCACATCCTGGCCAGCACCCCGAGCTGCCCGATTGCCGGCATGTTCAACGATGACCTGCGCTACTACGGCGTGCAGTTCCACCCGGAAGTGACCCACACCAAGCAGGGCGGCCGCATCCTGTCGCGCTTCATCCTCGACATCTGCGGCTGTGAAGCGCTGTGGACCCCGTCGAAGATCGCCGAAGACGCCATTGCCCAGATCCGTGCCCAGGTCGGCACCGACAACGTCCTGCTGGGCCTGTCCGGCGGTGTCGACTCCTCGGTGGTCGCGGCCCTGCTGCACAAGGCCATCGGCGACCAGCTGACCTGCGTTTTCGTCGACAACGGCCTGCTGCGCCTGCACGAAGGCGAGCAAGTGATGGCCATGTTCGCCGAGAACATGGGCGTCAAGGTGATCCGCGCCAACGCCGAGGAGCAGTTCCTCAACAACCTGGCCGGCGAGTCGGACCCTGAGAAGAAGCGCAAGATCATCGGCCGTACCTTCATCGACGTGTTCGATGCCGAATCCTGCAAGCTGGAAAACATCAAGTACCTGGCCCAGGGCACCATCTACCCGGACGTGATCGAGTCGGCTGGCGCGAAAAGCGGCAAGGCCCACGTGATCAAGTCGCACCACAACGTGGGCGGCCTGCCGGAAGAAATGAACCTCAAGCTGGTTGAACCGCTGCGCGAGCTGTTCAAGGACGAAGTCCGCCGTCTGGGCCTGGAGCTGGGCCTGCCGTACGACATGGTCTACCGTCACCCGTTCCCGGGTCCGGGCCTGGGTGTGCGCATCCTGGGTGAAGTGAAGAAGGAATACGCCGACCTGCTGCGTCGCGCTGACCACATCTTCATCGAAGAACTGCGCAAGGCCGACTGGTACCACAAGGTCAGCCAGGCATTCGTCGTGTTCCAGCCAGTGAAATCCGTCGGCGTGGTCGGCGATGGCCGTCGTTACGCCTGGGTCGTGGCCCTGCGCGCGGTGGAAACCATCGACTTCATGACCGCACGTTGGGCGCACCTGCCTTACGAGCTGCTGGAAACCGTCAGCGGCCGGATCATCAACGAAATCGAAGGCATCTCCCGCGTTACTTACGACGTGTCGAGCAAGCCGCCGGCAACGATCGAGTGGGAATGATCGGGGCCGAGTGATCGGCGCTTGATCCACTGGCTTTAACCAATGGCGATCGGGACCTTCGGGGATCGGTCGCCATTGTCGTTTCTGCGGAGATTGAATCCGTTACACATCGGCATTTGTGTTGCAGAACCTTTAGAAACGCTGCTTTTTCACCTTCCGGCAATATCACGTAAGACATGTTCGGCGCTCTGCCCCGGGCTTCTCTCTACCCTTGGGTCTCCCCCCGCTGTTTTTGCTGCGGCTTGTTCGTGGCGCGGGTTTGATCGGATTGCATAAGGTTGTCAGTTGACAACCCTGCATGACTGGCGATACTGGAGGCTATGGATGGCTCGTGCAACTCATCCCAAGAAGGACATTGAAATGGCTCTGCGCTACGCCGAATGGCAGGGCTGGCGAATCGAGGTCGGTGGTGGCCATGCGTGGGGGCGGATCTACTGCCCGTACAACAACGAAGTGTGCCGCTGCGGCGAGTTCTGCATCACCAGTGTCTGGCGTACGCCAAAGAACCCGACCCAGCACGCCCGGGCGCTATGCCGGGTGATCGACAACTGCACCGTGAATCAGCTGCGTGGGGCCAAGGCGCCGGCAGCCCGTCAGGAGTAAGCACCATGGAATACCTGTTCACCCTCAACTATCTGCTGCCGCTGGAGGGCTGCGATCCGCTGCAACTGGTGGAGCGCCTCGGTGCGGCGGGCTGCACCGACGCTCTGGTGGGCATCGGTCTGGCCGGGCGCCTGGCCCTGGAGTTCAGTCGCGAGGCCGAGAGTGCCGAAGCGGCGCTGCTCAGTGCCCTGGGGGATATCAAGCGGATCATCCCCGAGGCGCGGCTGGTGGAGGCCAGCCCGGATTTTGTCGGCCTCAGCGAGATCGCCGAGATCGTCGGCGTGTCACGGCAGAACATGCGCAAGCTGATGCTCGGCCACGCCGACAGTTTTCCCCTGGCGATCCATGAGGGCAGCACCTCGCTGTGGCATCTGGCGGAGGTCCTGAGCTGGCTGGACAGCAAGGGCGGTTACCCTCTCAAACACCCGGTGATCGAGGTGGCGCGGGTGGCACAGCAGGTGAACACCGCCAAGGAGTCGAAGCGCATCGGCCCCCTCAGCGGTGAGCTGGTGGCCCTGTTGGGCTGACGGGGTAGGGCTTAGCGCCGGGCCACGTCGGAGAAGTAGAACTTGTCCAGGGTGTGCCGAGATTCGGTGTACTCGAACTGCCGCCCGTCCTGGAGAAAGGTCTGGTTGCTCACCACGATCACATGGCTCTGGCCGTCCAGGTCGAGCAGTTGCTGGTCGTCCTTGCTCCGCGGGCTGGCCTCGATGGTGCGCTGGGCATAGCTGATGTTCAGTTGCAGGGTCTGTTCGATGTAGGCGTAGATCGAATGCTCGGCGATCTCTCGGTCCAGCCCCGGAATCAGCTCGGCGACAAAATGGTTGATGTCGAGAATCACCCGCTTGCCGTCGATTCGCCGCACGCGCTTGATCCGTGTGATCAGGCTGCCTTCTTGCGCCTGCAGATGGTTGCGCAGGGCGCCTTGCAGGGGGAACTGGCTGAACTCCACCACCTCGGTGCTGACGTCATCCCCCAGGCGTGGATAGGTTTCCTGGAAGCTGACGATGCCGCCCAGCTGGAACTCAATAGGGTTGGGCGAGAGCACGAAGGTGCCCTTGCCGTGGATCTTCTGCGCGAAACCGCGCTCCTGCAGCAGTTCGATGGCCTTGCGCACGGTGCCGCGGCTGGCCTGGTAGCTGTCCATCAGTTCGCTTTCCGAAGGCAGGCGGGCGCCACGCTCAAGACGTTCGGTGGTGATGCTGGCAAGCAGATCGCTGTAGATCTGGTTGTATTTGCTCATGGGATGGCTCTGTGCCGGACTGTGCTCAAGGCAGGCACCTTAAGGGCTGGACGGGGCATTTGTCCATGCGCCCTGGTGATGCTTTAGCGGGTGGAAAAAGCATGGGGCAGGGCCACGCCGGAAGAAAATTTCAAACTCGTCTGTACGAGTTGTTGATTTAACTCGTACAGACGAGTAATTTGCCCCTCGGCGTGCTGCCAATAACAAAAATCTCAGGTGGAAGAACAAGCATGAGCCACGACTATTCAACGATCGCCAGCGAGTTGCTGCACAGCCTCGGTGGCGCCGACAACCTCGAACAGGCAGCCCATTGCGTGACCCGCCTGCGCCTGGCCCTCAAGGACCCGAGCCTGGTCGACAGCGCCACCCTCAACCAGATCGATCTGGTCAAGGGTTCGTTCTTCACCGGTGGCCTGTTCCAGGTGGTGATCGGCCCTGGCGAGGTAGAGAAGGTCTACGCTGCCCTGCGTGAGCAGACGGGCCTCGCGGTTTCCACCATTGCCGACGTGAAGCAGAAGGGCGCGGAAAAGACCAACGCCATGCAGCGTCTGGTGCGGGTGTTCTCCGATGTGTTCATGCCCATCCTGCCGGCCCTGATCATCGCCGGCCTGCTGATGGGGGTGAACAACCTGCTGGGCGCCAAGGGCATGTTCATCGAGGGCAAGACCCTGCTTGAGGCGTACCCGGGGCTGGATGGGCTCTGGAGCCTGATCAACCTGATGGCCAACACCTCCTTCGTATTCCTGCCGGCCCTGGTGGGCTGGTCGGCGGCCAAGCGCTTTGGCGGCAGCGAGATCCTCGGCATTGTCCTGGGGCTGATGCTGGTCCACCCGGACCTGCTCAATGCCTGGAACTATGGCAAGGCCGTGGCTGGGCTGGACGGCCAGAGCCTGCCGTACTTCGACATCTTCGGTCTGTTCCAGATCGAGAAGGTCGGCTATCAGGGGCAGATCCTGCCGATCCTGCTGGCGGCCTATGTGATGAGCGTGATCGAAAAATGGCTGCGCGCCCGGGTGCCCAACGCCATCACCCTGCTGGTGGTACCCATCACCACCATCGTGGTCACCGGCGTACTGGCCCTGGCGATCATCGGGCCGGTGACCCGGCACTTGGGAATCCTCATCACCGAAGGCGTGGTCACCCTGTTCGACCTGGCTCCTGTGCTCGGGGGCGCCATCTTCGGCCTGCTCTACGCACCGCTGGTGATCACCGGCATGCACCACATGTTCCTGGCCGTCGACCTGCAACTGATCGCCACCCAGGGCGGCACTTTTATCTGGCCGATGATCGTCATGTCCAACCTGGCACAGGGCAGCGCAGCCCTGGCGGTGTTCACCATGAGCCGCAACGCTCGTGATCGCAGCATGGCCTCGACCTCGGCGATTTCCGCCTACTTCGGCATCACCGAGCCGGCGATGTTCGGCGTCAACCTGCGCTACAAGTTTCCCTTCTACGCCGCGCTGATCGGCTCGGCCCTGGGCAGCATCTTTCTCTCGCTGAACAAGGTCCAAGCTTCGGCCATCGGCGTCGGTGGGCTGCCGGGGTTCATCTCGATCATTCCCCAGTACATCCCGACGTTCGTGATTGGTATGGTCATCGCCCTGGTGGTGCCCTTCGTCCTGACCTGCGGCCTGAGCCTGAAGATCATCCGCCCCGGCTACCGAGTGGCCTGACCGGCCTTGTCGGCGCCGGCTCGCCGGCGAATGCCCTCGCACTTTCCAAAGGATTCCCCCATGCAAGACTGGCAGCGTTCGGTGATCTACCAGATCTACCCGAAAAGTTTTCACAGCCACCAAGGCCAGGCCACCGGTGACCTGCTGGGTGTGGTGGACAAGCTCGACTACCTGCATTGGCTGGGGGTCGATTGTCTGTGGCTGACCCCGTTCCTGCGTTCGCCGCAACGGGACAACGGCTATGACATCAGCGACTACTACGCCATCGATCCCAGCTACGGCAGCATGGCCGACTGCGAGTTGCTGATCGCCGAAGCCGGCAAGCGCGGGATCAAGCTGATGCTGGATATCGTGGTCAACCACACCTCCATCGAGCACGCCTGGTTCCAGCAGGCCCGCAGCAGCCTGGACAACCCCTACCGGGATTTCTACATCTGGCGCGATGAGCCCAACAACTGGGAATCCAAGTTCGGCGGCTCCGCCTGGGAATACGAGGCCCAGACCGGGCAGTACTACCTGCACCTGTTCGATCACACCCAGGCCGACCTCAACTGGGACAACCCCCAGGTGCGTGCCGAAGTGTTCAAGATGATGCGCTTCTGGCGCGACAAGGGCGTCGGCGGCTTCCGCCTCGACGTGATCAACCTGATCTCCAAACCGGCGGATTTCCCCGAGGATCAGAGCGACGGCCGCCGCTTCTATACCGACGGTCCCAACGTGCACCAGTACCTGCAGGAAATGCATCGGGAAGTGTTCGCCGGGCACGATCTGGTGAATGTGGGCGAGATGTCCTCCACCCGCCTGGAACACTGCATTCGCTATTCCCATCCGGAGTCGAAGGAGCTGTCGATGACCTTCAACTTCCATCACCTGAAGGTGGACTACCCCAACCAGCAGAAGTGGCTGCGGGCCGATTTCGACTTCCTCGAACTCAAGCGCATCCTCTCCGACTGGCAAACCGGCATGCAGGCTGGTGGCGGCTGGAATGCGCTGTTCTGGTGTAACCACGACCAGCCGCGGGTGGTCTCGCGCTTTGGCGACGACGGTGAGCACCGGGTGGTGTCGGCGAAGATGCTGGCCACCGCGCTGCACCTGCTCCAGGGCACGCCTTTCGTCTATCAGGGCGAAGAGCTGGGCATGACCAATCCGCACTTCGAGCGGATCGAGCAGTACCGCGATGTCGAGACCCTGAACATCCACCGCCTCAAGCGCGAGGCCGGTGAAGACCCGCAGGCCATCATGGCGGCGATCCAGCAGAAGTCCCGGGACAACGGGCGCACGCCGATGCAGTGGAACGCCGGGGTCAATGCCGGTTTCAGCAGCGCCGAGCCCTGGATCGGGATACCGGCCAACGCCAGTCAGATCAATGTCGAGGCCCAGCTCCATGACCAGGATTCGGTGCTGCATCACTATCGTCGGCTGATTGCTTTGCGTCGTCATGAGGCGCTGATCCAGCACGGCCTCTATCGCCAGTTGCTGCCCGAGCATGGGCAGATCTGGGCCTATGTGCGTGAGGGCGACGGCGAGCGCCTGCTGGTGGTGAACAACTTCTATGGCTTGCCGTGTGAGGTCGAGTTGCCGGAAGCGGTGATCAGCACCGGCATGCAACAGCGCCTGCTGATCAGCAACTACCCGGACCACGAGCCGCGCAGCCAGCACTTGCACCTGCGGCCTTACGAGTCCTTCGTCCTGCACCTGACCTTGTAGGCGCCGGCTGTCGGCGAACTGGGCCAGACGATCATTTTTGGCCCAGCGCATGCGCCGCCAAGCCGGTTCCGATGAATCCAAACAACACAATAAAAATAATGCGGTGGCTTATGAAAACAACAATAAATCGCGCTCTGGCGGCGTCCTGCCTGTGTCTGGCCTTGCCCTTGCCGGCCCAGGCCCTGGAGTTTGCCGGGTACCTGCGCAGCGGCCTGGGGACCTCGGTGAACAGCGGCTCGCAGTCCTGCTTCCAGTTGCCCGGCGCGCAGTCCAAGTACCGCCTGGGCAACGAGTGTGAGCAGTACGCCGAGCTTGAGCTACGCCAGGACCTGTACACCCTGGAAGATGGCTCGGTGCTCAGCGTCGACGGCATGGCGTCGCTCTACAACCGCTACGACCGCAACCTGAGCTTCCAGGGCGAGAATGGCTCGGCGCGCATGCCGCAGATGTACGCCCAGTGGTCGAACCTGCCCAGCCTCAATGGCGGCTCGCTGTGGGCCGGGCGCCGTTACTACAAGCGTAACGACATTCATATTTCCGACTTCTACTACTGGAACCAGAGCGCCACCGGCGGCGGGGTCGAGGACGTGCGCATCGGCGATCTGAAGTACAGCTACGCCTTTTCCCGCAAGGACAACCTCTACCAGAAGCAGGCCGTGAGCCGTCACGACTTCAACGTTGCCGGTTTCCAGACCAACCCCGGCGGCGAGCTGGAGTTGGGCCTGAGCTACCTGGAAAAGCCCGATCGCCGTGGTGCCCACAATGGCTGGGCGATCACCACCCAGCATGTGCAGAAAGATTTTTTCGGCGGCAAGAACAAACTGGCCCTGCAATACGGTGAGGGCCCCGGTACCGGTCTGGGCTATACCGGCAATCCCTACCTGGATGACGGCAACAAGAGCTATCGCCTGGTGGAGTTCTTCGACTGGCAGGTCACCCCGCGCTTCGGCGGCCAGGTCGAGGCGGTCTATCAGAAGGACATTCGCCCCGACGGCCAGGACCAGAACTGGATCTCCCTGGGCGTGCGTCCGGCCTATGCCATCACCGAGCAGTTCAAGCTGGTGACCGAGTTTGGCCACGATCAGGTGGAAGCGCCCGGGGGCACCCGCAAGCTCAGTAAATTTACCTTCGCGCCCACCTGGTCACCCAAGGGACCGGACTTCTGGGCCCGGCCGGAGGTGCGCCTGTACTACACCTATGCCAGCTGGAACGAGGCCGCCAAACGCGCGGCCAATGAGCTGGCGGCCGGTTCCGCGCTGTCCGACAGCGGTGTGTTCGGCAGCGCCCGGCACGGTGCGAACGTCGGTTTGCAGGTCGAGTACTGGTGGAAATAAGCGATGCTGTCGGGGCTCGCGCTCCATCGGCACTTCAAGGAATCATTAGCAGGTGACGTCATGGCCATAACCCAACCCTTGCAATTGCTCGCGCCCCTGTCCGGGGTGCTGCTGCCCCTGGATCAGGTCCCGGACCCGGTGTTTTCCAGCCGGGTGATCGGTGACGGGCTGTGCATCGACCCGACTTCCCAGATCCTCTGCGCGCCGCTGTCCGGGGTGGTCAGCAACCTGCAGCGCAGCGGCCATGCGCTGAGCATTACCGGCGAGCAGGGCCAGCAGGTGCTGATGCACATCGGGCTGGACACGGTGAACCTGGCGGGCAAGGGCTTCACCTGCCTGATCGAGGAAGGTCAGCAGGTCTCGGCTGGCCAGCCGCTGATCGAGTTCGACGCCGACTACCTGGCCCTGCATGCCCGCAGCCTGTTGACCCTGATGCTGGTGGTCAGTGGCGAAGCGGTGACGGGGCTGGTGTCCGACAGTCTGCTGGTGGAGCTGGGTCAGCCGGTGTTACAGATCGAGCCCGCCTCCGCAGAGGAAGGTGCCAAGGCCGAGGACGCTGAAGCTGAGGCGCTGTTTTCCAAACCGCTGATCCTCGGCAACCCCCAGGGCCTGCATGCGCGCCCGGCGGCTTTGCTGGCCCAGGCCGCCAAGGGCTTTGCCGCGAACATCTGCCTGCACCGGCGCCAG
Source organism: Pseudomonas sp. BLCC-B112 (assembly GCF_028550695.1). Taxonomy (NCBI): domain Bacteria; kingdom Pseudomonadati; phylum Pseudomonadota; class Gammaproteobacteria; order Pseudomonadales; family Pseudomonadaceae; genus Pseudomonas; species Pseudomonas sp. BLCC-B112. The sequence goes on from NZ_JAQQGK010000008.1 coordinate 322,256, forward strand.
GACTCGGCCAATGCCAAGTCCCTGGTGTCGATCATGGCCTTGCAGACGGTGCAGGGCGATGTCTTGCAGGTCAGTGCCGCAGGTGCGGATGCCGAGCAGGCGATCCAGGTTCTGGTGGAACTGTTGGCCTCAGGTTGTGGCGAGAAAGTCAGTGCTGCGGCGCCGAGTCTTGCGCCGCTAGCGGCGCGGGATGAGTCGTTGGAGACGGTTCTGCGGGGAGTCTGTGCGTCACCGGGTTCGGCGGTCGGCCAGGTGCTGCAGGTGGCTGAACAGCGCCTGCAGATAAAGGAGTGGGCGGCGAACCCGCAGCAAGAGCGCGAAGTGCTTGAGCGCGCTTTGGGGGAGGCGGTCGGGGACCTGCAGCAGCTGCGGGACAATGCCCAGGGTGGCGCGCAGCAGGAAATCTTTCGGGCCCACCAGGAGCTCCTCGACGATCCGAGTCTGTTGCAGCAGGCCGAGGCCCTGATCGTCACCGGCAAGAGCGCTGCCTTTGCCTGGAACCGTGCCATCGAGGCCACCGCCGAGCTGTTCAAGGGCCTGGGCAGTACGCTGCTGGCTGAGCGCGCGGTGGATCTGGCGGACGTCGGCCAACGGGTGCTCAAGCGGATGCTCGGGGTGCAAGAGCATGCCCTGAGCTTGCCGGATCAGGCCATTCTGATTGCCGAACAACTGACCCCCTCGCAGACCGCCAGCCTGGACACGGCCAAGGTGCTGGGGTTTGCCACCGTTGGCGGCGGCGCCACCAGCCACGTGGCGATCCTCGCCCGGGCCCTGGGCCTGCCGGCGATCTGTGGCCTGTCGTCCCGGGTCCTGTCCCTGGCCAACGGCACCCGGGTTCTGCTGGATGCCGATCGCGGCGAACTGCATACGGACCCGGACCCTCAGCGTCTGCAGCAACTGGAGGCCCTGCGTCAGCAGCAACGCCTGCGCCAGCGTCAGGACCTGGCCCAGGCGGCGCAACCGGCGGTGACCCGCGATGGTCATCATCTGGAGGTCACGGCCAACATTGCCTCTCTGGCGGAGGCCGAGCAGGCAATGAGCCTGGGCGGCGAAGGCGTCGGCCTGTTGCGTTCGGAGTTCCTCTACCAGGACCGCAGCCACGCCCCGAGCGCCGAGGAGCAGGCCGAAACCTATCTGGCCATTGCCCAGGCCCTGGGGCCGACGCGCAATCTGGTGGTGCGGACCCTGGACGTGGGCGGCGACAAGCCTCTGGCCTATGTGCCCATGGACAGCGAAGCCAACCCCTTTCTCGGCCTGCGGGGCATCCGCCTGTGCCTGGAGCGTCCCGAACTGCTGCGGGAGCAGTTCCGGGCGATTCTCGCCAGCGCCGGGCAGGCCCGCCTGCACATCATGTTGCCGATGGTCAGCCAGCTGGCGGAGCTGCGTCAGGCGCGCCAATTGCTCGATGACGAGGTTCAGGCCCTGGGCCTGGCGGAGCGGCCCAAGTTGGGCATCATGATCGAGGTGCCTTCGGCGGCCTTGATGGCGGACCGCTTTGCTCCAGAGGTGGATTTCTTCTCCATCGGCACCAACGACCTGACCCAGTACACCCTGGCCATGGACCGTGATCATCCGCGCCTGGCCAGTCAGGCCGACAGCTTCCATCCGTCAGTGCTGCGCCTGATCGCGCGCACGGTGCAGGCCGCCCATGCCCACGGCAAGTGGGTCGGCGTCTGCGGTGCACTGGCCTCCGAGACCCTGGCGGTGCCGCTGTTGCTGGGCCTTGGAGTAGACGAGCTGTCGGTGAGCGTGCCGCTGATTCCCGCCATCAAGGCCCGGGTGCGGGAGTTGGATCTGAGCGAGTGCCAGGCCTTGGCAGCGCGGATCATCGATCTGGAAGACGCGGTTCAGGTACGTGAATGCCTGCAACGGCAGCAAGTCGCCGCCGACTCACTGGTTCTGGAGAACTGAAGATGTTCGAGAAATTGCAACGGGCGTTCTGGAAGGCCCTGACTCCAGACTTGATCCCTGATCAGCCGAAGGCCCCCCAGGCCAAGGGCAGTGTTCTGAATGACGCGATGCTGGCGGCGCTGGGTGGCAGCGCCAACATCAAGAGCCAGCAACCATTGGCCCTGACCCGCCTGCGCCTGGAACTGCACGATCCGCAGTTGCTGGACAGCAGCGCCCTGCGCGTGGCGGGGGTGCCGGCAGTGATGCCCCTGGCCGGTGGTGTGGTGCATCTGCTGTTGGGATTGCAGGGCTGAGGGGCTTGTTCGCTGGCAAGCCGGCTCCTGCAAGAGCAACGGGCTTGCCAGCGAGCGCACCCTCGAAAACACCCATCGTTTCCCCGTCCCGCCTGCGTCCGGTCGCCGCGCAGGCCTTACTGTTTCTCAACTGCGGGTGTATCGTATTCGCCTTTTGCGGGCCTGGGCCCGCCGCGGATACGTGAGGTAGTTGAGTCCATGTCCTTTACCCGTCGACAAATACTCGGTGGTCTGGCCGGTCTGGTAGTGGTGGGCGTGGGAGCGGGTGGCGCCTCACGCTACTGGCTGGGGAAAATGGCCGACGCTGAAGCGGGCCACGACTACGAGCTGATCGCGGCGCCGCTGGATGTGGAACTGGTGCCAGGGCACAAGACTGAAGCCTGGGCTTTCGGGCCATCGGCACCGGGCACCGAACTGCGGGTACGCCAGGGCGAGTGGCTGCGGGTGCGCTTCATCAACCACCTGCCCGTGGCCACCACCATCCACTGGCACGGCATCCGCCTGCCCCTGGAAATGGACGGTGTGCCTTATGTCTCGCAACTGCCGGTGCTGCCCGGCGAATACTTCGACTACAAATTCCGCGTACCGGATGCCGGTAGCTACTGGTATCACCCCCATGTGAACAGCAGCGAAGAACTGGGCCGCGGCCTGGTGGGCCCGCTGATCGTCGAAGAGCGCGAACCCACCGGCTTCCAGTACGAGCGCACCCTGAGCCTGAAAAGCTGGCACGTGGACGAAGAGGGCGCGTTCGTCTCCTTCAGCATCCCCCGGGAAGCGGCGCGGGGCGGCACGGCCGGGCGCCTGTCCACCATCAACGGCGTGTCCCAGGCGGTGATCGACCTGCCGGCCGGGCAGATTACTCGGGTGCGTCTACTCAACCTGGACAACACCCTGACCTACCGCATCAACATCCCCGATGTCGAAGCGCAGATCTATGCGCTGGACGGCAACCCCATCGAGCCGCGTCCTTTGGGCAAGGAATACTGGCTGGGGCCGGGCATGCGTATCTGCCTGGCGATCAAGGCGCCGGCGGCGGGGCAAGAACTGTCCCTGCGCAACGGTCCAGTGCGCCTGGGCACCTTGCGTTCGGTGGCCAACAACGATGCGCCGACCCAGTGGCCGCCAGCCCTGCCGGCCAACCCGGTGGCCGAGCCGGATCTCGACAACGCCGAGAAGCTCAACTTCAATTTTGAGTGGGTTGGCTCGGTCTCGGTGAACGTGGACAATGGCCAGCCGCCGAGCCTGTGGCAGATCAACGGCCAGGCCTGGGACATTACCGACAAGACCTGCGCCGACCGCCCGATTGCCACGCTGAAAAAGGGCAAGAGCTACATTTTCGAATTGAAGAACATGACTCAGTACCAACACCCGATCCACTTGCACGGCATGAGCTTCAAGGTCATCGCCTCGAACCGCAAGAAGATCACTCCCTACTTCACCGACACCTACCTGCTGGGCAAGAACGAGCGTGCCCGCGTGGCGCTGGTGGCGGATAACCCTGGGGTCTGGATGTTCCACTGCCACGTGATCGACCACATGGAAACCGGTCTGATGGCCGCCATCGAGGTGGCGTGATGCGTCAGATACGCCCGGCGCCGATCATCGACCGCAGCCGCGACCAGGACTTCATGCGCGAAGCCCTGGCCCTGGCCGCCCAAGGCGCAGCCCTGGGGGAAGTGCCGGTGGGCGCGGTGCTGGTATTGGATGGTGAGATTATCGGCCGCGGTTACAACTGCCCCATCAGCGGCAGCGACCCTAGCGCCCACGCCGAGATGGTGGCGATCCGCGCAGCGGCCCAGGCGGTCAGCAACTATCGCCTTCCCGGCAGCACCCTGTACGTGACCCTGGAGCCTTGCAGCATGTGCGCCGGGTTGATCGTCCATTCGCGCATTGCCCGCGTGGTGTACGGCGCGTTGGAACCCAAGGCGGGCATCGTGCAGAGCCAGGGTCAGTTCTTCACCCAGGGCTTTCTCAATCATCGAGTGCTGTACGAGGGCGGGGTGTTGGCCGAAGAGTGCGGCACGGTGCTGAGCGAGTTCTTCAAGGCGCGTCGAGCGCGCTGATCTCAAACGCGTCTGCGGTTTTCGCGAGCAAGCTCGCTCCTGCAAAAACCGTAGGAGCCGACTTGCCGGCGAACAGGCCCTTGAGCCTTGCGCCGCTCTGGCGGGCGCCTTCGCTGGCAAGCGGAACGCCGCCCGGCCAGCGCCTACAGGGGGAAGGCGGCGTTATTTTTTGGCGACAATCACCGCGCGCATCGGCGCCGGCAGGCCTTCGATGGTTTTGCTGTGGTCATTGGGGTCGAGGAAGTCGCTGAGGGACTGGTACTTCATCCACTCGGTGCCGCGCTGCTCCTCGATGCTGGTCACGCTCACATCCACGCAGCGCACGTCGCTGAACCCGGCGCGCCGCAGCCACAGCTCCAGGGCCGGCACCGAGGGCAGGAACCACACATTGCGCATCTGCGCGTAGCGGTCTTCCGGTACCAGCACCTGATGCTGATCGCCTTCCACCACCAGGGTTTCCAGCACCAGTTCGCCACCCTTGACCAGGCAGTCCTTGAGCGCCAGCAGATGCTCGATGGGCGAACGCCGGTGGTAGAACACCCCCATGGAAAATACGGTGTCGAAACCTTCCAGGTTGGCTGGCAGGTCTTCGAAGGGGAATGGCAGGTGCCACACCGAGGGCTCCGACAGGTAGCGCTGCACCGCCTGGAACTGGCAGAAGAACAGCCAGTTAGGGTCCACACCAATCACGCTATGGGCGCCGGCGCCGAGCATGCGCCACATGTAGTAGCCATTGCCGCAGCCGACATCGAGGATGCGTTTGCCTTCAAGGTTCAGGTGCGGTGCGACCCGCGACCACTTCCAGTCCGAACGCCATTCGGTATCCACGTGCACGCCGAACAGGTCGAACGGGCCCTTGCGCCATGGTGACAGGCCCATCAGTGCGGTACGCATCTGCGCCCGGGTGGCGTCGTCGCAGTCGGTGTCCAGGCGCAGGCCGTTGATCAGGTCGACTTCGCTGGGCTGCATCTTCGGCAACGCGTCGAGGGCGCTCTGCCAGCGCTCCAGGTCGCCATGGCCCTTTTCCATCTTGGCATCGAGCTGGGCTTGCAGGCCGTTGGCCCATTTGGCCAGGGGCGTGCCCGCCAGACGGCGAGCGAGGGGAGACAGATCAATCATGGCAGGGCAATCAACGAGGCAAAATTAAGACACTGGAACCACGGCACGACTTTCGAGAACCCGGCGGCCAGCAGGCGTTCGCGGTGTTCTTCGAGGCTGTCGGGCTTCATGACGTTTTCGATGGCGCTGCGCTTCTGGGCAATTTCCAGTTCGCTGTAGCCGTTGGCGCGTTTGAAGGCGATGTGCAGGTCGGTGAGCAGGGCGTGTTCCTCGGTGTCGTTGAAGCGCAGCTTCTCCGAGAGGATCAGCGCGCCGCCGGGCAGCAGCGACTGGCGGATGCGCCCGAGCAGGGCCAGGCGCTGCTCGGGGGCGATGAACTGCAGGGTGAAGTTCAAGGCCACCACCGAGGCCGGCTGGAACTCCAGGGCCAGGATATCGCCTTCGATCACCTGCACTGGCAGCAACTCCTGGAACATCGAATCCTGGCCGTTGAGGTATTCCCGGCAACGCTCGACCATGGCCGCCGAATTGTCCACGGCGATCACCCGGCAACCGTCGCTGCGCACATGGCGGCGCAGGGCCTGGGTCACCGCGCCCAGGGATGAGCCCAGGTCGTAGAGCACGCTGTTGGGCTGAGCGAACTGCGCGGCCAGCACCCCGAGGTTCTCGACAATGGTCGGGTAACCCGGCACCGAGCGCTTGATCATGTCCGGGAACACCCGCACCACATCCTCGTTAAAGGCGAAGTCGGGCACCTGGGCCAGGGGCTGGGCGAATAGGCGGTCGGGTTCTTTGCTCACGGCATTTCCAGCGATGGAGATAAAAAGAGGGCGGCATTGTAGCCGCTGCCGCAGGCTGCGATAAGGCCCGCAGGGCCTTCAGGAGCGCAAGGGCGACGCAAGGTGTGATGCTGTTCGCCGGCAAGCCGGCTCCTACAGATTGTAGGGACCGGCCTGTCGGCGAAGGTAGGTCAGCGCGGCTTCTGGCTGAACGCCGAAGCGGCGATACCCCACTGGCCCAGCCAGTAGAAAATGATGATCAAGTAGGGCGCGGCATCGAAGGCCACCACGAAGCGGCTGATGCCAATCAGGCTGTCGGAGAAGGCAAAGCTCAAGGCGCCCACCGCGGCCAGGGCCGCCGAGCGCGCAGGCACTGTCGAGCCCAGGCGTGCCAGGGCGCGCCAGAGCATGGCGCTGATGGTCAGGGCGTAGACGATCACCGGGATCAGCAGCGGGCCCAGGCCGTGGGAAATCAGGATGCTCAACAGCCCCGCGCCAATGGCCAGTGCCACCACCAGCGGCAACAGCGCCAGGCGCCGACAGTCGCAGAGATAGGCCTTGAGGTAGGCCAGGTGCGCCACCAGAAACGCCCCGAGGCCGAACACGAACAGGTCCGAAGGCCAGGCCAACAGCACGTCCCCCAGCACTGAGAACAACAGGCCAATGGCGATCCAGCGGCGATAGTCCCCCGGCGGCGCATCGTGCAACCAGCCCAGCAGGGCCAGTACCGGCAGCGGCTTGACCAACAGGCAGAGCAACGTGGCGTGCACGCTGATCCCGTAGATGAAGGTGGCGGCGCCCATTAGCGCAAGAATCAGCCAGCCCATGTCAGTTGACCGTGATCGAGCAGTCGAAGGCTTTTACCGGTGCTTCTTCCGGTGCCCAGGGTTGCTGATAGGTCAGCAGCAGTCGGCCCTGGCCGCTGGCGAACGCCTGGAAACGCCAGGTGGATTGACCACCGCTGCCCACCAGACCGGTGTTCTCGGGATTGCTGTAGACCTCGGGGCTGACCTTGCGCAGGATGCCGCCGGCCGAATCCTGGATTGCCCAGCGATAGCCCGTGGTGGGATTACTGGGCAGGGTCAGGGTCAGGGTTTGCCCGTTGTGCAATTGCAGGGGGCATTGGCTCTGGTTTTCCACGGTGACGTTTTGCTTGGGCTGGCTGGCGCAGGCGGCCAGCAGGGCGAGGCTGAGCAGGGCAAGCAGGCGAGGTGCGGACATGGGTCAGGAAGCTCCGATCATTCGTGACGAACGGCGAGCATAACTGAAGATGATGGGCGGTGTGGGCCGGGGCACGGAGGTTGGCGCTTATGGCCTGTTCGCCGGCAAGCCGGCTCCTACAAGGGACAACCTGTAGGAGCCGGCTTGCCGGCGAAGGGATTTAGAACAGTACCTTGGCCACGTCGGCAAAACGCTTGGCGAAATGCACGGTGATGCCTTCCTTGAGGTAGTCCGGCAGTTCCTCGAAATGCCCGCGGTTGGGCTCCGGCAGGATCAGCTCAAAGATCTTCTGGCGCCGCGCCGCGATGACTTTCTCCCGCACCCCGCCAATGGGCAGCACGTGGCCGGTGAGGGTCAGCTCGCCGGTCATGGCCACGCCTTTTTTCGGCGGCTGGTTGCGCGCCAGGGACAGCAGGGCGCTGGCCATGGTCACCCCGGCACTCGGGCCATCCTTGGGCGTGGCACCTTCAGGAACGTGCAGGTGGACGAAGGCTTCGTCGAAGAACTTGCTGTCGCCGCCGAACTGCTTGAGGTGCGAACTGACGTAGCTGTAGGCGATCTCCGCCGACTCCTTCATCACATCCCCCAACTGACCGGTGAGCTTGAAACCACGGTTGTGGGTATGAATCCGCGTCGCCTCGATGGGCAGGGTCGCGCCGCCCATGCTGGTCCAGGCCAGGCCGGTGATGACCCCGGTGCCGCTCAGGACCTGCTCGTTGCGGAACACCGGCATGCCCAGGGAGGCCTCCAGGTCCTTGGGCCCGATCTTGATGTTTGCATCCGGCTCGTCCAGCAGCTTGACCACCGCTTTGCGCACCAGTTTGCCCAGTTGTTTCTCCAGTTGGCGCACCCCGGCTTCCCGGGCGTAACTGTCGATCACGGCGCGCAGGGCACTGTCGCTGATGCTCAGGCTGCTCTTGGCCACACCGGCTTTCGTCAACTGCTTGGGCCACAGGTGGCGCTTGGCGATGGCGAGTTTTTCCTCGGTGATGTAACCCGACAGGCGAATCACTTCCATGCGGTCGAGCAGCGGCCCGGGGATCGAGTCCAGGGTGTTGGCGGTGCACACGAACAACACCTTGGACAGGTCCATGCGCAGGTCCAGGTAATGGTCGAGGAAGTCGACGTTCTGCTCCGGATCGAGGGTCTCCAGCAGGGCTGAGGCCGGGTCGCCCTGGTAGCTCTGGCCCATCTTGTCGATCTCGTCGAGCATGATCACCGGGTTCATCACCTCCACTTCCTTGAGGGCCTGCACCAGCTTGCCCGGCTGGGCGCCGATGTAGGTACGGCGGTGCCCCTTGATCTCGGCTTCGTCGCGCATGCCGCCGACACTGAAGCGATAGAACGGCCGCCCCAGGGATTCGGCAATGGACTTGCCGACACTGGTCTTGCCCACGCCCGGCGGGCCTACCAGCAGTACGATGGAGCCGCTGATCTCGCCCTTGTAGGCGCCCACCGCGAGGAATTCGAGGATGCGGGTCTTGATGTCATCGAGCCCGGCGTGGTGCTGGTCGAGCACTTTGCGCGCGTGCTTGAGGTCGAGCTTGTCCTCGCCGTAGACGCCCCAGGGCACAGCGGTAGCCCATTCCAGGTAGTTGCGGGTCACGGCGTATTCCGGCGAGCCGGTTTCGAGGATCGACAGCTTGTTCATTTCCTCGGTGATGCGTTTCTGCGCCTGGGCCGGCAGGACCTTGCCGCTCAGTCGCTGCTCGAACTGTTCCAGGTCGGCGCTGCGGTCATCCTTGGTCAGTCCCAGCTCCTGCTGGATCACCTTGAGCTGTTCCTTGAGGAAGAATTCGCGCTGGTGCTCGCCGATCTTGCGGTTGACCTCGGCGGAGATCTCTTTCTGCAGGCGCGCGACCTCGACTTCCTTGCGCAGCATCGGCAGGACTTTCTCCATGCGCTTGAGCATCGGCACGCAGTCCAGCACCTCCTGCAACTCGTTGCCGGTGGCGGAAGTGAGGGCGGCGGCGAAGTCGGTCAGGGGCGAAGGGTCGTTGGGGCTGAAGCGGTTGAGGTAGTTCTTCAGTTCTTCGCTGTACAGCGGATTGAGGGGCAGCAGTTCCTTGATCGCGTTGATCAGCGCCATGCCGTAGGCCTTGACCTCATCGGTGGGTTCGCTGGGCTGGTGCGGGTATTCGACTTCCACCAGGTAGGGCGGCCGGTGGTGTTTGAGCCAGGTGCGGATGCGTACCCGGGTCAAGCCCTGGGCGACGAATTGCAGCTTGCCGTTCTCGCGGCTGGCGTGGTGGACCTTGACCAGGGTGCCGTACTCCGGCAACGCGGATGTATCGAAGTGGCGCGGATCTTCCTGGGGGGTATCCATGAAAAACAGGGCCAGGGAGTGGTGGTCGGATTGGCTTACCAGCTCCAGGGTTTCGGCCCAGGGTTCTTCGTTGACAATCACCGGCAGCACCTGCGCCGGGAAGAAGGGACGATTGTGAATCGGCATGATGTAGACCTTGTCCGGCAGATTCTGCCCGGGCAGGGCCAGGCCGGTGCCATGGGCACTGGGCTGTTCGGTATTTTCCGGATCGAGGTACTCACGTGGATCTTCGGGAAATGCTTGCTGGTCGCTCATGAAGGCTCCTGCGCGATGGGCTATGCAGGTTAGATGGGGCAGGTCGAGACGGGTTTCAATGGGAAACTGGTTTCAGCTTTTTTCCGAGCGGCCCTCAACTGTCCGTTGAGGCTCTGTCCAGACGTGTGGCGTGGACGCTGTGGACGTATTGGACGGCGTTGACGGACATCAAATGTCAATAAAATGACTTGGATGTCACCTGTTTTATTGCGTGATCTTCTACAGTTTGAGGATTAATCTGAGTGTCCGGAATGTCGGAGTGAAATCGGCATTTATTTGACGCGCGCATTCAGCTTCTTAGAGGGATGGGTATGAAGAACGGATTTTTCAGCTCCCGGCGGCCGTCACCCGCGCAGGTGCTTTTCCGGCCCGGCGGGCGATCGGAGTGGATGAGAGCAGCCCTATGAAGTGGCGCCGAACCTTTCAGGCAAGGATTGTCGGGGTGCTGGCGCTGTTGCTGTTGGTGCTGATTGGCGCGGTGTACTTTGCGGTGAAGACCGCCACTACTCACGCAGTGGAGAAGCAGGCGCAATTGCAATTGAAGGTCGGCACTCGCGTGTTCGAGCGCCTGCTCGACCTGCGGGGCCGCAATCTGCAATACGGTATCGACTGGCTGGTGGTGGATTCGGAGTTTCACCGCGCTGTGGTCAGCGGCAAGCCGGTGGACATCCTCGCGTCCCTGGCGCAGTACCGTGGGGGTATTCGTTCCAGCGAGATGTTCGTGCTCAGTCCCGAGGGACGGGTAATCGCCAGTACGCTGGCGGACATTGCCAGGGGGCAGCCGTTTCCCTATGACCGGGCGTTGCGCCGAGCGCAGCGGCACGACACTCACATGCTGTTCGTTGCGATCAAAGGCCGCCCCTATCTGTTGGTGCAAGGTGAAGTGCTGGATTCGCTGCCCGTTGCCCGGGTGGTGATGGGCTTTCCCATGGATGAGTTGTTCGCCCGGGAACTGCGTTCCATGAGCAACCTGGAAGTCTCATTCCTGACCGTTGACGGCGAGCACCCCGGAGAGTTGTTCAGCACCCAGCCGGAGTTCTTCTGGTCGCCGATCATCAATGTCCTGCGTGACTCGTTGTGGCAGTCCCTGCCGCAGATGAGCGAAACCCATGGCCAACGCTTTCTCAACCAGGCACTGCAACTGGCCAATACCGGGGATGCCCACGATCCACGGGTCATGGTCTTGTTGCAGAGCCCCCTGGAACAGGCACTGCAAGCCTTTGCGCCACTGGACCGGGAGTTCCTGTGGATCGCCATGGTGGCGCTGGTGATTTCCCTGGTCTTCGCCCTGCTGATGGCTCGGCGGGTTTCGCGGCCCCTGGAAGACCTGGCCCAGGCTGCCCGACGTATCGGTGCCGGCAACTATCAGGCCACGGTGGCCATCAAGCGCAGCGACGAGTTCGGTGTGCTGGCGGATGCCTTCAACGCCATGCAGAGCGCCATTGCCACCCGTGAGCGGCAACTGGCCCACAACGCCCTGCATGATCCCCTGACCGGGCTGCCCAATCGGGCCCTGGCCATCGAGCGCCTGAGCCAGGCCATCGCTGCCCGGCGCAACGTGGTGTTGCTGTACCTGGGGATCGACAACTATCGGGCGATCAACGAAGGCTTTGGCAATGAAGGGCTGGAGCAGATGATGGGTGAACTGAGCCGGCGGCTGCGTGATGTGCTGTCCCAGGGCGATACCGCGGCGCGGATCACCGCCAGCGAGTTCCTTCTGCTGCTGGAAAACACCGAGCTCGATGGCGCCATTGCCATGGCCGACCGCCTCCATGACCTGTTGAGCCGACCCCAGCTGATTCAGGGGGATGAGGTACGGCGCCAGATCTGCATGGGCATGGCGGTGTATCCCGCCGACGGCAAGTCCGCCGAAGAGCTGATCAGCCGTGCCGCGATCGCCCGCCACGATGCAGCGCTCAACCCCGGTTACCTGCAGGTCTACCAGCAAGACCGCGACCTGGCTCATCAGCGCCAGATCAGCCTGATCCGTGACCTGCGTCGCGCCGCCGCCGATGGCGAGCTGTTCCTGCTGTATCAGCCCAAGCTGGATCTGCGCCGGGATTACCTGCACCAGGCCGAAGCCCTGCTGCGCTGGCGGCATCCGGTATTTGGCGTGGTGTCGCCAGCGGAGTTCATTCCCCTGGCCGAGCGCACCGGCAGCATGCACAGCCTGACCTCCTGGGTCATCGAGGCTTGCATTCGGCAGTTGGCGGAGTGGAACCGCCGGGCTTTGCCCGTGCGCCTGTCGCTGAACATCTCCGCCAGCGACCTGGAGGACGACGGCCTGGAAGTCCGGGTCAGCCAGTGCCTGGAGCGCTATCAGGTGGCCGCTGAGCAACTGGTGTTCGAGATCACCGAGAGCGCCATCATGCGCCATCCGGAACAGTCGCTGGCGGTGCTGCAGCGCTTGCGTGGCTGCGGCATCAGTCTGTCGGTGGATGATTTTGGCACCGGCTATTCATCCCTGGCCCAGTTGCAGCGTCTACCGGTGCAGGAGTTGAAGATCGACCAGTCCTTTATCCGCAACCTGGACGAAACCAGCGGTGATGCGGTGATCGTGCGCTCAACCATCGAAATGAGTCACAAGCTGGGGCTCAAGGTGGTGGCCGAAGGGGTGGAGTACGAGCATTGCCTGAAACTGCTGGAAAGCTGGGGCTGCGACACGGTCCAGGGTTACCTGATCAGCCGGCCGTTGCCCGCCGAGGCCTTCGAGCATTGGATGTTGAAGTCTCGGGTGTCCAGCTGAAGGGGCTGGATGGCCGGCGGGGAGCCGGCATCCAGGGTTGGGGCTTTCAGAGGGTGGCCGACTCGGCCTTGGTCAGCAGGCTGTGCAGCTCCGGCTCGATGCCTTCTTCACTGAGGTTGTCCATGATTTCCAGGATACAGGGCGCATAGCGCTGCTCGATGGCAGCTTGCGCCCAGTCCAGCTCATAGACCGCCATGACCCGTACATCCAGGTAAGGCGAGTCTGCCAGCAGGCGTTTCAACAAGGCGATGGCCGGTGCCGTTCGCAACTCGCCCAGGGAGACGGCGCAGCGGTGCTGCCAGTACTCGGGCCGGGACAGCAGTGTCTCGCCGAGCCGTTGCCATTGCGCCGGGGTAAAGGCGTGAAGCACGCCCTTGGCCACCTGTTCGGTGGTGTATTCGTTCCAGTTGGTGGCTTCCGAGTCACCGAACCAGTGGTGCAACCGATCAAATAGTTCATCACGTTCATCCGTATTCATGATGTTTTTCTCCTGCGTGGGGCGGCCGCGCCAGCACGCTGTTCCTGGCGTGCCGCCCAATGCCATGGCGTTTATACAGGCGTGCCAGGACCGATGCTGCCTCATTTGCGCCAAGCTTCCCAGCGTTAAAGGTGCAACCGGGGCAAACAGCCGGTGCAGCGCCGGAGACGACTCTCTGGCATGGGTGCGCGAGCCTGTCCCGGGTTACCAGGCCCCGGCGAACTTCACCGCAGCCGCTGCCCGTGAGGGCACCTTCAGGGTGTGCAGCAGGGACGAGACATGGATGCGAACGGTGAACGGCGAGATATCCAGCTCCCGGGCAATTTCCTTGTTGGTCTTGCCCTGGGCGATCAGGCGCAGCACTTCTTGCTGGCGGGTGGTTAGCTGGCTGATCTCGGCGCCGGCATCCAGGGGCAGCAGCAAGCCGGAAGGTGCGTACTTGACCACCACTTCGCCCTGGCGAATGGCCTGGATAGCCTGGCCGATCTCCTCCGGGCTGATGCTCTTGCCGATAAAACCGTCGGCACCAGCGGCCATGACTTCGCCGATCAGGTCCTGGTTGTCCACCATCGATACCACGATGAGCGAGGTTCGGGGCAGCTGTCGGCGCAGGTCGGCAATCAGGCTGACCGAGGTCAATCCGGGGAAACGCAGGTCCAGAATCAGCGAGTCCGGCTCCTCGCCGGTCAGGGCCAGGGCCAGTACCGCCGCCAGGTCGCCAGCCTCTTCGAGCAGGGCGTCGGGCAGCAGGCGCTGGAGGGTGCGCAGCATGCCCTCGCGGAATAGCGGGTGGTCGTCGGCGACGATAATCCGGCATGTCATGTCGTGAAACTCCTTGAAACATCCAGTCCTGCGCGCATGCTAACTTGACGCGCGGCGTTGTAACTGGCCGCTGGTCGTGTTCGATACGCGGTATTGCCGAGCGGCAAAAGACCACGGCAACACAGATTGCACAAGGAGGTGATTGCATGAACGTTGAGAAGGACAGCGAACTCGACCAGGCCACCCTGCGGATTATCGTGGCCGGGTGCGCCCTGGTCTGGTTTACCGTGATCGGCTTTCTCCCGGGGCAGCAGGTCGACCCTTATGTGCCGGTGATGATCTACATTGCCCTGTTCATGTTGGGTTCGATCCTGCTGCGCATGGCCATTGCCCGCTGGCCCGGGCATTACCCGGCGCGGCGCATCCTGGGCATGGTCTACGACTACACCGGCACCTGTTACGGCTTGGTGGTAGGCGGCGAGGGGGCGCTACCGATTTATGCGGTGATGGTCTGGGTGAACCTGGGCAATGGCATGCGTTTCGGCTCGCGCTACCTGGCCATTGCCACCGTGCTGGCGCTGTTTGCGCTGTTCATGGTCTATCTGCTGACCCCGTATTGGCAGGCCCAGCCCTACATGGTGCTGATGCTGATGATCACCAGCACGGTGATTCCGGTGTACGCCCACATCCTGCTCAAGCGCACCCGTCTGGCTTCGGAAGAGGCGATTGCCGCCAACCTGGAAAAGTCCCGATTCCTGGCCCAGGCCAGCCACGACCTGCGCCAGCCGATCCATTCCATCGGCCTGTTCACTGCTTGCCTGCGCGAGGCCAACCTGGGGGGCGAAGAGCGGCGGCTGGTGGACAATATCGATCGTTCGCTGCTCAACGTGTCGCAGTTGTTCCGTTCGATCCTCGACCTTTACACCCTGGACAACGGACGCGTGCAGCCCAAGTACGAAACCGTGCACCTGGGGGAGTTACTGCGGGATCTGGTGCGCCAGAACGCCGAAGCGGCGCGCTGGGCGCGGGTCGAACTGCGCTTGCGCCCCTGCAGTTACTGGGTGCGGGTTGATCCGGGGTTGTTGGCGACGATGGTGCAGAACGTGCTGTCCAACTGCTTCAAGTACGCCGCAGAACGGCCGGTGCTGATCGGTGTGCGCCGTCGTGGCCAGGGCCTGGCCATTGTCATTTATGACCAGGGCCGGGGCATCGCCGAGGAGCATCTGCCAAAGATCTTCGATGAGTTCTACCGGGTCCGCCAGGTGCGCGACAAGGACGTCGAAGGCGTTGGCCTGGGCCTGTCCATCGTCAAGCGCCTGGGGCAGATGACCGACCTGCAGGTGACGATCCGTTCGCGGGTCGATCACGGTACTACCGTCAGCCTGCATGGCTTGGTATTGGCCGCGCCGCAGCGTTTGCACAGCCGTGACGAAGCGGTGCAGAGCGGCTTGCTGACCGGGTTGCGAGTCTGTCTGGTGGAAGATGACCGTAACGTCCTGCTGGCCACCTCGGCGTTGCTGGAGCGCTGGGGCTGTGTGGTCCAGGCCGAATCGAGCGGGGAGGATCTACTGACCGATTGCGACATTATCGTCGCCGACTACGACCTGGGCACCCGTGCCTCGGGTATCGAATGCATCGACAGCATCCGCCAGCAGCGGGGCTGGGAAGTGCCGGCGCTGATCATCACCGGACACGACCTCGAGAGAATCCACGCCGCCCTGCACGACCGCAACATCGCCATCCTCTCCAAGCCGGTGCGTCCGGTGGAACTGCGGGGCACCTTGCGGGCCCTGCGCGAGACGCCGCTGGCGTCCAGTCACAGGGCCGTGACGCAAGGGGCTGCTACCAGGTCCGGCACGGGATAAGCAGGGGATAGTTGGTCATGGTCAGCTTCTTGTTCTCGCCACTGGCGAGTTCGACGAAGTCATCCAGCATGCCTGAGTACGAAGAGATCGAACTGCGCTCGGTGTAGTAGTGGGTGGTCACCGGCCCGTAGTTGGTGTTGCTCTGGCCGGTGCCCACGTACTCATTCCAGCGGCTGGTGCCGTACACCATGTCTTGGCCCTGGACGAAGTAGCGGCCCGGTTGCAGCCCCGTGAACTGGAAGATGCCGTTGCCGTTGGTCCGGGTCACCCGGTGCACGGCCACGGCCTCGGGGGCCATGCTCACCGGCGCGCCCTCGGGCTGGGACCTGCGCAAGTCATGCCAGGCCTGCAAGTGCGGGGTGACCGGGTAGAGATAGATCTCCACATTGCCGCTGTTCTCGATGCCGTCGTTGCCGACGATGCAGAACTTGCCGGTGAGCGTTGCGTTGCCGGGTTGCAGGGCGGCGCGCGCGGCCTGGATATCGAAGGGGACGGTGGGGTACTGCACGGTGGGGATCTTTACCGGCGGGTATTCGTCCAGGGTTCGTCCCTGGCGCGGCGCGCAGGCACTCAAGGCGCAGGCGAGCAGGACTGTGCCTGCCACTATGAATAAGCGGGAGTTCATGGGTTCAGAACCTTTGAAGAAGTTGCAGTGTTCGCGCGACACAGCCCTGCCATGGCGCAGTGGCCGGTGGTCGCCGCGAACCTGGGTAGTCAGGGACTGCCGGCTTATTGCTTGGTGCACTGGGCGGGGAGCGCTACTGCGCCGCCCATGGTGGCGAAGGCGACCATGCCGCCGCTGGGCAATACGCAGTCATATTCGCCGTTGCTGGTGCTGGCGGTGAAGTAGGTCTGGGACGCGTCGCTGCGTACGTTCGAGACCGTGCTCACGGGCTTGCCGAGGGTGGTCTGGGCGCGGTTCTTGAGGTCGTCGTTGCTCGGTTTTGCAATGGCGCAACCGCCCAGGGTGAGGGCCAGGGCGCTGATCAGGGCGAAGGGGCGGAGGCTGGACTGGAGTTTCATGATGAATCTTCCTTGGTGTTGTTGTGTTTTCAACGGCGCAGCCGCTCCCGACACCGCAGAACGGCGGTGTTGGAGGAGAGCGGGTGGTTGCTCGGCACTATAGCCCCGGGCTGGGGGAGGGTCGATTAGCACAAATGGGCTAATGTCGCTTTGCAATTACGGGGCGCAGGGGGGCGGAGATCAGGGCGGCTTGATGGGCCCGGCGGGGCGCGCCGGGCCCGGATCAGGGGTCAGGTGAGCAGTTGTTCCTGCAGGCGCCGGCCCAGTACGTCGAGCAGGTCGCAGCCGTCGCGCAGGGGGATGACGCACAGCTGGGCGAAGTCCTGGAGCAGGGCCGGGTTGCTCTGCAGGTTGTCGTGGCTGGCGATGTTTTCCAGCAACTGGGTGGCCGCGCGGATGCGGTGGGCGGCGGCTTCGTGGAGGGCGTCCAGCGGGGCCTGGGTGTCCACCAGCAGGGCGGGGATGTTGTAGTCGTTGCTGGTGAGGGGCATGTAGTGCTCCACGTTTTTATCCACTGTATCGATGGGTGGATCGGGTGTGATTTTCTTCATTGGTCTGCTTCCTAACGTATGAGTCGGAGTCGCCAAAAATCACTTCCACGTAATTAGGTGGCGGCTGTACGCAGGTGTGGAAGACCGGGACGTTAGGCACCCGGCGCACTCAAGAGTGCCCCGCGCACAGCCACCATAAAGTGCAGGCTACAAACATGCCTGACGGTTGCTGGTGCTTTGCGCGCCTAACGATATAGGGGCTTCCACACCCCTGTCACTGAATTTGCAATGACCCCCAGACCTTAAGGGCATCGCCTTGGAGGGACAAGGTGATGCAATTGGACGCGAGTTGTAGGAATTTTCGGTGATCGCGGTTTGAGGGGAAGGGGGGAGGGTTTGGTCTTGAGCGGTGGGGAAGCTAGTCGTAAAACCGGGATCTTTTTGTGTACATATCCGTTGCTGCGGTCAGAGCGGCTGGCTCGGCATCCTTGCCGAGCTGCCCCCTACGCAACGCCTACGCTCTGCCGGCAGGGAAGGGGCCGGAAGATCAAGATCAAAAGCCAAAGCCAAAGCCAAGGTGCGCAGGCCGGCTCTTTGTAGCCGCTGCCGAAGGCTGCGAAACCAGGCGACGCGATATGT
>NZ_JAQQGK010000009.1:0-321450 GCF_028550695.1 Pseudomonas sp. BLCC-B112
GCGGGAATAGCTCAGTTGGTAGAGCACGACCTTGCCAAGGTCGGGGTCGCGAGTTCGAGTCTCGTTTCCCGCTCCAATTTCACAAAAACGCCGCTCACTGAGCGGCGTTTTTGTTTGTCTGCGATTCAACGCTTCGTCCTGCCATGGACAAAAAAAGGCCCGCCAGTCAGACGACTGTGCGGGCCTTTGTCGTGGGTCGCTTACAGCGACAGCAGCAGGCGTCCGGCGAACAGCAGCAGGATCAGCCCCATGCAGCGCTCGAACCAGTGGCCCAGGCGCATGAACAGCAGGCGGACCCGGGTGCTGGAAAAGAACAGCGCGACGATGACGAACCACAGCGCGTTCACCAGGCACATCCAGGCGCCATACAGCGCCTGAATGCTCAACGGCGTGGTGGCGCTGACCAGGGTGGTGAAGATCGCCAGGAAAAACAGGGTCGCCTTGGGGTTGGTGGCGTTGGTCAGGAAACCGGTGATAAAGGCCCGCAGTAACGTCTGCTGCGGCTCATCCGGCGCCGTGTCGCCTGGGATGCTGGTCTTGGCCTTGCTGCGCAACAGGCTGACGCCCAAGTACAGAATGTAGGCCGCGCCCAGCAGCTTGGCGGCGCTCAGCAGCCAGGGCGTCGCGTGCATCAGTGCACCGACCCCCAGCAGGGTGTAGAGCACATGCACCGAAATGCCGGCACCGATCCCCAGGGCGGTACAGACACCGGTCATTCGGCCAAAGCGCACGCTCTGGCGAATGGTGACGGCAAAGTCCGGGCCTGGGGCGACCACGGCAAGAAAGTGAACGACGGCCAGGGCAAGAAATTCCCCAAGATAATTGGACAGCATGCGGACTCCGCAAGGCAGGAAGGTGGGTAAAAGCGTGGGTGGCTCAGCCGAGGCTGTAGCTGACTGAAAGGGTGCCTTTTTTCTCCGCGACCGAGTCGATGATCACCCGTCCCAGCTGTTGCAAGTGCTGGACGTGAGTGCCGCCGCAACCGTAGGCGGGCAACTGGCCGAAGCTGATCTGGCGCGATCCGGCGGCCAGGGAAATATGCCGGGGAAAATCCTCGCTGATCCATTGTGCGAGGGCGTTCTGCACCCGGGCGCAGTCGATTGCCTGAGGCTGTTCGCCGGGCTTGAACGACACCCGTCCCTCGTTCGGCCAGTGATGAGCCTTGATCGGTATCCAGCCCAGGCTCTGTACGAAGTGGCCAATCAAGTGTCCGGCGGAGTGCATGCGGCTGTTGAACAGGCGCTGCTCTTCATCGACGCGAGCTTCATGGCTTCCCGGCGTCAGCGGCTGGGTCAGGTAATGCACGATCTGCTCGCCTTCCTGGGTGACTCGCAGTACGCGGGCCTCGCCAATCCAGCCCGTGTCGCTGGGTTGGCCGCCACCCTGGGGATGAAAGGGCGTGGCGTGCAAGGTCGCGGCGAACAGATCGTCCCGGGGCACGCAGGTCAGCAGTTCTACCGGGGCAGTCAGCAGGTCGTGTTCGAAGTACAGGCGAAGCGTCATTTCTCAAACCCTGGAACCAAGTGTTTTTTTATTATGAGGCTTGGGTAATTGCGTGATAATCCGTTCAAAACTCAATGGACTATTGCGTCATGAGCATAAATCTCCCCCTGCCTTTACTGGCAGAAATGGCCATCTTCGTCAGGGTCGTAGAAACCGGCAGCTTTTCCGAAGCAGCGCGTCAGTTGGGTTCCTCGCCGTCGGCGGTAAGCCGCAGCATCTCGCGGCTGGAGAAGGCCCTGGCCACGCGCCTGCTGCAACGCACCACCCGCAAGTTGCGCTTGAGCGACGGCGGCGAAGAGGTTTTCAAGCGCTGCAGCGAGATGGTCAGTGCGGCCCGTTCGGTCATGGAGATCAGCGGTCAGTTCACCCACGAGGCCGAGGGCGTGGTGCGGGTCAGTGTGCCCAAGGCAGTGGGGCGCTTCGTGGTGCATCCTCATATGCCGGAGTTTCTTCGGCGCTACCCGAAGGTGGATGTCGAACTGCTGCATGAAGACAGGGATATCGACCTGATTGAAGACAATGTCGACCTGGCGATTCGCATCACCGATCGCCCGCCGCCAGGTTTGATTGGTCGTCAGTTGTTGCGCATTGATCACCTGCTGTGTGCCACCCCGCAGTACCTGGCGCAGCAGGGCACGCCGCAGCATCCTCAGGACCTGCGCCAGCACAGTTGCATCTATCTTGGCGAAACCCCCAGCGATGCGCGGTGGAAGTTCAGTCAAGGCGGCAAGGCGGTGACTGTCGGTGTGCGCGGGCGTTATGCCGCCAACCACACAGGGGTGCGCCTGGATGCGGTGCTGCAGCATCTGGGCATTGGCAGCCTGCCGTATTTCACCGCGCGGCATGCTCTGGAACAGGGGCTGATTGTCCAGGTGTTGCCGGAATGGACCTTTCTTGCGTCCTATCATGGCGGTGCCTGGCTCCTGCATTCGCCAACCCGCTACCTGCCGCCCAAGCTGCGGGTCTTCATCGACTATCTGGTGGAGTGCCTGGCTCGGGAGCCGACCTTGAACCGCCCCGGCAAAGCCGAACGCATCTTGTAGAAACTGTCGGCTTGCCAGCGAAGATGCCTTTGAGGGCGATGCAAAAACCCAAGGGCCTCTTCGCCGGCAAGCCGGCTCCTACGAGGACGACGCGATAAGGCGGGCATAAAAAAGGCCCGCCGGAAAAGCCGGGCGGGCCTTGGCTGCGCGAGGCGCGGCAATCAGTGCTTGCTGTCCTGGGCGGAGAGCGCCAGCAGCTGTTTTTCCTGGTTCCAGTCGAAGGGCTCGTCGTTCTGCTCGGCTTCGAAGCGGCGTTCTTCCAGGGCCTGGTAAAGGTCGATTTCTTCATCGGGCATGTAGTGCAGGCAGTCACCGGCGAAGAACCACAGCAGGTCGCGAGGCACCAGATGAGCGATCTGCGGATAGCGCTGCATGATCTGGCACAGCAGGTCCTGGCCCAGGTACTGGCTTTCGATCGGGTCGATCGGCAGCGAGGCGCGCAGTTCATCGAAGCGCTCCAGGAATAGCGCATGGCTTTCTTCGGGAACCTGTTCGGCTTCTCCCACCGCCACCAGGATGCTGCGCAGGTGGTCCAGGAGGACGAGATGATCGGCGACGACGTTGGACATGACAGGGTCCTCAAGAGCAAAACGGGCGCGGGAGTATATAGCCCTCGCGCCCGGTTTCATAATCGACCTGTCCCAAGGGGCCCGTTTAGCGGGTCTTGCCCTCGCTCAAGGTCAGTTCCTCCTTGGCGAAATCATCCACATCGATGACTTTGCGTCGCGCCGCTTCGGCGTCCCGCAGGCTCTGGGCTTCGGCCGCTTGCAGCACGCCGGCGTCCAGGGCCGCATCGATGGGCGACTCGCCCGCTGCCGGTTTGACCTGGCCGCTTTTCAGCGCTTCGTGGAGTTTTTTCTGCAGCGGATGGGTCGCGCTCAGCAGGTCGCAGGCGTGCTGCAGGGCGCCTACCGGATCGTCCGTGGATTGCGGGCGATAGCAGCCGGCGAGCACCGCTTCCAGGGCCGGGTCGCCCTGGGCGCGGCCAATGATCGCCGCCACTTCGGCATCCAGGCGGTCCGACGGCCCGGTATGGCGACGGCCGAAGGGGAACACCAATACCCGTAGCAGGCAGCCGAACACTCGGCTGGGGAAGTTGCCGAGCAACTCGTCCAGGGCGCGTTCGGAGTGGCCGAGGCTTTCTTCCAGGGCCCAGGCCAGCAGGGGCCGCAGGTACTCCGGTGAATCCAGATCGTGGTAGCGCTTGAGCGCCGCCGAGGCCAGGTACAGGTGGCTGAGCACGTCGCCCAGGCGCGCCGACAGGCGCTCGCGGCGCTTGAGCTCGCCCCCCAGCAGCATCATGGACACGTCGGCCAGCAGGGCGAAGGCCGCAGCCTGGCGGTTCAGGGCGCGGAAGTAGCCTTGGCTGAGCTTGTCTCCCGGGGTTTGTTCGAAGTGGCCCAGGCCCAGGTTCAGCACCAGGGTGCTGGCGGCGTTGCTCACGGCAAAACCAATGTGCTGCAGCAGCAGGGCATCGAATTCCTGCAGGGCCTGGTCATGGTCCTCGCGTCCGGCCAGGGCCATTTCCTTGAGCACGAACGGATGGCAGCGGATGGCCCCCTGGCCAAAGATCATCAGGTTGCGCGAGAGGATATTGGCGCCTTCCACGGTGATGAAGATCGGCGCGCCCTGCCAACTGCGGCCCAGGTAGTTGTTGGGCCCCATGATGATGCCCTTGCCACCGTGCACGTCCATGGCGTGGCTGATGCACTCGCGTCCGCGCTCAGTGAGGTGGTACTTGAGAATGGCCGACAGCACCGAGGGTTTCTCTCCCAGGTCCACGGCGTTGGCGGTCAGCATGCGCGCGCTGTCCATCAGCCAGGCATTGCCGCCGAGGCGGGCCAGGGCCTCCTGAATCCCCTCGAAGGCGCTGAGGGGCACATTGAACTGCTCCCGTACCTGGGCGTACTGGCCCGTCACCAGGCTGGTGAACTTGGCGGCGCCGGTGCCCACCGCCGGTAGGGAGATCGAGCGTCCCACCGACAGGCAGTTCATCAACATCATCCAGCCTTTGCCGAGCATTTCCCGGCCGCCGATCAGGTAGTCCAGGGGAATGAACACGTCCTTGCCGGAATTGGGGCCGTTCATGAAGGCCGCGCCCAGGGGCAGGTGGCGGCGGCCGATCTCGACCCCCGGGGTATCGGTAGGGATCAGCGCCAGGCTGATGCCCAGGTCTTCCTCGTCCCCCAGCAGGTGATCCGGGTCGTGGGCCTTGAAGGCGAGCCCCAGCAGGGTGGCCACCGGGCCCAGGGTGATGTAGCGCTTTTCCCAGTTCAGGCGCAGGCCGAGGGTTTCCTCGCCTTGCCATTGGCCCTTGCAGATGATGCCGGTGTCGGGCATGGCTCCTGCGTCGGAGCCTGCCAATGGGCCGGTGAGGGCGAAGCAGGGGATGTCGTCACCACGAGCCAGGCGTGGCAGGTAGTGGTTGCGTTGTTCTTCGGTGCCGTAATGCAGCAGCAGTTCCGCCGGGCCCAGGGAGTTGGGGACCATGACCGTGGAGGCCAGGTCGCCGCTGCGGGTCGCCAGCTTCATCGCTACCTGAGAGTGGGCGTAGGCGGAAAAACCCTTGCCGCCGTACTCCTTGGGAATGATCAGGGCAAAGAAGCCATGTTCCTTGATATGGGTCCAGGCCGCGGGCGGCAGGTCCATGTGCTGGCCAATCTGCCAGTCACTGACCATGGCGCAGAGTTCCTCGGTGGGACCGTCGATAAAGGCTTGTTCTTCATCGGTCAACTGGGCCTTGGGGTAGGCCAGCAAGGTGTTCCAGTCCGGACGGCCGCTGAACAGCTCACCGTCCCACCACACGGTGCCGGCGTCGATGGCGTCGCGCTCGGTCTGCGACATCGGCGGCAGGACTTTCTGGAACCAGGCGAACAGCGGTGCGCTGAAGTACTTGCGTCGCAGGTCCGGCAGCAGCAAAGGCGCGGCGACGGCCGCCAGCACTACCCAGAAAACCAGCAACAACCAGCCGGGTGCTCGGCTGAAGGCGCCCATGGCCAGCAGGAAAACGGCCACTGCGCCCAGGGCGGGCAGAGGGGCAGTGCGGCGGTGCGCCAGGTAGGCCACTCCAACCAGCAGAACCAGTATCCACAACAACAGCATATTCAATCCTCCATGAAACCAGGGGCCAAATCACCATCAGAGCTTAGTCGGCCTCCGACAAAGCGGGTGATCGGTGCGGTGCGAGTACAGCGGTCGACTTTGCCGTCGAGCCAAGGCTGGCAAACCCGGTCCGATTGGATCGAGCCGACCCTGACCTTTGGCCGAAACGTCGTTATCGCTGGGGCGCACGCCTCGATAGACTCCAGGCTTCGCTCGGAGGTTTTGCCCATGCACGAGTACCTGCGTCCCAGCCGCTTCATCGATAGTGACCACCCTGCAGTGGTGGAGTTCGCCGAATCTCATCGCGGTGCCAGTGGTGATCCGCGACAGCAGGCGGTGAGCCTGTACTACGCCGTGCGTGAGGCCGTGCGCTACAACTTCTATTCCTTCAGTCGCGATCCCGAGACCTTGCGAGGCAGCCATGCCCTGGCTAGCGGCGAAAGCTATTGCGTGCCCAAGGCCACTTTGCTCGCCGGCTGCGCAAGGCATTGCGGGATTCCGGCGCGTATCGGTCTGGCGGATGTGCGCAATCATCTGTCGACGCCCCGTCTGCTGGAGTTGCTGCGCAGCGATGTGTTCGCCATGCACGGCTACACCGAGTTGTACCTGCACGGACGCTGGGTCAAGGCGACGCCGGCGTTCAATCAGAGTCTGTGCGAGTTGTTCGACGTGGCGCCGCTGGATTTTGACGGTGTGCAGGACAGTGTTTTCCACCCCTTCAACCGCCAGGGCGACCAATCCATGGAGTACCTGGTGGACCATGGGCGCTTCGCCGATGTGCCGCAGAGCCTGTTTTTTAGCCACCTGGAAAAGTGCTACCCCCATCTGTTCAATGAGCAGAACCCTGTGTCGCTGGGGGACATGCACGACGATTTGAGTCGCGGCTGATCAGGCGTAGACTGCCCCGGCATTCATTACTGAGGGATGGTCATGCTGAAGATCTGGGGTCGCAAGAACTCGTCGAATGTCAGGAAGGCGTTGTGGTGCGCTGAAGAATTGGCGCTGGCCTATGAGTCCCTGGATGCCGGCGGTGCCTTTGGCCTAGTGGACACCCCGGAGTATCGGGCGCTGAACCCCAATGGGCGCATCCCAATGATTGAAGACGATGGCTTCGTGCTCTGGGAGTCCAACAGCATCGTGCGTTACCTGGCGGCCCGGCATGCCGCCAATAGCCACTGGTATCCGGCCGATGTGCAGGCCCGGGCCAGTGCCGAGAAGTGGATGGACTGGACCACCTCGACCTTCGCCGAACCGTTCCGGCAGTTGTTCTGGGGCGTGTTGCGTACCCCCGAGGCGCAGCAGGACTGGCAACAGATCAATGCCGCCAAGGCCACTTGCACCGAGTTGCTGACCCGGGTCGATCAGGCGTTGGCTGGGCAGCCCTATCTGTCGGGAGAAGAAATCGGCGTGGGCGATATCCCGCTGGGCAGCTTCATCTATGCCTGGTTCGAGATGCCCATCGAGCGGCCTTCGATGCCCCATCTTGAGGCCTGGTACCAGCGCTTGAAGCAGCGTCCGGCCTATCGTCAGGCGGTGATGACCGCGTTGACTTAATACCCACTATCGATACGCGTGACTGTACTTGCGCGGCCTCGACCCGCAACATGGCGAGCGCCTGGCGTCGTTGCAATCCAGCCAGGCTGCCCTCACTTATACAATTCCCTCTTCTTGGTGCATGAATCCGATATGAGTTCCGCTCTGTCCATCCGGCAGCTAACCAAAACCTACGGCAACGGTTTCCAGGCCCTGAGTGGTATCGATCTGGATGTCGCCGAAGGTGACTTTTTCGCCCTGCTTGGTCCTAACGGGGCCGGTAAATCCACCACCATCGGCATTCTTTCGACCCTGGTGAACAAGACCAGCGGCACCGTGAATGTCTTCGGTCACGACCTGGATCGTGAGCCTGCGGCGCTCAAGCGCTGCATCGGCGTGGTGCCGCAGGAGTTCAACTTCAACCAGTTCGAGAAGACCTTCGACATCGTCGTCACTCAGGCCGGCTATTACGGCATTCCGGCGAAGATCGCCAAGGAGCGGGCCGAGCAGTACCTGACCCAGCTCGGCCTCTGGGACAAGCGCGATGTGCCTTCGCGTTCCCTGTCCGGTGGCATGAAGCGCCGCCTGATGATCGCTCGTGCGCTGGTGCATGAGCCGCGCCTGCTGATCCTCGACGAACCCACTGCCGGGGTCGATATCGAGCTGCGCCGTTCGATGTGGAGCTTCCTCACCGAGCTCAATCAGAAAGGCATCACCATCATCCTCACCACCCATTACCTGGAAGAGGCTGAGCAGCTGTGCCGCAACATCGGCATCATCGACCACGGCACCATCGTCGAGAACACCAGCATGCGGCAGTTGCTGGGCCAGTTGCATGTGGAAACCTTCCTTCTCGATCTCAAGCACGATCTCAGTGTGGCGCCGCAGCTGGCGGGCTACCCGACCCGGCTGGTGGACAGCCACACCCTGGAAGTCCAGGTGGACAAGGCTGTGGGGATTACGGCGCTGTTCGGTCAACTGGCCCTGCAGAACATCGAGGTCTTGAGCCTGCGTAACAAAACCAACCGACTTGAGGAGTTGTTCGTGTCCTTGGTGGAGAAGAATCTGTCGAAGGTGGCGGTATGAGTTCCGAGTTGAAACCCAATCTGGTGGCGCTCAACACCATTGTCTATCGCGAGGTCCGACGCTTTACCCGGATCTGGCCACAGACCCTGCTGCCGCCTGCCATTACCATGGTTCTGTACTTCGTCATCTTCGGTAATCTGATCGGTCGGCAGATCGGCGACATGGGTGGTTTCACCTACATGGAGTACATCGTGCCGGGGCTGATCATGATGTCGGTGATCACCAACTCTTACGGCAACGTGGTGTCGAGCTTCTTCGGCAGCAAGTTCCAGCGCTCCATCGAGGAATTGATGGTGTCGCCGGTATCGCCCCACACCATTCTCATCGGCTACACCCTGGGTGGGGTCCTGCGGGGCTTGATGGTGGGAATCATCGTGACCCTGTTGTCGTTGTTCTTCACCAAGCTGCAGGTGCATCACTTGGGTGTGACCGTGCTGGTGGTGGTGCTGACGGCAACCATCTTCTCGCTGCTGGGCTTTATCAACGCGGTGTTTGCGCGCAACTTCGACGATATCTCGATTATCCCGACCTTCGTGCTGACGCCCCTGACCTACCTGGGCGGAGTGTTCTACTCGATCAATCTGCTGCCGCCGTTCTGGCAGACCGTGTCCCTGGCCAACCCGGTGCTGCACATGGTCAACGCCTTCCGTTTCGGCATTCTCGGGGTTTCGGACATCAAGATCAGTGTGGCCATCACCTTCATGCTGGTGGCCACCGTGGTGCTTTATATCGGTTGTGCCCGACTGCTGGTCAGCGGTCGCGGCATGCGTCAGTAAACGCCGTGATGGTGTACTGAAAACGGCCTCCTTTGGGAGGCCGTTTTCGTTTGTCATCGCCGCTGTTGCTTGCGTCTGTGCCATTGGCGGCCGACCCACCAGCGCCAGTAGAGCATGGTCAGGCAATAGGCCAGGGCTCCCAGCACCAATCCGGCCACCACCGAGCCGAGAAGGAAGGGTTGCCACAGGGTACTGAGCTGGCTGCTGATCCATTCCCAGGTCAGTTCGTCGGGCAAGGTGCGCGTCGGCACATTCATCAGCCAGGCGCCCAGTTGATAGGTGCAGAAGAATACCGGCGGCATGGTAATGGGGTTGGTCAGCCAGACCAGGCTGACGCTGATGGGCATGTTGCTCCGCAGCCAGATGGCCAGTACCGCGGCCAGCAGCATCTGCATCGGGATCGGGATAAAGGCGGCGAACAGGCCTACAGCCATGGCTCGGGCTACCGAGTGCCGATTGAGGTGCCAGAGGTTGGCGTCATGCAACAGGGTGCCAAGAAAGCGTAAGGACTTGTGTTCCCGGATGCTGACCGGATCTGGCATGTAACGTTTGAATAAGTGCCGGGGCATAAGGCTTCTCGGTCAGGTCAGACGAGGATTATGACTGGATTCTAGCCAGCGCAAATTCAGACATTGTGACAAATGATAAAGCCGCGCCTGCGATCCTCGGCTAAGCCAAGACTAGGAACTGCCAAGGATGGGCTGATGGATGGTTACAGGGATGCTGGCCCTGGCCGCAGGACTGCTGGCGCTGGGTTTCATGCCGGTGCTGCCGCCCGGCTGGTTGTTGCTGCTGATGGCGATAGGGGGGCTGATGTTGCTGCCTTTTCGTACACATCCGGTGGCATTTTTTTTGTTCGGTTTGGCCTGGGCCTGTGCATCCGGGCAATGGGCGCTGGATGATCGCCTGCCTCAGTCCCTGGATGGGCAAACCCGCTGGCTGGAAGGGCGGGTGGTCGGCTTGCCGGAACCGGGGGCGGGCGTGGTGCGCTTTGAGCTCAAGGATGCCCAGTCCCGACGAGAGCGCCTGCCGCAGCGAATTCGCCTGGCCTGGCACGGTGGGCCACCTGTCAATAGCGGCGAACGCTGGCGCCTGGCGGTCAAGCTGCGGCGTCCTGCCGGTCTGTTCAATCTTCACGGTTTCGATTACGAAGCCTGGCTGCTGGCCCGGCGCATTGGGGCCACCGGCACAGTCAAGGATGGGCAACTGCTGGCGCCGGCACGCCAAGCCTGGCGTGACGGTCTGCGCCAGCGTTTACTCGCGGTCGAGGCCCACGGCCGCGCCGCAGGCCTGGCGGCATTGGTGATGGGCGACGGTTCGGGGCTGACGCGGGAAGATTGGCAACTGTTGCAGGACACTGGCACGGTGCACCTGATGGTGATATCCGGACAGCACATCAGTCTGCTGGCCGCAGTGATCTACCTTGCAGTGGCAGCGCTGGCTCGTTACGGGCTTTGGCCCGCGCGTTGGCCCTGGCTGCCCTGGGCCTGCGCCCTGGCCTTTGTCGGGGCGCTGGGCTACGGCCTGCTGGCAGGGTTCGATGTGCCGGTGCAGAGGGCCTGCGTGATGGTTGCGCTGGTGCTGCTCTGGCGCTGGCGCTTTCGTCACCTGCGGGCTTGGTGGCCCTTGTTGCTGGCGTTGAATGCAGTGCTGTTGTTCGAGCCCCTGGCCAGCTTGCAGCCAGGGTTCTGGCTGTCCTATGCCGCGGTGGCGGTGCTCATCTTCACCTTTGCCGGGCGCCTGGGTTCCTGGCGTTGGTGGCAGAGTTGGACCCGCGCCCAGTGGTTGATGGGGATTGGCCTGTTGCCACCCTTGCTGGCCCTTGGCTTGCCCATCAGTCTCAGTGGTCCGCTGGCCAATCTGCTGGCGGTGCCCTGGATCAGTCTGCTGGTCCTGCCCCCGGCCTTGCTGGGCTGTCTGTTGTTGCCTGTGCCTTATGTGGGTGAAGGGCTGTTATGGCTGGCGGGTGGCCTGCTGGATGGGCTGTTCCGCTTACTGGGGGCGATGGCCGGATTATGGCCAGCCTGGGTGGCGCCGTTGATCCCCCTTTGGGTTTGGGGCCTGAGCAGCCTGGGCGCGCTGTTGTTGCTGTTGCCCAAGGGCGTGCCACTGCGGGTGCTGGGTTGGCCGTTGTTGCTGTTGGCAGTCTGGCCTCCCCAGGACCCTGTACCCGAGGGCGAGGTGGAGATCTGGCAGCTGGATGTGGGGCAGGGGCTGTCGTTCATTCTGCGTACCCGTGATCACGCGATGTTGTACGACGCCGGTGCCCGGGTCGCGGATTTCGACCTGGGGGAGCGAGTGGTGCTGCCGACGCTGCGTAAGCTTGGCATTCGACGGCTGGACTTGATGCTGCTCAGCCACGCCGATAACGATCATGCCGGAGGCGCCATGGCAGTCCAGCGCGGGATACCGGTGAGCCAGGTGCGCAGCGGCGAGCCCGAGGCCTTGCCGGCTGCCCTGCAGCCGGCCCCCTGTGATAGCGGGCTGAGCTGGGGCTGGAATGGCGCCCGCTTCACGCTGTGGCAGTGGGCGGGGGCGGCAGACGGCAATCAGGCTTCCTGTGTGCTGCTGGTCGAGGCCGGCGGCGAACGCCTGCTGCTCAGCGGTGATATCGATGTCCATGCTGAGCGGGCTTTGCTCGACAGTCCGCTGGCGGTTCGCATTCACTGGTTGCAGGCGCCCCATCATGGCAGCCGTACCTCATCGTCCATGGCCTTGCTCCGGCGGCTGGCGCCGAAGGCGGTGCTGATTTCCCGGGGGCGGGGCAATGCCTTTGGCCATCCTCATCCCCAGGTGGTGGCGCGCTACCGGCAATTGGGCATGGTGATTCTTGACAGTGCCGAGCAAGGCGCACTGAAGCTGCGGCTGGGGACTTTCGGCCAGCCTGAAAGCCTGCGCCAACAGCGGCGCTTCTGGCGCGACTGGCCAGCAATGCCTTAAATAACCGTGGGTTATTAAAGCCCCTGAGCATGCGACATCACGGTCTTCGGTGCGTCCAGCCCCTATGTTAGAGTGGCGCACTTTTTCGAGGGGACTGTCACTGTGTGGGAATTGGTCAAATCCGGCGGCTGGATGATGTTGCCGATCATTCTGAGTTCCATCGCGGCTGTCGGCATCATCGCCGAGCGTTTGTGGACCCTGCGGGCCAGCCGAGTCACCCCGCCCCATTTGCTGGGCCAGGTCTGGCGCTGGATCAAGGACAAGCAACTCAATAAGGAGAAACTCAAGGAACTGCGTGCCGATTCGCCCCTGGGAGAGATCCTGGCAGCGGGCCTGGCCAACTCCAAGCATGGTCGCGAGATCATGAAGGAATGCATCGAGGAAGCCGCCGCCCGGGTCATTCACGAACTGGAGCGCTACCTCAACGCCCTCGGCACCATCGCCGCCATGGCGCCCCTGCTAGGCCTGCTGGGTACGGTGCTGGGCATGATCGATATCTTCAGTTCGTTCATGGGATCGGGCATGACCAGCAACGCTGCAGTGCTTGCCGGTGGTATTTCCAAGGCACTGATCACCACTGCCGCCGGTTTGATGGTGGGTATTCCTTCGGTGTTCTTCCACCGTTTCCTGCAACGCCGGGTCGATGAGCTGGTGGTGGGCATGGAACAGGAAGCGATCAAGCTGGTGGAAGTGATCCAGGGCGACCGCGATGTCGACCTGGCTGAGGGCAAAGCGTGAAATTCCGTCGCAAACCCCGGGAAACCGTGGACATCAACCTTGCTTCGTTGATTGACGTGGTGTTCATCCTGCTGCTGTTTTTCGTTGTCACCACCACCTTTACCCGGGAGACCCAACTGCGGGTCGATCTGCCGGAAGCGGTCAGCGGCTCGCCCGCCGAAGACCAGCAGGTCAAGCAGCTGGATATCGCCATCAGCGCTGATGGCGTGTTCTCGGTCAACAATCAGGTGCTGCCGAAGAATGACTTGGCGACCCTGATGGACGCCTTGCAGAAGGAGTCGGCGGGAGACACCAACCTGCCGCTGTCCATCAGTGCCGACGGCAAGACTCAACATCAAGCGGTGATCACTGCCATGGACGCGGCCGGCAAGCTCGGCTTCAGCCATTTGCGCATGACCACCGTCGAGGCGGCGCCGGCACCCTGATGGCACTTTCTGATCGTCTGCTCGCCGCGTGGTACAACGGCCATCCTGCGCTGAAACTGCTGCAGCCCCTGGAATGGCTGTACCGCCGTGTGGTGGTGGGCAAGCGCCAGCGTTTCCTGGCAGGCGAGGGGGCGATCTATCAACCACCGGTGCCCTTGATCGTGGTGGGCAACATCACCGTCGGAGGCACTGGCAAGACGCCGTTGATCCTGTGGTTGGTGGAGCACTGCCAGCGCCTTGGCCTGCGGGTCGGGGTGGTCAGCCGTGGCTATGGCGCCAAGCCGCCGCAACTGCCCTGGCGAGTGACGGCCGACGACAGCGCCACAGTGGCTGGTGATGAACCGCTGCTGATCGTTCAGCGCTGTGGCGTGCCGCTGATGATCGACCCGGATCGCAGCCGCGCGGTGCAGGCCTTGCTGGCTGCCGAACCGCTGGATCTGATTCTTTCCGACGACGGCCTGCAGCATTACTGTCTGGCCCGTGATCTGGAGCTGGTGCTGATCGACGCGGCCCGCGGCCTGGGCAATCGTCGCTGTTTGCCGGCCGGCCCGCTGCGTGAGCCGGTGGAGCGTCTGCACAGTGTCGATGCCCTGCTCTACAACGGCGCCTTTGATGATCGCGCCGACGGTTTTGCCTTCCATCTCAAGCCTTCGGCGCTGGTCAATCTGCAGAGCGGCGAGCGTCGCCCGGTGGAACACTTCGCGCCAGGGCAGGCGGTGCACGCGGTGGCTGGTATCGGCAACCCCCAGCGTTTCTTCAATACCCTTGAAACGCTACACTGGCGGCCTGTCCCCCATGCATTTGCCGATCACGCCCAATACAGTGCGCAGGCCTTGGCCTTCACCCCGTCATTGCCGCTGGTCATGACCGAAAAAGATGCGGTCAAGTGCCGTGACTTCGCGGCAGCCGACTGGTGGTACCTGGCGGTGGACGCCGTGCCGTCCGCGGCCTTCGTCGCCTGGTTCGATACCCAGCTGATGCGCCTGCTGCCTGATCGTCTGTTGCCTTAATCGCTTTTATCCAGGGAAACCTCATGGACACCAAACTGCTCGACATCCTGGCCTGCCCGATCTGCAAAGGCCCTCTCAAACTCAGCGCCGACAAGACCGAGCTGATCAGCAAGGGCGCCGGCCTGGCCTACCCGATTCGCGACGGCATCCCGGTGATGCTGGAAAGCGAGGCCCGTACCCTGACCACCGAAGAGCGTCTGGACAAATGAGCAGCGCTTTCACCGTGGTCATCCCGGCGCGTTTCGCCTCCACCCGCCTGCCAGGCAAACCCCTGCAACTGATCGCCGGCAAGCCGATGATCCAGTGGGTCTGGGAGCAGGCCTGCAAGAGCAGCGCCGAGCGAGTGGTGGTGGCCACCGATGATCAGCGTATCGTCGAGGCCTGCCAGGGCTTTGGCGCGCAAGCGCTGCTGACCCGGGAAGACCACAATTCGGGTACCGATCGTTTGGCGGAAGTCGCGGCCAAGCTCGGCCTGGCGGCGGATGCCATTGTGGTCAACGTCCAGGGTGATGAGCCGCTGATTCCGCCTTCGGTGATCGATCAGGTGGCGGCCAACCTGGCGGCCCATACCGAAGCGCGCATGGCTACCCTGGCCGAGCCGATCGAGGACGCACAGACTCTGTTCAATCCGAACGTGGTCAAGGTGGTCACTGATCTCAACGGCCTGGCCCTGACCTTCAGTCGCGCCACCTTGCCGTGGGCCCGGGATGCCTTTGCCAA
The DNA here is from genome assembly GCF_028550695.1 of Pseudomonas sp. BLCC-B112. NCBI lineage: Bacteria > Pseudomonadati > Pseudomonadota > Gammaproteobacteria > Pseudomonadales > Pseudomonadaceae > Pseudomonas > Pseudomonas sp. BLCC-B112. The sequence goes on from NZ_JAQQGK010000009.1 coordinate 14,877, forward strand.
GAGTCATGATCAGTTGCCGGAAGGCGTGCCTTATCGCCGACACATCGGTATCTACGCCTACCGTGCAGGTTTTCTCCATGACTTCGTCAGTTGGGGGCCGTGCTGGCTGGAAAACACCGAGTCCCTGGAGCAGTTGCGTGCCCTGTGGCACGGCGTGCGCATCCACGTTGCCGATGCCCTGGAAGCACCTCCCACTGGCGTCGATACCGCCGAAGACCTTGAGCGCGTTCGGCGCCTGCTGGAGGCGTGATGCGGGTTCTGTTCGTCTGCCTGGGCAACATCTGCCGCTCGCCCACCGCCGAAGGCGTGTTGCGCCATAAGTTGCAAGAAGCTGGCCTGGGTCATCAGGTTCAGGTCGCGTCCGCCGGCACCAGCGACTGGCACGTTGGCAAGGCGCCGGACAAGCGCAGCCAGCAGGCGGCCTTGCGGCGTGGCTACGACCTTTCTGCGCAACGGGCGCAGCAGGTTGGCAGTGCCGATTTCGCCGTATATGACCTGATTTTCGCCATGGATCAGAGCAACCTGCGCAACCTCAAGGCCTTGCAGCCGGCTTTGGGCAAGGCCGAGCTGGATCTGTTCCTGCGCCGCTACGAGGCGCCGCTGGATGAAGTGCCGGACCCGTATTACGACGGTGAGCAGGGCTTCGAGCAGGTGCTGGACCTGATCGAGGATGCCTGTGATCGGTTGGTGATCGAACTGAAGGGGCGGTTATGAGCCTGGACATTCAATCCGATGTGTCCCTCAAGCCGTTCAACAGTTTCGGGGTTGAGGTCAAGGCGCAGCGGTTCGCCCAGGCCCACAGCGATGACGACGTACGCGAGGCCCTGGCCTATTGCGCCGATCAGCAGTTGCCACTGCTGGTGATCGGCGGCGGCAGCAACCTGCTGCTGACGACGGATATCCAGGCACTGGTGTTGCGCATGGCCACCCGTGGGATTCGCTTGCTTAGCGATGATGGGCAGCGGGTGGTGGTGGAAGCCGAGGCTGGCGAAACCTGGCATCCCTTCGTGCAATGGACCCTGGACCAGGGCTTGTCCGGGCTGGAGAACCTCAGCCTGATCCCCGGCACCGTCGGCGCCGCGCCGATGCAGAACATCGGTGCCTATGGTGTCGAGATCAAGGACGTGTTCGTCGGTCTCACCGCCCTTGATCGGCAGACCGGCGAACTGCGGGACTTCGATCTGGATCAGTGCCAGTTCGCCTACCGCGACAGTCTGTTCAAGCATCAGGCCGGCCGCTGGCTGATTCTGCGGGTGCGTTTTGCCTTGAACCGTGTCGATCATTTGCATCTTGAATACGGTCCGGTGCGTCAGCGCTTGAGTGAGCAGGGCATCGAACAGCCGACCGCCAGGGATGTCAGCCGGGCGATTTGCAGTATCCGCAGCGAGAAACTTCCGGACCCGGCGGTGCTTGGCAATGCCGGCAGCTTTTTCAAGAACCCGGTGGTATCGGCGGTGCTGGCGGCGCAGATCAAGCAGTCGCATCCGGGGCTGGTGGGTTATCCCCAGGCCGACGGGCAGGTCAAGCTGGCGGCCGGCTGGCTGATCGAGCAGGCGGGCTGGAAAGGCTTTCGCGATGCCGATGCTGGCGTGCATCGCCTGCAGTCCTTGGTGCTGGTGAACTACGGTACGGCCACAGGCTTGCAGCTGTTGGAGTTGGCCCGACGAATCCAGCGCGATATCGCCGAGCGCTTCGGTGTCGAGCTGGAGATGGAGCCGAATCTGTATTGAGGCAGCTCTTGAACTAAGCTCAGCGCTTGAGTCAAAAGCCTTGCACGGTTTACACCCTGCAAGGCTTTTTTATGCATGACGACTTAACTTAGCTTGCTAACAATGTGAGTATTTGTCGTCGCCAAAGGCCCGGTGAAGCCCCGTCTTCACAAGAGAGCCCGATTAGCCTGAGCCGATCTGCGCGCACCGCAGCCGCGCTGCTGCGTGGCAGATGGCTCGACCCCATCACCTCATAGAATGCGGGCGTGCCCATGATTACCCTGAAGCTTAACGGTCAAGATCATCCACTGGACGTCACCGAGGACATGCCACTGTTGTGGGCCATCCGCGATGTGGCGGGTTACAGCGGCACCAAATTCGGCTGCGGCATGGGCCTGTGCGGCGCCTGCACCGTTCATATCGACGGTGATCCGGCGCGCAGTTGCATCACCCCGGCCGGCTCGGTGCTGGGCAAGAACATCAGCACCATCGATAACCTGCACAACGATCCGGTCGGGCAGGTGGTGCAGCAGGCCTGGCTGGATACAGCGGTGGCCCAGTGCGGTTATTGCCAGGGCGGACAGATCATGTCCGCCACTGCATTGCTCAAGACCCATCCCAATCCCAGCGACGAGCAGATCGAGGAGGCGATGCTCGGCAATATCTGTCGCTGCGGTACCTATAACCGGATCAAGACCGCGATTCGCCAGGCAGCCAACCATCTGCAGGAGGCCAAGGCATGAACCACCTACCCAGTGATTTTGCCCTGAGCAACCTCAGCCGCCGGAGTTTTCTCAAGGGCGTGGGTGCAACCGGAGCCCTGGTGCTGGCGGCCAGTTGGGGCTGGCAGCAGGCGTTTGCCGAAGACCAGAAGTTCGGTGCCGACGGCATGCCCCATGGCTGGGTCGACGATCCCAAGGTCTATGTGAGCATCGCCAGTGACGGCAGCGTGACGGTGATCTGCAACCGTTCGGAGATGGGCCAGGGGGTGCGGACCAGCCTGAGCATGGTGGTGGCTGATGAGCTGGAGGCCGATTGGGCTCAGGTCAAGGTCAAGCAGGCGCCCGGGGACGAGGCGCGCTTTGGCAACCAGGACACCGACGGTTCGCGCAGCATGCGCCATTGGTACGAGCCCATGCGTCGTTGCGGCGCCGCTGCGCGAACCATGCTGGAACAGGCCGCCGCCGAGCAATGGCAAGTACCGCTGAGCGAGTGCCGGGCGCAGTTGCACAAAGTGGTTCACCAACCCAGCGGGCGCGAACTGGGCTATGGCGTTCTGGCCGCAGCGGCGGGGGCTCTGGCGGTGCCGGCCCGGGACAGCCTGCGGCTGAAGCAGGCGTCGGAGTTTCGCTATATCGGTAAAGAGGCGACCCGGGCCATCGACGGCGAGGACATCGTCAATGGTCGTGCGGTGTACGGCGCCGATGTGCACTTTGAAGGCATGTTGTTTGCGGCGGTGGCGCGGCCCCGAGTCTATGGCGGCAAGGTCAAGTCCGTGGATGACAGTGCAGCGCTGAAGGTGCCTGGGGTGATCAAGGTCATGCCCATCGATGGCCGTCCGTTGCCTTCCGAGTTCCAGCCCCTGGGCGGTGTGGCGGTGGTGGCGAGCAACACCTGGGCGGCGATCAAGGGCCGCGATGCCCTGAAGATCGAGTGGGACGATGGAGTCAATGCCGGGTACAACTCCATCGAATATCGCAAGGAGTTGGAGGCGGCGGCGCAAAAGCCGGGCAAGGTGGTGCGCAGCACCGGCAACCTGGATGAAGCCCTGAGTGGTGCGCAGAGCAGCCTGGAAGCCACCTATTACCTGCCGCACCTGGCCCAGGCACCCATGGAGCCGATGGTGGCCGTGGCGCGCTTCATGGATGGCCGTTGCGAAGCCTGGGCGCCGAGTCAGGCGCCTCAGGTGACCCGCGAGCGGATTGCCGAGCGCCTGGGCATCGGCTTTGACCAGGTCACGGTCAACGTCACCCTGCTGGGCGGCGGCTTCGGACGCAAATCCAAGCCGGACTTCATTCTTGAGGCGGCCATCCTGGCCAAGGCATTTCCCGGCAAGGCGGTGCGGGTGCAGTGGACCCGGGAGGATGATATCCACCACTCCTACTTCCATACGGTGTCGGCGGAGTACCTCAAGGCCGGGTTAAGCGAGGACGGCATGCCCGCCGCCTGGCTGCATCGCACCGTGGCGCCGAGCATTACCGCGTTGTTCGCTCCGGGAATGAACCATGAAGGCGCCTTCGAGCTGGGCATGGGCTTCACCAACATGGCTTATGCGGTCCCCAATGTGCGCCTGGAAAACCCCGAAGCTGCGGCCCATACCCGGGTGGGTTGGTATCGCTCGGTCTCGAACATTCCCCACGGTTTTGCCATTCAGAGTTTTGTCGACGAACTGGCCCACAAGGCGGGCCAGGACCCACTGAAGTACCAGCTCAAGCTGTTGGGGCCGGACCGTCAGATCGATCCGCGAACCCTGAGCGAAGAATGGAATTACGGCGAGTCCCCTGAGCGTTACCCGATCGATACCGGGCGCATGCGCGCGGTGCTGGAAACCGCGGCCAAGGCCGCCGGGTGGGGGCGCTCGCTGCCCAAGGGGCGTGGCCTGGGGTTGGCGGTGCACTACAGCTTCGTGACCTACGTGGCAGCGGTGATCGAAGTGGAGGTGAAGGAGGATGGCACGCTGATTGTGCACAAGGCTGATATCGCCGTGGATTGCGGTCCGCAGATCAACCCCGAGCGTATTCGCTCGCAGTTCGAGGGGGCTTGTGTCATGGGCCTGGGCAATGCGGTGCTGGGGGAGATCAGCTTCAAGGATGGCAAGGTGCAGCAGGACAATTTCCATATGTATGAGGTGGCCCGCATGTCCCTGGCGCCGAAAGAGGTGCAGGTGCATTTGCTGACTCCGCCGGGCGAGGTGCCGCTTGGGGGCGTTGGTGAACCGGGTGTACCACCGATTGCGCCGGCCCTGTGCAACGCCATCTTCGCCGCCACCGGCAAGCGCATCCGCAATCTGCCCGTGCGCTACCAGCTGCAGGGTTGGCAGCAGGCGGGTGCCTGATGGACAGCGTCGACCTGAATGTCCTGCGCAGTGTTCTGGAGTGGCGCCGCGCCGGGCGCACGGTGGTGCTCTATAGCGTGGTGCAGACCTGGGGCAGTGCGCCCCGGTTGCCGGGTGCCATGTTGGCCTTGCGCGACGATGGGGTGGTGATTGGCTCGGTATCCGGTGGTTGTATCGAGGACGACTTGATCACGCGCCTGGCGGATGGGCGCTTGTCCCTGTCCGGGCCGCCGGTGCAGTTGCTGACCTATGGTGTGACCCTGGAGGAGGCGGCACGTTTTGGCCTGCCTTGTGGCGGCACCTTGCGCCTGACCGAGGAGCGGGTTGGCGATCCTTCCTGGGTCGCCGAGTTGCTGGAGCGCTGCGAAGCGCACCAGATCGTGGCTCGGGAATTGAACCTGAGCAGCGGCCAGGTGCTGCTCAAGGCAGCGAGCAAGACGGATGAGCTGGCGTTCGATGGGCTCACTCTGCGGGCGATCTATGGGCCGCGCTGGCGTCTGTTGCTGATCGGCGCCGGGCAGCTTTCCCGTTATGTGGCGCAAATGGCCCGTCTGCTGGACTTCGAGGTGCTGGTCTGTGATCCGCGCCAGGAGTTCGTGCAAGGGTGGGAGGATCAGGATGGGCGCTTTGTCGCCGGCATGCCCGACGATGCGGTGCTGAGTATCAAGCCCGATGAGCGCACGGCGGTGGTGGCGCTGACTCACGATCCGCGTCTGGATGACATGGCCCTGCTGACGGCGCTCGATTCCCCGGCGTTTTATGTCGGAGCCCTGGGGTCTCGGGTCAACAGCCAGAAACGTCGGGACAATCTGGCGCTCTTGGGATTGTCAGCGCCGGCCATCGAGCGTTTGCATGGCCCGGTGGGGTTGCACATCGGCAGTCATACGCCGGCGGAGATTGCCCTGTCGCTGATGGCGGAGATTGTGGCGATCAAGAATGGCATTGAGCCCTTGCAGAAGAAGCCGTTGGCCCGAGTGGCCGAGGCGACCACATGATTGCCCCGCCTTGCGCCGTCATCCTGGCGGCGGGGCAGGGCAGTCGTTATCAAGAGGTGGCAGGGAGCGATCAGGATAAGTTGCTGGCACCTTGCAGAGGTCGCGATGGTGTATTGCGACCGGTGCTGGAACAGGTGCTGGTCAACCTGCCGGTGGAAATGCATCGGCGAGTGCTGGTCACGACGCCGGGTCGGCCGCAGGTGGCGGAACTGGCGCAGGCTTATGGCTGCCAGGTGCTGTTGCTGGATTCCCTTGGCATGGGCCAGAGTCTGGCGGCGGCAGTGGCTGCTAGTGCCGATGCCGGTGGTTGGGTGATTTTGCTGGGGGATATGCCCTTTATCTTGCCTGGCACCATAACGCGGGTAATCGAGGCGTTGACCGAGGAGGGCATCAGCGTGCCTCGGCTGGGTGACGATCTGGGGCATCCGGTGGGGTTTGGTCGGGCTTATGGCGCTGCATTGCAAGGCTTGTCCGGTGATCGCGGTGCCAAGTGCCTGTTTACCTCGGGCAAGGTGGTCGAGGTGGCAGTGACCGACCCGGGAGTGGTATGGGATGTGGATCGACCCGAGGCGCTGGTCTATCGGGAACGCTGAATGGCAGGCATGAAAAAGCCCCGCTCGGTTAACCGGGCGGGGCTTTTTCATTGCCGATGGAATCAGACGAGAGGTTTAGGCTCGTGCTGTTTCTCCTCGGTGTGGGCTACGTGCTCAACGGTGTGTTCGACGTTGTGCGGAGCCTCTTCCACGGCTGGGGCAGCTTGCTCGACCGCAGGTTCGGCGACAGGCGCAGGTGCTGCTTCGGCTGCTTCGACAGGCGCTGGAGCGGCCTCGACGACCACTGGCGCTTCTACCGGAGCGGGTTCGGCAGCGACCACGGCTTCAACCGGGGCAGCTGCGGCAGCCAGTTCGGCCTCCTTCTGCAGACGCTCGGCTTCACGCTTGCGACGACGCACTTCGCGCGGATCGTTTGGTGCGCGACCGTTGCTGGTCAGGGCGCTGGCAGGAGCGGCCTCGATCACTGGAGCGGGTGCTTCGGCAACCACAGGGGCGACAACCGGAGCAGGCTCTTCAGCCTGGGCTGGCTGCTGAGCAACCACTGGCTGCTCGACAGCTACAGGCTCAGTTGCAGGCACTGGAGTTTCCTGAGCCGGCTCGATGGCCTTTTCTTCAGTCACTGGCGCTGGGGCTACAGGTTCTGCCACAGGCTGCTGGGCAGCCACTGGCTGTGCTTCCACAACCACGGCCGGTTCGGCAGCAACTTCAACCTGGGCGGGTTCTGCAACAACCGGAGCCGCTTCGGCTACTGGAGCAACTTCAACCGCTGGAGCTGCTGGAGTTTCCACTGCAGTGTTGGCTTCAACAACAGGCGCTTGCGGAGCCTTTTCTTCAACCGCGGCCGTAGCACGTTCGGCTTGCTGATGCGCTTCGGCTTCAGCGTTGGCGCTGATGGCGGTGCTGGCAACGGCAGCGGTAACCGCGAGGCCGGCAGCCAGGTCGGCGCTGCTCGGCTCTTCGCCGTTATCTTCCGAGCCTTCGATCACATTGCCGTTGGCATCGCGCTGACGTTCACGACGATTGCTGCGACGACGCTGGCCGCGGGAGCGACGACGTGGACGTTCGCCTTCGGCGTTGTCCTGGCCTTCTTCCTGCAGTTGCTCTTCGTTCGGCAGCACTTCTTCTTCGCTGGCGGCAGCGGCTTGAGCCTGCTCGGCGCGTGGTTGGCGCTCTTCACGCGGTTGACGCGGCTGGCGCTCTTCACGTGGCTGGCGAGCTGGACGCTCTTCAGTCACAGCGGCGGTAGCGGCGGCTGCAGCCGGAGCGGCATCCAGCGGTTCACGCAGCTCGCGAACACGCTCTTCACGTTCGCCACGTGGCTTGCGGTCCTCGCGGGGGGCGCGTGGTTGACGTTCTTCACGAGGTGCGCGTGGAGCGCGTTCTTCGCGGGCTACGCCTTGTACTTCTTCACGGGCTTCACGAACTTCCCGTGGCTGACGCTCTTCCCGTGGTGCGCGTTCTTCACGCGGAGCACGTTCTTCGCGCGGCTTGCGTTCTTCATCGCGGCGACCATTACGGTTGCGGCTCTGTTGGCGGCCATTGCGACGTTGTTCTTCGTTGCTGCGCGTAGGACGTTCGGTCACTGGCTTCTCGACCACAACTGGAGCCGCTGGCTCTTTCTTGGTGGCGAACAGGCTGACCAGGGACTTCACCAGGCCTTTGAACAGGCTCGGCTCGGCAACAACCGGAGCTGGAGCGGCAACCGGTGCAGGTGCTTCGGTTGGCACTGGAGCGTTGGCGCGAGCCGGAGCGGTCTTCACCGCGGCTTCCTGGCGAACCAGGGTACGGGTGGCGGCGGTTGGCTGAACTTCTTCGGCTTCGGCAGCGGCAGCGGCGATTTCGTAGCTGGACTGGTTGGTGTTGGCTTCCGGGCTGTCATCGCGCAGGCGCTGAACTTCGAAGTGCGGCGTTTCGAGGTGATCGTTCGGCAGGATGACGATGCGGGCACGGGTACGCAGTTCGATCTTGGTGATCGAGTTGCGTTTTTCGTTGAGCAGGAAAGCCGCGACCGGAATCGGCACTTGGGCGCGAACTTCGGCGGTGCGGTCTTTCAGGGCTTCTTCTTCGATCAGGCGCAGGATCGCCAGGGACAGCGACTCGACGTCACGGATGATGCCGGTGCCGTTGCAGCGTGGGCAGACGATGCCGCTGCTTTCACCCAGGGATGGGCGCAGGCGCTGACGGGACATTTCCAGCAGGCCGAAGCGCGAGATGCGACCGATCTGCACACGGGCGCGGTCGGCTTCCAGGCATTCGCGGACTTTCTCTTCCACTGCGCGCTGGTTCTTGGCCGGGGTCATGTCGATGAAGTCGATGACGATCAGACCGCCGATGTCACGCAGGCGCAACTGGCGAGCGATTTCTTCCGCTGCTTCCAGGTTGGTCTGCAGGGCGGTTTCTTCGATGTCGCTGCCTTTGGTGGCGCGGGCCGAGTTGATGTCGATGGACACCAGGGCTTCGGTTGGGTCGATGACGATGGAGCCGCCGGAAGGCAGTTCAACCACGCGCTGGAAGGCGGTCTCGATCTGGCTTTCGATCTGGAAACGGTTGAACAGCGGCACGCTGTCTTCGTACAGCTTGATCTTGCTGGCGTACTGCGGCATCACCTGGCGGATGAAGGTCAGGGCTTCGTCCTGGGCTTCAACGCTGTCGATCAGCACTTCGCCGATGTCCTGGCGCAGGTAGTCGCGGATCGCGCGGATGATCACGTTGCTTTCCTGGTAGATCAGGAATGGCGCGGAGCGATCCAGCGATGCTTCTTTGATGGCGGTCCAGAGTTGCAGCAGGTAGTCGAGGTCCCACTGCATTTCTTCGCTGCTGCGGCCCAGGCCGGCAGTGCGCACGATCAGGCCCATGTCGGCAGGAGCTACCAGGCCGTTCAACGCTTCACGCAGTTCGTTGCGTTCTTCGCCTTCGATGCGACGGGAGATGCCGCCGGCACGTGGGTTGTTCGGCATCAGTACCAGGTAACGGCCCGCCAGGCTGATGAAGGTGGTCAGGGCGGCGCCCTTGTTGCCACGCTCTTCTTTTTCGACCTGGACGATGACTTCCTGGCCTTCGCTCAGGACGTCCTTGATGTTGACGCGGCCTTCAGGGGCTTTCTTGAAGTATTCGCGGGAGATTTCTTTGAGGGGCAGGAAGCCGTGGCGCTCAGAGCCGAAATCGACAAAGGCAGCCTCAAGGCTTGGTTCGATACGAGTGATGCGGCCTTTATAGATGTTGGCCTTTTTCTGCTCGCGTGCGCCGGACTCGATGTCCAGATCGTAGAGGCGCTGGCCGTCTACCAGGGCAACACGCAACTCTTCGGGTTGAGTTGCGTTAATCAGCATTCTTTTCATGTAGTACCGTCGGTTTCCGGGCTGCCGGAAACGGCGTTCGGCACACACGACTTCTCACGGTCGGTGTCAGGTGCGTCAGGAGTGGTTGACCACTCGAGTGTCTAGCGAGGTCCGTCCGAATAACTAAGAACGAAGTCGCGACTCACGCGTCCTGCTTGCTGTGGTGACTAAGGCACCGCTTAAGCAAAAGTCTGTCAGGAGGAGGAATCAACCGGCGACTGTGGACGAGATGAAGCGTCTTGAATAAAGCCTAATGCTACACAGTCCGACGGTTGTGCATCTCCACCCTACACGTATCCCTGATAATTCGGGTGCTGCCGCGCGCAGAATCCGCAGCGGGTTGGCATTTACCGTGAACTCCGAAAGGGGAGGTCACGCATCATGGCTAAAGGCGTTGTTTCCGTAACCTTCGCTCGGGGTTGTCTGTCGCCGACTGCACTTTGTGAACTGGCCGTTAATCGCTGCGTAAAAGGCGAGTGATAACTCTGCTTTCTACGGGTTTCAGGCCTCATGTCACCTGCGCTTGTTACAACGTCAAACTCTTCCGGTATGTAGCGAGAGCTGCGTAGGACGGCCTTGCGTCCTTATGAATTGCGTTGGTCAGGGCCGGCTAGTTGCCGCTGTTCCGCTGTCCAGCCGCTTTTGGCGGCGTTCGCGACTATAGCAGCAATCATTAAGTGCTTCAAATCCATAAAAAATTGTTATCATTCGCGCCATGACGACTACTGCCCCCTCGACCCCAGGCGTTCAAATGCTTGAGGTCTCGCCGGAATATGCCGGCCAACGAATTGATAACTTCCTTCTCGCTCGGCTCAAAGGCGTGCCCAAGACCTTGATTTATCGCATCTTGCGCAAAGGCGAAGTGCGGGTGAACAAGGGGCGGATTAAGCCCGAATACAAGCTGCAGGCGGGTGATGTGGTGCGCGTGCCGCCGGTGCGCGTGCCTGAGCGCGACGAGCCGGTGCCGCTGGCGCAAGGTTTGCTGCAGCGTCTTGAGGCGTCGATCGTCTTCGAAGACAAGGCCCTGATTGTGATCAACAAGCCTGCAGGCATTGCTGTGCATGGCGGAAGCGGCCTGAATTTCGGGGTAATCGAAGCCTTTCGTCAGTTGCGTCCGGATGCCAAGGAACTGGAGCTGGTGCATCGCCTTGATCGCGATACTTCTGGCCTGTTGATGATCGCGAAGAAGCGCAGCATGTTGCGCCACCTGCATGCCGCTTTGCGCGGTGATGGTGTGGATAAGCGCTATATGGCGCTGGTTCGTGGTCACTGGGCTACTGCGCTGAAGCAGGTGCGGGCGCCGTTGCTCAAGAGCAATCTGCGCTCAGGCGAGCGCATGGTTGAAGTGAACGAGGAGGGCAAGGAGGCCTTGACGGTGTTCAAGGTGCTGCGCCGCTTCGGTGAGTTCGCCACCATGGTTGAGGCCAAGCCGGTCACCGGGCGTACGCATCAGATTCGCGTGCACACCCTGCACGCCGGGCACTGCATCGCCGGCGACAGCAAGTACGGCGACGATGATTTCACTCGTGAGATTCGCGAGTTGGGCGGTAAGCGCCTGTTTCTCCATGCCTATATGTTGACGGTGCCGCTGCCGGATGGTGGTGAGCTGAAGTTGCAGGCCCCAGTGGACGACATGTGGGCCAAAACCGTGGAGCGCTTGAGTGCACCCTGATTACCAACTGCTGATCTTCGATTGGGACGGCACTCTGGCTGACTCCATTGGTCGGATTGTTGAGTCGATGCACGTATCTGCCGATCGATCCGGTTTTCCTCGGCGTGATGATTTTGCCGTCAAGGGCATCATCGGGCTTGGGTTGCCGGAGGCGATTCGTACCTTGTATCCGGAAATCGACGACGGCCAGTTGGTCGCCTTTCGTCAGCATTACGCGGAACACTACATCGCGCTTGAGGCTGAGCCTTCACCGTTGTTTGCTGGAGTGGTGTCGTCTCTTGAGGCCTTTCGGGCTGAGGGTTATCGGTTGGCGGTCGCTACGGGCAAGGCGCGTCGGGGCTTGGATCGGGTGCTGAAGTCTCATGGCTGGGAAGAGTATTTCGATATCACCCGGGCCGCCGATGAGACTGCCAGCAAGCCCCATCCCTTGATGCTGGAGGAGATTCTTGCTCATTGCGGTGTTGGGCCTCGGCAGGCATTGATGGTCGGGGATTCGTCCTTCGATCTGTTGATGGCGCGTAATGCTGGCATGGATTCGGTGGCGGTTAGCTACGGTGCTCAGTCCATTGAGGCCTTGCAGGTGTTTGAGCCGCGCCTGTCCATTGATCGTTTTCCTGAGTTGCACGCCTGGCTCAGTCAGGGTGTCGATTAAGTTTTCGTTGGGGTAGCAAGCATGTCTGATGAATGGAAGGCGCCAAGCAAGGCCAGCGCTGAAGGTGGTGACGATAAAAGCTGGCAGTTGTTGGAAAAGACCCTCCTGGCCAGTGTTCAGGAGCAGCGTCGTTCGCGGCGTTGGGGGATTTTCTTCAAGCTGCTGACCTTTGTGTACCTGTTTGTCGCGCTGGCGTTGTTTACTCCGTTGATGACCATGGAGAAGAGCGCCGCTCGCGGTGGTAGCTACACCGCAGTGATCGATGTCACGGGGGTGATTGCCGACAAGGAGTCTGCAAGTGCAGACAATATCGTCGGTAGCTTGCGCACGGCCTTTGATGATCCCAAGGTCAAGGGCATTGTTTTGCGTATCAACAGTCCTGGCGGCAGTCCGGTGCAGTCTGGCTATGTTTATGACGAGATTCGCCGTTTACGGGCTCTGCACAAGGACACCAAGGTTTATGCGGTGATTTCTGATCTCGGTGCTTCTGGCGCTTATTACATTGCCAGTGCTGCTGATCAGATCTATGCCGACAAGGCGAGTCTGGTGGGCTCCATTGGGGTTACGGCTGCCGGTTACGGTTTTGTCGGTGCCATGGAGAAGCTGGGGGTCGAGCGCCGTACCTACACCTCTGGCGAGCACAAGTCGTTCCTTGATCCGTTTCAGCCGCAAAAGCCTGAAGAGACCCAGTTCTGGCAAGGTGTGCTGGATACAACTCATCGTCAGTTCATCGCCAGCGTCAAGCAGGGGCGTGGCGAGCGTCTCAAGGACAAGGAGCATCCTGAGCTGTTCTCCGGATTGATCTGGTCTGGTGAGCAGGCATTGCAGTTGGGCTTGATCGACGGCCTGGGCAACACCAGTTCGGTGGCGCGGGATGTGATCGGTGAGAAGGAAGTGGTGGATTTTACTGTTCAGGAATCGCCTTTCGATCGTTTCTCGAAGAAGCTGGGCGCCAGTGTGGCTGAGCAGATCGCCATGTGGATGGGTTTTCAGGGGCCAACCTTGCGTTGACTTCGAGGGTGAGTAAAAAGCCGGCCGCAGTGCCGGCTTTTTAGTGTCTGCTCAGGGTACTTCCACGCCTTCGGTCAGTAGCATGTCCACCAGTCGGATCAGTGGCAGGCCTATGAGGCTGGTGGCATCGCTGCCGGCGGTGCTCTGGAACAGGCTGACACCCAGGCCTTCGGCCTTGAAGCTGCCAGCGCAGTCGAAGGGCTGCTCTGCGTGCAGGTAGCGTTCGATGCGGGCGCTGTCGAGGTGGCGCATGTTGACCGTAAAGGGGATGCAGTCCACCTGGCATTGGCCGCTCTTGCTGTTGAGTAGGGCTAGGCCGGTGAGGAAGGTCACGCTCGCGCCGCTGGCGTCCAGCAACTGCTGGCGGGCCTTGTCGAAGGTGTGAGGCTTGCCGATGATGCGCTCTCCCAGTACCGCCACCTGATCCGAGCCGATGATCAGGTGTGCCGGGTGGGTGGTTGCCAGGGCGCGGGCTTTTTCCTCCGCCAGGCGCTTCACCAGCTCTATGGCGTGCTCGCCGGGGCGGTGGCTTTCATCAATGTCAGGAGAGCTGCAAGTGAAGGGGAGTTGCAGGCGAGAGAGCAATTCTCGGCGGTACACCGAGCTCGAAGCTAGTAATAAAGGCAGCATGCGCATCTCCTGGGGTGGGGCGGGAATTCTAGCGGGGCTCGCAAGTGACGGACAGGGCTGAATTTCCTTTGACATGGCCGGGGGCATCCCTATAATGCTGCGCCTATGTTGAATGACCCGATTCCACCTCACGTTGACCCGCGCAAATTGGCTGACCGTGGCACCACCCTTCAAGGTGAACTGCTGCTGGCCGATTTGGAGAGACTCTGCGACCCGCTTTCCGACAATGTCGGTACGGTGCAGGCTAAATTCGTTTTCGAGCGTGACGAGCGTAAAGCTGTAGTTATCCACAGCTCCATCGACGTCGAAGTCAAAATGGTTTGCCAGCGTTGTCTTGAGCTGGTCACCCTGCCGATCCACAGCGAGTGCAGTTATGCCGTGGTGAAGGAGGGTGCGAATACCCAGTCGTTGCCGAAAGGTTATGACGTGCTGGAACTGGGCGAAGATCCTTTGGATCTGCAGGCGTTGGTTGAGGAAGAGCTTTTGCTTGCCTTGCCCATCGTGCCTGCTCATCATCCGGAAGAATGCCAGCAGCCGGCGGGGCTCGATGAGCCCGAACCGAGCGAGGACGAGGTAACGCGGTCCAACCCGTTCAGTGTATTGGCGCAGTTAAAGCGTGACCCAAACGTTTAGGAGTTAATCAATTATGGCTGTTCAGCAGAACAAAAAATCCCGCTCTGCCCGTGACATGCGTCGCTCCCACGATGCTCTCGAGGCTAGCACCCTGTCCGTAGAAAAGACCACCGGTGAAGTTCACCTGCGTCACCACGTATCGCCAGAAGGCGTATACCGTGGTCGTAAAGTGATCGACAAGGGCGCTGACGAGTAATCCTTGTCCGCTCAAGTCATCGCGATTGACGCAATGGGCGGGGACTTCGGTCCCCGCAGCATTGTTCAGGCCAGTATTGCTTGCCTGTCTGCTACCCCCTCGCTGCATCTGACCCTGGTCGGTCAACCCTCCCTACTTGAAGAGCTGCTCTCTGGTCATTCGGCCGTGGATCGCGCGCGCCTGACGATTACTCCGGCAAGCGAAGTGATTGCCATGGACGAGAAGCCTGCCCAGGCATTGCGTGGCAAGCCTGATTCGTCGATGCGGGTGGCGCTCGAGTTGTTGCGGGATGAAAAGGTCCAGGCTTGTGTCAGTGCAGGTAATACCGGGGCGCTGATGGCTCTGTCGCGTTACGTACTCAAGACCCTGCCCGGCATCGATCGTCCGGCGATGGTGGCTGCCATTCCCACTCAGCGCGGCTATTGCCAGTTGCTGGACCTGGGGGCCAACGTCGATTGCAGTGCCGAGCACCTGTTGCAGTTCGCAATCATGGGGTCGGTTGCGGCACAAAGCCTGGGCATCGTGCGGCCAAGAGTGGCCTTGCTGAATATCGGTACCGAAGACATCAAGGGTAATCAGCAGGTCAAGCTGGCGGCGAGTCTGCTTCAGCAGGCGCGAGGGCTGAACTACATAGGCTTCGTTGAAGGTGACGGGTTGTATCGCGGCGAGGCGGATGTGGTGGTGTGCGACGGTTTTGTCGGCAACATCCTGCTCAAGTCCAGCGAGGGGCTGGCCACCATGATTGCTGCTCGTATCGAGGCATTGTTCAGGCGCAATCTGCTATCCCGGGCCGTAGGTGTGCTGGCCTTGCCGCTGATGCGGCGATTACAGGCGGACCTGGCGCCGGCTCGGCACAATGGTGCGAGCTTTCTCGGGTTGCAGGGAATAGTGGTGAAAAGCCACGGTTCTGCGGGCGTTCAGGGGTTCCAGAGTGCGATTCAGCGTGCATTGATCGAAATCCAGGAAGACCTGCCGCGACGCCTGCATGGGCGCCTTGAAGATCTCTTGCTTTAGGCGTTTATCCTGTGGAGTGCTTAAATGTGACCGCTCAGTTCAATTGGCCATCCAACTGTCAGTTTCTTGCGTCCACCGCGGTGTGACGTCAATTCTCCGACGACAAGATCATTAGGGGCTTGTTACATGTCTGCATCCCTCGCATTCGTCTTTCCAGGACAGGGCTCGCAGTCCCTCGGCATGTTGGCCGAGTTGGGCGCGCAGTACCCACTGATCCTCGATACCTTCAAGGAAGCCTCCGATGCTCTGGGCTACGACCTCTGGGCGCTGACCCAGCAAGGTCCCGAAGAGCTGCTCAATCAAACCGACAAGACTCAACCGGCCATCCTCACCGCCTCCATCGCCCTGTGGCGTGTCTGGTTGGCTGAGGGTGGTGCGCGTCCGGCCTTCGTCGCGGGTCACAGTCTGGGTGAATACAGCGCCCTGGTGGCCGCTGGCAGTCTGACTCTGGCCGAAGCGGTCAAGCTGGTCGAGCGTCGTGGTCAGCTGATGCAGGAAGCCGTGCCGGCAGGTCAAGGCGGCATGGCGGCAATTCTTGGTCTGGACGACGCCGATGTCGTGGCGGCCTGTGCAGAAGCGGCGCAAGGTGAAGTGGTCAGTGCGGTGAACTACAACTCCCCGGGCCAGGTGGTGATCGCTGGTGCCAAGGCGGCGGTGGACCGTGCTATCGAGGGTTGCAAGGCGCGCGGAGCCAAGCGTGCCATGCCATTGCCGGTCAGCGTGCCGTCCCATTGCGAGCTTATGCGCCCTGCGGCTGAGCGTTTCGCTGAATCGATTGCTGCGATCAACTGGCAGGCACCGCAGATTCCGCTGGTACAGAATGTCAGCGCCGCCGTGGCGGCCGACCTCGATACTCTCAAGCGCGACTTGCTGGAACAGCTGTACAAGCCTGTGCGCTGGGTCGAGTCGGTGCAGACCCTGGCGAACCAGGGCGCCACCCAGCTGGTGGAATGCGGTCCAGGCAAGGTCCTGGCCGGTCTCAACAAGCGCTGCGCCGAAGGCGTGTCGACCTCTAACCTGAATACCCCAGATGCTTTCGCTGCCGCTCGTGCAGCGTTGGCCTGAACTAGGAGAAGCTTGCATGAGTCTGCAAGGTAAAGTTGCACTGGTGACCGGCGCTAGCCGTGGGATCGGCCAGGCCATCGCGCTTGAGCTGGGGCGTATGGGCGCCACCGTGGTGGGGACTGCCACTTCCGCTTCGGGGGCCGAGCGCATCGCCGCTACCCTCAAGGAAAATGGCATTCAAGGCACCGGCCTTGAGCTCAATGTCACCAGCGACGAGTCCGTGGCTGCGGTTCTGGCCAGCATCACCGAACAGTTCGGTGCGCCGGCGATCCTGGTGAACAATGCCGGTATCACTCGCGACAACCTGATGATGCGCATGAAAGATGACGAGTGGTACGACGTGGTCGATACCAACTTGAATAGTCTGTATCGCCTGTCCAAGGGTGTTTTGCGTGGCATGACCAAGGCTCGTTGGGGTCGAATTATCAGTATTGGCTCGGTTGTGGGTGCCATGGGCAACGCAGGCCAAGTAAACTACGCCGCCGCCAAAGCCGGTCTGGAAGGTTTCAGCCGTGCCCTGGCGCGTGAAGTGGGTTCGCGGTCGATCACTGTGAACTCGGTTGCTCCAGGTTTTATCGATACCGATATGACCCGCGAGCTGCCGGAAGCACAACGTGAAGCCCTGCTGACGCAAATTCCGCTGGGTCGTCTGGGTCAGGCTCAAGAGATCGCGCAAGTGGTCGCTTTTCTGGCATCCGACGGTGCGGCATACGTTACTGGGGCTACAATCCCGGTCAACGGCGGGATGTATATGTGAGTCAAATGTGACGGATTGCTTCAAAAAAATGTCATACGAGCTGTCTAAAATCCGTTATAAAGCTGCAATCAATTTATAGGCAGATGGCCAAAGGGTTTGAGGGATGAAGCTTTCAGTTGAAAAGCTGAAAAGCCTTTCTATACACTTACCCACTGGCCAGCTGCCTGAATTTGTCCATTAGGAGTGAAAACAAGGTATGAGCACCATCGAAGAGCGCGTCAAGAAAATCGTTGCTGAGCAACTGGGCGTTAAAGAAGAAGAAGTTGTGAACACCGCTTCCTTCGTTGAAGACCTGGGTGCCGACTCCCTTGACACCGTTGAGCTGGTGATGGCTCTGGAAGAGGAATTCGAGACCGAAATCCCTGACGAAGAAGCTGAAAAGATCACTACCGTTCAAGCAGCTATCGACTACGTTACTAGCCACCAGGCTTAATCGTTTGTAGTCGTCTTTTGCTGTCATGGAAAAACCGCACTGCCGTTACGGCGTGCGGTTTTTTCTTTAGGCCTGATACAAAGTGTCGTCATTAGAAAAAGGAGAGTGCTGTGTCGCGTAGACGCGTCGTAGTCACCGGTATGGGTATGTTGTCGCCACTGGGTACGGATGTACCGAGTAGCTGGCAGGGCATTCTGGCTGGCCAAAGTGGCATTGGTCTGATCGAACACACCGACCTTTCTGCCTATTCCACCCGTTTTGGCGGCTCGGTAAAGGGCTTCAATGTCGAGGAATACCTGTCGGCCAAAGAGGCCCGCAAACTCGACCTGTTCATTCAATACGGTCTGGCGGCCGGGTTTCAGGCGGTGCGTAACGCCGGCCTGGAAGTCACCGATGCCAACCGTGAGCGCATCGGCGTGGCCATGGGGTCGGGTATTGGCGGTTTGACCAATATCGAAGAAACCAGCCGTATCCTGCACGATTCCGGCCCACGGCGGATTTCTCCGTTCTTCGTGCCCGGTTCGATCATCAATATGATTTCCGGCTTCCTGTCCATCCATCTGGGTGCCCAGGGGCCGAACTATGCCATTTCTACTGCCTGTACCACTGGTACCCACTGCATCGGCATGGCCGCGCGCAACATTGCCTATGGCGAAGCCGACGTGATGATTGCCGGTGGCGCCGAAATGGCCGCCTGTGGCCTGGGTATGGGGGGCTTCGGTGCGTCCCGTGCGCTGTCGACTCGCAATGACGAGCCGACCCGTGCCAGCCGTCCGTGGGACAAGGGGCGTGATGGCTTCGTGCTGGCCGACGGTGCGGGCGCCCTGGTTCTTGAGGAACTGGAGCACGCCAAGGCTCGTGGCGCCACCATCTACGCTGAGCTGATCGGCTTCGGCATGAGCGGTGATGCCTATCACATGACGTCGCCACCCGCCGATGGCGCCGGTGCCGCTCGCTGCATCGCCAACGCCTTGCGTGACGCCAAGCTCAATGTCGATCAAGTGCAGTACATCAACGCCCACGGTACTTCGACTCCGGCCGGTGACCTGGCGGAAGCCGAAGCGATCAAGAGCGTGTTCGGCGACCATGCCTACAAGCTCGCGGTCAGTTCCACCAAGTCCATGACCGGTCACCTGCTGGGTGCCGCCGGGGCGATCGAGGCGATCTTCAGCGTACTGGCAATCAACAGTCAGGCCGCGCCGCCCACCATCAACCTGGATGAACCGGATGAGGGTTGCGACCTCGATTTCGTGCCGCACACTGCGCGCAGCATGGACATCGATGTGGTGCTGTCCAACTCCTTCGGCTTTGGTGGCACCAACGGCTCCCTGGTGTTCCGCCGGTTCTCCGAGTGATGCAAAGCTGGGTCGACGGTCGGCCGGCTGACGCGCTGTCGCTCAGGGACCGCGGCCTGGCCTATGGCGATGGTCTGTTCGAGACCATCGCTGTCCGATCCGGGCAACCGCAACTGCTGGAGCGGCACTTGCAGCGTCTGGCCGAAGGCTGCCGACGTCTGGCGCTGAGCGCGGATCAGGCGCTGATTCGCGACGAAGTGCTGGCCTATGCGGCGGCCCTGGGGGAGGGCGTGCTCAAGCTGATCCTGACCCGGGGCGACAGTCTGCGAGGATATGCCGCCGATCCTGCAGGTGCTGCGCGGCGGATTCTCCAGGGCGGGGCCTTGCCGGCTTATCCGGCGGCTCATGCCGATCAGGGGGTTGTGCTGTTCCCTTGCGTCACGCGTTTATCCGAGCAGCCGCTGTTGGCTGGCCTCAAGCATCTCAATCGCCTTGAACAGGTTCTGGCTCGCGCTGAATGGCGCGATCTCGAGCACGCCGAAGGCTTGATGCTCGACGGTGCCGGACGGGTGATCGAAGGTGTATTCAGCAATCTGTTTCTGGTCAGTCAGGGGCGTCTCCTGACGGCTGATCTGAGTCGCTGCGGTGTGGCTGGAGTGATGCGCGCTGAAATTTTGTTTCAGGCCGAGTCACAAGGCATCCCCTTTGAAGTGGCGGATATCAGCCTTGATCAACTGCAACAGGCGGACGAGGTCTTCGTCTGCAACAGTGTCTACGGCATTTGGCCAGTGCTTGGCTGCGCCGGGATGCGCTGGTCGGCAGGACCGCTCACCCGTAAACTGCAGGGCATTACCCGCGCACTACTGGATGCTTGATTCGTGAGACGTAAATTTCTGCTCCTGCTGGAAACCGGACTGGTCCTGGCAGGTCTGCTGCTGGGCGCGAGTGCCTGGAAACTGCACTCGGCCCTGGAACAACCGCTGAACCTGAGTCAGGAGCAACTGCTCGATGTTCCCGCCGGTTCTACGCCCACCGGAACCTTCAATCGTCTGCAGGCTGATGGCGTGATCCAGGACGCGTTCTGGCTGCGCCTTTACTGGCGCTTCAACTTGCCGGGGCAGCCTTTGCACAGCGGCGAGTACCGCATGACACCGGGCATGACTGCCGAAGGCCTGATCGGTCTCTGGCAGCGAGGCGAGGTGGTGCAGTACAGCCTGACCCTGGTGGAGGGCTGGACCTTCCGTCAGGTGCGCAGTGCCCTGGCCAAGAGCGACAAATTGCAACAGACCCTGACCGGTCTCAGCGACAGCCAGGTGATGGAGAAGCTCGGACACGGCGGCGTGTTCCCCGAGGGGCGTTTCTTCCCCGATACCTATCGTTTTGTGCGCGGCATGACCGATGCCGAACTTCTGGAAAAAGCCTACGACCGCCTGGACGATGTACTGGCCAAGGAGTGGAGCAGGCGGGCTGATGATGCGCCTTACAGTGATCCCTATCAGGCGCTGATAATGGCGTCGCTGGTGGAAAAGGAAACCGGCGTGCCCCATGAGCGTGGGCAGATCGCCGGGGTCTTTGTACGGCGCATGCAGATCGGCATGCTGCTGCAGACCGATCCTACCGTGATCTATGGTCTGGGCGAGCGCTACACCGGCAAGCTGACCCGGGCGCATCTCAAGGAAGCCACGCCCTATAACACCTATGTGATTGCCGGGTTGCCACCCACGCCGATTGCCATGGTCGGGCGCGAGGCGATTCATGCCGCTCTCAATCCGGTGCCGGGCAAGAGCCTGTATTTTGTTGCCCGGGGTGACGGCAGCCATGTGTTCTCCGATGATCTGGATGCCCATAACAGCGCCGTGCGCGAGTTCCAGCTCAAGCGTCGCGCCGACTATCGTTCCAGCCCGGCGCCAGTAACTGCTCCGGCCGCTCCCGAAGCCGAGAGTTCGGCGCCGGCAGTTGCGCCTCAGGCGGCGCCGGACAGCTCGCCGCCAGCGTCACCCGCGCCGGCTGTGGCTCCGGTGGAGCCCGAACCCGCGCCGAAACGCCCGCAATGACTTTGATTAAGGACTGCCTGTGACTGGCTTGTTTATTACCCTGGAAGGCCCGGAAGGTGCCGGCAAAAGCACCAACCGCGAGTACCTCGCCGAGCGTTTGCGCGCTGCAGGCATCGAAGTGTTGTTGACCCGCGAGCCTGGTGGCACGCCCCTGGCTGAACGGATTCGCGAAGTGTTGCTGACTCCGGGGGAGGAAGTCATGAGCGCCGATACCGAGCTGCTGTTGGTGTTCGCGGCCCGCGCCCAGCACCTGGCCTCGGTGATTCGCCCGGCACTGGCCCGGGGCGCGGTAGTGTTGTGCGATCGCTTCACCCACTGCTTAATTTTGACAGGATGCAAAGGGAAACCTAGTAAATCTACCTTTTCACACCCTTCAGCTTCACACCTGATCGCCTGAAACCTTGCATTTAAGGGCTCGGATCTGTTCCAGTGTTCGCTGCATGACTTGATTATAGCACTGCAGATTCTAGAAAAGTAAACCCCTATTTTTCTGAATACTGCCGATTGAGCAGATGTAAACCTCCGCTTCGTTCTCGCTCGAAATCCTTCGAGAAATTCCACCTCCAAGCCCAGTGAAACCGGCCATTTTCACATTTACATTTTGGAGTGCACTCTGTCGTACATCTGCGAGAGATAGACTATCTGTCCAGGTAGGGCGCGTTCAGCATCTATACCGTTCGTCTGATTTTTTAGTGTCCTGGGCCTGACCTTGAGGGTGAGGATCTCAGGCGCAAATTGGATGCCGACCAGCTTCTAAGCGGTGATGAGATGTTCTTTGAGGGCATGGGTGCCTCGACCCCGGATGATCCCACCTGATAACCATCACAGGGGCTGTGTTCGATGCAAAGCCGCATAGCCGTCCTCAGCCCCCCCCCAGGGCCTAAAATCTCCCAAGCCTGAGCCCCAAGCCCATCCACCAGGTTGCCACTTCAAACTGATAGCGACATCATTCGTCTAGGGCTTGACTGCTCTAACTCGGTAGCTAGAAGCCAACCTGCAACTGGCCAGCCGATCGACCAAGCCAACCAGCTAACCAAGCCACCCGGCCAAGCCAGTCGCCGACCGCTGAACTAGCTCAGGACACGTTAAGGAAGAACGTTGAACGTATTCAGCACCAAAGCCAACCCCCACTCAGCGATCACCCTCACTCAGAAGAGCTACAACGATAAGACGCGTAGGTCTGCGCCTTACATCTTCAATGACGGTGAGAAAGTACACTCATATGCGCTGTGCCCTGCCTGCCAAAACCCTGTAACCCTGGTCAACAGGAACGTCCCCACCACTGACTCCCAAGTTTTGTACGCAAAGCACAAAGGTAGCTCTGTACCTGGATTGGCAGAACATGACCAAGCCGCGTATGAAGATTGCCCTCTACACAACCCCGAGCGATTTGATAGCAAAACTATTCGAGCGAGCAAAGCTCGTAACGATGAGATCTTGAATGCACTTTTCCATCATCTTCATTTGGTGGTGAAAGTTCTCGAAAACTCAACAGGTATTGGGTTTTCTGACAATCTGGTAGCTGGTTTTCTTTCGGATTTTAAGTCCAATGAAGGTCATAGATACAGGTCGATTACGCTGTATAACTTGCCTTTTGGCTTTGCTTACATGACTGAGGGGCAGAGTATTCTGGGTTGCAAGGTCAGTAACGAGATTGCTGCTGGTATCGATGAAAAATCAATCGGATTTGAAACTAATGATTATGGCTATGTGAAGCGTAAGTTGGGATCCAAGCCAAGTAGGATTGAGATCTATTTCAATAATCATCGACTTGGCAACGAAGATCGTGGAAGTGATCTAGTTGACCTCTTGGTGGTGGAGATCGGTACAGGTGCTGACGCCTCCAAGGTTTTGTATAAGAAAACCTTGGATTTCAACTCAGGACTCTTCTTTAATACGTATCAGCGTTCTGAACGGTTACGCTTACTGGCTGTAGAGCATCTGTAAAACTGAGCCGATTGGTCTCTTGAGGAGTGCGTCCAGTTCCTCAGTGCTAATCGGCATATCTTCTAGTTCTTCCTGGATGGATTTTGCAATGAACTCGGGCCCCACGCGGGCGATGGCGCTGTAAGCGAGTTGGTTGACGAGGCTTAAAAAGCCCTCTGGCTCCTCAAAGGGGGAGAGGGCTCTGGACAGACTCCTCGATGCCAGGCTGAGACGCTTCAAGTGATCGATATCCACAAGTGCGGTAAGTATCAGGTTCTCGCGATAACCCGAGAACGGCGTGCTTTGATAAAAATTCATGGTCATCTCATCCTTTTTATTTTTCTATGAGGGCCAACGGCAGTGGGGCCTTGAAAATCAACTCATACTTCATCGTGCAAGCGGAGCAGGGTAATGCACAACAGTATTAGCACAGTCATGTAACTGCCCCTTCCGAGTTCTATGGTAGGTTAGCGTCAGGCAGGCGCGAGAACCTTCGCTCAAGCAGGATGAATTCCGAGTGATTATTCGCGAGGCTGCGAGGAGGGCTTTTGAATAAGAAGGCTTCCCATACCTTTCCTGGGTCGAAGCGTCGATCGCTAATAAGATAGAGACCGGTGCCTACCTGCCTGGCAGTAGACCCAATTTCTCGCCAAAGTTTTGAGGCAGTGTTGAGCCAGAGGTGTGTCAGCATTCAGTCAGAAGTGATTGCCACCTGGTCAACCTAGAGCACTACTTAACCACTACAGCCTAGGGCTCTAGCAGTCTGAATCGCCCCGAATTCCCTAGACACCTTGCAAGCTCATTTTTGGACACTCAAGCTGCTGGGGAAACAAGCCCAAGCTCAATCAGCGCCTTCACTTCCTCCGCCTCTACAACCCGAGAGATATCCGATGTTGTCCAAGTCGAAATCTCTTGCCTAAAAATTTCGCTAGAGCGAAAAGGCATCGTCGACACTGCATCGAGCATTCCAACTCTTTTGTTCTGAAAGCGATCGATGTCGTCCAGCTGCAGAAAATAGCATTCCGCGTAGGCAGAGTAGACGAGCCCAGCTGACGCACGAAGATGCAGATGCTCGCGCAGCAACTCTAGGGCAAAGCCAGTGCCGCGGACAGCTTCAACTGCAGCGATCAATCGATTTGGACACAGCGGCAAATCATGTCGAGCTGCTCCTTGGAGGTGCTCGATTGATGGCTGGTGTTCATCGAGATCGATCTCGTCTACCCCAATCTTTTCCATACTTCACCGTTTCCTGAATCAGCTACGTTACGCTCTCCGACTATCGAGCAGGGTACACGGGATTGCCTAGCATCGCCTATTCCAGAAGGGGCTAAGAGCTGCGCTATGATGCTTGGGTGTGAAGCATCATTGCGGATTGCCATATAAGGGGGAGTGGAACTCATGCTAATGGTACCTGTTCGGTCTTCAGCAATTACCGCTGTAGGCTACGACACAGCCACTCGCAGAATGAAGATCGCCTTCAAGCAAGGTCGCACCTATGACTTTTGCGGTGTGCCTCCTGAGGTGCATCAGGGGTTGATGAATGCCGGATCCGTGGGGGCTTATTATGATCGGGTGATTCGCGACCGCTATCAGTGCTGACCGTCAGCGGACTGTTTCCCACAGCTAAAGGCTGCTATCGATCCATAACGGCCTGTCGCGAAGGGTAGCAATCGACCAAGAGCGAACGATTTTGGCTACCCCTCGCTCCGGTAGACACCTGCATGAGACGCTTCGACCTCAGCAGACCTATTCCTGCCATGCGGCGTAACCCGCTTGCAATAGACAAGTTCAGTGTGAATCAAGTAGTGTTTCAGGCGAATTAGCTTAATCATTATGCACAATTTGAATCCGAAAAAATGAGTGAAAAAGTTAGAAATTGGTATGTCTATATTCTAAAACTTGAACTGAACTCATGGTACGTGGGCACTGCTAAGGGCTTGAGATCAAGGCTGCGAAGCCACGGTAGGAAAAGCCCTTACTCTACATTAAAGAAAAATGGCGCTGCCAAATATATAGAGCGCGGCCTTACAGGAAAGAGAAAAGCAACTCATTTACATGCGGCCTTTAGATCAATGGGTGATTGCCTCTGGATTACAGAGGTTGAAAATACTATCACCGTAGCTCTAGGGGAAAAGTATGGTTTCGATAAAGTTAGGGGCGGCTCTATAATTCACCCTTGGAACCAAAAGCTAAGTGATATTAAAGTGAAAGACCTAATTCGACGATTCAGTTGTAGTGACATTAGGTTTAAATACAAGCTAGACGAAATAAACTTAACTCAAGAAAAGCCATTTGTCTTCCCGCTAACCCGCCGAAGGAATACATAGCAAGGCATTCAAACACGTTCGCCGGGACGCGCTTTCAGCGCGCCAGCCCAGTCCCAGTGAGACTATCCGCTTTTGTAAGAAATCTTCAGTTGGCTGATTGCCGAAAGCCGCTCTTCGAGAATGGATGCTATTGGCCGAAAGCAGCCTCAGGCTTTCGAGTCGATGTCATGGATTGGCTTTAGCACTATCGATTCATTGACCAACTCGATGCTCAACAAATCACCAAGACCAACGCCCATTGCCGCAAGGATTTCCGGTGGGAGATCGATGATGACGTCACCGCTACCGTCAGCTGAATCCTGGCAGACGACAGTCGTTTTCATTGAATCACTCATTTAGGCGCTAGCTCCAATCTCTACAGAAGTGAGTGCGCGTTATCCTACGCCGCGAGTGCGCGTCTGGCAGCTTTCGATTGTGGCCATTCGCGAGAACCACCAGAATCTGGTACTGGTTGGTGAGGTGACGCATGCCCGCACCCTCGTTAACCCTTCAATTGGATCAGACACTCAGGGGCTTTAAGTGTGCTCTCTAACGGCTTGCTGAGGTCGCGTCTGGCGGATCGCTTGATACTGCAAGCTTCTCTCTGACTCAGCTTTCAGCTGGCACCGACCGCTCCCAAAGAAAACCCACGGTTGATCGACTTATCCCGAGTCGCCTCGCGGTCTCTGCTTTGCTCAAGCCAATCTCCTTACACTCCAGCACTTTTTTCAGCTTGACCAGGTTTACTGGTCGCGCAGCAGGCCGTTTCACTAGATCAAATCCAGCAAGATGCGCGGCGATATCATCGTCGCTGACGCGTTCTTGTAGCGCCTCCAGTTCCTCTGCGGCTTTTGCGAGCAAAGCGGAGGAGGGAGTCTTGTCGCGCGTCGAGAGAATCAGTGCCATGAACGCCAAAGGGCTCATACCGAGGGCCTCGGCGAGCTCTACGAATTTATCAAGAGTGGGGCTGCTCTCGGCATTCTCGATTTTGCTCAAGTATGTGCGAGATGCTGCATGGGCCAGGTTTTCCTGAGTGAAGCCCAGATTCCCTCGAACTGCTCGAACGACTGCCGCCAGCGCTGGCTTCAACAAGACTATGTCCTCTAAAAAGCGAGGATGTAGCCACGTTGTCGTGTACAGTTACACTTCATATGGTGTATAAAACTGGTCGATCTGCTGTGAGCAGTGCGCATTAGTTAAGGCTGCTGGTAAGTATGGGGGAAGGATGAGTAAGTGTTCCTAGCCCCATCCTCAGTCCTCGAAAGGCTTGAACTGGCTGCTGACGTTCAATTAATCGCTAAATCGCATCGCAATCTATCGCTTGGTCAAATGTTTGCCCGCCAAAGGAGGCCAGTGTTTGAGAGTTCGAATTTACTCTGACCTGCACAACGAGTTCGAAGCCTGGGACGCTCCAGACTGTTTAGGCACCGACCTCGTGATTTTGGCTGGTGACATCGACAAAAAAGCCCGTGGTATCAAATGGGCAAACGATACATTTAGCTGCCCCGTCGCCTACATCAATGGCAACCACGAATTTTACGACGGTCATATCGATCGCACCCTTCAGAAGATGAAGGACGCCGCCTTAAGTCACGTTCATGTTTTGGAAAACGAGAAACTGACCCTCAACGGCATCAGAGTCCTTGGTACGACCGCATGGACGGACTTCACGACCACTGGCGACCAAGTCGCGGCCAGCAGTATGGCCCGGGAGTGGATGAGCGACTTCAAATACATCCGAACTGAAAACTACAGGCGCTTGAGGCCCGATGATCTTGTTACCCGTAATCATGCGGCTAGAGCATGGCTTACGGAACAGCTCGCCCAAAAGTTTGAAGGTAAAACGATTGTCGTGACCCACCACGCGCCTTCACCGCTCTTGGTTGAGGCTAAGCATGAGGGTCACCTAAACGCGGCCTATTCGAATGCCTGGCCACACCTCATCGAACAGGCAGACTTCTGGATTTTTGGTCACACCCATCATGCGATAGACGTTGATTTGGGGGGCTGCCGCATGATCTCTAACCCGCGTGGCTACCCCAACGAATTCACGGGCTTTGATCCATTTTTTGAGATTGAGATTTGAATGGCTACTTCTGCACGCAAGCGAGACTTCCAGCATTCCGGAGATCACGTATTCACTGGACAGGATCTGCCTTTAGAGATCGTTGAAGCGCGGGGCATGGAATGGGGCGTAACTGTTGACGCCTACTTGCTCGGTGCTGCCCGTGTAGGGCAGCGATACGCTGCAACCGTGTTCTGCGACTTGTCGGGCGTAAGCGAGAATTGGGCGACTGTTGCCACTCCTGCGCTGGTGTTGGTGAAGGCGATAGGGCGGTTCAAGCTGATGCGCAGTGTCAGCGGGGTAGACCACTTTGTGATCGCGAGTGAGCAGGGCGTGTGATTGTTTTCAGGATTAACGGTGTGGTCACCGAAGTCTCGCGGAGGGTGCGGGCTAACCGGCGCCCCTGCCCACGCTACCGAGGTCGGAGAGCACACCCATGATGAGGACATCCGGTTTGCCGGTAATCAAAGCCTCTGAGTCGGTTACTGCATTCCGCAATCGCATGGAGATCTAGCGTTCGTGCAAGATTTTTACGTGTCACAAATGATCGGGCCAAGCACCGTTATGGCGGGAGCAAAAATGGAGCTACAGGCGGCCATTGAGCTTATAAGCAGTGGTTCCCTGACAGCAGTTTTTGCATGGCCAATGAATGGGTATGGGTCGACTTCGATGCACCTGAACTTGTCCTCAAGGAGCTAGGCGAGCAGGGGAAATTGCCGGTAATGCTTCTTGTCTTCGGTGTGTCATTCGACAGCTCAACGAGCTCGAATTCTCATTGGTTTAGGACGACACCGCTGATGGATTTCAGTGACAGCATGTTTTTTCAAACGGAGAACAAGCTGTATGTGCTGATGGGCAATGGTCGTAGGAAATCCATGCCGCTTTCTATCTTGGTGCGGGTGTTTTGACGTTACTGACATTGATGGCCTGGTTAGAGGGCGAGCATCAGTGAAAGAGGAAGAGCCAAAGCCCAGAAAATCTCTGGAAAAATCAAGTTTAGAGGCTTTTTAGATATATACCAATTCAGCATATGCTTAAGGAAAAGGCATGTCCGAACTAAAGAAAATTATCGTTACTGTAAAGAACTATAAATCTAGCGAAGGAGGTGATCTTGATCAACTCTATAAGCGCGTCCGCTTAGTCGATCAAGAAGGCAAAACTGTTTACTATAGTGACGTTGTTGTGCCGAAGTATCTCGATAGGAAAGGCGCTCTGAAGACTAATGTGCCGCGTACCTGGTTCGTCAAGCATCTCGCAAAGAAATCGATTGTTATCATTGCATGTGAGGTGCAGGGTGGCAGGGTAGAGTACGATCTTGATGATCTTCGGACGATCGCGCGATCTGCCGTGCTTAAAGGGATTGTGCTATCGCTCGCTTCGATCCCAATGGCAATCATCGTCGCAACTGCCACGTTTGGCCTGGGGTTGCTGCTCATCCCTATGGGCATTTGGTACGGCTACCGCAATATTTTTAAAGTTCCTTCAATGCTAAGTCGAAAAACGTTGGTTGAGGAACTGTCGCGTCATGGTATCATTTCAAGTTAATAATCTTCTTTGTCAATGGGAGCTGATATATTGTCGGTAGTGCTTGGGTGGAGCTGTTTTGCACTAAGTAAGACTCAATTAATTTCCGCTTTTAGGTACGCGGCCTATTAAAGAATAGTCAACTTGGTGTTGTGGTTTTTATGGAGGAATTTCAGGCGCATTAATGTTTTAGCAAAATCTATCGTGGGGGTTCTATGCGCTCCTGCATTAGTGCCACCTTATTGCTTGTGGACAGTGAGGTAGGCAAGTCTGGCTGGAGCTCAGCCCCCACCATCCGTATGGGCTTGCGCGTATGAAGTAAGGCGTAGTTTGTGAGGATTACACTTCTTGGCATCTTCTACCTCAGCATCATTGACCTCCCTTCCTCTGCTCGCGTCTTTCGGTTTGATCTTTGAGGGTGTTCGTCAGTCGATTGAGACTCTGGTTTCAAGCTTCAATCTCATGGTCACCTCGTTGCCGATTCAATAGTGGCCTTGCCGAAACGTTGCCTCACCACACGGGCTCATCACACTTTCCGGGGCGAGTTGGTCGTCGTGAAAGCTCAACTCTCAATTCTGCATATCTCGACTTGGTAGCCCATTGCTCCTAGCCGTTGTGCGAATTGTCTGAAGTTGACCTTGGAGAAGAACGGCATGTGTAGTACATGGTGGGGTTGCATGATGGCAAACACGATCTTGTTACGGGGCTGCGTTGCCGGATTGAAGACGAACTGGAAGTCGCCCAGATCCGCTAGGTAAGCGTTCACCTGTACCGTCACATCGGGTGCATTTATCAACGCTTCAGCAGATATATATGCCTGTGAGAAAAGATGACTAAGTACGCTCGATGAGGAGTACTTTTTGACGTGAATGATGTGGTGATCTGGGGTTAATAAGTCACAAAACTCGAATGGGCTGGACGCATTATTTAGCCTCACCAGCTTTTGGTCGAGCAAATAGAAAGTTACATTGTCAGCAATACGCCTCAGGTACGGGCCTTCGAGATCTGTACCGTAGCGAGGGAACGGCAGATTGCATCGAGCGGCTGCTTCAAAAAAACGGTTCACCTGCTCGGTGTAATCTCGGTCGATTTGATACCAATCACCTTCGCTCAGCAGGTAGATTTTCCCATCATGTTCGATTTCTGCTTCTAGGCAGGTGTACAACGGCCAGGCTTGGATTCGCTGTTCGTCGGCGCCGTAGAGATAGATGCGCTCGCTAACAAGTGACTGGTGGGTAACGCCACCCAGTACATGCTTCGCTAACAGGGCCTGCCGAAGGTCTAGGTCAAATGCGATAGCGGGGCCATTACGTGATCGAGCGCTGTGTTTCAGGTAGCCAAAGCCGCTGATGTCATTGCCAAGCAGCTCGGGCGGAGCCGCACGGACACGATCGAACTGCTCGGCATTAATCGCCTGTACGAGAAGCCCATCCAATTGTCCTACAAGCGCGGAGTCGCGCACCGGCACGATGTAGTCCATCCAAGGATATTTTTCCTTGCAGCGATTGTCCTCGTAGGCCGCCAACAGCCGTAGCGCAATCTCTGGGAAGTCTGCGAGTTTCACATCGGAATGCAGCGCTAACGAGTCAGAGCCGCTGACGTACTCACTCTCGTCCTGATCGTTTTCGACTATCCCGGTCAGAGACTTCAGGATTTCCGAGTCGAATTTGAAGTCAAACTCCGATATCGACAAATGCCTTGACGACTGAGCCTTTGAGCGAAGTGGTGTGTGATCGATGTTGGATTTTTCTACTGACTTAATCAGCAGGGGGGCGGTCAAACTCAATGCTGTGCGAAGGCCGAAATAGCGCTCTATTGCTAGGGGGGCAATCAAATGCCGAGCGTGACCAAATGTGAAGCAGAACACCCTGTTTCTAACTGCCATCACGAGCAGTGCCTTGAGCGATCTACCGGTGAGGTCGAGGCAGGTTATTTCTTGGATATCGTTGAAAAGTTGAGTCCATTTCGGATGGGAGGGGTTTTTCTGATGAAAGAACAGGCAGTCGACGTCATTCAACGAAAAAGCGATAGGTTGCAGGTTGAAGTCTTCAGAAAGCGCGTCCTGTATGGTTCGCCCCTCCTTGAGCAAGAACACGTTGATAGTGATCTTCACACGTCACTCCTTGACTTCTCGCTTTGATTTTAAATTGGCATCCTCCACCAGTTCCGTCAAGGTACGGATGTAGTGGTCTAATGAAACCGGACACCCATTTAGGCGAGAATGCTCGCCAGATATAGAGGTGTCTGATGACCAAGCAACGTCGTTCCTTTTCCGCTGAGTTCAAACGCGAGGCCGCAGCTCTCGTGCTTGATCAAGGCTATAGCCATATCGAGGCCTGCCGCTCGCTCGGGGTGGTCGAGTCTGCGCTGCGTCGCTGGGTTAACCAACTCCAGCAGGAGCGCAGCGGTGTAACTCCGCAGACTAAAGCGCTATTCGCGCCCTGTATGTCGGAGGGTGGCGGACTCCACGGTGCATTTTTTAGCTCAGATCTCGACAAGGATAAATGCCTGTACTTCATCAGTATCGATGAGGTGACTTCGCTATTTCGCCAGGTTGGGAATGATGTCGCTTGTGACATTAAGTGGTCTCGCCACCCTGGCACCGGTGTAGAGACGCTGATCGTGGAGTGAGCGTCGTAGATATGAGAGCGTCATGAAAGTGATCTGCGGCCAGAAGCGCTTCGGCTACAGCGAGGGCGATAGCACTGCAAAGCTTTTGAGAACCATCATGGCTCAGACACAGATGGAGGGCTTTTGGGAGACACCGCTGATGCTTGTGGGCACGCTTCGCAACAAGCTGAGCTCAGCCCATGGCGCAGGAGAAAACGCGAAGGTTGTGCCTGAGCATATCTCTAGGTATGCGATGAACCTGACGGCCTCAGCTATCGTGTTCCTTCACGATCAGGCCTACTCAGGTAAGTAGGCCCTTAATGTGCTGTCAGGGTATTGGGGCCATGATCTGTAAGCGGATTGGGGCCCCGGTCTAGGCAGGCTCGGGGGCTGGTGAGCGGATCTCATCGTACCTCCTTATTGATATGGTTCGCAGTCTGCAGACCACTTACACCGATCAGTTAGGTGCCGTTCCTTCGCGCTGACAACGGGCTAGCCCAACATGGCTTATGCGCCCTCGCTGCTCTTGATCTCTTCTAGACGCTTTCTAGCTTGCGCAAGACTGTCTAGGCAAGTGATAGCAAGATGCTCGTGCTCTGAAAGCATGCTTTCCAATGCACTTGCGATAATCACAAATTTATCAAAGGCAGCGAGATCCTCTGCGCGTGCAGCTATACGCGATGCGGCTGCGCAATAAAAAAGTACTGCGTTAGTGGCCAAGTAATAAGCGAAAGAGATTTTTTCAGCTTTTGTTCTTTTGAAGTAGGCTAGTTTTTCTTCATCTTGGCAAGGTACGAGTTCGCCTAGAAACTGATTGAATACGTCGCTGCCAAAGCCGTGCGTAGAGTCGGAGGCACTTGAAAATAGCACATGATAAAAAAGGGCGTGGCCGGCTTGTTCAAAACGGCTGTAAGCGTCGGGCCAGCCCTTGGTGCCTTGTTCTAGGTCGCCGAACATGGATTTTATAACTAAGAATGATTTCTCCAGTTCTAGCCCTCGTTTAGCTGAGTCTGGGTGATCATTGTTCACTCCGTATTTATGCCATTTTTGTGCGTTATCTAATGTCTTGTTGAGCTATCCCAGCAAAAAGCTCTTGGGCCGCGCCGATGTTTTGTCATCACTAAACAGCATTAAGTTTATTGAGTTTTCTAAGGATGTCCTTGATAAAGCTTCGGCAGCGCTATAGCTTTTAATTTTCAAGCTTTGTAGAATGCCGTTATTTAAGTCTGTTACCACGTTTGCCACTTTGTAGCAGCAAACTTTCGTACTTAGCTTGAAATCGCCTTTGTCATCGAGATTGACTCCATAAAGTGTCTCGGAGATTTTTCTTTGGAGCTCTCCAAGTTCTCGAAGATGTCGTTGGTGAGCTATAAAATCTTTTGTGTAGTGATCTGGGTTTTCAATAAAGTCCATGTTTTCTCTCCGGTTTAATATCATTTCCCAGGCCCCCGATTGTACGGAGTTACAGTGGATAGCGATTTTTCGGCCACTATGGCCATTTCTGAAGCGGGTTTAATCTTGCGGTATGATGCGCCGGGCCATTTAAAGCTCTTCGCAATGGTCTACGTGGGGTGGTTGGACGCTCACCGTCTTTGAAGGCTGCTTCGTGCGCCGAAACGTCGCCGAACGCGACGTCGTCGAGCCAG
Organism: Pseudomonas sp. BLCC-B112; assembly: GCF_028550695.1. Taxonomy (NCBI): domain Bacteria; kingdom Pseudomonadati; phylum Pseudomonadota; class Gammaproteobacteria; order Pseudomonadales; family Pseudomonadaceae; genus Pseudomonas; species Pseudomonas sp. BLCC-B112. The sequence continues at coordinate 48,017 of NZ_JAQQGK010000009.1, forward strand.
CCATCGAAGCCAACCGCCACCTTGGCGTTCTTGCCTTTGCCGGTGTAGGCGCGGGTAATGCGGCATGCCAGGTGCACCGCTTCGCTACCCGAATTGTTGAAGACAACCTTGGTCAGATTTTCTGTATGGGCGGCGAGCGCTGAGGCTGCGCCGTGTTCGCGGATATGTGCCCAGGAGGGCGATGCACAACCGGCGAGGCATCTGCCTGCTGCTTCAAAAAACACAGCTGACGCAATGTTGATAGTTGATGTGATGCCCGCATAGAAAGCTCTCGCCCTCCCGCCCCAAGGAATGAAGCGTCATGAGCAAACCCGTTGTCTTTGACTCCAATGTCTGGGAACAGATCGCGGACGAAGCCAAGCGAGCAGTCGCGTCCCCGGCTGTCCAGGCCCTCTACACTCAGATCACCACCCAAGCGATCACGCCTTTTTTCTTCGAGGGGATCGTGAACTTGGAGGCAATTCCAAAGAGGGCGCGGAAAGCCTACCTTCAGGGTTACCGGCCATCTATTACGATGACCGTCGACGAGGAGGTAGAAAGCCAATCTCGGGGTACTCCTCCTTCAGATATCCCGGAGTATCTTGATGCGACAGTTGAGAAGGCAGCCGCGCTTGGCTTTCGCTTCGTTCACCTCCCTCGTATTGGAGCCCCAAGGCATCCATTGGCAAACCAACACAAGGCATCAGAGATCCTGGAGCTTCAAGACCGTCTTGACAGGAGCTTCGAGTGCGTGAAGTACATCGAATCCCTTGGTTGCGGGAAGGAGGCACTGATGGCGATGCTTGATGATCCACAGAACGGCTTAGTACCCGCGCTCCAAGACGATCCGATTGCTGAAAAGAAACTCGCAAAAGGAGTTGCCGAATGGATGGATGGTGATGCACTGGCTGCTACTTACGGTTACGGTTTCGAGTACTTCTGCACAAACGACGCAGGTGTAGGGGCGGGTACTAGCTCGATCTTGCACCCCTCAAATCGAACGCTTTACAACCAAAAATACAACGTAAAGATCGTTACTCCAGAGGAGCTTATTGCCGGACTCACTGCGGCTGCCTGATCTCGCCGAATGCTTAGGGAGTCTCCTTAAGGGCCAGAAGCGTAACCGCCCGGTAAAAACATCTTCCTCACAGTACTGCTGAAGGCCATGGTGTCCACCTAATTTAAGTGGACACCATTTCTGGCCCATCAAGCGGATTTCTAATGCACCCTCAGTGCCGCACCTACAGCAAGTTTTTTAAGGCCCAGGTTATTCAGAGTACTCCGAACCTGGCGCTTCCATCGCAAATATCGCTTTGGGTTCGGGATCCGGTCTAGGCATGCTCGGGGGCTGGCGGGCAGTGATCACATCGCACAGCCTTGTTGATGTAGGTAGGGATGTCGTGATGGAAGTCCCGAATTTTTGCCGGATGGTAGTGCGCTTTGATGCACTCTGCAGGAATGTCTGAGCGAACCACGTAGCTCGGCGACGACGATATGCCCAAAGGGCGTTTTGTCCGAAGCTGCCCCCATTCCGACAGGATAATTTTCGCTACATCTAGCTTCTGTGCAGGTGTAATGAGCTCGATCGGGATGTCCACTTCCAGTACGGTCGGAATGCCAATTGTCCGCAGCCGGAGCCTGTAATCCTCGTCGTAACGTCCCCCGCCCAGCTTCGCTGCTAGTGCCAAGAGGTACTCGCTGCCGTTAATGATGTAGTGACCGAATTCCCTAACCATCTCGCGGTCATCCACAGACAGCCAAATCTTGCCCCGTTCACTTGACTCACGGTGCTTCATCTTCTCGATGGCCTGGTCGAGACTGGTCGGTGGTAGATCCGCAAAAAGCTGTCGAAATTTCTTGATGATCGAGTCGGCGTTCTGCCCCCTAAGCCCATGCTCGTAGTAGCTCGAAAGCGACTCAGGGCGGCAGCCGTGAAAGGCTTTGAAATGGGTATAGAACGAGGACATCCGATCGCAGAACTCTGGTACTAGGTCATCGTGATTCGGGAGCCAGTCCATGACGTCCGACCAGCATTGAGGCTTGCGCTGCTCCAATAGTTCTACCAGGCTCGGCGTCAGCAAAGGCTTTGCGTATGACCGGACGTGTTGTAACCAGGCGCGTCGGTTGCGCCAATCCAAAACTTTGTGTGTCATTTCGACTTCCAGCTTCCTGCTGTCAACGTTGCATAAAAAAGGGCCCCGCGAGGAGCCCTTCGTTCGCACTCCAAGGTCTTACTGAGCCAGCCAGCTCTCGACTTCATGTGCGCCGTACTGGGCTTTCCAGTCTTTTAGTGTTTTGTGGTTGCCGCCCTTGGTCTCAACGACTTCACCGGAATGCGGGTTTTTGTAGACCTTTAGCTGACGTGGTTTGCGAATGCCTTTCTCGGCAACGGCACCTGGGGTACTACGGCGAGTTGCAGAATGCGGGTCGAGGATCGCGATGATGTTGCGCAGGCTGTAGCCGTACTCAGCCAGTAGGTCACGAAGCTTCTTTTCGAATTCAATTTCGCGCTTCAGGCCATCATCATTTTTGAGAGATTCAAGCTCGGCCAACTGGGCAGCCAATTGCTGCTCCAAAGCACGGAATTCTGCTAGGCGGGACATTTTTTCGCTCCTAACAGGGTGTTGAACCATTATCCAGTTGTGGCCGAGCCAAAGTCTAGTAGTTGCTGCGCTGGTAACTGCCATGAGGACACTGGAGGCTAGCAGAAAGTAACAGGTGTCGTTTTGTGAGTTTTTGGCGTCCAGTGCGGCAAGCTCGTTCTCCGGCTTCTGCGCCGTGACATGGTCTCCGAGCTAAATTTCTCGCAAAACACGGTTGTGATGTGGCCCTGCTTCTGAGTCTTTCAAATCATCCCTCGGTTCTATCAGTAGGAGGTTTGAGATTTAATAAGTGATGATAAATAGTTACGTCGGATCTATTGATTCTACGTGTTTCTTTGTAATATCTAGCGTTAAAGCTATTTCCCTGAGTGGTTATAAGATCTAAGCCGCTTTTGTAGTCGTCGTCAAAGTCGCTATAGTTACTTTTCTCGATGTGTTTGACGTAGGATTCGCATAGGTGTGGGAAAGCGTGTGTGGCAGCATAGACTACTACGAATATAGGGCTCATTCCCATCGAGTTGTATCTGCCTATCTTGTTCAAGTGCTCATCGATTTTTGTAGTGTCAATGGAATTTCCAAGTCTAAAGCTTTCGAGTAGGAAAATCGGTTTGCCCCTGCTATCCCGTACCCAGCCGTCAATCTCGCCAACACCCTTGCCGCTACCTGAGCGTCCAGTGCGCGACTGATCAAGCATCGTCCAGTTCAGGAAGCTCATTCGTTGGCATACGAGTGATACAAGCCAGTCATTAATCATGTCTTCCTCATCCAGCATGATCGTGCTCGTAGATGCGGGTGCTGATTTTTTGCGCTGGAGATTTCCGTTTCGTTTAAGTAACTCCAGGCCAATATGCTCCATGATCTCGAATAGGTATTCATCAATGCCGGTCTTGGCATTCATAAAAATTTGACTTTGATCGTGCGCACTCATTTGTTTAATGGTGAGCCATGCAAGACGGAGCTTGTCAATAGAGGAGTCGATCTCAATGCTCAAAGCTGGCAGCGGCCTAGGGAGTTCAATGGTGCCAGTGCTTTTCAGGCTCTTCTCAAGGTCGACGATTGTGTCTTCCGCGTCCTTTGGTAACGATCGATGAGTAATTCGTACTTGATGGAGGTAAGACAGGGCCTCCGTGGGGCCTATCGTGCGCTTGAGGAACTCTGCTCTCAGCGGGGCCAGCTCATAGGCTTTTTGCTGTTGACTCGATGCTATTCCCCAGAAACGCTTGAAGTCGTCGAAATGCTCTGTGGCCAGGCAGAGCTGCAGAATATAATTTAGATCAACTTCGGTGAGCTTGGCTTGGAGATCCGTCTTGAACGTTTCGTCATAGGTGTCCAGCCAGCGATCTAAGTAAAACTCCAGCGGTTTGGGTCGAGCGGTGTCGGTGGGCCAGGATAGCGCAGCTTTGATTAGGCCTGTCGCATTTTGCAGCGTCGGTTCAACGTCAAGTACACTGCTGAACAAATCAAGTGCTTTTGCGTGATCCACAAATATAGTAAGAGACGCGATAAGGTATCGTTTGAAGCTTTGGACTTCATTGATTACTTGCTGCTCGTCTGATTGTGGTTCGTAGAGACTTAGTTTGTTTATTTTTTCTTGATCTGTAGTTTTTTTGTTGTCAAATATCTCTTTCAAGTCAAGTTTTGACGATATTTCGACAGTTTTGTTTTTGAAGGTTTTGTGAGAGTATTTCCTAACATAGTCTAGGTATTCCCTGGCGATCTTCATCTGACCATTGTTGGCGGCTTTCAGAATAATATCGAAGGCTTCTGGAGTCCAGTTTGTTGCTGCTTCCTCTAGGTTGCGCTCGGCTACCAGCCCCAGCACGAGTTTCTTGTTCTCATAGGCAACGGTACGTTCGAGCATGATAAATAGTGCTCTTAAAGGCGCCTCTCTCCGCTGCAGAATGTCAATCAGCTCTTGATATTCTTTCGGAGTGAATTCGTTAGCTGCGTTGCAGACCGCTGGCCATAATCTGACGGGGCTGTAGTCTGAGTCATCATGCAAGTAATCAAAAATCCCAGATTGGTACTCTGGGAGGAAGCCAAAGCGCTCGATAATCCCCATGATTTTGCGTGCAAAAATGCGCTTTTCAGTTGCGTGCTCTACTGCTTCATCAATTTGCGTGAAAAGTTTCAATAGCAAGCGGATGTGCATGCGAGCAGCAAATACGGTGTCTCGTTTTTCTTTGATGGTTTCTGATGGCACCATCACGGGTTGATCATCAAGGGCACTGATCCAGATTTCGCGCTGCTTGGGTAGTGCGTTTGTATAGACCTTCAACCATTCGAGTTCATCAAAGGCGAGTGGGTCATCAACCGCGTTCGTGTCGCCATTCAGACGGTCATGCAGGAGCCCCAAATAGCTTTCGATCAAGACTCTGCATGCATTTGGCGCATGGCTGCTTGGAGCAGGGTTTAACTTCGGTGAAGACAAAATCCAGTCAAGATGCCAGAATAAAATCAGCCACCCGCCGAGAGGCATATATTGATCGCCAACACGAACTTTCTTGAGGTGTTGTTCCGTCCGACTTATGAGTATTTGGCAATGGTCTTCTACAAGATATCTAACTTGGCCCGAATCACTCAGATACCTGACGGTGTTTATCGCATTTTGGAGACTCGGCAGTCGGGTGTCTGCAATTAGCTTGTCACGGGAGTTGTAGCAGATTTCGTGGGTGGCAAACCAGGCGACCATTTCGCAAAGTCGATCTACGACCTCAGGTAGGTCGGGTGTACGAAAATATTGCTCGTAACTGTTGTGGAATACTTCAAGAGCTTGTGCCCATACCAGATCAGTCCAGACACTCTCATACGAAGCATGATCTGATATGGGGCGTATATTTCGAGAGATATTTTTATAGACGCTAATCAAACCAAATAGATTCGTCTCCGGGTTGGAGAGCAAGAAGCAAAGATAGGGAGGGTGATATATTTCGCTGAATAGGGCTCCGGTCAACTTTGGAGAGCAGTGGGCTAGGTCGATTAGCTTTCGAGTGAGTGGGAAGTTGTCTCTAGGGGAATAGCCGTTGCGCTCGTGCTGGAGTATCAGGTGAACTAAGTGTTCACTGATCCCTCCAATCCCTTGAAATCGATAATGCGTTGCGTCATTCCACCATTTCGCGCCTTCCATAAGCGTGGAAGGACGGGTGCTCGACAAATTGTAAATCATGCTGTGAAGCTGAGAGAAGTCAAGTGCTTCACAATAGGACTCCGTGTCTTGGCTTACCTCATCAGGTTGTCCCGGCCTTTTCCGTATTATTTGAGGAGATGGTTTCCTGATGATGCCTCTGACACCGCTATGGCTGATAGCGATATTGGCTGCGCAATCTTCCCAGCTATCATAGATAGTACTATCTGCAGTGATATAGTTTAAGGCGCATTCAAGGAATTGTTTGACGTTGATGCCCAGGTCGAAATCGATTTGGAATATAGCAATAGTGCCAGTGGCCAATCGCATCCTGGTGATGTACTCGGCAAAAGCTGCGTCTGGATCATTAGAGTCGTCTATCAGTCGTTTCCAGAGATAGGTGCCTACGCCTTTTACGTCCTCACGCTTCACCTTAAGCCGATAGCCTCCGCCGCGAGATTCCAAGGTATCGGACAGGAAGGCTAGGTCGATCGGGACAACGTCTTCTTGCCCAAGTCTTAGCTGAGGCGGTTCCCAGTCATCCTTGAGGTGCCTCAGAGCGTACAGGAGGGAATGTGCATCCAGCTGATGTCGGAGCTTGGTCGGCATGCCGGGAGTTGAGGGCTCCCTCGCTTGCACTGCCAGGTAGTCATCCGGGAATGCGATAACACGGGCCTGCTCAAGCTCCGAGACGTCAACTGGATAGGCCAGACAGAATTCTGCACCTTCCACTGTTGGCCAAGAATCTCGCCCCTCCAGCAGAGCTGTTACGTTTTCTCGATTCAGGGGGCTTGGGTAGATTTGCGCAGAGAGAACGTACTGAGCGATCCGCTCGTGAAGGGGGTTTGGAGTAGCAACACGCCAAGGGTGCGTGTCGTTGTAGAGCCCCAGCTTTCTCTCCAGATCCTTGATCAGCTCATACGAACTCATGTTCTTCCGAAATCCTTGGTGGTCGCTCACTGGCGTCGACGAATGTGCTGACTCCCAGCTTGCTGAGCGGGAGGCTTTACTGTTTATCCATCTGGCCATCATCACTGGATAGCCAAGTCGTACCTCGCTCACTTGACCCATGGCGCTTCATAGCCTTCGGGAGGTCATCACAAGCTGGATGGCAATACCACCTATCAACTCTCGCGGGGCTGTCGGCATTGTGGCATAAAGCTATCAGTGTGATAGGTGTGTGAGACTTGGTGGGTTAGCTTTCCAAGCCCAGTTAGTGGTCGAGGTAGTGGCTGATTAAATTGTCGTCCAGCTTCGTGTGGCCGAGGCATTTGAGGGTGAGGATGGGCTCAGGCGCTGCGGAATCCGATCATGTTGTTAGGGCGAGATACATGAGCTCCCATTCTAATACCTATAGAATGGGGGCCGGGTGTATACGGGCAGTCGTAGGGATCAATGCTCCGGAGGCGGGCAGTTGCTCGAATCGATGGTCAGCTTCGAGGAGTCAGCATCGAAGCGGAATGTGCGACCTTCCACAGCTAGATTTTCTTCAATAAGATCTACGACACTCACCTCGTTAGGTTTGAGTTTCATAGAGGTTACTTCGCTACCTGCCTGGTGGTCAGCACGGATTTCCAGGCGGATGTTGTCAAGTAGCAGGCCAAGCTCGTCACTGGTAATTTCGTCGCTCATAGATCATTCCTTATTTTATCTCGTTGCCAAGCTGGGTTTTGGATTATCTCTGGATGGGCAGGTGTCGGAAGTACTCGCCGATAGCGCTGACAGATCCGGGCTTCAGAACTACATCGTCAGTCCAAAAGGAGGCCTTCAGCGGGATACCTACATTGAACAGACAGACAAATTGTTCCTCGTCCAGATCGTAAATAACCCGCTCAATAGCAGGTGCGAGCTCCGAGCCGGTCATCGTTTCCCACAGCGTGCAGCTGGTTCCTTGCTCCAAATGGAGACCAGGGAACGGGATGAACGGAAGGGTAAGCTCATGGCTATAATAACCAACCAACTCGTTCTTCTGGATGACTCTGACGGCAAGCAAAACCTTGTGCATTGGTGCTCCTATTTTGAAGTACAGCGTCGAAAAAACGGTGGCTTTTCTTTGGTTTACCAAATAGTAAGCGTGCGGGCAAACCGTCTGGTGCAACTAGGCCGACAGAGACCTGTGCGGTAGCAGCTCTGCAATTTCATTCGCCTGCTGTGTCGGCAGGCGCACCAGTACGTGGTTGAGGCACGCACACCGTACCCATTGCTCAGGACTGACAGGATCAAGCTTATGGTCTCTGCGGTGCATTTGCCGCAGCGTAGCAATCAAGCCAAGAGTTCGTTCTTGTGTCCTAGCGCCTACCGCGTTACCAGGCTCTCGCTAACAAAGCCGGTTTTGGCTGTGTGGTTGTGTGGACACTGAGACGCAGGGGTATGTAGTCAGACGAACCGGCAGGCGTGATGTCGTCACCGCTCAACGACGTGTACAGCATCTTGACGAGCGTATAGGGGAAAACGTTCTGTTCTCCAGTTATGGGGTGCATGTTTTAGGCTCATGATCGCCGCTGCTTGTTTGCTGAAGCGACCCTGAAAACAGGCATCTCAGAAAGATGTAAACCTATTTTTTGACCTGTAAACCGCCTCAGTTTACAGGTCAAAAAACCGATTTACAGTCCAATTTTGCCGAGGGCTACGTCGGGCTCAGTACCGCCTTACGACTGTTTGCTCCGGACAGTCTTGGCGTTTGAATCAGGTCGGACAGGGGAGAAGGGCACCATGACTTCAGCAGTCGTATTCGACGCATTCGGTACCGTTGTTCGCATTGGTCAACGAACCAACCCTTACAGTGCTTTGCTAAGAGAAGGCCGTCGCCAGGGTTTGGTGTTCACGCCCGAAAGCACTCATTTAGTGATGACGGGAAACCTCTCTTTTGACCAGGTAGCTGATCAACTGAGGATTGAGCTTTCTCCCTCCAGGCGAGCCGAGTTGAACGATGCGTTGGGGAAGGAGTTGGCCTCTATCGAGCCATACCCTGATACTTTGGAGGCGATTGCCCTGTTGCAGGAAGCGGGGATGGTCATTGGCATCTGTTCGAACCTTGCCCAGCCCTTCGGCCCTGTCATCAGAAAGGCCTTCCCGCATGTGCAGTGCCACGCTTTCAGTTACGAGCTTGGGGTCATGAAACCTGACCCTGGAATCTACTTGGCCGTGTGCCGGAACATGGGCGTGAAGATCGGTCACAGCGACGCTGAAAAAGGGAGTGTGGTGATGATTGGTGATTCCAGAAAGTGCGATAGAGATGGCCCCAGAGGTGTGGGAATAAAGGGGTATCACTTGGATCGGTCAGGCCTGGGGCAGATCAGCAACCTCATGCAGTTCGCTAACCTGATCATCGACTACAATCGCTCCGGTTGAGCGATAAATGTTGAAGCCTCAATGGGGGGGCTGCTGGCCTTCGCAGAAAGCGCCCAAATACCGCATTCTGCGGGCAGTGTCAGACAAGTGTACTCATTTGCGACATGCCCATTCATTTTACGGACTTTTTGTCACCCCACCCCCTTGAAATTTTTAAAGCGAGACGGAGTTTTATATTTGAGAGCAAAAAGAGTTTCTACGATGCCGACGCCACTGATGGTGCTTGGATATGACACGGTGTGACGGTCGACCTTTTCGCTTTTGATCTTAGAGCTTTTTAAGGCTTCAATTGCCTTGCCGATAGGCGAGGCGAGGGCCGGTAGGGGAGATCGTCTTTTTGGCCGTAAGGCCGCTGCTTTTGCTTTTGGCTTCAAAAAAACACACAGAACCCAATTTTTTTGAGCGGAGTAGCTTCGCCTCAAAATGCACCCATGTCAGACAACGTTCAGCAACCCTGGAGTTGGAGGGCTGTATTTTCCCTCGTAACTAGGGGTGTCCTTGGGTCTGGATTATCAACACATTGATCCTCGTAATGATGATCCTAGGATCACCGAGTAGCATTGGCTGCTACCAAAGCCTGCTCCAAGGCCTCCAGCGCATCCTGCAAGCGTTGATCCTCACGAGCATCGCCGTTAGTTGGTCTGTGGGTCTGACAGTGGCGTAAGAGAGCTTCCAGGTCGTTCTGGTTTAGGTCGAATTCGATGTGCATGCTTAGGTCTCAATTTCAGACATTGTGAAATGTCGTGCCGTGTTCTGATCATGGGCACGGTGTAGTTGTTCGGTGGCGGCGAGGTTTGTGCTTGGACAGTGATGTTGAAAAGCTGGTGTGGGAAAGGGCGTCGCAGGTCTACGCGGATTCGCTAAGCTTAATTCTGAGTGAGGCCTTGGTTGGCTACAAGCGCACCTCTGGCTTCGACGATTTGACCCGGCTCTACGAGGCCACACTCGGCGGCGAGACACTGATAAGTTTGAGACGCGCCTTGAAGCTTCGCTGGCCTGCCAGCGATGTGGGGGACACAGAACCGTATGTCGAGCTCCGATCCCGCCTTCGGTCATACCTCACGCACTATTTGATGCGTAAGCTCGTCTTTGAGCATGAGGACACGCGCGCTCTAAGAGATGCCTTTTTTGCAGGGGATCTTGGTATATGAAGAACAGCCTCGGTCAGAATCAATCAGGCCCTGTTGTGAATGCCTGATGAGGCGATATGAGGCTGGAAAATTTCTACGGTGCACACCCCTTCAGTCAAGAACGCGCCTAATACCGCTTGAAGCTATCGACGATCGAGCAGAGCAAGGTGTGTCCACCCAACGATACTTTGGATAGCCAAGCCCCGACGTTACACTCCTTCCATACATGTCACCCCGTTTCGACTCCCATCGCAGTCATTCATGCTTGCTCAGGCAGGGAACACCACCCCAGCCTGGATGAAACTGTGCGATCAAAGAGTGGTATATGCGGTGCTTGCAACAGAGCAATGACAGGAGCCATGCTGTAGATGAAAGCGATTTTACCCTGCGGAACTGAGATCCAACGTAGTCACTTGGGGCAGCCCTATCACGGTACGTCTCTCACTCCTGATGAGGTTTTCAGGGATGGGCTCACTGCTAAAGGTGATGATCGCGATCTTCTTGAACATGTACGCGGGAACGAGCACAGCGCATTTCGTGGCACCACGAGTGTTCCCACGGTGTCTCGCGAGATGCGCCAAGGTGCAACGGAGTGGGCCGGAGAGGGCGGATGGGTGTACCAGTTTGACGACGTCGCTTGCTGGGATGTGGATAAGGAGCTTGAAGGGCGCGTCCCCTTGCCCGGTGGCCTGTTTGGTAACAGCCCACACCTCGGCGAATGTGAGTGCGCAGTCCCTGGCATCATTGCGCCAAAACTCATCAAGCGTGCAGGACAGGTCGAAAGCCGATATGGGAATTTGAGAGTCGTGAGATGGCAAGAGAACAAGATGGGCAAGAGTTGACCCCGCCCCAGATCGCGGTGCTCCAGATGCGCTGGAACTCTGCGCAGGGGCGGGCGGTTATCGAGGATATGCTGGATGACCTGCGGCAGCATGGGGATAGCTGGTTGTCACCGACCAACCATTTTGCAGCGTCGTCGCTTGCACGGAGTGGGATTCCGACTATCACCGACTCTTACGTGGTGGATTTACGCGGTATCAATTTCGATGACCATGATCTGTCAGGGCTCGACCTGTGCTTCATGGATCTGAGTCATGCCTCCTTCCAGAGGTGCACACTCACTGGGGCTTGTTTGCAGCGCTCCGACCTGAGCTTTGCAAACTTTTCCCATAGCCTCATGCCAAAGGCAGATCTGCTGCAGATTTATGCTCATGAAGCTGTTTTTGATCACTGTGTTCTGGAAGGCGCGATGATGATGGCGTCCGACTTGTCCAACAGCAGCTTTTGCCATGCAAATCTGCAGCGAGTGGTGTTGGACAACTCCAACGTCACTGGTTGTCATTTCACAACTGCTAATACACGCTTTGCATCCTTTGCCAGTGTCTTCAAAAATGATCTGCAAGCACAGAAAAAACCAGGGCCTATGGAACCGGATCCTTCGCCCTAACTTAAGTATTTGACGGTTAGCATAGGTGATTCCGAGCACAGCCTCAGAATGTCCTGCATCCTAGGTCGTGCCGGTGTAGGGTTGCTCTTGATCGTTCGACGCTATGTCAAGTTAGCGTCTGGCCGGATGCCTTCCCTGAAAGGAACACTCATGTATCAAGTGATAGGAATCAAGAACACAGCCCTCGCTTTCCTGGTTGTTACCCTTGCGATCTTTGCCCTCATAAATCATGGCGAAATCATCAAACTTTTAGACCAGCCGGTTGACCTTCTGAAGGCGCTGTCCAGTGCTTCGAGCCTGGCTGGTTTTACCTTCCTGATTCTGGGTGAGACCTTCATCTTCCCTTGGATTTGCAAACTGCCCATTGTGAGGACGTATTTCCCGCCAATCGATGGTGCGTGGGATGTGACACTTCAATCGAACTGGGGCGCTATTGAGCGCTTGAGGGGAAACCTGGAAGTTGAAGACAAGATAACCATGCAGGGCAAGGTTAAAATTTTCTCTCGTTTTTTCCGCGTGCGCATGCAGTTCGAGGCGAATGACCGCTATTCGAAGTCCAGCACCGTCTGCGTAGCTGTTCAGCGTGACTGTCAACACGGCACGATTGAACTCGATTACATCTACGAGAACCTGACCAGCAATCCGAAGATTTCCGACTGTAGTCGGCATAACGGGGCTGCTCGTGTTCAGGTGCGGGACGAGGATGGAAAGCTCTCGATGGAGGGGGTGTATTTTACAGATCGTAACTGGAACCATGGGCTCAATACCGCCGGCTACATCTCGTTCGAGCGCGCTCCGATCGAAGTGGCAGGGGGCAATGAAGTTATCCAGAAGGATGATGGTGGCAACGTGCAATGATACTATATGTTGTGCTTTTATTTTGTATTGCACTACATGTTGTGTTTTGCCATCATGCTATCCAAGCTGCGACCGCTTCGCTGTACTGCGTGAAGGATCGACGACCGCGTGAGGTCAGGCGGGCCGTGGGGCGGGGATTTTTTTTGCTTGGTGTGACGTCAGCTGGACGCCGGGCGCCCTGCAAGCCTGCATGAGGCTTGTGACCATGAAGGCCCTAATCGATAAAGGAGTGGCATCACATGCCAAACCTGAGCCCGCTGCTCTACAGCTCCAATGAACACACTACTTTTTTGAAGGAACTGGATCTCGGCGACTCCGAGAGGCAGAGCATTAACTCGGCCAGAGCAGATGTGCGCGATGCATTGCGTAGGAAGCTCCCGAGAGCCCTTCGCGACCGGGGCTATGAAGGCAAAGAGTGCAATCCTAAGTTCTTCATTCAGGGCTCCTGGGCCTACAAAACACTCAACCGTCCATGCCAAACCCCTCCTCAGCAGTCCGATGTCGATGACGGCGTTTACTTGCCGATGAGCATTGTGACGGAGGAGAACCGACCCACCATGGCCATCAAAGATTTCCGGGCTGCGGTATCGGATGTCCTGAAGCCGCTGTGCGATGAAAAAGGCTGGGAGCTTTCTTCCAAAGCAACCTGCTTGCGCATCGAAATCTCGACTTTTGCCCATATTGATCTTCCGCTCTACGCCATCCCGGATGATCAGTATCTGAAAATCGTAGACAGCATGGAGGCGCGCAATTACACGGCGATCAAAGCTCTTGCGACCAACTCGGAGCAGGACTGCTGGAAGAAACTACCTTCGGACAAGATTCTTCTCGCCTGCGAGGACAAATGGATCATTTCTGACCCGTTGAAAATGAAGGAGTGGTTCGAGCTGGAAATCTCGGACAAAGAGGAGCAGTTGCGTCGGGTGATCCGCTACATTAAAGCGTTTCGTGACAAACAGTGGGACAAGGGGGGGCCTAGCTCAATTTTGCTGATGGCCGCAGCTTGCCCGCTCTTTGAGTTCCAATACAAGAGGGATGACCTAGCGCTGCTCCACGTTGTAAAAGGCCTGCCAGATGCCTTGCGCAACGGAGTGAAGAGTCCGATCGATTCTAAGGTCTATCTGACTGATGCACTGGGTGAGGAGGGCGTCACCGAGGCAGCTGGGAAATTTGAAACCTTTAGGGTACATCTGGAGGCGTCGACTGCAGACAGCGCCAAGAAAGATATGGCGTGCCAGTGGATGTGCGCCATGTTGGGTGATCGCTTCCCTAATCGTCCCGATCTTATCTCTGACCAGCCCGCGCAGGCGATGCCGGCAGTAATGGCCGCGACTCCTCCTGAGCGTGGCCCGTCTGAAATCGTCAAGCGTACAAAAGCGGGGTAACGCGATGAGCGTGATCCCTGAACTCCTCGCATCGCTGAAGCCTCTAGGGTTTGAGCGATGCGTGGAACAGCTAGGCGCTTCCACATTGCTCGTTGAAGGCGTACTCACTACGCGTTTCGGCGACGTACCGTGCCTGGCGTTGATCGACCGATCCTTTCAGACCTTCCCTCTTGTGCAATTGAGCCCGATACCGGAGCGCTTGCGTCCGATCGCCCCACACGTGGGGACGAATGGCTTGTTGTGCTACATCGCAGAAGCGACAGCTGTGGTGGATATTTTCGACCCCATTGGCCAGACACTGGCGGCCTTCGAACAGGCAGCTCGCGTGTTGGATCAGATCATGGCGGGTGAGCGGGTGGACGATCTGGCTGAAGAGTTTTTTGCTTTTTGGCCCGGCGAACCCTTGTATGTGGATGTGAGCTCGCATCAAACCGGCGAAGGGACTCTTCTAAAAATTGGGGAGGCCTACGCGATCAGCGATGATCCAAAACGCACATTAGCCAAGCTTAAACATCGACCTGGTAACCACCGGGACATGGATGTCGTTGTGGATTGGGTGACGACGAAAGCAGTGCCAAGGCCCGCGCCAGATGTTTGGCCACCGAAGACCGTCAGGCAATTGCTGGATTGGCAAGGGCATCTTGATGACGCCTGTCGGCGCAAGATTGAAGCACGTATCGTCAAGGCCTATCGCAAAGGAGCGGATTTCGCGATCGTTGTCATCGATTCCCCTTCAATGCCATACGGATTTGCGGTGTTCGACCTGCAGAAAAATCGTCGCGGATCGTCTCGTGATCAGCGCTTGCCTATCTATGACTTAAACATTTGCCGGCTGTACATGGTTCGCATCGATGACGCCTATGTTATTCAGCGCAACATTCCCGGCCAAACCACGCTCGCCGGAAAACGCATCGCAATGGTGGGCTGCGGAACGATTGGCGGGTATCTTGCGGAGATGCTGGCCAAGGCCGGGGCAGGCTCGCTGGGTGGCGAGCTCATGCTGGTCGACAACCAAAGGCTCGAACCGGGAAATCTGGGTCGACACCGGTTGGGCATAGACAAGAGCTTCCTACTCAAGGCCACCTCCATGGCAGACGAGATCAAACGCGCTATGCCGGGCTCGAATGTGCGGGCGATCACCCACGATGCCAGGGAGGTCAACCTGGAGGGTTTCGACTTGCTGATCGATGCCAGCGGCGAACAGTCATTGGGTCAGTGGCTTGCTGCTCATCATTCACAAATAAGTCCGCTGCTACATGTGTGGATCGAAGGCGCAGGCATCGCCGTCCGATCGTACATCGGTAATCACGCCTCAGAAGGCTGCTATCGCTGTCTTTGTGACTACGAGAGTCGGGGCGACTTCCACGCGGTTGAAGGTGGCGTCGAACCGCTCTTTGCTGGGCAGGGTTGCGAGGGGCCTTACGTTCCGTTCTCCGCATCGGTATCCATGCAGGCTGCTGCCCTGGGCTTCGATGCTGCCATGGCGTGGGTCGGCGGTACCCCCTGGCCCGGCTTGTCCACCCGGGTGCTGAGCAGAGTCTACGAGTCTGTGACTGCAGACTGCACCATCCTCAAGCGACCAGGGTGTCCAGCTTGCGGTTCATGACTACCTGGCGAAGGCCAGGAGATGAGCAGTTTGTATACTTCAGCCAAAGTGCCTTGGAGATTTTCGAGCGCCATATTCAGAGCGATGATGGAACGGAGGCCGGAGGCATTCTTCTTGGGCATGTACGCGGAAAACATCTCGAAGTCTTGGAGGCCAGCGAGCCGACTCGCCAGGATCGCCGGTTGCGCTATTTCTTCGAGCGAATGATCCATGGTCACAAGAGTTTGGCGGACAGGCGCTGGCAGGAGACCAATGGTTTGGTTAGATACATCGGAGAGTGGCACACCCACCCGCAAGAGGTGCCAAGCCCTTCACAGATTGACCTGGATGAATGGGAGATTCTGGCCAAGGGCCGTACTGATCGGCGCCCGCTGCTGGCTGTAGTGGTCGGGCGGCAGAACCTCCATGTTGAGTTGATGCATGCAGATGGGATGCGTCAGGAGTTTCTTCAACGATGATGCCAGTGGGCTCGAGCGTCTAATCCCGCTTTAGAGGCTTTCCAGCGCTACCCAGATCGGGCTGATTGCGAGTAGCGCTGCATCAAGTCGTGCTTCTACGCCATGTCATCAGTAACGCCCGCGTACCAGGTTCACGACGGCCCTGTAGCACGACTCGGACTGAAGTCATAAACGACCGCAGCAAGTTTGGAGAGCTGGCTGGTGGCATAGGCCCAGACGTAAGCATGATAAGTTTTCTTCGCACCGTGCATCAGCATTTGTACCGGAGTTTCGTCGGCGTGGACGCCGCCGTGCGTCAGTACGGTTTCGCGCAGAGCATCGACTAGCGGCTGGAGTTGCACACCGTTTTGATTGCCAAGTATCTGACTGAAGGCTTCTCTCAGCGTATTGAGGTTTTGCTGGGTGCGAGGCATGCGCAGTCGTCCGTGCTGGCGTCGGTGCTCGGATGCTACCACCACCAAATGGGACATTTGAGCCGATTTGCAGTAGCTCAAACCGGTTAAGTAGTTCGTCGCAAAGGTGTCTAAGGCGGTGCCCTTTCGGCTGTCAGAAATGCACATGAGGGGCCTATTCCCAAGCCTGGGAGATGTCAGGTATTGTTATTGCCAGGTAAGACATCTACCTCGTGTTCGCCTTAGCCAATGCATGTTGATACACCTAAATTGCCTAGCTATCCGCCTGGCACCTTGGGGGTGATCGCGAACAGCACCCCTCTGCCGGGCTTAGGACAATAGCCATGAGCAAAGAAAATCAACCCGCAAAAAACCTGCAAGACATCAAGAAACACGCAAGACAGCTCTCCAAAGAACGGGGGGTGAAGTACATGGAAGGCCTCAACCTGGCAGCAAAGGCCGGTGGGTATCAAAACTGGAATCACGCCTTCAACGTGTCCCGTTTCAAAGAGCCCTCGGAAGCTCTAGTGGGCGTGAACTGCTCGTTCAAATGGTACGCGGAGCGTAGCCGCTATTTCTGGGAGCGCGTTGGCCGCCTCCAGATTCGGGTTACGCCGTTGCTCGGGGTCTCTGAGGAGGTGCTTCAGCGCCTTGTGTTTGAGATTCCTGAGTTCTGGATTGGCTCGGAATCCGCTGGTGATCGGAACGAGCATTTCCGAATTGATTCGGCATATTTTCACCGCGTCACCAGTGCCGGCTATTTCCGGGAAAGTCAGCATAAAAAGCGTAGCGTCCTGAGCTTCCATCTGGTGGACAGTCAATGGCACGCGACAATCTTTGACTACGGCACGAAGCTGACCCAAGAAGAGATGGAGGGCGAAATCCGAAATGCCCTTACTGCTCACATCAAAAAAATCGTCAAAGACCATCACAACAGTACGCTGGACGATTACCGGGTATTGCCCGAAGATATCCATGAAGAAATGTTAGTCGTCTGCGGCCCTGCGGCGCGTGATTACGCGGCGAGCTTCTCGTTCTAAGCAAGTCGAATTACCCGCCGCTTGATAGGGGGGCGATCACAGGGGCCCCTCTTTCTAATCTTTCGGCGCCTATCGATCGATAGCGAATGGCTGCAGCAGGTGCTTTGGGCCTCTGCTAGAGACCTGCGATGTGTCTGGAAAACCAGAGCGATTCATTGCGGGTGATCTCGAATGCAGCATGACGGCCAAGCGAAATCAGCAGCCTGATGCAAAATCGCATCATCACCAAAACCCAGCCTCTCTAGGTTAATGGAGGCATAAGGCCGTCAGCAGCCAGTGATTGCCGTTATCCTGAGCTCCATAATTTTCGCGCCACTGGACGGATGAGTTTGCCCCGCGCTTGCAGGGGTGAATGATGGAATAAAGTCTAGTGTTTGCCGCAGCAATCTTCTTGTCCTGAATCTGCTGCCTGTGCACTGGCCACTATCGGCGCATTTAATATTGCGGTCGCGATGTGTGAGTCGAAGGTCATCGTGCTGCATTGGCAGCATTCAACGCCTCCAGCAAGGTCTCTAGGGCGTCTGTTAAGCGATGATCCTCGCGAACGTCACTGTGGCTGGCTTAAACGACTCACAGTATCTTCGAAGGGCTTCCAGGTCGTTCTGATTCAGATCGCATTCGACGTGCAAGCTAACGTTCTCCCTAAAAAGTGAAATGATCGTGCTGAGGTCAATCGCAGCATGCCGGGATGTCCATGTGGAAGCGAGGCTTGCGCAGTACGGTAACGGCGAGTACCGAATGGCTATCGGTGTGACATTCTGAATGCCTGAGCTGGCCTGAGCCACGCGTGCTGCGTTGCTCAGATCATGGTCAGCCTGGAATGCGTCACTTCGGGAATTTGCGTCGCTCAAGTTTTGCTTCGAACTTGCGCAGCTGCCTGATGCATGGCCGGGTCTTGTTGTGCTCTTTCAGTGCCTTGAGGGACTGATTGATGATGTACGAGGTGTCGACAGACTCTTTCGAGATCACACCGGTGATGTTCCGGCGCAGTGTCCACTTCACTGCCAGCCATTCGAAATTCACCCAAAGCCTTGCTTGGTGGAATTGGCGCGCCTTGATCAGTCCATACGTAAGCTCGTAGAACTCAATGAAGTGGCTACCGTAGATGTTGTAGATGAAGTCCTCGTCGTAGATCCCGTAGCGCACGGCGTTGGCACAGCTTTCCATGGCATTCAGGATATCGCCTGCAGCCTTTTTGATGGCATCAGGGGAAGGTGTCGTATCTGCGGTGCTTTTCTTGGCGGAGTCGTCAGCCGACTTATCAGCTGGTTTTTCGGCAGCTTTCTCTTCGGCGTTGTCGGCCTTCTTTCCGTCTTCGCCTGGCTTGGGCTCAGGTGCAGCCCCCGCAGCCGCAGAAGCTTTGGTTTTGTCGTAAAGCGACTCCATATAGGCGGTGGCCTTGCGACGATCGAGTTGACGATTGGGCAGAAGCATCTGCTGGCGGATCATGTAGAGCACCTGAACGTGCTCACGCAGCGCTCCCCATTCTTTCGCGAACTCCAGGGCGTTTTTCTCGCTGGCGGTTTTGCGTGTGATGCCAATCGTCACGCTGGCCAGGCCGATGCTGAGGTAGGCCAGGAGTGGCATCAGGTAGGCAGATGGATTGAAATTGTCGAGGGTCTGGCCTTCTTTCATATGCAAATGCCAAAACGCTGCACTGAGCGGGACGGCGAGAAGGATGAAACCAAGGATGTAGAGGGTGCGGAGGACGATCTTGTTGGTGTTGGCAAACGTGGTAAGCATTTCTGGTACCGAAAAAAAAGCGCCACCCGATGGGTTGGCGCTTAGATGCCTTTCTAGGAAGGGTTTAGATCAGAACAGTCCCAAATCAATTTCTTTAACAATCAATTCAAGGCGCAGTTTCATAAAATTTCCTCACTTAAAATTAGGCTTCTAAGCCCGGCTGTCATTAGCCTTACTTTGATTTTCACACCTCTTGAACGACGAAAGCAATCAAAAAATGCGTTGAGCAACGATGATTTCGACGTTATCAGACGTGATGAACGCGTCGTTAAATCGCCCTACGAACGCTTACGTAGCCTTTTGCGGTAAAGCGCAAAGTGAAAACTCTGATCCTGCGTCTAGCGTTTCGTTCCGCATGCGTCTCGGCAGTCCTTGGTGGTGAAAATTTTGCGCGAGCGCTATGAACTCAGCCATGACAGTGCGAAGGAATGGTTTGGACAGTGGCTTACCGAGCCGCCTTTCTCTTTGACATGAGATCGATAAGATCCTTCACGACGTCGTCGGCGGCTGAATCGCTGGACAGATCTGCTGCGCGAATCCTGCGTACTTCCACGCCTTCCCAGGTCAGTGGAACCAAGCGCTTGTCGGCCTCGGCGGGGGACTTGCGATGATAGGTATCGCCGTCGACCTCGATGATGAAAGTGAGCCCCTTGTATACGACAACGAAGTCAGGTTCCAAGCGGTATAAAACTTTCCAATCCGGACGAAGACAGGAAGTGGTGCTACTGCCAGTTGGGCACGCGTCAGGGCAATGAAAAGCATATCCTCGGCTTTCGAGCGCAACAGTAGCCCCTGATGCTCCCGGGACGCGATGTTGTCACTCCGAACTCGTCCCTGGTTGGTGACGCCTTCACCTTTCACATAACGCAGTGCTTCATCTCGCCAGTTGTCTGCAGCCTCGCCAACACGAGGTGCAGTGGTGACGCCGGAGAGAGCATCATCTATCAGCAGGAACCCCAACGGAACTACTATTTCCAGCGCACCCCTTGACCCATTAGGCCTGCAGAAATAGTAGGCCTACTATTTCAGACCTGCTCTTTCGAGTAGGAAATGGAGCTGCTTTGAGGGCTTGTCCAAGCTCTGACAGCTGATTCGCCTCGCAAACTTGCTTGTATTTCAACCCAGCACAGCTTCAATCCTTCCAAGAATGCCTCTGATTTTTCTACCTCAACCAACCGAAAGCTCCTCACGCTCCCGCGCCCGAAAGGCATTACACAGTCACTCGTTAGCGTTGGCATCTACACCATCAGCCCCCAAATATTTCCACAACTGATAGCGCGCCGCGGCGTCAAGAAACCTTCAAACAGCGCGACAGCCTGATCCCTACTCAAGACCCACGCTGCCGTTCTGCCCATCGCCCCCTCGCAGATGTCTTCTCGACCCGTTCAGTCATCCTGGAAAAAATACGCTTTCTGACCCATAGTCATGCCGGCCCTTTGCCGGCTTCGCTTGTGCCTGCGCCTAAGCTGTAGCCCATACGTGGGCCAAGCTGGCGGCCCAGACTCAGGCCTCAACTCAAAAGCGAAACCGAGCTCATATCACCAGGATGATTTAGGGAGTGCTGCCTTGCCCAAGCTGGAAAAAGTCAGGACGCTTTCCGTACGGCTACTGCGTAGTGAGTGCGCAGCCGACGAGGCCCTCAAGGAGGAGTACTTATCAGGAGCGCGTCTTAATCGACTGACGCGAAGCGCCTGGCCAGGGATCGAAGGAGCGGAGTTATTGGTCGGCCAGATCTTCACTAGCAGGCCAGGCTGGATTTCCTTCGTAGAAGAGCAAGCAGGTGCAGGTACACAGCCGGACAACCTTATTGCTAGCGGCGCAGGTGGCGTGTTGTTTCTGCCAGTGGATGACCGGATTTTTGCGGTCTGCTTTGGGCACATCCACATGTTTGAGCGTCAGTTTGGCCTCAAGGTCACGCTGAACTCGGTACCGTGCGATGGGTTGCGTACGCTTGATCTGGCGACCCCTGACGCCGTGACCTTCCAGAAGCGGGTACAGGCCAGCAAAGACAGCGACGTCCAAGACTTCGGGGTCGACGTGCTGCGAGATCTTGCCCGCGTCGCTGGTGGCACCCCTAGCGAGGCGACCTTTGCAAAAGGAGCGAGGTGGGGCACTGGCATCAACCAGGCCGAGTTCTGTCAGTATCTGCTATCGCGATGAGGTGGCACAGACGAGAGGGGGTTGGTCGCTTTCTAGTCTGCTGCGTGTCGACAAAATCAGCTGAGAACGTGGTGTTTGCACTGCAAAGTGTATGGCGCTTTATACAGCCACGTCAGCGGGCTTTATGGTCTCGGTACGGCTGGGCTTTTCCGAAGACTGCAGAGTGATTTCGAACGACCTTTTTATGCAAGTTTGGCGTTGAAACTATACTGCTTAGGCGCCGAAGCCATGCTCTATACGCCCAATCAGCGTCAGGGCCTTCTCGATAGGAACATCCTTCGGGCTTTTCTGACCCAATGCGCGCAACGGGCTCGATAGCCACTCGATGGCTCTTTCTTTGTCGTCGAACAGCCTCAGGGCAGCATCCAACAACTGTGGATCAATCGTTTCTGACGAATCGATGCTTCCATGGTTTGTGCTTATCGCATCGCCGAGCGCAGCTGTGAGTGTTTCTAGGGCTTCCCTCAGCCGCACGTTTTCCCGGAAATCTCCAGAATCTGGCTGATAGTCGGTGCAGTGACGTAAAAGCGCCTGCGCGTCATTCATGTTCAAGTCGAGTTGGATCAGCATGCCGATTCCTTCAGGAGTACGCGCCAGGGATGGGTACCGGCACTAGTCGTAAGAATTGATGAATGGTGACTTGCCCGGACGGCTACCCTACAACTGATTCCATTTCTTGAAGGTGATCCGGTCAGGCATCAAGCCCAGCTTCCCAACATTGGACTGAAGATCCCTCTGGCCATCCTTATCGGGGGGAAGAATAAACGTCCAGGTCGTGGGAGTGTCGCCAAGGATTTCAAGCAGCTTGGAAAAGTAGGCGCCGTCCACATCGGACATCGAGTGTCCGAATACAATGACCTTCTCGGTATCACCAAGACGCTCGAAAAAGCTCGAGTTGTCTTGAATGATCTTTCCGCTGGGCTTGAAGGTGCTGCTGAAATAGTCGTCCAGAGTCGAATAGGCCTCCACTAGGCGGTGGTCTGCTGATTCATGGTCGACTCTGTTGTAGAGCGATGTCCGGTTCTTCTCATCTCGCCCGTGCCCCAAGACAATGACTGAGCTTGCGTCTAAGGCCTCACCATGGATATGCAGAATGTTCTCTGCTGGGACATCGTAGAGGTGGGGCAAGGTGCTGGTGTAATTGAAGGTTAAAAATGTGGCGTTGGTTTCCAGGTTAGCGAGAGCGTCCAAGACCTCGGAGCGATCAGGAATTGCGATAGACCTCACCCAATCTGCAAATTGTTGCTGCAAAGTGTGCGAGAGCCCTGTGGCGACTCGATTTACTTCGTACTGGAAATCATGGTGGCCGGAATCACTCCAGTTGTCAGACGAGTACGAGCTCAGGAAGCACTCCATGTCGGAGACAATGTTGTCGGTGTCCAGATCAGCAAGGGCTTGTTCGAGATTTGCCCAGTTTCCCTCGGCTGGCACATACGTATCCACCCAGTCATACGTCTCCCGATCAACCTCCAGCAGGTGGTTTTTAAAGTCCAGGTAGCGGGTTGGCATTCCATGGTGTAGGTCGAAACCATTGCCGATGATGTAAAGGGTTCTGACGTTCATTAAGGTCTCTGGGGCGACTGGCCGCGTGGAGTGGGGGTCAATTGAGGATCTTCAGGAAAGGCTGCTTATTGATGATCGCGGCCTGAGACTTTGTCTTTAAAAAATCCACCAGATCACCTTGGCGCTGCAGGAGCATGACGATCTCCTCCAGTGAACACAGGAACGTCGTTCTGAGGTTCAGAAACTCCGCGCATTGCGTTATGGCGGGTTGGGTGAATTCACTGTTGGAAATGAAGATGCCAGAGGCATCAGCTCGGCCCATCACTCTCACAAGATGGGGCCCGAAGTCCGACACGCCCACAGGATCCTTCAGCCACTTCATCTCCACCAAATGGATCTTGCCACCCAATTCGATTACCCCGTCGATCTGCTCCAATACGGTGGCACCATCCAACGGCTTGCGAACGAAGTTTTCTCTGACGTGGATGCCATAGGCTCGAAACAGATCATTGAGGACGCTCTCAAGGAGCTTTCCGCGCTCCTGCGGTCTATCCCCCATCGAAAACAGGCCGAACAGCCTGGACTTGATGTCTTCGATTTCGTTGCGTTTTTTGACCGCCTGCTGTTGCTCCTCGCGATGACGTGCTTGAGTCTGTTCACGCTCGAAATCACGCTCTTGCCTCATCCGGGTGAACGCGTCCTTTGCGTTGACTGCTTCCCGGACGCTTGCCACCAACCCTTTGGCTTTGAGCCTTTCGTTCTCCCAGCAGGATTCAAAACTTTCGAACTGGGTCACTCGTTTGATGATTTCGCGCCGAGCCGCAAGTCCGCTGTCACCACGTCGATTTAGGCGGGTCAGCACGTCACGGGCAATCTCGAATTTGTTGATGGACTGAGGGGCCTTGGCGAGGGTGGCACGAGCCTCACTCCAGTCAGCTTCAGCTACACCCGCGCCTTCAAAGAAAAGGAAGACGTCCTTTTTGGACTTGACCAGGCGGGGAATGGTCTCCACCAGGAGCTCAAAGATATCGTGGGGGTAGTGGAACTGCTCAGCCATGAAATATCCCGTTATCCGTAACCTCTTAGGGCTTGTCGGAAGCCCTTTCGGATCATCATGACGGGTGCTAATGGCCAGGTAAATCCCCACGGAGCTCGGTTTGATGCTGTCCGCCGAAGGCGGGGCTGGGTGGCTTGCGCTATGGAAGATCGCTTGATAAATTTGTGTTGCGCTGGGTAGGCGCATCTCACCCGTCATGAAAGCTGGAAACGGTACTACCTGTTGGAGCTCTTTGCTGAAGGCCCCTTTTTTCGAGGCCCCAATGCAGCGTAGGCGGGTGGCGTTGCGGTAGGGCGGAGAAAAAACATGAGCACCACCCTCGACGTACGTGCGTCTACCCTTCCCGGCATTAAGCGTAAGGCCAAATCCCTTGGCCGTGATCACAACCTTCCCCATCGTGCGGCTCTTGATGCTTCCGCCAGGCTTTCTGGTTTCGAAAGCTTTCAACATGCTCAGAAAGTGCTTCAACGCGATCAGCGTGCGCATCGTTTGCACAGCATTTTCCTGTCTGCTTACTGGCGCGACTCAACTGCCAGGCCGTCATCGGGCCTCGAAATTCTCGAACTGAAATTGCCCAGGCCGTTGGCAGCATTCCTGAGCAGGTATCAGTGTGAGTTTGCCCAGAACCTGCAGGGTTTCTTCTTCGAATATTCCGACCACGTTGAAATGCGTAGCAATGCTGACAGCCAGGCGCGGGCGAAAGAGTTGCTGATTCGCGCGGCATTGGCGTTGCAGTTCTTGGAAGCGGCTCGGCTTCGGCCAGCCACGACAAAAGCTCATCGCAAAGCCATGGAAAGGGCCGAGCAACTCCCTCATTGTGATCACGTGTCGCGGTGGATCTACGATGGGAGTGGGGATTGGATAATGCTGGATGAGCCCTACGATCATGTGGCTAGGCAGAGCGAAACTCAGGTGCGCGATGCATGGGTGCGCTCCTGCGGCCTGCATTGGGCCAAACCGGAGTGGGAAGGGCTGTATTACCCGGGCCATGCTGTACCGTACTTTGTAGCCAAAGACTCGGAGCTGCTCCGCACAACAGTTGCGACCGTTGAGCGGCTGGCAGAGCAAAATCGTGCCGGCATCGCTTCTTGGGCCTTCAGCTCCCAGCCCTACAACGGCCAATTCGTGAGTCCCGCTCGTGAGCGTGATGGTAAAAAACGCAAGCCACGCCCAGGTACCACCTACGGCTTCAGTAAAAATGCTGTCGAGTACAGTTGGAAGGAAGGGTATGCATCGCGCTGGCGCCCAGCACAGCAAATGAGTATGGAGAACCACAAGGAGATGGGGCTCACGCTCAAGCGTCTCTATACCTCAACCATGCCACTGGAGGCTCACGCGAGGCTTGACGAGATACAGTCTGAGCTTGAGAACTGGATGTTCGCCGAGTACCGGTTGGAGGATCGTGACGATGTCGATGTCGATATCTACTACGGTGCTGACGGACTTCAGAGGTATTCGGGTATCGAGGCTATGGTCTCAGCGGTTGACCGTGTGCGTTCAATCTTGACGGGAACCTATCTGGACTCGAAGCCGCTGAGGGACTACCTCAAGAAGCTCGACTCGGCTCGCCAGTTGATCCTTGCGGCAGTTGGCTGAAACATTGAGGTCGGCGCGGTGAGTGCCGGCCTTCTGTGTGCTGAACAGTTGGTTCTGCACTCCACCCTCCCACGCGATAACTAGACCAGATAGCGGCATTTTGCTAGCGTCGCCCGATACGGCCTTTTTACTCCAACACGGCTGACGCAGTTTGGGTGACAGGTCGGGAATGGATTAACCTGATGCAGCGGGGCAGGTAAGCTTTGATTAATACATCAGTGGGCGCATTTAACGGAACCAGTTGGGAATTGTTGATGCAGCTCGTCTTAAAGGCAAAGTACGGCGCTGAAGGGTATCAACATGTACCTGCTACGCCGGGTGACTTCGGTATTGAAGGTTTTACCCGAAGTACAGGCCTCGCGTTCCAATGCTATTGCCCCGACTTCCATTATGAGCGTAAAGAGCTCTATGAGAAGCAGCGGGACAAAATGAGCCAAGATCTCAAGAAGCTAAAAGACAACGAGAAGAGCCTGTCCACCATTCTAGGTGGAACGCGGATCAAGAGCTGGTACCTGATAACCCCTGACGTTATCCATAACAAGATCCTGTCGCACGCAGTAGAAAAACAGACCGAAGTCCGAAAGTGGAAACTGCCCCACCTTCATGAGGATTTCACTGTTTACGTGCATGATGCCGGTTATTACATGCAAGAGATCAATCAGCAAAAGAAATTCGAGGGCTTGCCCATTTCGTTGGGCCAAGACCTGCATGAAATACCCAAAGTCAACGAAGGCAACACCGAGTACGACGATAATTTGGAACGCAAGACCAACCTGCGCATGGCTGATAGAGGCGCATTGGCGGCTGAGGGTTTATTGAAGGTCACGAAGAAGTCATTCCTGGATCATGACAGCTACTTCCAGAACCTGTATGACTCTCACCCTCAAACGTATTTCCAGCTGGCCAGGGCCTTACATGGCTTTGAGAACAACATTGAAGAGTGGAAATTCACGATCACTGGCGACCCTGATCAGCTGGTTGAGAAGGTCAAATCCAAGTTGCAGGAACGCTTGGTCGGCGATGAGCTTTTGAGCATAGATGCAACCACAGCCGACGAGATCATCCGAAGGACAATGGCTCGCTGGCTGGCCGTCTGCCAAGTGGACTTCTACTAATGGCCACGCTCAGATTCACCTCACGGCCCAGCCCAGTACTGACGGAACTGCGGCCTATCTACAAGATATGCCAAGCCCTTTTGATCATGCACCTGACCGGGCGTGGCGACAAATGTAGCTTGGTAAAACTGCACCTCATGAACTGGGCGATAAAAACGCCACCCCGTGTCGAGACGATGAAGCTTGCCGCCGACCTCGGACAGATCACGCTACCGGTCTGGGGATTCGACCCAGCCCTTTCCATGGCGCTCAACCTCGCTTACAGCGATCAACTGATCGAACCTACTACCACGGGCTTTGAACTGTCTATCAAAGGCAAACAGCTTGTGAAAACGATCATGGACGACAAGAGCGTGATGATTGAGGAAAAAACAGCGCTGCTCAAAATCGGCAAGAAAATTACGGAAGATATGGTTAAGACCGTATCCAAGGAATGGGAATAACCGTGTTCATCAAATCGATCAAAATATCAATTGACACCAACGAAGGCCCGTTTGGCTTTCTGACTTATTTCAAGCGCAACCTGAACATCATTCGCGGGCGTAACTCAGCCGGTAAAAGTACCATTGTCCATAGCATCCTCTATGCACTGGGCATGGAGCAGCTGCTCGGTGCTCAGAACGACAAAGCCCTGACCTACGTCTTGAAAGACTATGTTGAGTATGGCGGGAGAAAGTGCTTCATCACCCGCTCCCTCGTCATGATGGAGCTTGAGTCGAACGGTAAAACCATTACTGTGACTCGCAAAATCAGGGAAGAAAAGGTTGACCCGCGACTTGTCGAAATCCAAGAGTGCGCGGTGCTGACCAAAGGCGAACAAGCCGAACCGCTCTACCGCTACTTACACGACGGCGGCAGCGCACAGATCGAGGAAGGGTACTACACCTACCTCGAAAACTTTCTCGGCCTTGACCTGCCTCAAGTACCGCACAAGAGTGGCACACAGACAAAGCTCTACCTGCAGTACGTCTTTGCTGCGCTGGCCATTGAGCAGAAACGAGGGTGGACTGATTACATTGCCAACCTGCCCTATTTTGGCGTCCGTGACGCCCGTATCAAAATTGTGGATTACCTCGTCGGCACCAACGTATTCGAGTTGGATGCGAAACGCGCGAGGCTTGACCATGAGTCCGTCCAGCTCAACACTGCCTGGCTTGACATAACCAAGGCGCTTTCAAATGATGCGCTGAAGAACTCGATCCAAGTCTTGAGTCTACCCACGGCGCCAACGGCAGTGTTCCACGCCAGTGAAGTGAGCTACCTCAAGCGTACGGCTCAGGGCCCAGTGAGCTTGGATGAGTACAAAAACAGCCAATTCCAAGCTCTGCTGAGACTTCAGCAAGAAGAAACGAAATGGAAGGATGCAACTCCTGAAGCCACGCTCAAGCAGATTGAGGCGGAGACCGAAAGGCTGCTGAGATTGACCGCAGCGTATGAGGCGACTCTGGGCGAACTCACCCTGCACCGGGCCTCACGCAGCGCTAACACTGTTCACCTGAAGCAGGCACAAGACGAACTCATTAAAAACAAAGCTGCGCAAAAGCTCATCAACTTCGGCGCATCGTTGGATCTGAGTATTGCCAAGGATGTCTGCCCGGCGTGCCAGCAGGATGTAGGTCACTCTCTGACTGACCTACATGAACACACGCCCCATATGGACATCAAGACCAACATTGACTACCTGCAGTCACAGATCCGAATGTTGGAGCGCGACAGTGCCTCCATCGCCCTGTCCATGAGAGAAACCACCGTCACAAGTGAGGATCTGACACGCCGCATCTCCGAATCCAAATCTAGGCTGCGCGCACTGAGATCCGACATCACGACGACCTCCACAGTCTCGAAGGCCAATCTACGTCAGCAGCTACAAATGGAGATGGACATCGAGGAGACTTCAATGTTTACCCAGCGCAACCGAGAGCGCCTGGAAAAGCTGGAAGCCCTTGCCATTGAGGTCGATCTAAACCAGAAAGCCCGTGCCGACTTGCCCAAAGAACATTACTCCGAGATAGACCAGAAGAAATACGATCTGTTTGCGAAGCTGTTCAGATCCAACGTAGGCGCATTCGACTACCACAGCGCACCTGTCAAAGACATCATCTTCAACACAGACAATCTCTTGCCAGAACTGGCCAAGATCGAGCTCAGAGAGATTTACCAAAAAGATTTCAGCGAGATTAAACAAGCCTCCGAGGAGCGCTCGTCACGAGACAGCAGCAACATCGCCCAAGAATCGAGCGCAAGCGACTTTGTCCGCCTGATATGGAGTTACATCTTCACCTTGTACGAAACCTCTTCGCACCCAACGGTGAACGGTAACCATCCAGGTTTTCTTCTTCTGGATGAACCTGGGCAGCACTCTATGGCGACTAAAAGCCAGCAAGCCCTGTTCATGAAGCTCGCAGCTGCCAAAGACCTTCAGAGCATCGTTGCGGCGTCCTTCGACGACAGCGAATCGACCTACCGCGAGTCCACCCACAACGTGGATTTCAAACTCATCAAGCTGGGCGATAAGGCAATCACTCCAGGCGGCGACACCGATCCTGTTGGCGAATGATGCCAGTCACGTGCTCGCCGGTCGATCCGCTTCTTCGACGGCGAGCCTGACCGCGATATCTGTCGATTCCTACCAAGCAGGGAGCACTCGCCAAGGCTTCGAGCGCAACACTCAAGCACGTCGCTTCAGGGTCAGCAGAGTGCTGGCCCCGTAGCGTTGTGCCTACTTTTTTGATCGGATATAGCCCACTACGCTAAATTCACTTCAATTGGGCGATCACTTGCCGCTCAGCACGGAATGACTCTGATCCTCGGCAGCCCTGTAGGCTTGAAATTCACAGCCTCTGGCGTTGCGCATGTTTCACTGCGCAAGCGCCACCTCGGAGTGACCTTATGCTTGCTCTCGGCTACCCGCATATGGCATCAACTCATCCCGCGACGTCGACGAGCGATTGATTTGACCTGGCGGGGTAGAGCATCCTACGCGCCTCAATCAATCAGGCACGCCGCACCTTGAGTGGCAACGCTGGTGAACTCTCTTTATGGATCAGTCATGTCGAGTGATATGGATATTTTTAATGTGCAGAACGTGGGAGCCGCCGCCACGATTGCTACAGCTGTTGGCAGCTTTATCGTGTTTCTTGTGAAGCGTCCGTGGAGGAAAAAAAATCCAACCTCAGTTAACACCTCAAACCCGGCAGTAAATCAAACCGCAGGCGAAAACAGCACCTTGGTTAATGCGATACACAGCCAGGTGACACTGACTAATCACTACCATGCCCCAGTTCCTGCGCCTACGGAGGTGGTGGATATCCCGGGAAAGTGGAATGTGCTGGCGGCCCAGCAGATGGCCGAAAGACTCCTCAATGAGACCGACTGGGGATCGCTCGTACCCGACTTAGATAAACCTTATGGGCATTACTTTGCGGGTGAGTACAATCTCCATTACCCCGACAAAGACGGCATTGTCCTAGCCTACAGTACGAAAACTGTCGGCCACGAATACCATGCCTGTGCCCCGTATATCAGCTTTTTCGAGTACCACAAGAAAAATGCAGGCTGGTCACTCGTCAACGAAGACATTGGCGTATTCCAAGGGGGCGGATGGGGTGAGCCGCCTGAAATTTCGATTATCCCTGTCTCAAGAGCAAAGTTTGGTGTGATTCAACAGGATGGCAGCACGAACCAAGGTCTGTCAGTCGGTCGCAAGTCACTGCACGTCCTAATGGGCGACAGATTCCAAAAGGTGCTCGAACTCATTGTTTTTCAGAGTTTGGACGGCAAGGGCTGGGAAAGCACGTTACACAGCATCCCGCGCTCGGATGGCTTCTACGACATTGAGGTGATTCGAGAAGGCATCAATGGCGAGGAAGACCTCCGGTTGCTGGATCCGGTCGACGCGTTCTACACGACGCTTTGTGACACCGGCGACCGTATCAGGCCTCACGACGTGTTCAGTTTCGATGGGCAAAAATACAATCGAGATCCTGCGATCCGCTGAACTCAAGGTTACGCAGTCTTTCCTGGAAGTTTGGCCAGGCTCATTCGAGGCGAACATGGCCAGCGCTTAGCTGGCGGTAGACGTGTGTTCAAGCGATGATTGGCCCCCCAAAATATGGAGGTGCCTGGTGTCGATCACTAATAAGGATGTCATTGAAGCGTTCATCGCGGACTTCAAGTGGATGCACCACGTCAACCACCAGCCCGATGTGCGATGTGACTTCGATGGCGATCCATCAGTGCTCGCCATGATCCTACCGGTTGCGGGTCATCCGACCCTGAGATTTTCCTACCGCTTTGCAGATAGCGTCGTGAGCAGCCACGCGGACTTGTTCTACTGCTTGATCATCGCCGGCCATGAATTGGCACATTGGGCAAACGCCCATACTAAGCATGTGGACACCGATGACCTGGACAGCAAAGCCATCGAGATTTGGGCTGACTTGTTTGGCACCAGGATTGTGTTTACTGCAGTAGCAAGATGCCCGAACCTGCGTCCCATTATCAATCGGCTGCGCACTCCAGCCTTTGATGCTGAAGGAGCGGATGCTCTGCTGCCGGCCTATGGCGAGGCGTTGCGCCAGGTTTACGAGCGCGTCTTCGTTCCTGCGGGGTTGACTCCGACCTACCCATCGCCCAATGAGCGTGTGCAGATCTGCGGTGTCGGCGTAACCTCGTTTTTCTACCGCCACCTGGGGAAAATGCATCAGCGGATGACGGTGGACGCGCTGAAGAAGGTCATTCTTGAGCCATTTGCAGATGTGCCCGATCTTTTCCCTAAGGACAAAGACTGGGAAGAAAGTGCTGACTTGGCGTACCGCACCATTGAAATCCACATCGGGCTCAAGCAGGCGCGGCCATCGATCACGCCAGGCATACGTCCAGAGTTCAACCAACTGGTGGGTACGAATTACTTGGGACATGCCGAAAACCAGGTGCACCGCGAGGGTTTGAAAGATCAGGTTCGAGCGTGGGGCGTTGATGTTTAAGCCGATAGACACCGATAAGGCGCGCGCGTCGTCGGTGATTGGTTGTGGCCGCCCAGGCACGAATCCATGGCAGAAAAACTAAGCTATGTCTTCGATTTTAAGACCCGCCGCCCTGACTTCCGCAAAAAACTAAGCTAAAGCTTAGTTTTCATGGGTGTGTTCCCGTCTCACCTTACTAGGTCGGGAAGCTGTGTTTAGCCTTGGAAATATTGGCTAGTAAACCTATTTTTTGATCTGTAAGCCTCGTAGGTGTACACATCAAAAAATAGGTTTATAACCACTCCTGAGATGCCTGTTTAGGGCGATGCCTAGGGGAATACAACGTGGTCAGCCTCTAGCGCTCTACAGATAGCTTTGAGCTGATCGCCCTGCTTCTTGGCCCAATCCTGCTCGATGCTGAAACCATAGGCGATCTTTCCACTGACATGGTTGATCAGCCCCTGAAGCGATTGAAATCCCCGATGCTTAACATGCGTCATCGGGTCGATAGTGGGGTGAGACAGGTAGTAGAGGTGATCGCTCACGTACTTCTTGTAGGACTTTGTAAGTCTGGGCTTATCGCCGTCGACCAGAAGCCCCAGCACGACCTTTCTGGCCCCTGGCGGTACGATTTTCGTCTTGGCATCATTGAGCCAGAACCCTTCCTCAATCAAGCATCCGTTGATCGACTTGATGTGCTGGATTGCCTTTGACCGGTCAAATGCATTTTTTGATGAGAAAACCAGGTCGTCGGCATACCGCGAGTACACGAGATCATTCTCTAATGCGAAGTCCTGCAGGGTCTCATCCAAGGACTGCATCACCAAGTTGGCAATCCTCGGGGACGTTGCTGCACCCTGGGGTAGGTGACCAATTCTGGGGTCGCCAGAATAGGGGAGTCCTGCGGGTAGGGTTTTCTTACTGAATCTTTGATCCGGGTTGCCACGTGCTCGCACGCGGGTGCAGAGTCTGGCTAGTTCGAATGACACCAATGGTTGGTATCCGAATGACCGGAAAAGCTCATAAACCCGTGGCTCTAGGATCGACTCGAAGAAGTTCGTGAGGTCGAGTTTGATCAGCCATTCAGCCTCACAATGAAGGTCGGCTGCTTCCAGCACCCCATGACGATTGTCATAGGCATAGCTGGCTTCGTGAGGTTCGACCTTGGACAGAATGTGGGTGTTTATCCACCGCTGCACCCGGAGCAAGTCTTCACTGGGGGCGCATATCCACCTGAAGCGATCCGCGCTATGGCCCACGTTCGGCTTTCTGAGTTGGAAGAGCTTGTACGCCTCTGTCCTGTAAGTTCGACTGACCGTTCGATGTAGAAACGGGTAGGGAACGCCTGTCAGGTGTGCGAGGTGATTCAGGGTGAAAATGGGTGGACAGCCAGGCTTCATCTGCTTTGCCGTCTTCACAGCATTTTGAAGTGTGTCCTCAGGCACGCTAGCTTTGCGGCCTGCTACTAAATAGGGCTGAGGGCTCCAGCGGTTCATCTACCTTTAAATTCCGCCCTGGCGGATGGCGGCCTTCTGGCGCCAGCCTTCGATAGCGAACACCACGAAGGTTGCCAACCTCCAGTAGGCGTGAGATCGTCCGACGGTAAGCATAATTTGCTCCCAAAAACGCCCCGCGCACCGCGCGGGATACTAGATTCCGCTACTGCGGAGCCCTCAGTTGCAACGGATAATACGGAGCGAACAGATCCGGGGCCACAAAAAACTGCTTTCCCTGGCGTCGGAGGAAGCGGATGGCTTTATGGCCCGCTAGTGTCAGTGCTCCCGTGTTGGTGAGCCAGCCTCTGCGGATGGCGCGATCTCTTGCGCTGATGAGCGAGTCGATTGAAAGCGGAAGTACCCTGCGCAACTCTGCAAGTCTTCTCTTTCCCTGCGAATGGGCGAGCAGGATGATCATCGCTGACTTGTTCTGATCGGTGTATCTCTTGAAACGGGGAGACGTTGAGAACTCTGGGAGGTTTAACTCGTTCAGTGCGTTGCTGATGATGTTGCCCATGTTGATTTGTGAAGACTGCCAGAGATTTTCAGTGACGCGATTGGGGAAAAGTGGAGCCCACTTTTTTGAACCCCTGGTTTTGTCCTTAACGAAAATGGCCGGCATGTTGTTCGGCGCACCGTGCTCGAAGGTTAATAGTGCTGCTGTGCTTTCCCAGCCTAAGGGCTCTTCGCTAAACGCACCATACTCTTGGCACAGCTCGATCATGTCGGCCAGGTCGTCACCAAAGCTGTTGAAGAGGGTTGGGCACTCAGTCACTACGCGGACTTGGGGTGAAAGTCTGTGGTCACGAACCTTTTCAATACCTTGTAGAGTTCCGCTATAAGCCAGAACCCAAAACTTGATAAATTTTCCTGCGTTCCAGCTTCTAATTGATGCAACATTCCACATGGAATCAAGCATCCTTGTAGCACGATCTCCACTGCCAATGAAGTCGCTCAGAATAACGAAGTTTCTGATCTTGGAATCTCTGACATTGTCCGCAGCAGGCTGTAGAAAGAAACGAGTCGGGTTGGATCGGCAGAGCGTATTCGCTATCGAGGCTACTAGGCCTTCACTTCCTACATCCTGTGTTTTGAAAGTTAGTGATTGGACGACATGCATCGCTGCGCCATACGCCCGAAGATGCTTCTTTTTAGACCTGGTATTAAGCGTCTTTTGTTCTTTGTAGATGGGCGGTGGGAGCTTTAATTGGGTTTTCTGTATTTCGCGCTCGATGAATAAAGCTGAAGTTTGCTTTAGCGGGAGCTCATTTTTGATTAGCCTCACGAGGCTATTCTTGAAGTCGCTAAGGGGGCAGTAGTTCACGGAGTCGACGAGTTTTTCTGCCAGGGCTCGATCGGAAGGCCTGTTGTCGAACTGGCTGAGCCAAAGCTGTGTTCTTTCTTGATCCTTCAATGGCTGCATCGCGCGAGTCCCTTTTGTTCGTTGCTGTTTGCTTGCTGGACGGTCTTCAGTCAGGCGGCCTTGGCTGTGGTCTTGGCCGACGGCAGTGGTGCAGAGCTTCATGAAGCGCTCGGCTCAAAGGCTGGCACTGAATGCGCGCCTCGCCCAGGGCAGCGCGATACGTACCATTAACAAGTTACCTGTCGATTTTCGACACCTGGGCTTTCAGAACTAAGGTCAACGACAATCTGCGTTTGGTGAAGGTTTTGAAGCGTCCGTCCCTCGGGGCTTTCTCGGGTGCGCTAGTGGAGGGCTTCCACATGCCCAAGACTAAGACTTTACTGTCTTTCTCGATGCCCTTGAGCCACGCTGGATCCCTGGCCCAAATACTCACCTCTAGGCCAATGCCATTTTCCGAATCATTCGGATCGACTCGGAATTTGTTCATTTGCAGATTGATAACGTTCTTGGTCTTGTCACCCCTGATTTCAGTCCTGATGCTGCTCACTGAGCCCTGGATCGCAATGGGGTGTTGAACGGCGTTGTGCGACACTGCGTAATACGCCTCTGCGTGGCGCTCAGTCTCGAAATAGAACTGATTCCAAGCAACCTTCACATTGCCTTCAAACACCAGCTCCAGATGCTGTTCGATGTCCTGGTCATTGTCACAGAGCGCGCGAAGCTTCAGGGCTCGCTTGGCGGAGTTGATGTAGGCTGGAAGAAGGTTTGGGTTGTGGGTGTAAGTCCGACCCGCTGTGGCCCGGGTGCCTCCATCGTCAGCGAAGTTACGGCCACCTGTTTCCAAGGCTTCTTTGATCATCACCAGCCGCATGCGGTATCGATTGTGCTGGATGCTTTCGATCAGATCCTCGGACGTGCTCGCAATTTCCTCTATTTCCTCGTCAACCCCGAAGCGACAGTTCACGGCGTGGGCACCGTTAGGATACAGACGGAAATAGCCTTGGACGAAGACTGGTTTGTCATACATCTCCCGCGTGTACGGGGGATTGTGGGCGACTGGGGTGCCGCATTTGCATTGCAGGGGTTCGGCACCCGTACCCTTGGTATACGCGTCTGCTTCCCATCGATCGCCGTTCTGGTCGAAGGCGTGATCCATTTTGATGCCCATACAAACCCCTCATCTCAAAGTCGGATCAGATCCAATCTCATGTCGAGTACCACGTGGCCGCCTTGCGCTCGACTTCGTGGTAGTCGATACGGTTGCACTCCTGATCTCACGGACAGCTCTAGCGCCTGGGTGTCTGGCTATGAGCCATCAGTGTACTGATCGAGGGAGGGCCTGCAAGCATGAGGTTGTGTTGCGCTACCGAGGCCACTGTCCATCCCAGAACTCTCGTTTCGAGGGGGCTGGTTGCAGCAGGGATGGCTGCGTCCAGTGATGTTTTACTGCTGGCCGCTTAGTATGGGGCTTCAAGTTGGCCATCGGGTCGACTCAATGGCTGAACGCTGCGCTGGCTTGCCACGAAGGAAGGGTATGAAGTCTGACGAACACGCAATGCAAGCTGCTCAACACCCTGGCAGGGCAGATGCGACCGATGCGCCTCTGGAACAGGAAACTCCTCGACAGGGTAGAACCAAGAAGGCCCCGAGCGAGGCGATCCACTGTAAAAGGTTTATCCGACGACTGCAGACAGACAACGTTCTGACTGCGTTGATGGCTTTCAGTGATCGTGATCTCCAGTCAAATCTGCGAACCTGGGATCTTGCATGTGAGCTTTACACGGCTGAGCAGCTTGCGCAGATTTTCGACGAGTTGGTGCAGTCCAGTGACTATTCGTTCGGCAGATTGACGCAAGAGCTGATGGGCTCTTTTGATCGACTCCGAGATCCCGATCCCGATATGGACTATCCGTCTGTAGCCGCTGCCTGTGCCGCCGTGAAGCGTGAGGCCAGTGCACGTCTGGCGAAGGGTGATCATCATTGGGCAATGCTGGATCCTGAGACGGGCCGTTCGCCGCATCGAGGCGAAGGTCATGGATGGGATCGGATGACCGTGGCGTTGTTCGACCGGATGCTGGATGACAAGCTGCCAAGGGCATTAGATATGAGGTTTGCAGGCGATCTAGGGCTTTGACCTAATGGGGATGGTTGATGCTAGGGATCGAATGTGCTGCCGCTCGAAGGCGCTCTAGCTTCTGTAAGCTTGCCTCCCTGGGTTGCTTGGCACCTGCTGCTTTGATGCAGGTGCTAGGCGACTAAATCCTCTCCTTGATTATCCGAAGACTTCCAGCTGCGCGTTGATGTTGAAGTCCTCAGTGATGATCTCATTCACGTGGCCGCCTTTGGCCATTACCAGCGAGCGAGCCAGATCCAGGTAGTGCTTGTAGGTGGTGATGGGATCGGAGTGCCCCATCTGGTTAGTCAGCACCTGCACGAACGCAGCGTCGATAACATCGGCAGCAGGGGTCAGCAATTTGTTGCCATGGTGTTGCGCCATCATTACCGTCGGCCACCAGTGGCGGGACTGATAAAAATTGTTGCTCTTGCGGAACGTTGGGTCTTTCTCGTGGGCTATCTTGCACGCGTAGTTCGTCGCATTCGTGATCATGTCCTCATCGACAGGTACGCCCTCAGCATTCAAGAAAAGGATTGATGGGGGGCAAGGCTTCCCAAACTTCTCCTTGTATTTTTTCTTGCGGGCGGGGTACTCGGTGGACGTGTAGGTGTCGAAGAGATCCTTGAGCGCGTAGGCCGGAATCTTGATTGTCCGCAGCTTCTTCCCCTTCCCAAGGATTTCGCATTCAAAAGTCCCTTGATCTTTCGGAAGCTCTGAGTAGGGAAGCAGATGTCGGTTTTTTCCCTTGCCAAGGTAAGGTAACTGGCACAGTTCCATCGGGCGAATCGCGGTCGCCAAGGCGAAGTTGAACAGCACGGCGTACACCCTGTCCGGATAGGTTTTGAGCAGCGTCTTGATGTCCTTGTTGGTGATCAGCGACTTTGGCCGTTTCTGGTGGGCACGCCTATCCAAGACACGGATAGGATCTGCGGAAATCCTGACGCCGGCCTTGCGCTTGACGTAGTTGAGCATCCTGTCCTGCTTGAAGTTAGCTACCCAGGTCTCCAAGTGAATTTTGACATTCGTCGTGAAGCCAGATTTCACGACCCAAGCGAAAAACGCCTGTACGATCTTGGCGTCCTCGAACGTCGTTGCGGTTGTTGGACTGTCTCTGTCCTGTCTGACCCGCTCGCTTTGCCGATCCAACTGCCACAGCTGGATTTCCAGATTGGTGGTGACGGCATGGTAGTCCCCGGGGCTTAGGGAGTGGTATTTCGGGCGCGTAGACAGGAACTTGTAGAACATCGCTATGACACCTGCATAGCGTCTAGACGTCTGCTCGGAGCTTCGGGACTGCTCGTACAGATACAGGTTCGGAACGCTGAGCAGCAGTGCCTTGGGCTTCGTGTGGGCAATCAGAACGTAGTGCTCCACTGGCATTTCCAGAAGGGCACTCGTGTACGAGATGAGTTTTTTGTCGATGGTCAGCATCAGTCTCCCTGCCTTACTCGAAAGACCCGTACCTCATCGAAACCCCAGGTGATCTGAGGCATCTTGGCTTTCGAAGCGTCCAGAAACTCCTCTTCAGGTATGCCCCTGAAGCCGAATTTCCGTTTGGCAGCAACGATCGCTTCTGAGCTACTGAAAGGCACGTGAATGGTGATCCGGTGTACAGGCTTGAGGTCACTGAGGAAAACCCCCAAGTCCTCTTGGCTGTACCAGGGTAACTGCGTCACCACTGTCAGCTTCCCTTCCTGAGCAGGAAGCCTGTCGGAGAAAGTCTGGAACGTTGAGATATACCTTTCCTGGAAGATATGCAGCTCGATCTGGCTGGGGGCTGGGAAGCGGTTCAGCGTCTCTATGATCTTCTTGATTTCTGCCTCCTTGGCATCCTCAAAATGATCGAAATTCTTGTCCTTGTGATAGGCGGTGCACGCCTTCTCCAAGTTGAGAGCTAGGGTCAGAAAATTCTTGGCATCCTTGGTGAGGCCTGTCCCTGCTCCTTGCGCTTTCCCGGGCAAGGCAGAGGCGGCAACTTCCATCTGCAGCTTGGTGTGACCGAGCTCCATCTGCCGGAGTTTGCCTTTCAGCGACTCGTTATGAAGGCTTTGGGTCGTCAGCAGCGAATTCACTTCCATGGCATTGAAGGCAATGATGTCGTTGTTCATCAGCGACGTGATGTGCTTGTTCGATGCTTGCTCCAGATCCTTTTTATGCTGGGCTTTGAGCCGCTTTATCTCCTCTTGAAGCGTCGCGACCTCCCGGTCGCGTTTTTCAAGGAAGGCCAAGGCTGAATCGCTGTCCTCGTTCAGCAGATCGAGAATCGAAGCCCCAAGACTGTAGGGCTTAAGGTCGCTATAAAAACGGTTGAATGACTGGCGGCTTATGCCTGCGCGGGTCGAAAGCTCATGGATAGCCAGCTTTGTAAGGCCATGCTCAAGCTGGTGTTCCTTGATCAGCTCAATCAACCGGGCACGTGTATCGATAGTAGTCATGCTTGCACCTGCACGGCAGGAATCAACTCAGGCCCTTTATGGAGCCGCTCCAGATGCGCAGTGTTGCCGGCGATCTTGTCTCGCAGCATCTTCTTGGCACGCTCACTGAGGGTGTCGGAGGCATTTTCAAGCATGTTGGCATAGAACCTGACGTTGTCCTCCATCGCTACGCGAGCCTTCTCCACCACCACTGCGTGCTCGCACGAAACGTCACACCAGGTCGGATCAGGAAGAGCATCCACAACATCTCCCTGGCGTGCTGCCAGGCATGGGGGCAGGTTAGGAGTCGAGTAAGTCTCAGTACTCAGGCAATAGCTACCCACAGCCGTTCGGTGGATGAACAGCGGCTCTCCTGACGAAAGCAGATTGGAGATGTATATAAAGATGGTGACCTGCAGTCGTGCGCCTTGGAACGCCTCGGGACGTGCACGCACACGTTCGAGCAGGCGGTCAGCGCTCGGGCCCGAAGAAGCACTGGTTGTGACCGCATGGATCAGTTCCGTGAACTCCGCCGTGTAGTTCTGCTCAATCGCTTGGGCGACGCTGCGGACGAGGTAGGGGTTACGACCAATGTACTGGAGCGTCATCGAATAGCTTTTGTGTCCGAACAGGTGCCGAATGATGTCGATGTTACGTTCGCTCCTGTTGATCAGGATCTGGGCGATGGTCTTCCGGAACCGGTGGGTGTGGATCCGGTCGATACCCGTGGCCTCTTCGAGCTCGCGGGTCACCTGGTGCAGCATGTGACCGGTAGGCTTATTGATCACGCGGCGGCCTTTGCAGGACTGGAAGAGATACCCCTGGCCGATCATGGTGTAAACGCTGCGTAGCTTCTTCAAGTCCTCAATCCGATCGCCCAAATATTTAGGCAGCGGAAGATAGTCAACATCTCCGTGAAAGTTGGGATCCTCACTGGTCTTGAATCGAGTCACCCGCAAGGTGTAGTTGCCCTCACCATCCTTCGTAACGTCTTCGAAGCGTAACGCTTGCATCTCGCTCACGCGTAGTCCGGTGACGAGCGCCAAGAGTATGTAGATCGCGTTGCGGACGTTGTCGATGGCAGCGGAGTAAGAGTTGATCCAGTTGTAAACGTAGGATTTAAAGGTCGAAGGTACGCCTTCGTATTGGTAAGAATATTTATTCTTACTAGCAGCTACGATGGTCTGTCCTTCTACAACGATATTGAATTGTTCCTCAATCTCTGGATCCTCTTTATATCGAGTGATCGCGGACTTCTTCTGTTCGTCGATTTTGTTCTCTTTGACGTAGTCAACGAGATTCAAAAGCCTTGGCAGAGCTTGTCTCGTCCAGAAAAGAGCGTGCGTGACCAACGTGCCCAGTTCTTCCTCGGAAAACGGCTTCCAAGTGCCCATCGACCCAGAAAACTGCATCAGATCTTTCTGCCGCTCTGTGGTGTCAACCGAACGCATGTCGACCATAAGTGCCAACCCGTCCGGCATCAGTCCCTGCGAGCTGAGTGAGCCCCAAAGCCGGATCAGATAAAACAGCGACAGGTAGTGGCGCATGCTGGAAGCAGTATTTTTAGCTTCGTTCAACGCGCCGTTGAGGAGACGTGCGTTGATCAATTTGATCGACTCGGCATCACCATCGAGGAAATTGTTTTTGAAGATGTAACGTTCTAGCAGGAAGAACAGGCTCGCTTGCCACGTCGTGGTGCTGTAGCTGCGGATCGTCCCGAACGGCGCGAACTCAGGGATCACGTAGTAGATCAGGGCTTTCTTCAGGGCGATCAGGGGCGGCGTAAGTCCTGTGAAAAGAACCTTTTTCGGCGTGCCGTAGCGGTTGACGAACAACACCCAGGTATCGTCGCAGTACATCGAGTGCTCCGAGATGGGGAATGCGCCATCAGGGAATTCCTCAAGCTTGATCTTCAAGGTGCTCAAACGCTGAACCAAGGTGCCGCCAGTCTCAGCCATCAGAGCGGCGAGTTCTGCCTCGGCTACTTCTTCCAGGTCGCTGTTGAACTCGCTTTGTAGCTCATCCTCTAGGTCATCCAGGTCGTCGTCGGAATCTGCATCATCGCTATCGTCAGCGTCCTCGGAATCGTCATCAGCCCCGTTGGCTTTGCTTGCTTTCGCTTTAGTTTTTTTTCTGGCCTTTGATGGCTTGCTGTCAGGTGCATCCAGGACGGTTTCTTGAGTGCTGCTCGACGGTTGAGAGGACTTCGCCACAGCCGGCGCCAGTGTGCTAGTCATCCCCTGGGTAACCTCGGGAGAAATGGGTTGCTCGGTCGAGCTAGCGGACGCCGAGGAGGGGGCTTGCAGAGGCTTCTTATTATCGGTGTTCATTCCATGTCCTCATCTTCAAAAATCAGCTGCAGAAATGTCAGGTCGCGAGGGAGTAATGGGATGCCCTTGCGTTGCATGGAGCGCTGATAGCGAGCCGCCTCCACGACCTTGTCCTGCTCATCCCAGTTGTCCAGCACGTAGTTCAGGGTCGACAGTTCGGAGTCCAGCGTGTCGCTGAATTCAGAGTCATTCTCCGGACGCTCATCAATGAGTTCGGTGACGTGAATTCGTCGTTCGATCAGATATGGAAGGGAGTCCTCGTACAGGTTGACTCGCTTGCAAAACATGCAGTTTCGAATCGAGTAGCAGCGGTCACCAGGCTTGACCTCGACATCCGCACCCGGCCAGGTGGGTTGACGCTGGTTGTCACACCCCCAAAGCGATTTCTCCATGCCTGGGATGTGGAAAATTTTCAGAGGAAGCTGAACAGGCAATTCCGGTTTTTTCGCGCCCAGCATGCCCTCCCACCGTCCTTGGAGGAACAACTCCATAATCTCCTCAAGCTCGGAGCGCAGGCGTTGCATGCGCTCCTGAACGGCGGCCCCGGAGCTGTCGTAGTGGACGTCAGTGGTGGTGGTGTTCTGATGCCCCATCTGCATTGCCAGCAGACCCAAACCTGCGCCTTTGACTTTGCGTTGGAACAGCGACCACGTGGGGCGTAAGCGTTTGGTCAGCTGCTTCGCACTCGTCAGTCGGTCGCCGTTTTCGTAAATTGGGTACGCAATGAGGAAATCCTTGATGCCCCGCTGGAACGCTTTGCTATTGGTCGCGGAGGTGTGTCTACCACCCCGACCGACCCATACTGAGTAGTAGCGCATGCATAGAAAGAGCTTGTTATAGATCAGGTTTTCCTGACCTTTGGGAATGGAGTCATAGT
The DNA here is from genome assembly GCF_028550695.1 of Pseudomonas sp. BLCC-B112. Lineage (NCBI taxonomy): Bacteria > Pseudomonadati > Pseudomonadota > Gammaproteobacteria > Pseudomonadales > Pseudomonadaceae > Pseudomonas > Pseudomonas sp. BLCC-B112. The sequence goes on from NZ_JAQQGK010000009.1 coordinate 90,124, forward strand.
CATAGGGCAGCAATGGCTCCGACAGGGCGCTAGCAAGCTGGATCAAGTTGTAGCTGGAGTAACGATCAGTTTTGCTGCTGACCGCCACAATGTCCTTGGGCGCGTAGTAGGGTTTGTCCAACCCTTGCGAGCGGTTCTTTTCAGACTGGAGCAGAACCTGTGCTTCCGACATGGCGCCGGTCAGAGGATGCTCACAGTTTTCCTTGTCCACCGCGAGCACGGTTTCCTTGTTCCAATTACTTTGCAGCATGATGAAGACGAGAATGCACGCCATGTCCATCATGCTCGGGTAATACATGGCCAGCAGGTCATCCCAGGGCTTCACAGGGTAGCGGACAAGTTTCGACAAGCCGCACCTGTTCCACCTAAATAGCATCAGTTGGATGATGTCTTCGCAATCTTGGAGAGATACAAGCTTCTTTGCGGTGAAATGGTGGGCGATCTCGTCTAGTGAGATCTCGAATGGATAACCGTTTTCCAGCAAAGTCTTAAGCGACCTGGCGTCGTCAGGATTCCAATGCCACAGGCTATTCTCGTCAAATGGGTTGACGGGCCTGGCAAACCGAAAACACTCTTCGCGCGCCTCGAACACCTTTTTGAAGGCGGCCAGAGTATTAGGTGTATCCAACAATGCCTTCAGCTCAGGGTCGGTTGAATGCTTGAGCTTGAAGTACAGGTTGCTGCTAGTGAGCTTCTGTTTGCGCTCAAGCTTATCCTGGGCCCATTTGAAAATATTGGCCTTGGTGTACTGGGGGGTGTGAGTGTCAAGGATCTGCTGGTATTCGTAAGGCTGTGCAGAGTGCACAACTTCTCGGAACTCCAGCTTCTTGTACATAACGTCTGCGTGGGCTTTCAAGGCACTCACCAGGTCATTATACGCACCGTCAGTAAATGGCTGGTTCACCTTCTTAGGAGGTCGAGGAACCGGTGGCAACATCAGGTTGGGTAAGACATCTGTAAGCTTGCCAACGTACTTGATCGCCGACTTTAGCTTTGTAGCATTGATGCCCTTCTCATTGTTTTTGAGAAGGTAGTTGTGAAAGTTCATGAAGACCTCAGCAGTGAGGTCGGTCAGGTGCACGAGCTTGAGTGCATCTGGGTTGCGGCTATTGTGTTCCAGTGCAAAATCAAAAAAAAGAATCACCGACTGGCGCAGGGCGTAGCCAGATAGTCTCCGGTGAGTAGCGGCGTACTTAATAAAAACGAGATTTAACGCCAGGCAAATGGGTCTTTTTTTATCATAGAAGGGGTGCGACTGATATGTGCACTCAATAGGCAGTGAGTCAGTTGTGGGTGCAAGGTCGTGTGTCCCTACAGTAGGAACTTCAAAAATAGACACGGTGGAAAAACCTCGGTTAATGGGCTCGCGGTTGTTTTGGCTTTATTCTTGTTTTTATTTTATATGCGAGTATCGGTGTCGGCTGCTTTGCCGTTTGTTTCCAAAATCCCATCTCTCTGTTTTTCGGCGGTTAGCTTGGTCTGAAGAGTGGCCCAGGCTTGTTCGAGTGCCGAAGTGTAATTTTCCAAAGTGCCATTGTTATAAATGATGGTGTCCTCTGGATTGACTTTGATTCCAGCTTCGGATGAGTGTGTTTTGACGGACTCGACGTTGTCACGGATGATGTGCCAGATTTCACCGTTTAGCGTGCGGATGAAATGAGCTTCGTTTTCAAAGCGAATATCTTTAATGATGATGACTTCTTTGTTAGTGGCATCGAAGATTGGGGCTTTGAATGTGGTTTTGTTATTGGAAGTTTGGGTGCTTTTTTTGTTTAGAATGTCTTGTTTCTTTACGCTGTCCTGAATGTGCTGGGTGCGTTGAGCGTCAAAGTCAGGAAAGTCCCGGTAAGTCATGGCTTTCAGGGTCTGAAGCATTTCTGCTGGCGAGATCTTCCAGTACTCATCAGGGGTCTCACGAAGATCAGCATCCCATGAACGGTCGGGCAGGGCGAAGATGGCACTGACGGCTTTGATGAAAGGCGCGTCAGGATCGGTCGCGCTGATTGGGTTCCGGGCATGCGGGGATGGAGAGGTGTCAGGGTGGCCTGCCATACCATTGATCTCCAGATCGGCACGCTTGAGCCAATGCAAAGGATCATGGTCACGCATCCATTCAGTGCCCACCCGTTGGAAGAACTCACGAGGGGACTGACCCCAAGCATCCAGTCGGGTCTCCTTTACGGTATCATCCCAAGTCTCAGCGTCTGTCAGGACGAACAGGGCTTGGCAACCACGCTTCAACGGATCAGCCAGGGCGTAGGCGGCCACCCCAGGGTGAGCCAGCAGGATCGAGGCGGCTGTGTCCTTCCCGGAGCGCGCTTTGGCAGCAAGTCCTAGGATTTTTTTCATGTAGAGACTCCTCGGATGCACCGGTTTTCTGGGGTTTTTGGGGTTTACATTTCTCTCTGGTACAAAGTATATCATTGTGTTTACCTTTTATAATATTCCAGAACAAGACTCGACCTACGCCTATCAGGGGGCTGGTCGTGGCCTGAGTCTTGCGCGCATCGCTGCCCTTGAGGATTTCGTCCAGGGCCAGCTGCGCCCGGACCTGACCCTGGTGTTTGACCTGCCGGTGGACGTTGGCCTGGCCCGGGCCAGTGCCCGTGGCCGGCTGGATCGCTTCGAGCAGGAAGGCCAGGCGTTTTTCCAGAAGGTGCGTGAGGCTTACCTGAAGCGTGCTGAAGCTGCTCCGCAGCGTTATTTCCTGGTGGATGCGGCGCAGCCACTGGCGCAGGTCCAGCAGTCCCTGGATGCCTTGCTGCCACAATTGCTGGAGCGCGCCCGTGGCTGAGGTCTTTCCCTGGCAGGACGGCCTCTGGCAACAGTTGGCGGGGCGCGCGCAGCATGCTCACGCCTACCTGCTGCACGGCCCGGCGGGAATTGGCAAGCGGGCCCTGGCTGAGCGCCTGATGGCGCGCCTGTTGTGCCAGCGCCCCGACGGGCTGGATGCCTGCGGTCAGTGCAAGTCTTGTCTGTTGTTGCAGGCGGGTAGTCATCCAGACAATTACGTGCTGGAACCCGAAGAAGCGGACAAGGCGATCAAGGTCGACCAGGTTCGCGAGCTGGTGAGTTTCGTGGTCCAGACTGCGCAGCTGGGCGGACGCAAGGTGGTGCTGATCGAGCCTGTGGAGTCGATGAACATCAACGCCTCCAACGCCCTGTTGAAAAGCCTTGAGGAGCCTTCAGGCGACACCGTGCTGTTGCTGGTGAGCCATCAGCCCAGCCGGCTGTTGCCCACCATCAAGAGCCGTTGTGTGCAGCAGGCGTGCCCATTGCCCAGCGCGGCAATGAGTCAGCAGTGGCTGTCCCAGGCCTTGCCTGAATGCACCGAGGAGGAGCGGTTGGAGCTGCTGACTCTCGCGGCGGGATCGCCGCTGGCTGCCGTCGGCTTGCAGGCCCAAGGGGTGCGTGAGCAGCGGGCGTTGGTGGTGGAGGGGGTGAAGAAGTTGCTCAAGCAGCAACAGTCGCCAACCCAGTTGGCCGAGGCCTGGAATGCCATCCCCTTGTTGCTGCTGTTCGATTGGTTCTGTGACTGGTCGAACCTGATCCTGCGCTACCAACTGACCCAGGACGAAGACGGACTGGGGTTGCAGGACATGCGCAAGGTGCTGCAGTACCTGGCGCAAAAGTCCGGCCAGGACAAGGTGCTGGCGATCCAGGACTGGATCCTGGCCCAGCGGCAAAAGGTTCTGAGCAAGGCCAACCTCAATCGCGTGTTGCTGCTGGAAGCGCTGTTGGTGCAATGGTCGGCGTTGCCTACCCAGCGCTGACAGGCAGCGTCTAGAATCAAGCCTGTATCCGGCCGGACTGTGCAGTCCGGCCCTTTCATTTATCGGATGTAGTTGCAGTCTCTTATGCTCGTAGATTCCCATTGCCACCTTGATCGTCTCGACCTTGCCGCCCACGACGGCTCACTGGATGCCGCGCTCGATGCCGCCCGTCAGCGCGGTGTCGGGCATTTTCTGTGCATTGGCGTCAGTGCCGACAACGCGGCGGACGTCAAAGCGCTGGCCGAGCGTTATGACGACGTCGATTGTTCGGTGGGGGTGCATCCGCTGGATGTGCAGCCGGGGGCGGCTCCGGCGCTGGACTGGTTGCTGGATGAATTGAACCATCCGCGAGTGGTGGCTATCGGCGAAACCGGACTGGACTATCACTACGAGCCGGAAGCGGCCGAGTTGCAGCAGGAGTCCTTCCGTTTGCACCTGCAGGCCGCGCAGCAGACTGGCAAGCCGGTGGTCGTGCATACCCGCGGTGCCCGGGCCGATACGCTGGCGCTGTTGCGTGAAGCTGCATTGCCCAATGCCGGCGTGTTGCATTGCTTTACCGAGGACTGGGACATGGCCAAGGCAGCTCTGGACCTGGGGTTCTATATTTCTCTGTCGGGCATTGTCACCTTCCGCAATGCCGACGCTTTGCGCGATGTGGCGCGGCAGGTGCCTGCCGATCGCTTGTTGGTGGAAACCGATTCACCTTATCTGGCGCCTATCCCCTATCGCGGCAAGCCCAACCTGCCGCAGTACGTACGTGAAGTGGCGGAGTTCCTGGCGATGTTGCGGGGCGAAGCCTATGACGCCTTTGCCGAACAGACCACAGCCAACTTCAAACGTCTGTTTCCCCTGGCGCGAGTCAAGGGTGAGGCCTGAGTCTCCGATGTATGGAAGAGCAAATTTCAGGCAAAAAAAACCCGGGTTCTGGGGGGTGAATCCGGGTTAAGACCATTAGGAGTAAAACTAAGGCACGCGGTCCTTCGGTACCTTGATCGGCGTTTCACTTGGGGGAGATGTCCCGCCGACAGTTCAAGTATTGATCACTATTGCATTCAGTCCAGTTGCTCCTGCTCGTTTTTTAAACAAATTTGGAATACGAGCGCTTCGGTTGAGTTCTCATTTTCGGTGTTTTGGGGCTTATTTCGTTGAAAATCCCAAAAAATCAGTCTGTTTTCGCAAATTTTGCACAAATTCGACGATTTTCCCCCTTCGGTAAACACACAAGCTGTTGCAGTTTAGTTTCCCGGGAAGCCTGATCCCCATCAATGGTATCGATACATTCAGACCTTTCACCTGTCCTGGATGGAGCTTTCGAGGCTCATCGGTAATATTTCCTGATGCTGATAAAGGCGACACTCCTGCGAAGCAGTGAAGCAATTGCGACTCATTGCGGTATTTTCGTCGAGTGTGGGGCTGAGGCCGGTATCGAGACCCGATTACAGAAAAATCGAGACTTTACGGTCTGATACGAGGCTTTACAGCTGTCGATGTTTTCTATTTGAACCGCTTGCCGGGCCCGTATTCACTGGATTTTCCGGACGTTTGCGACTCATCTGTGTCTTTTCGTCTCGAGGGCTTTTACGTCAGAAACAGTGGCAACGACGGATGATCCGTGCATTTTGGCGCAAGTTAGGCATAATACGCGGCTTCGATTTTGACCCCGAACAGACCTTTTCTTATGCAAAAAGAACCTCGTAAGGTCCGTGAGTTTCGTCGCCGTGAGCAAGAAATTCTCGATACCGCGCTCAAGCTGTTCCTCGAACAAGGTGAAGACAGCGTCACCGTCGAGATGATTGCGGATGCCGTGGGTATCGGCAAAGGGACCATCTACAAGCATTTCAAGTCCAAGGCGGAGATCTACCTGCGCCTGATGCTCGACTATGAGCGGGATCTGAACGAGTTGCTGCACTCTGCCGATGTCGACAAGGACAAGGAGGCTCTGTCTCGGGCCTACTTCGAGTTCCGCATGCGCGATCCGCAGCGCTACCGGTTGTTCGACCGCCTGGAAGAGAAGGTGGTCAAGGGCAATCAGGTGCCGGAGATGGTCGAGGAACTGCACAAGATCCGTGCTTCCAACTTCGAGCGCCTGACCCTGCTGATCAAGGGCCGCATCAGCGAAGGCAAGCTGGAAGACGTGCCGCCTTACTTCCACTACTGCGCTTCCTGGGCGCTGGTGCACGGTGCCGTGGCGCTCTATCACTCGCCATTCTGGAGCAATGTGCTCGAGGATCAGGAAGGTTTCTTCCAGTTCCTGATGGACATCGGCGTGCGCATGGGCAACAAGCGCAAGCGCGACCCCGACACTTCCAACAGCTGAGGCATTCGCCCGTTGTATTGCGCCATCGGGTAACTGTATGGCGCGGTGTCCGAGGAATATACTCAGGCATGGGACTTGCTAAAACCTGATTTTTGAGTCAGGTTTTGCCGGTTCTCCCTTCTTACGCCGGAGTCATCCATGATCGTTGATCGTCAAGGCAGGCGCTTTCGCAACTTGCGGATCAGCCTGACGTCTGCCTGCAACTACGCCTGTACCTACTGCGTGCCCAACGGCAAGCGGCTGGTGGCTGCCCAGGATGAGTTGTCGGCCCAGGCGATGGCCCGGGGCGTGGCGTATCTGATCGAAGCGGCTGGCATCGAGCGCTTGCGCATCACCGGCGGTGAGCCCCTGGTCAGCCCCAAGCTGGAAGCTTTCATGGAGGCGGTGGGGCGGATGGATCTGGAAGACATCAGTCTGACCACCAACGGTCAGTTGCTGGCGCGCAAGCTGCCATTGTTGCTGGAAGCAGGGATCCGTCGAATCAACGTTTCTCTCGACACTCTGGATGCCAAGGCCTTTCGCAGCATCGCCCGCGGCGGGGATCTGGCCACTGTGCTCGATGGCATGCAGCAAGCCCGTGCCGCGGGGTTGAAGATCAAGGTCAACATGGTGCCGTTGCGCGGACAGAACCTGGACCAGGTCATGCCGTTGCTCGATTACTGTCTGCAGCAGGGCTATGAATTGCGTTTCATCGAGTTGATGCGCATGGGCCACCTGGCTAGCGACGGCAATGCTTTCCTGCAGCAGTTTGTCAGCCTGCAGCAGTTGCTGGACCTGATCGGCCAGCGCTACGACTACCTGCAGGCCGACGCGCCACTGGATGCCACGGCCGTACGCTACGAGATTCCCGGGCTTGGCCATTTCGGAGTGATTGCCAACGAGAGTGTGCCGTTCTGCCGGACTTGCTCGCGCCTGCGACTGTCTTCCACTGGCTGGTTGCACGGCTGCCTGTCTTCGAGCAATCGTCACTATGTTGGCGATCTGCTGGACAAGCCGCGCCATCAAGCTTTGCCGGCCCTGCAGCGCCTGTTGGTCAAGGCCTTGGGAGACAAGCAGGATGTGGCCTTCTCCGGCGGAGCCACGGTGATGAAGATCATCGGTGGCTGATGCTGATTTTCCGTGAGTTTCCTTCAATCGCGTAGCTGGCGCGGAAGCTGCATCCCGTGGCCATTCGCCGGTTTTCCGTCACCGGATTTTGGAGGGTAGGATGCGTAGCCTGGTTTTGCTGCTGGCCTTTTTGGCACTTGGCGGCTGCATGAATGTCAGTGATATGGGCGAAGGGGTGCGTTATCACCTGAGTGACGCCGGGGTGCTCGACCACAGTGATACCCGCCGTACCAGCTCATTCCGCATTCAGCCGGATTCGTTCATTTTCATCGCCCAGGGGCCTTTCGCTCCTCCAGGCAGCGCGTACCCGCGGCCCAACGTGGTGGCGGAGGAAGCCTTCAACGGCTTTATCGAATATTTCCCCATGGTGCGTCGCGCCCGAGCAGCCGAAGGCCTCAACGAAGCCATGGCCGAAGCCCGGGAGCTAGGCGCGCACTATCTTCTTTACGCCCGTTTTGCCAAGGCGGATGACCGCATCGGCAACTCCGATGAGTGGCTGGATCAGGAAGCCGTGGACCGCCTGGGGGTCGATACCAGTACCATCCAGATCATGCTGATCGAAACCAGTACCCAGTATCTGATCGATTCGGCACGTATTCGCAGTCGTGGCGGTTTACTGACGTTCCACGACAACAAGCCCCAGGATCTGCTCGGCCCGCCCTTGCAGCAATACGCGCGCGGTTTGCTGGGCTTGAGTGACTGATTGATTGAGGAGAGCGGTATGAGTGGTCCAGGCAAGGCCAACGACCTGTTGGCGCAGATTCCCAAGGCTGAGAAGGGCCTGCCGCCGGTCCACTTGTGGAATCCCGATTTCTGCGGCGATATCGACATGCGCATCGCTCGTGACGGTACCTGGTATTACCTGGGCACACCCATCGGCCGCAAGCCCATGGTCAAGCTGTTCTCCACGATCATCCGCCGCGATGGCGACCAGTACTTTCTCATCACTCCGGTTGAGAAAGTGGGGATCAAGGTTGATGACGCACCTTTCGTTGCCGTGACCCTGGAGGTCGAAGGGCAGGGCGAAAACCAGGTGTTGCGCTTCACCACCCATGTCGATGAACAGGTGGTTGCCGGCGCTGAGCATCCCCTGCGCGTGGTGATCGATCCTCAGACCCAGGAGCCTGCGCCCTATATCCTGGTTCGACACAATCTTGAGGCGCTGATCCATCGCAACGTCTTCTACCAACTGGTGGAACTGGCGCAGACGCGCACCCTTGAAGGCCAGAACTGGCTGGGAGTGTGGAGCGGCGGAACGTTTTTTCCCATAGGTCTTGAGCCTTAGACGGACGTTTCCAGCCGGTGTAAGAAGATATTTCTTGCTCTTGATCCGATCTTTCATGTATCAACCGGACATGATCAAACATGTCCGATTCGATAAGAAAACAAGAGTGGTCGACGAGCTGATCCGGCGCATTGAAAGCGGTCTCATGGAAGACGGCTTCCAGCTTCCGGGGGAGCATCAGTTGGCCGAAGAGTTCGGTGTCAGTCGCGGCACCTTGCGTGAGGCCCTGGCCGAGCTCAAGCGTCGCAACTACATCGCCACACAGAGCGGCGTCGGCTCCATTGTCACCTTCGATGGCGTGGCCCTGGACCAGCATCACGGTTGGGCCCAGGCGCTGGCCGACAGTGGAGCGCTGGTCAATACCGAGGTGTTGCGCCTGGAGGCGATCTGCCGTCCCGAGCTCAAGCACCGCCTGGGCACTGACCAATTCATTGCCCTGGACCGCCGTCGCCGCAGCACCGAGGGGCGGGTGCTGTCTCTTGAGCGCTCCCTGATCCCTGCATCCGGCGAACTTGAAGGCCTGCCCCGGGTTGGCCTGATCGATGATTCCCTGACCATTACCCTGGCCGCCTACGGCTATATCGGCGAGCGTGGCGATCAGTGGATCGGCGCCGAACCCTTGAATGCCGAAGACGCCGAGCTGCTGGGCCGTGCTCCCGGAGAAGTGTTCCTCAAGGCCCTGCGCACTACCTATGACCGCCAGGGACGCTTCATGGAGCAGGTGGAGAGCCTGTTGGACCCGCAGCATTTTCGCCTGCACCTGCAATTTGGAGAGTCAGGGTGAGCCAGCTCCGGCGGGCGCTTGGCGCTTTTTATGGATTGGCCTTGGGCGACGCCCTGGGCATGCCGACCCAGTCCCTGAGTCGTGAACAGATCCAGCAGCGCTTCGGCGCTATCGGTACCCTGGAAGATGCCGGCCCGGATCAGCCGATCGCGGCGAACATGCCTGCCGGCTCCATTACCGACGACACCGAACAGGCGATCCTGGTGGGCCGCCTGCTGGTCCAGGGCCAAGGCCGTATCGCTCCGACCGCGCTGGCCAGCAGCCTGATTGAATGGGAGGCCGCGATGCAGGCCAAAGGCTCCCAGGACCTGCTCGGGCCTTCCACCAAACACGCGATTGAACTGATCCTCGCCGGTCACTCGGTGGAAGAGGCCGGCCGCTACGGCACCACCAATGGCGCCGCGATGCGTATCACGCCAGTGGGCATCGCCAGCGATGTTGCCCACTCCGATCGTTTTATCCAGGCGGTGGTCCAGGCCTGCCAGGTCACCCACAACACCAGCCTGGGCATTGCCAGTGCGGCAGCGGTGGCGGCAGTCGTGTCCGCAGGTGTCAATGGCGCTTGCCTGGCGGACGCTTTGCCCCTTGGGAGGCAGGTTGCCTGGCAGGCACAGGCGCAAGGTTACTGGGTCGCCGGTGCCAGTATTGCCGCGCGCCTGGAGTGGGCTGCCACTCTGAGCGTGGATGGCGACAAGCAGGGGTTTGCCCGGATGCTCTATGAGCTGGTGGGGACCTCGGTGGCGTCCCAAGAGTCGGTGGTAACGAGCTTTGCCCTGGCCGGGCAAGTGGCGCTTGGTCATCTGGAAGCCTTCGAGGCCTTGTGCATGGCTGCCAGCCTGGGGGGCGATACCGACACTATCGCCGCGATTCTCGGGGCCATGCTCGGCGCCTGCCTTGGGCTCGAGGCGTGGCCCAGGGATTTGATCGACCGGGTGCAGCAGGTCAATGAACTGGATCTGCAGCCGCTGGTACAAGAGCTGCTGGCTCTGCGCTGAGCCAGCTTGCTCTGAGAACACCTATGGCTATGGAAAGCTAAAAAACACGGCCAGGAATGCCGGGATGTTCAGCGACTTCCGAAATTGCCAAAAATCACAACAATGGCAACAGGAGCCTTATTCATGAGTTCATCGACCGCCGGGCCAGGTGTCGGACAACTGGAAACCCGTGGCATCGAGCCGGTCCCGGAAGCGGAGTGCAACGGTCATCCTTTGCAGCTGTTCTGGGTCTGGTTTGCGGCCAATATCAGCATCCTCGGGTTGCCCCTGGGGGCGACCCTGGTGGCGTTTCGCGGCCTGTCGATCTGGCAGGTGCTGCTGGTGGCGGTCCTGGGCTCGGTGGGATCGTTCGCCGTGGTCGGGCTGATATCCGTGGCCGGCCGTCGTGGCCGGGCGCCGAGCCTGACCCTGTCTCGGGCCATTTTCGGTGTGCGCGGCAATATCGGCCCGACCCTGGTGTCCATGCTGTCGCGAGTCGGTTGGGAAACGGTCAATACCACCACCGCAGCCTTTGTTCTCCTGTCCTTGAGTTCGATCCTGTTCCACACCCCGGCCTCGGCCAAGGACGCGCCACTGTTGACCCTGCTGTTCATCGCTATCTTTGTGCTCATGACGCTGAGTGTGTCCGGTCTGGGCCACGCCACGTTGCTGGTGATCCAGAAGTGGGCCACCTACGGATTCGGCGCGCTGAACGTCCTGGTGGGCGGCTTTCTCTGTGCCACCATCGACTGGACCGCAGTGTTCAATGCCTCCCCCGCGCCCATGAGCGCGATGATCATCGGCGTCGGCACCATGGCCGCAGGCACCGGGATCGGCTGGGCCAGCTCTGGGGCGGACATGTCCCGTTATCAGCAACGTTCGGTCACCGCCGGACGCCTGGTGGCCTCGGCGGCCTTCGGTGCCGGTATTCCGCTGGTGCTGCTGATCACCCTGGGAGGCTTGCTGTCGGTCGGTAACGATCATCTGGCCTCAGCGGTGGACCCGATCATTGCGATCCGCGACATGCTGCCAACCTGGATGGCCGTGCCTTACCTGATCGCTGCCTTCGGCGGTCTGCTGTTGTCCAATAACCTGTCGGTGTATTCCGCCGGTCTCACGGCGCTGACCCTGGGCCTCAAGGTCAAGCGGGTCTACGCAGTACTGGTGGACATCGTGGCGATCTTCATGGGGTCGATCTACTTCATGTTGATCGCTGACAGTTTCTACGGCCCCTTCATCAGCTTCATTTCCCTGCTGGCGGTGCCGATCACGGCCTGGGTGGGAATCTTCGTGGTGGACTTGATCCATCGCCACTACTACAGCGCCGATGATTTATTGAATGTGGGCCCGAGCAGCGCCTACTGGTATCAGGGCGGCATCGAATGGCGGGCCTTTGGTGCCTGGGTGCTGGCCATCGTCCTGGGCTTCTGTTTCACCAGCATTGGCACCACGGTCGAGGACGTCTGGTTCACGGGACCATTGGCCGATTCCTGGCTGGGGCATAACGGCCTGGGCTGGATCGTCACCTTCCTGGTGGCCGGCGGCGTCTATGGCGTGCTGGGCGGCGCCCGTGACCGGCGTCGGGCTTTTGTCGAGAATGCCAATGCCTAGATTGCTCCACAGTGGCCAGGTGATCGTCGATCTGGTGATGGCCGTTGATCGCCTGCCGGAGTCTGGCGGCGATGTGCTGGCGCAGTCGGCCAGTTTCGAGGCGGGTGGCGGTTTCAATGTCATGGCGGCGGCCGCGCGCAATGGCCTGCCGGTGGTCTATCTCGGTCGTCACGGCCAGGGGCGTTTTGGTGATCTGGCGCGGCAGGCGATGCAGGCCGAAGGCATCCAGATGAGCCTGGAACCCAGTCTTGGGGCCGACACGGGTCTATGCGTGGCCTTGACCGAAGCCTCTGCCGAACGCACTTTCATTTCCCATATAGGTGCCGAGGGCGAACTGACGGTCGAAGACTTGGCGCAGGTCGAGGTGAGAGCGGGGGATTACCTCTACGTCAGTGGCTACAGCCTGCTGCAGGCGAGCAAGGCCAAGGCCCTGGTCGACTGGGTGCTGGCGTTGCCAGCCTCGGTGCCCCTGATGTTCGATCCGGGGCCGCTGGTGGGCTCGTTGGATTCTCCCTTGATGGCGGCTTTGTTGCCACGTATCGACATCTGGAGCAGTAACCGGGTCGAGGCCCTGCGCTTGAGTGCCAGCTCGGAAATGGTCGAAGCCTTGCAGCGGCTGGGCTCAAGGTTGTCGTCCAAGGCCATGTTGGTACTGCGTGACGGTCCCCGAGGTTGCTGGATCAATCAAGAGGGGCGTGCTGTGCTGGTGCCGGGGTTCAAGGTCGAGGCAGTGGACAGCAATGGTGCCGGCGATGCCCATGCCGGTGTCTTTGTCGCCGCGCTTGCTGCGGGTCATGAGCCGCAGGCAGCGGCTCGTCGGGCCAATGCGGCGGCGGCCATCGCGGTGACCCGCCGTGGCCCGGCCACCGCACCGTGCAGCGCGGAAGTGGACGCAATGTTGCGGGCCTGATGGACCGTCACCAGCCTTGCGCAGCACTAGCTGGATTGAGCCGGCGCCGGGTGTTACTGGCTGCTGCCCTCTGAGCCTGAGCCACCGGTGGTGGTTTTCGATCCGCTACCGGTCTTGCCATTGTCCGGAGTCGTGGCATCCAGGGTGCCGGCGCCGCCCTGGCGGCCGTTGTCGTTGCCCTGGATTCTAGGGTCGGTGCCGGTGGCCGGCGGCAGCGAGCCTTCGTCCATGGCCGGCGGGTTGATGTTGATCTTCGGTGTGCTCTGGGGGGCAGGGGATTGCGGGCCTTCTACCGGATTGGTGGGGCCTGTGGTGCCCGCCAGGGCGGCGCTGGACAACAGTCCGGCCAGGGCCAGGGCTGAGAGTTGGACCTTGATCATGGTGTCGCCTCCATTGTTAGAGTCGTTACCTGATATTGGTCTGCCCTGGCGTGGGGTTGGTGCCGGATGATCGACGAACGGCGCTAAGGGTTGTGGGCGATACGCAGTTGGAACGCTCGGCGCCAGCCCAGGCGGCCGAGGCTGATCAGCCAGTTCAGCAGAGCAATTGCCAGTACGGTGAACAGCAGCGCCTGCATGCCGGCCTCGACGATGATCCGCCCGGCCAGCCAGGGAAAGCCGAATACCCCGACAAAATAGGACAGGCTGAACAACAGCAGTGCCTGCGAGGTGCTGCCGGCAGGTGCTTCGTTGGCGGCCAGGCCGTTGATCACTGAATACGTCAGGCCATAGCCAACGCCTAGTATCACTGCGGCCAGCAGGTAGCTGGTGCTGCTGTCGACGACAAACAGGAACAGCAGGATCGACACCACCATCAGCCCCGATAGCAGGCAGGATGCGCGATAGGGGTCACGCTTGACCACGATGCCGGCGATCAGCATCCGGCTGGCGATGGCGGCGCTCATGAACCCGAGGAAGAACAGCGAGTAGTCCACGCCTCGGGATACACCGTAGCTGGTCTGGAAACTCGACAGCCCGCCGAACACACAGCCACCCAGGCCCACCATCAGGATTGGCCACAGGGCCCTGGAAGACAGTACGCGTGCCGCACCGCTCCTGGTGATCCGGGCCGCCGAAGCCCCCAGATGATTGGGTTCGCGACTCAAGCGGGCGCCCAGCCGCCAAAAGATCAGCACCCCCACCAGGCTGGCCGCCGCTGCAATGAAAAAAGCGCTGGTCACGGGATAGCCCAGGGCGCTGGCCAGGCGACCCAGCAGCGGCCCGGAACCTATGCCGGTCATCATGCTGCCCGACAGCAGGGCGAAGTAACGGGCCCGTTGCGTGGGCTCCACCAGCATCGCCACTATGATTGGCCCCAGGGTGTAGAACACTCCCCAGCCCAGGCCCAGGGTCAGGCCGAAGAGCAGCAGGGCGTGGCCGAACCCGGGGGTCAGGGCAAAGCCCAGGCTGGCTAGGGCCAGCAGGCAGCCGAACAGCGCCACCGAACGTGCGGCGCCAAGCCAGTCCGATAGGTGCCCGGAACCGATCACCGCGACGAAGGTGCTGAGCATCGCTGCCGAAATCACGCTGCCGGCGTCGTGCTCATTGCCGCCGCGGCTGCTGATCAGCAAGGACAGGAGAAAGGTCGATCCGTAAGACAGTGACAACAGATAGCTGCCCAGACAGAACAACCCGAACAATGGCCCCGGCCCCCTGGATTCCTGCATAGCCCGCACGGACATGAAAACTCCTCTCTTATGCTTGTAGTCGTGGAGGGCTTTCTAGCATGGCCTTCTGCGCTGTTTGTTCTGATCCTGCAGGCCTCAGGGTTAGTCGACAGCGGAGTAAGCCGCGAGCCGCGGAATCAGCTTTGCGCGTAAATGGCCGTGCATGTATTTCGGCTGTCGTTCTAATATGGCCACCTGATTCCGCCTAGAGAACCGTCGATGACCGTCGTAATCCGTCCTGCACTGCCCAGCGATGCCCCACAGATTCTTGCTTTCATCACTGAGCTCGCCGACTACGAGCGGGCTCGTCACGAAGTGATTGCCGGCGTCGCCGATATCGAGCGCAGCTTGTTCAGTGAGGGGGCTACGGCCCACGGCCTGATCTGTCTGCGTGACGGCGTGCCAATTGGCTTTGCGGTGTTTTTCTTCAGTTATTCCACCTGGCTGGGCAGCAACTGTCTGTACCTGGAGGATCTCTACATCACCCCGGAACAACGCGGTGGCGGGGCGGGCAAGCAACTGTTGCGGCATCTGGCACAGATCGCCTGTGACAACGATTGCGGACGCTTCGAATGGAGTGTGCTGGAGTGGAATGAACCGGCGATCCAGTTCTACAAGTCCCTGGGCGCCCAGCCTCAGGAGGAGTGGGTCAAGTACCGCATGGACGGCGAAGTGTTGCGGGCGTTCGCCCGGGGCTGACGACAGCCCCCATGGGCTGGCGCCAGCTGGCCCGTGCCGGAGCCGGCTTGTCGGCGAAGGCGTATTGCGTGGAGCGCCTCCTAGTGACAAGCCGGGCCGTCATGGCATCGAGATTCAGAGCTTCAAGGTCGCCATGTCGATCACGAAGCGATACTTCACATCCCCTTTGATCATGCGCTCATAGGCCTGGTTGATCTGGCGAATATCCAGCATCTCGATGTCGCAGGTGATGCCGTGCTCGGCGCAGAAATCCAGCACCTCCTGGGTCTCGGCAATGCCGCCGATCAGCGATCCGGCCAGTACGCGACGGCTCATCACCAGCTTGCCGGCGTGCAGTGCCGGGTCCACCGGCTCGATCAGGCCCACCAGGATGTGCACGCCGTCAAAGCGCAGGGTGTCGAGGTAGGGATTGAGGTCGTGGGGCACTGGGATGGTGTCCAGGAGGAAGTCGAAATGCCCGGCTACCGACTGCATCTGTGCCGCATCGGTGGATACGATCACATGGTCCGCGCCTTGGCGGCGGGCTTCTTCGGCCTTGCTCGCCGAGCGGGTGAACAGGGTCACTTCGGCCCCCAGGGCCTTGGCGAACTTGATGCCCATGTGGCCCAGGCCGCCCATGCCGAGAATCCCCACCTTGTCGCCAGCCTTGACGCCATAGTGCTTGAGGGGCGAGTAGGTGGTGATGCCGGCACAGAGAATCGGTGCTGCGCTGGCCAGGTCGAGTTTCTCCGGGATGCGCACGACAAAGTGCTCGCTGACCACGATGCTGTCGGAGTAGCCGCCCATGGTGTTGCTGCCATCGACCCGATCCGGGGTGGCGTAGGTCATGGTCGGACCTTCCAGGCAGTACTGTTCCAGGTTCGCAGCACAGGCTTCGCAATGGCGACAGGAGTCCACCATGCAGCCGACGCCCACCAAGTCGCCGACCTTGTGCTTGCTGACGTTGGCGCCGACGGCGGTGACCTTGCCGACGATCTCGTGGCCCGGCATCAGCGGGTACACGGCGATGCCCCATTCGTTGCGGGCCTGGTGGATGTCGGAGTGGCAGACGCCACAGTAGAGGATCTCGATGGCGACGTCGTCCGCGCGTGGGCTGCGGCGCTGGAAGCTCATGGGGGCGAGGGGAGTGGTGGCCGATTGAGCGGCATAACCGATGGCGGTGTACATGAAGAACCTCGCAAAAGCGCTGACAAGTGAGGCGGTGCATTCTCGGCGTCGAGCCTGAGGGCGGCCATGGCGATTCCTCGGCATGTCATGCCTATTCCTCCGGTATTGGCGGTTTTTGCGCGGCATTGGCCAGCAGACCTGCGATGATGTTTTCATCCCTTTTTTCGTGAAGTTTTCTGCATGCTGCTGACCCGTCACCTTGACGCCAATGCCACCCTGGTTTCGCTGATCCAGCCCCTTGCCAGCCGAGATGGTTTTGTTGCCACCGCCTTGCCTGGGGTCCAGGTGCTGCGGGCCAGCTGTGATGTGGCGCGAGGTCCACAGATCTATGAACCGAGCCTGATGATCATTGTCCAGGGCAGCAAACTGGCCTACCTGGGCACGCGGACCCTGGAATACGGCGCCGGGCACTACCTGATCCAGGCCTTGTCGGTGCCCTTCGAGTGCGAAACCTTCGCCTTGCCCGATGCACCGCTGCTGGGGATTTCCATTGCCATCGACCGGGCAGTCCTGAGCGAGCTGGTGCTGGCCATGGGGATCGCCGAAGGCCGGGCGGCTTCGGCGCAAACCCTGGAATCGATGACCTCGGCGGTGCTCGACGACGTCATGCGTGGTTGCGTGGAGCGCCTGCTGCGTTGCCTGCACGATCCTCTGGAGTGCAAGGTCATGGGGGCGTCCAGGGTGCGCGAGCTGCTCTTTGCTGCCCTGCGCGGGCCTCAGGCCGATGCGCTGCGGGCACTGGTGGAGCAGCAGGGGCAGTTCGCGCGGGTCGCGGCTTCGCTCAATCATCTGCACGAGCATTACACCGAGCCGTTGAACGTCGAGACGCTGGCCCGCTGCGCCAACATGAGCACGTCGACCTTCCACGAGCATTTCAAGCGCAGCACCCTGCTGTCGCCAGTGCAGTACCTCAAGCGCCTGCGGTTGCTCAAGGCCCAGCAGTTGCTGGTGGGAGAAGGGCTGGGTGTGGCCCAGGTAGCGCATCGGGTGGGTTACCAGAGCACCTCGCAATTCAGTCGCGAGTACAAGCGCTACTTTGAGCGTAATCCCGGGGATGAGCGGGCCGTTGCTCTGTAGATGCTGTTCGTAGGCGCTGGCTTGCCAGCGACGACGCCTTTGGGCCGCTACAAGGCTTGAGGGGTTCTTCGCCGACAAGTCGGTTTCTACCGGAGACTGTGCCAGCAAATCCCGGGCATGAAAAAGGCCCCCATAAAGGGGGCCTCTTGTGTACCGCGGCGACTTACATGTTCGGGTAAGTCGGGCCGCCGGCACCTTCCGGAGTGACCCAGGTGATGTTCTGGGCCGGGTCCTTGATATCGCAGGTCTTGCAGTGCACGCAGTTCTGGGCGTTGATCTGGAAGCGCTTCTCGCCGTCTTCCTGGGTGATCACTTCATACACGCCGGCCGGGCAGTAACGCTGAGCAGGCTCGTCGTACAGCGGCAGGTTGCGGCCCAGAGGGATGCTCGGGTCGGTCAGCTTGAGGTGGCAAGGCTGCTCTTCTTCATGGTTGGTACCGGAGATGAACACCGAGCTCAGTTTGTCGAAGCTGAGTTTGCCGTCGGGTTTGGGGTAGTCGATCTTCGCGCAGTCCTTGGCCAGCTTCAGGCTGGCGTAGTCCGGCTTGGTGTCATGCAGGGTGAAGGGCAGCTTGCCGCCGAAGATGTTCTGATCCATCCAGTTGAAGCCGGCGCCGATGATCGGACCGAACTTGTGCATGGCCGGGCCGAAGTTGCGGCTGGCGAACAGCTCTTCATACAGCCAGCTGGATTTGAAGGAGTCGACGTAGCTCTTCAGCTCGTCAGCCCCTTCGGAACCGGCGAACAGCGAGTCGGCCACGGCATCGGCGGCGAGCATGCCGGACTTCATGGCGGTGTGGCTGCCCTTGATCTTGGCCACGTTCATGGTGCCCAGGTCGCAGCCGATCAGCGCGCCGCCCTTGAAGACCATCTTCGGCAGCGAATTGATACCGCCCTTGGCCAGTGCACGGGCGCCGTAGCTGATGCGTTTGCCGCCTTCCAGGTACTGCTTGAGCACCGGGTGATGCTTGAGGCGCTGGAATTCGTCGAACGGCGACAGGTAGGTGTTGGCATAGGACAGGTCGACGATCAGGCCCACCACGACCTGGTTGTTTTCCAGGTGATAGAGGAAGGAACCGCCGGTGTTCTCGTTGCTCATGATGTCCAGCGGCCAGCCGGCGGTGTGGACCACCAGGCCCGGTTGGTGCTTGGCCGGATCGATTTCCCAGATTTCCTTGAGGCCGATGCCGTAGTGCTGGGCGTCGGCGTCGGTGTCCAGGTTGAAGCGCTTGATCAGTTGCTTGCCGATATGGCCGCGGCAGCCTTCGGCGAACAGGGTGTACTTGCCGCGCAGTTCCATGCCTGGGGTGTAGAGGCCATCTTTCGGCTGTCCTTCACGGTCGACACCCAGGTCACCGGTGATGATCCCGCGGACCACGCCGTTTTCGTCGATCAGGGCTTCCTGGGCGGCGAAGCCCGGGTAGATTTCCACGCCCAGGTTCTCGGCCTGCTGGGCCAGCCAGCGGCACAGGTTGCCCAGGGAAATGATGTAGTTGCCTTCGTTGTGCATGGTCTTGGGCACAAAGAAGTCTGGAACCTTGGTGGAAGTGTCGCCGCTACGCAGGACATAAATGTCGTCACGGGTGACCGGGGTGTTGAGCGGGGCGCCCAGTTCCTTCCAGTCCGGGAACAGTTCATTCAGGGCCCGAGGCTCGAACACGGCACCGGAAAGGATGTGAGCACCGACTTCGGAGCCTTTTTCAACCACGCAGACGCTGATTTCCTTACCGGCTTCAGCGGCCTTCTGCTTAAGGCGGCAAGCGGCGGACAAGCCTGCGGGGCCGGCACCGACGATGACCACGTCGAATTCCATGTATTCGCGTTCCACTAGGCTATCTCCTACTCAAGGCTCAACGGTTTTTTCTAATTGGAGGTTTGGCGTTGCATCCGCGCTTTCTCCCATTACAAATGGGGGGAGAAGGGGAGGATGGCCGACCTTTCTCTCTGGGCGGCGCATTATATCTACACCACTCTCAGCGTCCAATACAAACGTTTGTTTGAATTTGCCGCAGCCCAGATAAATCAAAGAAGCGCGGCTTATAAACGGCTATTTTGCCGTATTGACCGGAAAAGGCGTTCCGGTCAAGATACGGTCGGTTTTGCGCTCGCCGTAGGCTGACTGTTGGTTTCAAGAGCACCTCTAAAGACAGGGCAAAGGCAATAAAGGTGACGCACCGCGCAGCTTGAAAGTGCGCAGTTTACACGCCGCGATAATGAATGACTCGTCGGTCACCACTGACGAACGGTCATCACCCCGTGAGCAAGGTCAACCTGATATGCGCCAGCGTTTTTGGAGGTGCCCTTGTGCCGATGAGCATCAACCGCCAGGTTCTCGCCTAGGCGACTTTCTTTTCACCGGAGAGTAACGAGGAATCCATGAAGGTTCTTGTAGCTGTCAAACGAGTGGTCGACTATAACGTCAAGGTTCGCGTCAAAGCGGACAACTCCGGCGTCGACCTCGCCAACGTCAAGATGTCGATGAACCCTTTCTGCGAAATCGCAGTGGAAGAAGCCGTACGCCTGAAAGAGAAAGGTGTAGCGACTGAAATCGTCGTCGTCTCCATCGGTCCTGCTACTGCTCAAGAGCAACTGCGTACCGCCCTGGCACTGGGTGCCGATCGCGCAATCCTCGTCGAGTCCGCTGAAGAGTTGAACTCCCTGGCTGTGGCCAAGCTGCTCAAGGCTGTGGTCGACAAGGAACAGCCACAGCTGGTGATCCTGGGCAAACAGGCCATCGATAGCGACAACAACCAGACCGGCCAGATGCTGGCGGCCCTGAGCGGTTACGCTCAAGGCACCTTCGCCTCCAAGGTCGAAGTGTCCGGCGACAAGGTCAACGTCACTCGCGAAATCGACGGCGGCCTGCAGACCGTTGCGCTGAACCTGCCAGCCATCGTCACCACCGACCTGCGTCTGAACGAGCCGCGCTATGCGTCTCTGCCAAACATCATGAAAGCCAAGAAGAAGCCGCTTGAAACGCTGACTCCTGATGCTTTGGGCGTTTCCACCGCCTCCACCAACAAGACCCTGAAAGTCGAAGCGCCGGCTGCACGCAGCGCAGGTATCAAGGTCAAGTCGGTGGCTGAACTGGTCGAGAAACTGAAAAACGAAGCGAAGGTAATCTGATCATGACTATCTTGGTAATCGCCGAACACGATAACAAGGCGCTGGCTCCGGCCACCCTGAACACCGTTGCCGCCGCCGCCAAAATCGGTGGTGACGTCCATGTACTGGTCGCCGGCCAGGGCGTTGGCGCTGTGGCTGAAGCCGCTGCAAAAATCGCTGGCGTGGCCAAAGTGCTGGTGGCAGACAATGCCGCCTACGCTCACCAACTGCCGGAAAACGTTGCGCCGCTGGTGGCCGAGCTGGGTGCTGGCTACAGCCACATCCTGGCTGCCGCTACCTCCAACGGTAAGAACATCCTGCCGCGGGTTGCCGCTCAGCTGGATGTTGACCAGATCTCCGAGATCATCTCGGTAGAAAGCGCTGACACCTTCAAGCGCCCGATCTATGCCGGTAACGCCATCGCTACCGTGCAGTCCTCGGCTGCCGTGAAGGTCATCACCGTGCGGGCTACCGGCTTCGACGCCGTTGCTGCTGAAGGTGGTTCGGCTGCGGTTGAAGCCGTTGGCGCCGCTCACGATGCCGGCAAGTCGAGCTTCGTTGGCGAAGAGCTGGCCAAGTCCGATCGTCCTGAACTGACCGCTGCCAAGATCGTCGTTTCCGGCGGCCGTGGCATGCAGAACGGTGACAACTTCAAGCACCTGTACGCCCTGGCCGACAAGCTTGGCGCAGCGGTCGGCGCCTCCCGCGCAGCCGTGGACGCAGGCTTCGTGCCCAACGACATGCAGGTCGGCCAGACCGGCAAGATCGTCGCGCCACAGCTGTACATCGCCGTCGGTATCTCCGGCGCGATCCAGCACCTGGCAGGCATGAAGGATTCCAAGGTGATCGTTGCGATCAACAAGGACGAAGAAGCTCCGATCTTCCAGGTGGCCGACTACGGTCTGGTGGCGGACTTGTTCGAAGCCGTACCTGAGTTGGAGAAGCTGGTCTAATCCGGCGGCTTCACTTATAAAGAGCCCGGCCCTTTGGCCGGGCTTTTTTTTGTCTGTTTTTTGTTGGGGAGAATTTCGCCATGGATCTGCGCCGCATGAGTGGCTGGTCAGCGCTGTTGGGTCTGGCGTTGTTGCCATCGCTGTCGATGGCTGCGGGCAAGTGCGAACGCCTGGTGGTCACCGGCAGCCCGGACGCACCGCCCTACCTGTGGCGCGATCCGCAGAACCCCAAGCACCTGATAGGGGCCAGCGCCGATCTGTTACAGCAAGTGGCGGGAGAGTTGGGACTCAAGATCGAGTTGCTGTACGCCGGCAAACGTTCCGAGGCCCTGGATGAAGTGCGCAGTGGGCGCATGGATCTGCTAGCCGACGCGCCCCTGACCTTGAACGAACTGGAGTCCCTGGACTACATCCACCCGGCCCTGGTGCAGAACGACTACCTGGTGTGGACCCGCAAGGACTCCACCCTGAGTTATGCCCAGCCGTTGGATCTTGTCGGTCATCCCGGCGCGGTATCGGAAAAGGCCAGGCTGACCCAGCCCTTTCAGGCCATGGCCAAGGAGCATCTGCAACTCAAGCGTTTGCCGAATCTGACCCAAGTCTTCCAGACCTTGCTCCTGGGGGAAGTGGACTATGTTCTGGCGCCGCGTTACGCGGGCATGGCCATGGCCCAGTCCTTGGGGATGGCGGCGGATCTGGTGTCCTTTCCCCAGCCTGTCGACAAACCGGGGCTGTTCCTGGCCTTGTCCCACAACTCCGCCTGCAATGATCCATGGTTGCGCGGACAGTTGGCAAAAAAGATGACAGAATTGCCCGCGTCCGGTCTGACGGAGGCCTTGCTGCAGCGCAATCTGGAGCGCTGGAAGGCCCAGTTGCAGCAACCCGTCAGCAGCCCAAAACCGTAGGAATCACGTGTGACTATTCGACCTCTTTTCGCTGCCCTGGCCCTGTTGGCCTTGGCGGGTTGTGCAACCGATCCGGCGCCCAACGAGCAGATGCGCCTTACTGCCCAGGCCCTGGAACAAGCCAAGGCCGTGGGGGCTTCGGCCGAGGACATGCCTGAGTTGAAACTGGCCGAAGACAAGTTCGCCCGTGCCCAGGGCAATATGCAGGATGAGTCGTACAAGAAGGCGCGGATGCGCGCCGAGCAGGCCGAGCTGGATGCGCGTCTGGCAGAAGCCAAGGTCCTGACTCAGAAAAGCCAGGAGCAGGTGAATGTGCTCAATACCCGCATTACGCGCCTGCGCAAGCAGTTGGGAGACGCCCAATGAGCCTCTCTATCCGTATCTTCGGCGGCGCTGTGCTGTTGGCCTGCGCCGGTCTCTATGGCTGCGCCGGCCAGCACAGTGAGGAAGCCTTGCAGCAAGCCGGCAACGACTTCCAGAAGGTCAAGGAAGACTCCAATGTGCTGCGTATCGCGCCCAAGGACGTGATACGTGCGGGTGAGTCCCTGGCTCGCGCCGATCGTCTGTCGACCTACTGGGGCAGCGGCGGCGACGTGGAGCACTATGCCTACCTGAGCCGTCGTTACAGCGAAATCGCCCGTGAGCACACCGAACAGGCGCTGAATCAGGAGCGTGCGGCCAAGCTCGAGCTGGAGCGTCAACGTCTGCAACTGGCCCTGCGTGAGGCCAAGTTGCTGAGCGTGCAGCAGCAGGGCAAATGGCTCGAAGAGCAGATCATCAGCCTGGCCACCACCCAGACCGATCGTGGTCTGGTGATGACGCTGGGAGACGTGCTGTTCGACACCGGTGAAGCTGAGTTGAAGAGTTCGGCGAACCGCACGGTGCTCAAGGTGGTGCAGTTCCTCCAGCTGAACCCTAAGCGCGTGGTACGCATCGAGGGCTACACCGATAACACCGGGGAGCGTCAGAGCAACCTGCAGCTGTCTCGCGATCGTGCCCAGGCGGTGGCCGATGTGCTGGTGGACCTGGGAATCGACGAAAAGCGTGTCCATGTCCAGGGCTATGGTGACGAGTACCCAGTGGAAGCCAATGCCTCCGAGCGGGGCCGGGCGCAGAACCGTCGGGTGGAAATCGTCTTCTCCGACGACAAGGGCCAGCTCGGCGCTGCTCGCTGAAACACTGATCCCTTTGCCCCTGAAAAGCCCGACGCCTCGCAAGCGTTGGGTTTTTTTATGTCTGAGGGTGTCGCAAAAACCCGACAGTTCTACTTTTCACTGGCCTGTGTCCTCGACTATTGTAGAAACTGTCCCAGTACACTTCTAAACTGTGCCGGTATTGTTTCACACAAGAATAAAACGCCGTGAAATCGAGTGCTGCGCCATGACCAATCTCTTGCTCTATCAACGTATCGCTCAGCAACTGGCTGAGGATATTCGCCGTGGTGTCTACCAGCCGGGGGAGCGCGTACCGTCGGTGCGCAAGATGAGCTCGCAGCTCAATGTCAGCCACGCCACGGTGCTCCAGGCCTACGCCAATCTGGAAGATCAGGGACTGATCCGCGCGCGTCCCCAATCGGGTTACTACGTGCACCAGACCCCGGCTCTGACCGCGCCGACCCCGGATATTGCCCGGGTCGAACGTCCAGGACTGGTCACGCGCAGCAGCATTATTCAGCAGGTGCTGGTGGAGTCCCGTCGCGAGGGCGTGTTTCCCCTGGGTGCGGCAGTGCCCAGCGTTGACTATTTGCCGGTGCGTGCGCTGCACCAGCAATTGGCCAAGGTCACGCGTTTTCACAGTCCGCGGGCGTTCAGCTATATGTTCAGCCCGGGATTCGAGCCCTTGCGGCGTCAGGTGGCGATTCGCATGCGCGATGCCGGAGTCGTGGTCGACCCTTCGGAAGTGGTGATTACCCACGGATGCGTCGATGCTTTGCAGATGTCCCTACGGGTCCTGACCCGGCCGGGTGATCTGATCGCCGCGGAATCGCCGACCTATTACGGGCTGCTGCAACTGGCGGACCTGCTGGGGCTCAAGGTCATCGAGATTCCCAGCGACCCCTCTACGGGCATGAGCCTTGAGGCCCTGCAGCTGGCGGCCAACCAATGGTCGATCAAGGCCCTGGTACTGACTACGCGCCTGAGCAACCCCCTGGGCGGAACCATGCCGGAGGAGCGGCAGAAGCAACTGCTGCGCCTGGCTTCGGACTTCGATATCCAGGTGGTCGAGGACGATATCTACGGCGAGTTGATGTTCGAAGTGGGGCGCACCAAGGCCCTCAAGGCCTATGACCGCCTGGACCGGGTGATCTACTGCTCAAGCTTCTCCAAGACCCTATCGCCGGGAGTGCGTATCGGCTGGATGATTGCTGGCAAGTATCAGCAGGAGATCCAGCGCCTGCAGACCTTCAGTACCCATTCCGCATGCAGCGTGACGCAGATGGGTGTTGCGGCGTATCTGGAGAACGGTGGTTATGACCGTCATCTGCGCTACATCCGCCAGGAATACCGCAAGAACCTCAGCGCCTTTCAACTGGCGGTGCAGCAGCATTTTCCGGAAGGTACGCAGATTACCCGGCCCAACGGCGGGTTCATTCTCTGGGTCAGCCTGCCGGGACGGGTCAACACCCAGGAACTGCACGTGCGGGCTTTGCAGCAGGGCATCAGCATCGCTCCGGGGTTGATCTTCAGTAACACCGAACAGTTCAACCACTGCGTGCGCCTGAATTGCGGGACACCTTGGAACCGCGAGGCCGAGCGAGCCTTGATGACCCTGGGCATGCTCGCCAGTCAGTTATGCCAAGAAGCGGCCGGCGGATTCTAGACAGTGCGGTCCCATGCTTGTCATGGGGCTTGCAACAAGCGAGCATAGGGCACCTTTTGTCGATCTACCTGCCTTTATGAAAGCCTTTTTTCCTGTCATCTGGTTGAGTGCCTGCCTCTTGGGAGTCGTTGCGGCGCCTGTCCAGGCGGCCTCGACCCCGGATAAACCGGCTGCCAGCGTTACTCATTCAAGCAAGGCCTCCAGCACCAAGCAGGCTCCAGCGAGCAAGACCAAACCGTCCGCCAATGCCAGCAAAGCCCAGCCCAAGAAAAAGGCCAAGCCTGCGCCCAAGAAGGCCAAGTCCAAGTGGGCCTATCAAGATATCAACACACCTCTGGCCAGTCCCAAGCTCGACTTGAGCCTGCCACCGGAAATGGTCAAGCACTTGCAGCCTGTGGGAGCGCTGCCGCTGCCCAAGCGCGAGCCTCTGCTGCCGCAGATGTTTGGCGAGAAGCCCAAGGACAGCAGTCCGTTCCAGCTCAACGGTCGATTGCTCAGCAACGAAATGCAGTTGCAGTTACGCAACGAGGAGCGTCGGGATATCGAGGGCGCTGCCCTGGATTTCGAGTTCAAGCAGTAAATTCATCAACCTCTCTGTGACCGAGTTGACCGGCACTTTGTCGGAGACTGATCAGTCACGCACGGTTGTGCGTCAAATCCGTTCTTTGAGTAATTTTAAACGGCTGTTTTAGCGGTTACTCTTGTCCGGCCTCATTCAACACTATGCTTGTCGCGAGGAGCTTTTCGTCATGAACTGCCGTGAAGGTTGTGGCGCTTGCTGCATTGCCCCTTCTATCAGTACGCCGATTCCTGGAATGCCCAATGGCAAGCCGGCGGGAGAACGTTGCCTGCACCTTTCTGTCGAACACCTGTGCGGTCTTTTCGGCAGGCCGGAGCGGCCAGCGGTTTGTGGGGCATTTCAGGCGGATCCTGAGGTGTGTGGCGAAAGCCGAGAAGACGCCATCCGTTTGCTCGGTTGGTGGGAGCAAGTGACGGCTGCTTAGTTTTAATGAACGGAACTTCAACAATAAGGAATAAGACAATGGGTTCGCTGCATCGAATTGCTGTGCTCTGTGGTTTAACCGTGCTGCTGTCGGCAACGGCCCACGCCGAAGACTGGCAAACGGCCAAGGATGAAGACGGCATCAAGATTTCCTTGAGTGAAGTGGCCGGTTCCAAATACAAGGCCTATCGCGGCGTCACCACCATGAAGACCTCCATCGCCAAGCTTCGCGCGCTGCAGGAAGACGTGGCCGGTGCCTGCTCCTGGATTCATGAGTGCAAGAGCCAGAAGCTGCTCAAGCATGAGGGCGATCAAAGCTGGACCTACACTCAGTTCAATACCCCCTGGCCAGTGACTGCCCGTGACTCGGTGCTGCACATTACCTCCAGCGAGGCCGCCGATGGCAGCCTGACCCGTAAACTGGAAGGCGTGCCCACCTACATTCCCGAAGAGAAAGGCTTCGTGCGTGTGTCCCAGGTTGAGGGTTACTGGAAGTTTGTGCCCAAAGGGGCCGATCAGGTGGAAGTGACCTACCAGGTGCATACCGAGCCGGGTGGCAGCGTGCCGTCCTGGCTGGCCAACAAGTTCGTGGTGGACGCGCCCTTCAACACTTTGAAGGCGCTCAAGGCCCGTGCCGAAAAGCCGTAGTCGGCTGATTGTCCACGGGATTCATCAAGGCCGCCTCCGGGCGGTCTTTTTATTGGTTTGTCCCCGCCAGCACTGTGGAACGTTTGCCTCGCACTCAAGGTCGAGATGCTGTAGGTCCACTCATGGGGCTATCAAGGAGGCGTTGATGCAAAAGTGGCAAGTCACTTTCGTGGATGATCATGGCGTCCAGTCCGTCGAGCAGTTCGATTGCGAGCAGCAACCGACGTTGGAACGCGCCGCACAATTGGTCCGGGCCAGGTTGCTGCCAGTGAGTGCCGAACTGGATCTCAATGATCTGGATGGGCGCACCGACTCCCCCACCCTCAAGAGCTTGAAAGAGCAGAACAGCATTCAGATTCTCAGCATTACGCCGATGTAATGAGAGCAGAGAGGGCTCCGACAGCAATTTCTGGCGTCGTCCAGGTGTTGGCGCTAATCTGCAAACGAGATCAGCGAATTCTTCGCTAAGCTCTGATCTTGTCAGCTCCATGCTTGTTTCCTGACGACCCGCCCCGGGTCGTGATGCCGGTCACTTTTGGCCGGTGGGTCGGGAAGCACGGAAAGTCTATCCATCGGTTTGAGGAGGACGTTTCATGAGCACAGCCTTTCAAGAAGACCTCAGCAGCAGTGTGTTGCGCCGCATGAAAGAAGGCGGTTTTGACTTTTCACGATTCCATCCCATCGAGTTCTACGCCATTTTCCCGGATGAGGAGCGGGCACGCAGGGCGGCAGGACAGTTTCGCGGTGAATCCTTGAATGCCCAGGTCAGCGTGCGTGACGACGGCGCCTGGTATCTGGAGTTGAGCAAGGTGATGTACGCCACCCATGGCGGCATCGGGGATTTTGAACAGGACTTCGAGGCAGTGGTCGAACCCCTGGGCGGCATCATTGAAGGCTGGGGGGTGAAACAGGAGATCCGTGGGCGTCTGGTATAGCTAAGGTTGTGTGCATCGAGACTGACAATTGGCTGGCCTGCGGGTCGGCCAATTGTGTTTTCAGGGGCGGCAAAGGCAAAAAAAAGCCACCCGATAGGGTGGCTAAAAGGGAAGACCGGTCAGGAGAGGGAACCGGTCGGGAGAGCCCGGACCCGGTTGTCATCGGCGTCATCAAGGTTGCAGCAGCAACTTCATCAGGCTTGGTGAAGTGTTTGCTCGATGGGGCGATTATCCCCGTGTGTCCCCCAGCGGTGAAATCAACTCTGACTATGCTGGTGATAGCCAAAACCTGCGCCTGGCCATTACGTACAAGGGAGGGGCAGCGGCTTCGCGCAGCGAGGGTAGGCACGCCAGGTTGCTGCTTGTCCTCGCCGATCGCGAAACCCGTGTGGTGTCCGGTGGTCTTACTCGTGTGGCCCTGCGTGAAGGCTCCCTGGTGGTGAACTCCTCCCAGGTTGGCGGCACCAAGGACACCTGGGTAGTGGAGGATTAAGGACGCCTGCCATGTTGAGTCGAACCGCTTCAGACCTGTACTGGATGTCCCGTTATCTGGAGCGCGCGGAAAACCTCGCGCGGATGCTCGACGTCAGCTATTCGCTGTCGCTGATGCCCCAGGATGGGCACGGTGACGGTCTGCATGAACTGGCCATGCCGCTGTTGATCACCGGCACCCTTGAGGATTACCGGGCTCGCCATGAGACGCTGCATGCCGAGCGGCTGTTGCAGTTCTTTGCCCTGGATGCCGCCAATCCGGCCAGTATCTACAGTTGCCTGGGTTCGGCCCGGGCCTGTGCCCACGCGGTACGCGGGCGGATCACCGCCGATATGTGGGAAAACGTCAACGCCACCTGGCTGGATATTCAACAGATTGCCCGCCAAGGTCTCAGTACCTACGGCATGAACCGCTTTTGCGAATGGATCAAGGAGCGCTCCCACCTGTTTCGCGGAGCCTCCTACGGCACCATCATGCGCAACGATGCTTTCCGGTTTATCCGCCTGGGCACCTTTATCGAACGGGCCGACAATACCCTGCGCCTGCTGGATGCCCGCTACGAGATGACTGGCGACCAGGTTGATGCGGTCGGTGACGCTACCGCCCGTGCGTATTACCAATGGAGCGCCTTGCTTCGCGCCCTGTCGTCCTTCGAGGCCTATACCGAGATCTACCGCGAAGCTCCCGGAGCCCGGCATGTCGCCCATTTGCTGCTGTTGCATGCCGACGTGCCGCGCTCGTTGCGCGCTTGCACCGAGGAGATCGACCAGATCCTCGCCAGCCTGCCAGGGGACAACGGGCTTCCGGCCCAGCGTCTGGCGGCGCAGATGAATGCGCGTCTGCGCTGCATCGGCATTGATGAAATTCTCGACGAGGGCCTGCATGCCTGGCTGACCGACTTCATTCCCCTGGTGCGCCAGTTGGGCGATGCCATTCACCGTGCCTACCTGGAGGCTGCGTGAGACTCTCCATCAGCCACGCAACCGCCTATCGCTACCAGCACCAGCACCCGGTACGAACCAGCATCCAGTACTTGAGCCTGACGCCCCACGACAGTGAGCGCCAGCAGGTGCTCGCCTGACCGAGGCTGATGAAGCGTTGCGTGAATTTGCCAGTCAGCAATGCGCAAGGCGCTGTGATCGCACCGCTCTGGTCGACCTGATGCAGGGCTTCACCAGCTCATGGCCTACACATTGAGGGCAACGGATGTGGCTACCAGCGCGGCCGAGGCTTTCGCCGGGGCGGTGCCGGCGAACAGATGCATACCAGGATTGTGCAAGCAGCAGTCACTTCTGCAAACGCCGGCTCGCCGGCGAAAGGGACTCAAGGAATCTGCTTGCGCCCCGCCATATGCCGGAGGTACTCCAGCAACAATTCCAGCTCCCCATCCGGCAGGACACTGTTGCTGAACCCAGGCATTTTCGCCTGGGGCCAGCGCCTCAGGCTTTGCGGATCGCGGATATAGCGCTTGAGAAAATCACTGCCGAAATACTCGGTGGGGTTATAGGGAATGTTCAGGTCCGGTCCGAACTGAGAGTCGCCAGCGCCATTGAGTCGGTGGCAGGCCAGGCAGTTCTTCTGGAACAGGGCGAACCCCTGGTTGACTGGATCATCGACCGCCAGCTTCGGGTCCGGGCCCAGGGCCGGGAAACGCTCCGCCACCGGCGCCAGGCGCTGAATGCGCGCAACCTGGAACGGCCATTGCTCTGGGCTGATATGCCCGGCCGCAGGGTTGCTCCACACCAGGTAGAAAGGCCCGGCGCTGGGCTTGTCCGCTGCCAGTGACGGCCAGGGTTTGTCAGGGTCCTCAATGGCCAGCCAAGCCTGGGCGCCCTTGCGATTGAGCAGGGGCGCGGCATTCAACTCTGCGGCAAAGCCGTCCAGAGCCACGGCCTGCAGATGGTCCTCGGCCTTGAGGCCCTTGAGCAGGGCCGCCATGGGCACGGCTCGGTAATGCATCTCGCGCTTGTAGGACACATCGTCCTTGATGCGGATGTCCCGGGCTTCGGGGTGCTTGAGCAGTTCTTCGGTTTGCCAGGTGCGGCTGTCTGAGCCCAGGTCGATCAGCAGTTGCGCAGCGTGTAGCGGACTGCTCGACAACAGAGCAGCGCAAAGGATGAGAGCTTTCAATTGATGTCCATCGGATCGTCGTCAGTGGGTTCGTCGCCGGGGAGTACATCCTCTGGTTGCGACACATGGTCGAACAGGGCAGCCCGGAGTTTTTCATGGTTACCGCCGTTGACGATACCGAAATGGCCGCATTTGACCAGGGTATCTTCGGCTTCCAGGGCATGCTGGCTAGTGTCGCTGTAGCTCACCACCGTGGCGTTGGGGGCCAGCACCACGTTGCGCAACTGTTGGGCCAGGCCCTCGGCACTGATGCCGATAACGTCCTCCAGTTCCTCGGGAAGACTGGCACGCAAAACTGTCCCCCGGTAGGAACCGGGGGGCGATTTTCTATCTCGTTGGTCGAGCAGCCACAGATCAGCCGATCACTTTGGTGAGGTTCGGCAAGATCAGCAGCAGTGTGGTTGCAAAGAGAATGAGCCCCGCCTGGCGTACTTTCGAATGTTTGAACATGGCTGAATGCCTTTTGTTGTTATTCCTGAGCATCTATGCACGCCGGTCGCTGTTTTTTTACGATGAGCCGGCTATGTGTCCTTTTTCTGATCTGTCCCGGCGCAGAATCCGTCTGGGACTTCCTACAGTTTCTACCTTAGGGGCCTTGAATCCTCTGGCTTAGATCCAATTCGTATGAAGTTGTAGCTGCACTTCCTTAAAAAGCTATAAATCCGCCCGAATACCGGGTGGCCGCCCTTTGGCTAGACAGCTCGCGACCCTTCATCGGTGGATCGCTTAGCTGCCTACCGTTCGTCTGAGCGTCACCGTCAAGGCGGCTGAGCGCATCGGTCATTGAATCCGTCGCTGCCGCGCCTAATGTGGGAGCTCGACATTTCCCCCCTGGATAGCGGTTCGAGGACGTCATGACCCAAGCTTTGATATTCGATGCGTTACGCACGCCCCGTGGCAAAGGCAAGGCTGATGGCGCCTTGCACAGTGTGAAACCGGTGAATCTGGTAGCCGGCCTGTTGCGGGCCCTGCAACAACGTTGCGAGCTGGACACCAGCCAGGTGGACGACGTGGTCCTGGGCTGCGTGACCCCTATCGGCGATCAAGGGGCCGATATCGCCAAGACCGCCGTCCAGGCGGCGGACTGGGATGTGAGCGTGGCGGGGGTGCAGATCAATCGCTTCTGCGCCTCGGGGCTGGAGGCGGTCAACCTGGGCGCGATGAAGGTGCTCTCGGGCTTCGAGGAACTGGTGGTGGTCGGTGGCGTCGAGTCCATGTCGCGGGTCCCCATGGGCAGTGATGGCGGCGCCTGGGTACTGGACCCTGAGACCAACATGCACAGTCATTTCACGCCCCAGGGGATAGGTGCCGACCTGATTGCGACCCTGGAAGGTTTCTCCCGCGAGGACGTCGACCGCTTTGCCCTGCAATCCCAGCAGAAGGCTGCCCGTGCGCGCTCCAGCGGTGCCTTCGGCAAGTCCCTGGTGCCGGTTCAGGACCAGAACGGCATCGTGCTGCTGGACCACGACGAATTCATTCGTGCCGATTCGACCCTGGAAGGCCTGGGCAACCTCAAGCCGAGTTTCGAGATGATGGGGCAGATGGGCTTCGACGCCACTGCGCTGCGGGTCTACAGCCATGTGGAACGCATCAACCATCTGCACACCCCGGGCAACAGTTCAGGAATCGTCGACGGTGCGGCGCTGATGCTCATCGGCTCGCAAGCCAAGGGCCGGGAGCTGGGACTCAAGCCCCGGGCGCGGATCGTTGCCACTGCGGTGACCAGCACCGATCCCACCATCATGCTTACCGGCCCGGCACCGGCCACTCGCAAGGCCCTGGCCAAGGCCGGGCTGCGAGTCGAGGACATCGACCTGTTCGAGGTCAACGAAGCCTTTGCCTCGGTGGTGCTCAAGTTCATCAAGGACATGGCCATCGATCCGGCCAAGGTCAACGTCAACGGCGGCTCCATCGCCATGGGCCATCCACTGGGCGCCACCGGTTGCGCAATTCTCGGCACCTTGCTCGACGAGCTGGAAGTCCGGCGCCAGCGCTATGGCCTGGCCACCCTGTGTGTCGGCGGCGGTATGGGTATCGCCACCATCATCGAACGCCTCTGAGCCCCGACTTCAAGGAATTTCCTTCATGACCGATGCCATCCGTTACGAAAAGGGCCAGGATCAGATCGTCGTCCTGACCATCGATATGCCGGGCCAGAGCGCCAATACCATGAACGCGGTGTACCGCGATGCCATGGCCGCTGCAGTGGCCCGGCTGCAGGCCGAACAGGATTCCATTGCCGGGGTGATCATTACCTCGGCGAAAAAAACCTTCTTTGCCGGTGGTGACCTCAATGAGCTGATCAAGGTCGGCAAGCCGCAGGCCAAGGCCTTTTACGACATGGTGCTGACCCTCAAGGGCCAGTTGCGTGCCCTGGAGACCCTGGGCAAGCCCGTGGTCGCCGCGATCAACGGTGCCGCTCTGGGCGGTGGCTGGGAGATCTGTCTGGCCTGCCATCGCCGAATTGCACTGGACGACAAGTCGGTACAGATCGGTCTGCCGGAAGTGACTCTGGGCCTGCTGCCCGGTGGCGGTGGCGTGGTGCGCATGGTGCGCATGCTGGGCCTGGAGAAGGCCTTGCCTTATCTGCTGGAGGGCAAGAAAGTGCGTCCGCAGCAGGCGCTGCAGGCCGGCCTGATCGACGAACTGGCGACAGATCGCGACGACCTGCTGGCCAAGGCCCGGGCCTGGATTCAGGCCAACCCGGCAGCCAGGCAACCTTGGGATGTGCGCGGCCATCAGATTCCCGGAGGTACGCCGGCGAACCCGAAAGTGGCGCAAATGCTGGCCATTGCCCCGTCGATCCTGCGGAACAAGACCCAGGGTTGCTTCCCGGCACCGGAGAAGATCCTCTGCGCCGCCGTTGAAGGTGCCCAGGTGGACTTCGACACCGCGCAACTGATCGAGACCCGCTACTTCACCGAGCTGACCACCGGCCAGGTGGCGAAGAACATGATCGGCACCTTCTGGTTCCAGCTCAACGAGATCAATGCCGGCGGTTCACGTCCTCAAGGCATAGCGCCGCAGACCACGAAAAAACTCGGGGTACTCGGTGCCGGGATGATGGGCGCGGGGATTGCCTACGTCAGTGCCGTCGCAGGCATCGAGGTGGTGCTCAAGGATATAAGCCGCGAAGCGGCGGAGAAGGGCAAGGCCCACGCGGCTGCGCTGCTGGAGAAAAAAGTCGCGCGCGGACACATGAGCAACGAGCAGCGTGAGGCAATCTTGGCGCGGATTCTCACCACGGCTGAAGAGACCGACCTGGCCGGCTGCGACCTGATCATCGAAGCCGTGTTCGAGGATCGAGAACTCAAGGCCAAGGTGTCCAGGGCTGCCCAGCAGGTGGTCGGCGCGGACGCCGTGATTGCCTCCAACACCTCCACCTTGCCCATTACCGGGCTGGCCACCGCAGTACCCAATCCGGACAAGTTCATCGGTCTGCATTTCTTCAGCCCGGTGGAGAAAATGCCTCTGGTGGAAATCATCAAAGGGGCGAAGACCAGCGATGAAACCCTGGCTCGAGGTTTCGACTTTGTCCTGCAGATCAAGAAGACCCCGATTGTGGTCAATGACAGCCGCGGTTTCTTCACCTCCCGGGTGTTCGGTACGTTTACCAACGAAGGCATCGCCATGCTGGGCGAAGGCATCGCGGCACCGATGATCGAAGCCGAGGCGCGCAAGGCCGGGATGCCCGTCGGACCGCTGGCAATCTCCGATGAGGTTTCCCTGAGCCTGATGAGCCATATTCGCCAGCAGACCACCAAGGACTTGCAGGCCGAAGGCCGGCCTGCCATCGAGCATCCGGCATTTGCCGTGATCGATTTGTTGCTCAACGAATACAAGCGAGCGGGCAAGGCTGCCGGAGGCGGCTTCTACGACTACCCGGCCGGCGGCCAGAAGCACCTGTGGCCACAATTGCACACGCGCTTCTACAAGGCCGACGGGCAGATCTCGCCCCAGGATGTGCGCGACCGCCTGCTGTTTATCCAGGCCATCGAAACCGTGCGCTGTGTGGAGGAGGGCGTGTTGCAGTCCACCGCTGACGCCAATATCGGCTCGATCTTTGGTATCGGTTTTGCGGCCTGGAGCGGTGGCGCCCTGCAGTTCATCAATCAGTACGGGGTGCAGGATTTCGTCGCTCGCGCGCAGTACCTGGCGGAGCAGTATGGCGAGCGTTTCACCCCGCCGACGCTGCTCCTGGAAAAGGCCCGCCAGGGCCAGTTGTTCTGACACAAGCGGGCAGTAAATGACCCGCCCCGGGGCTTGCCTTGCCGTGGTATTTCAAGGCAGGCTCTGGGGTGTTCATTATTGCCATCGCCTTGTCAGGAATTTTTTATGTCGCTACGCATCTGCATTCTTGAAACCGACATCCTGCGTCCCGAACTGGTCGATCAATATCAGGGTTACGGGCAGATGTTCCAGCGTCTGTTTTCCCAGCAGCCCATCGCCGCCCAGTTCAGTGTCTACAACGTGGTCCAGGGCGAGTATCCCGGCGATGAGCTGGAGTTCGATGCCTATCTGGTGACGGGCAGCAAGGCCGATTCCTTCGGTACCGATCCCTGGATCGAAACCCTCAGGACCTACCTTTTGGGTCGCTACGAGCGCGGCGACAAGCTGTTGGGCATCTGCTTTGGTCATCAGTTGCTGGCGTTGCTCCTGGGGGGCAAGAGCGAGCGGGCGAGTCAGGGCTGGGGCGTGGGAACCCACAGCTACAAGTTGGCGGCCAAGGCGCCTTGGATGAGCCCGGTGGTGGAGGAACTGACCCTGTTGATCAGCCATCAGGACCAGGTCACCGCGTTGCCGGAAAATGCCACGGTGATTGCCTCCAGTGATTTCTGCCCCTTCGCGGCCTACCACATCAACTACCAGGTGCTGTGCTTCCAGGGGCATCCCGAGTTCATCCACGATTACTCCCGGGCCCTGCTGGATCTGCGCCAGGAGTTTCTCGGCGAGCAGATCTACCAGAAAGGCGTGGCCAGCCTTGAGCACGATCATCACGGCACCACCGTTGCGGAGTGGATGATGCGCTTCGTCGCTCACAAGCCTGAAGCGGCCTGAGTGCGCCTGTGGCCCTGCCGCAAGGGTAGGGCCATCGTCCCTCAGAGCCAGCCTGAGCGCTTGAAGCTGGCCCAGAGACCGACACAGCCGACACTGATGAAGCCCAACACCCCGAAGTAGCCGTAGTGCCAGCTCAGTTCCGGCATGTTCTGGAAGTTCATCCCGTAGATCCCGGCTACCGCTGTTGGAAACGCCAGGATCGCTGCCCAGGCGGCGAACTTGCGTTGCACGATGCTTTGCCGAGAAGCCTCCAGCAGCACGCCGATCTCGATGGTCTGGCTGGCGATGTCGCGCAGGGTCGACAGGTCTTCCATCTGCCGAGTGACATGAATCTGCACATCACGGAAGTACGGGCGCATGTTCTTGTCGATGAACGGAAAGCTGAGCTTCTGCAACTCCTCGCTGATCTCCACCATGGGCGCCACATAACGGCGCAGTCGCAGCACGTCGCGGCGCAGGCCGTGGAGGTTCTGGATATCCCGCTCGTTCAGTGAGTTGCTCAGCACATTGCGTTCCAGCTCGTCGATTTCCCCGTGGATGGCCTCGCTGACCGGCTGGTAGTTCTCGGTGACGAAGTCCAGCAAGGCATAGAGGACGAAGTCTTCGCCGTGCTCGAGCAACAGTGGGCGCGCCTCACAGCGCTGGCGGACATAGCCGTAGGAAGCCGATTGGCCGTTGCGGGCGGTGATGATGTAACCGTTGCCGGCAAAGATGTGGGTTTCGATGAACTCCAGCTTGCCTTCGGTCCGCACGGGGGAGTAGGTGACGATGAACAGTGCGTCGCCGAAGGTTTCCAGCTTGGGCCGACTGTGTTTCTCCAGAGCGTCCTCAATGGCCAGTTCGTGCAGGTTGAACTGGCGCTGCAGATTGGCCAGCTCGTGGGCGTTGGGTTCTTCCAGACCGATCCAGACGAAGTGGCCGGGTTTCGCGGCCCAGGCAGCCCCTTCGTCGAGGCTGATATCAGCGACTTTCTTCCCGCCGCTATAAACGGCGGCAGCAACAACTCTACCCATGGTTGCGGTTCACTTCTTCTTATCAATGGTGGCGATGACAGATCAGCAGCAGCTTAGCCTGCAATGCAGCATCAGAGTCACTGGTGCAGCTTGAGTTCGGCGACAAATAAAAGCCCGCACGAGGCGGGCTTGGTGGCGTCACAGATGGGCCGGCAGCTTCAGGCCGCTTGCAGTTGGCGATCCATGTTGGCAATGCACTCGCGCATCTGCTCGCGGCACTGGGCAATCAGCAAGGGCATGTCGTCCATGGTCAGCCCGGCCGTGGGAATAGCCGGCAGCGAACGGATAAGGATCTTGCCACCGTTCCAGCGGTTCAGGTGCATGTGCTTGATGTAGCTGCTGACGCACACCGGCACGATCGGCACGCCGGCGGCGATGGCCATCTGGAAGGCGCCTTTCTTGAAGGGCAGCAGTTCTTCGCCGAAGTTGCGCGTGCCCTCCGGGAAGACCCAGATCGAGGTGTTCTTGTGCTGCAGGGTGTGGGTGGTGGTGAGCATCGAGCGTCGGGCCTTAAGCGGGTTGCCGCGATCGATCAGAACATTGCCCGCCAACCAGAACAGTTGGCCGAACAAAGGCACCCATTTCAGGCTCTTCTTGCCGATGCACACGGTGCGCCGTGGTACCACGTTGCCGAACACGAACAGGTCGTAGTTGGACTGGTGGTTAGCGATGATCACGCAGCTCTCGGGTTTGTCCATCAGTGGCCCGACTTCGGCTTTGACCCGCAGGCGCAGAATGCACATGGCCGGCCAGGCGTAGAGGCGGGCGCACAGGCGGCTGTTGTCGGGGTTGAACGGGCGGCACAGCCCCAGCAGCAGGCCCAGGCTGCCGGCCAGGATAAAGTGCAGGCCCATCAACGACATACGAAACAGATACAGCATCTAAACGGCTCACCGGGGACAAAAGGTGGCGCAGTGTACGGATGTGCACTGTTTTCGGCAATTACCGTTCTCAGCCGGGAGATGGGCGATGTTTAAGGGCATGTTTCCGGCTGCGATGGCCGGCAGCGGTCTAGAGCGGTGGGCGCTGGGTGTTCAGCCGAATGCAAAAAGCCCGACACGCAGGTCGGGCTGGATCGGGGACGGCAGGTGTTTTAGCCCAGGTGTTCCTGGTCCTGGATGATGGCGTTGTCCAAAGTCTCCAGCAGCGCCTTGCGCACTTTCAGCTTGGTGTTCTTGTGGGCCAGCATGTTGATTTTCTTCAGTTGACGCGCGGCAGCCAGGGCGGCGCCTTGCAGTTCCTCGGCGCTCACCACCTTGTCGAGGAAGCCGGCATCCACAGCACTCTGGGGATCGAACATCTCGCCATTGATCACCGAGCGATGAAAGGCCGAGCGCCGCAGACGGTCACGGGCCAGCTCGATCCCCGCGTGGTGCATGGTCATGCCGATCTGTACTTCATTGAGGCCGATGCTGAACGGCCCGTCGACGCCGATACGGTAGTCTGCCGACAGCAGCAGGAACGCGCCCTTGGCCACAGCATGGCCGGGGCAGGCGACGATCACCGGGAAGGGGTGGGACAGCAGGCGGCGAGCCAGGGTCGAACCCAGGGTCACCAGCGCCACGGCTTCTTTAGGGCCGGCAGTCATCACCTTGAGGTCGTAGCCACCGGAAAGAAT
Organism: Pseudomonas sp. BLCC-B112; assembly: GCF_028550695.1. NCBI lineage: Bacteria > Pseudomonadati > Pseudomonadota > Gammaproteobacteria > Pseudomonadales > Pseudomonadaceae > Pseudomonas > Pseudomonas sp. BLCC-B112. The sequence goes on from NZ_JAQQGK010000009.1 coordinate 128,175, forward strand.
CCCTGGCTGACCGGTAATGATCACCACTGCGCGATCGGCCGTTGCTTGATCCAGCGCGGCATTGAAAGCGGCAATCACGTCCGGGGAGATGGCATTGACCTTGCCATTGCTCAAGGTCAGGGTCGCGATACCGTCTTCGAGATGGTAGGAAATCAACTCACTCATGACGCAATTCCTTGTATTGAAGTGCAGCAGAAGTTACCCACCACGATAGATCTGGTAAAGCGCCGTGACTGACTGGTGAGTCAGGCTTGGGACCTGACATCGGCCTGTATGGCGCTGCGGGTAACGGGTGGTTTCTTCTATATAGCTGTAGGCAAGGCTGGAGAATGGCCGGTTTGCCTTGTCGTCGATGGAGGGCGAATCCCCTTCAAGCAGGGATCGGCCTTAAGCGCATGAAAATTCTGAAAAAAAAGTTTGCCATCTGAAAAGCTATCGACTACATTAGCGCGCCTCGACAGACTGAATCGGTTTGAAGAGATACGGTGAAGTGTCCGAGTGGCTTAAGGAGCACGCCTGGAAAGTGTGTATACAGGAAACTGTATCGAGAGTTCGAATCTCTCCTTCACCGCCACATTCTACAAACTCAAACCCCTGATTTTCCTAGTGAAAGTCGGGGGTTTGTGGTTTTTGGCGTCTGAAAAATGATCCCATGGGACCGTCATGGGACTGGTGCGCTGTTCTGGTGCAGAAACAGGCTTTAATGCAGTGAGTGGCCGTCGCCAGCGACGACAAGAAATTTGCGTTGATTTCCCCCGCATTTGGGGCATAAGAGCTTTACAGCTCTTGGGTGATAATGAAGGCTCACTGCTTTACTGGTTACGGTCTAAAGCGGATGTAAAGCCGTGGGGCTCCTAGCGTCCTGCGATGGCATCGACGTACAACCATTCAAAAGTGTATTTTCGGATAATCACACCTGGTTTCATTGCCCATGATCGAAAACGAGCCTTACGAACAAGCCTTAGATTACATGGAGCGCATCGTTAACGTTTTTTCAAACCGTGTTCCTGCTCCCAAACCTGTCCGATTTAGGCGTTCGTTTGTATATCGGCATGTAGAAAAAACGATACATCAGGCATTGGTGCAGAAGCTCGCGCGGATGGTGAGCAGTCTCCATGCTGCAAGGCTGCTTTTAGAAGCGGGGTTTGTTCAAGAGCAGGCTTCTCTACAACGTATTCTCGACGAAATTACCGAAGATATTTCGTTCTTGGCATTCTCTGTAATACTCGGAGAGTCGACTCCTTTACATGAGAAATACTTGGAGTTTTTCTTCCAAGAAGAATTTGATCCCGATGGTGAGTCCACGTCGTCTACGGATAGGGGGATGGTTCCTAGAAAAAAAATTCGTGCTTATTTGGATCGGTGTGTGAGTGGCACAAAAGGTTCAAGCCAGAACTTGGATACTGCTAGAACGCTCAGCAAGGCATATTCAGGTTACGTTCATGCAGCATCACCTCAAATCATGGATATGTATGGGGGAGTCACTTGCGGATTTTTTATGCGAGGTATGCACGAGACTACAAGACAAGCTGAGCATCGTGCTGATTTTTGGAATTATATGTTTCGAGGCATCATGTCTTGTTGTTTAACAGCGAAGGCGTTTGGTGATGACGAGTTGTTTGTGTCAATCCGCGAATTTGAGGTTAGCTTTCTACGAGCAACAAGCACCGACTACCAGTCTAATGATTGGCTACCGATTGCTGATGTCGACAACGGATAGATAAAACGCCGCTTATGTACAAAAGGCCCCCACACTTAAGCCAAGCGCGGGGGCCTTTTTATTGGCTCACGGGTATCAAACTCCTCTGGACTGGTATTACCGAGCAGAGGGTGTTTGGTTGGCTATAGCTTTAATGCTAACTGCAGTATCCCAACAACATCTGGCCCGTCTTCATTGATCCATGTCCCATAGTGCTGACGGATCATGTTCCCGTTGGTATGTCCCATCTGTTCGGCTATCCAGTCGATCGAGGCCACGCCGGTTGTCAGCAGCTGACTGGCGTAGGTGTGCCGGCACTGGCCGGGGCCGCGATAGCGAACCCCGGCCGCTAACAAATGTGCCTTGAAGAACCTGTCTCGTACGACAAAGTCATTGGCGTGGGGCAGGCCGCTTTTGGTGTTCAGGAATACAAAGTGCAGTTTGTGTTTCCTGACCGTCTTGTTGTCCCGTTCAACGACTTCGACTGTTTCCGCCTTCTTCTTTCTATTGAGTGCATCGATCTTGCGCAGTGCATCCCATGCGGGAGCGAGCAGGCGCACTTTGCGTGTCGAGCGCCGGGTTTTCGTCACTCGGTAGGCTCCGCGGACCTTTGATCTGCGGAAGGTCACGGTGCCTTGCTCCAGGTCTACGTCCTCCCAGGCCAGGGCGATGGTTTCGGATACTCGAGGACCAGCCCAAATCATGAACTGAACCATCAGCAGCACTTGCGTGCGACTGGTCGGGGTTTCGAGGATCTGTCGGATCTCCGCCCTGGTGAATGGGTCGGGGGCCTCGGGATCTGGCAGGTGAACCATCAGGCCCTCGGTGGGGTCGTGCGCAACTTTCATTCTGGTGCGGTACGGCCTGAACACCTGTCGCACGTTGCTGATGATGTCGCGGATGGTCTTGTTCTTGAGTGTCTTCGACAGGGTGCCCTGGATCCACTCCTGCAGGTCCAGGTGATCAATCGCATTGATCTGCACCTTCCCCCCGGCGTGGCCGTACATGAACCTCCGCCTTGTTTGCGTAGCCTCGATAGCTCGATGCTGCCACGCTGTTGGCTTTGATCTTCAGCCACAGATCTAGGTAGTGGCCGAAAGTGTTTTCGACCAGCTTGGACGAATTTGGGAAGTGCCTTGCGTAATCAAAGGTGCCGGTCTGGATCTCGTATTCGATGATGTCGATCAGGCGCTTTGCCTGGGCAATAGTTGCTGGTTTGCAGAAATTTTTGCTTCGAGAAGCCGGCCGTCATCGATGATGTAGCTGCTTTCGGTTTGAATAACAGGCTAGCTTGATCTCCTACTACGGTTGCGCCCTTGTGACTGTTTAATAAGTCTGGCCAATGCACTTGGGGTTCTTCTGGATAGCTCACCCTCGAGTTTAGAGAAGTAGGTATTACAGACCTTACAGACACAGTCCTTTATCATGAATCGTTTGTCGTCGCCGCCTAAACCAGCTGGAAACATGTGCTCCCCATTGAACTCATTAACTTGACCGCAATACACACATTCAGCGTTCATTGCATGCTTCCTTGCTTTGTTAAATTCAGTCTAAGCGATAAACATTAGGGGTGTGTATAAGTGCATCCATCAATCACCTCAAACCCTCTCAGTACGAATTCCAATATAGCCGTTTCCGACTAGGTGCAGCCATGACGCTGGAAAATCGCAGGCGGCGAAAAAATCTGGATAGAAAATCACTTATCCCCCTCCCGCCGACGGGTTCTGCATCCCTTTTTTGTGCAAAGCCAGGTGGTGGTGCAAACCATGCCCCCGCCCAGGCCCGCTGCGGGGTTTGTCGGGCGTTTAGTGATTACAAGGTGTGCCAAGGTTTTGTGAAGAGGTGCAGCGGCATTGCACAGGGGTATGCGGCTGGCGAATTGGGCTGGGTGGGGATGCGCCCAGTTTACAAGGGCGTGAGCTACGAAAAGCTGCGGAAGGTTGGGTTTTCGTTTCTGATGTCGTTCGCACCAGGTGCGCACAATTCACTGGTCAGCTTGTTATCAAAACAGCTTTGAGGCCCAGCCGGCGTGGCTATCTCATGTTCTGCAGCATCGCCATGGCTGGCTAAAAGAGAACCGCAGAATAGGTACCCACTATGAGACGCTGGCCAGAAACTTTGCAGCTATAGCCACATTGCTCTGCAAGCTGCGTTGTATGCGGCAGTAACTTTCGAAAAAATCAAGGTAACAACATTAAAATAATCGCTTTGACTAACTCTTAAACTTAAAAAATCACTTATCTGTAAGCCCAAATGTCTCGCCCATATCAAAAGTACCGGTCACATCGGAAAAGCCATCCGCGTTAATTAATGTTCGATACTTCAAAGGAAATATATCGGAAGCTTTTTCTATTTCAAGAAGTGGCTGCTCGACTAAAAACATCTTAATTTGTTCAGTGGAGAGGTCCGGCATGTTTTTATTTATGAAAAATATATTATTGTCGCCAAACAAGCCCATTGAAAATACGCGTTCCACCCCAACAGTATAACCTTCTACATTTTTGCCATTAGGCAGCGTAAATTTTGTATATATCGACAAATCTGACTCTGCATCTGGCAAATCTTTCGGAGAAATAACTGGATAGTAAAGATCGCTTTCATCATCATACTTCCACATGGAGTGCTCTTGATAATCCGCCTTGCCAGGGGACTCTTTTGCATTACTACTCATGCCTTCTTCCTTTTATCAGTCCAGCATCTAATAAAAATCGTTTAGCCCATCCTTGCTCTGAGCTCTTAGCTAATACAATATTTTTTCCTTACCTCCAATAGGGTCGAAACGACCCAAAAATATCTTGCTAACAACTGGCTCCTTAAGGCTCACTAAATTAATTTGTAAATTTTAACCCCTGCAGGATTAAAGGCAACCAAACGTCTATTGTCTATTTAAAACGGCAACCTATTGTACATTGCAACCTTTATAGAAGACGTGAAAAATCACCTGGGCTGATGATTCAGGACTGTTTTTCAGATGCGGGCTGGGAAAAAGGTAATTTTGGTAATCGATGGGTCAAAACGGGCTGGAGCCCTTATATAACGTGGCTTTCAGGCATTACCTTGGAGGGTGATTTTAGGTAATAAGAAAGGTAATATTTTGTTAAAGCCCTTATTTTTCTGGGGTTTGGGGCTGTTAGGTATTACTCAGACTGAAGGTGATTTTCTAACCAATTACTGACCTTTTTATTACCTCTTGAAGGGGTCAATAAGTAACTGATTTTATTGTGTTTTCTTGGTTCTCTGACAACGCATTACCAAAATTACCTTTTTCCCAGGGCTCAACATAAATCGGGGGGAATGGCATTTTTGGCCTCTCGCAGCATCCTGGCTTACAAACCCATGGGACTGCCATGGGACTGGCGAGCCTCGATTTTCACGAAAGCAATCGGCCAGCAGCCCTTGTAAACCGGGAACTTGCATAATGGAAGTGACTTTGCGGGTAGTTTCGAATCTCTCCTTCACCGCCACATTCTACAAATACAAACCCCTGATTTTCCTAGAGAGAGTCGGGGGTTTGTGGTTTTTGGCGTCTGAAAAATCTCCCTCTGGGACCCGCATGGGGCCGGTGGGTGTTTTTCAGTGGCGTTGGGTGGATAACAACTGGTTAAGCGTTGCCCCCTTTGCGCAGTGAATGGGCTGTATGTATCTCGGCGAAATGGCCGAGGTCGAATTCGCCGAGCGATGTCCGCGGCAGCATACACATGGAAAGGTATTTTGTTGCTCAAGTCCCATTTCGAAGACGCAACAAGGGTTGCCTCTAAACCAGAAGCAATTGTCTGCCGGCGAGGGCTATTGCTGGGTAAAAAGTATGAGGGCGTCTGTATCTTCGAAGTCGTGTGTGGCTGCGCTGACAGGCTCTGGTGCGTGCTGACCGCGTAAGTCGCGCACCAGGCCTGTCAGAATAGTTACCACTGACCGCTTATGAGACAGCCGACGATTTCCCAGCCGCTGTATTCCCACCAGGAATATCGATCATCGGAGCAACTACTGGCCAGGCTGGCCATCTGGATTTCGCCAGTTGTCTGATGGGGTCCGAAAGGAGTGTCAACAGAGGCTGTCATCTGATTGACGGTCTGGGGAGCCTTGATGGGGGCCTGATGCACAGAGGCGTTCGCGACAGTTGCTGTGAAAGCGAGCGTCGCGGAAACGGCCAGAACAGTTATGGAATTTTTCATGTTCGAATCCTTTCAGTTAGCTGATATGCGGCTTATGCATAGCCTGACCTGCCTTTATCAGTAATCCGAACAGATCGGGCACGCGCGTAATGTGACGCCATGAAAGCCTACCACCGCGCGACCTCCCGCTCAGTCGCTCAACAGCACTATTGACAAGCTGATAATGGTCTGGGTTTTTTCATGGAAAGAGCTGCCAGGGGTTCGAATTTGATGAGCCTGGTGTTGATGCTCTCCCTGAAAATGTCTCCATCCCTAGACATGTACAGCACCACTTCATAAGGCAATTGGATGCCAAGCCCCCGCTAATTTCTGAATGGACGTGCTGCCATATCAAGCGGTCGTCGGGTTCATGGGCCCGGAAATGTGCTCTGGATCATTTTTTCCTCTGATGCCTTGCCACTCGTCGGCACTTGTCTGGTTTGGACGGCAGGTCGACAAATGACTGGCTAGTCTGAAGCGCCGTGACGGTCAGTATTTTTCAGGCAATCAGGAGCTTGCCGGTACTGATCGGTTGTTGGAGGGAGCTGGAATATGAGGAGTCTTGCCTATATCGAAGACAACGGGGATGAGTTCCCAATCAACAACTTGGTGCGTTGCGGTCAGGCCGCATTTGAAGTCGAAGAACAATCCCGAGTCAGTAGCAGAAAGAAAACTGCGCCGCTGCCGGTAGCCAGTAGCACGATGTTCTTTCCCAAGGCAATGCCAAAGAGAAAGTAATCTTAAGTTTTGAGTGCCCCGTTAGATGCGGGGCTTTTTATTGTCCGCAAAATGTTAAATCTGGATGTCTATCAGGATTGATAGTTGTAATTGGAAGAAATGAGTAGTTTGAGAAAAGGCCTGATGTTGCCAATAGTCCTGCTGGCAATAGAGATCCCTGTTTGCGCCGAGCGATGCATCTGTAATGGGGCTTTATCGTGCTGCCAAACGTGAAGGCTGGTCACGAAGTAGGCGGGTTCATTTTCGGTGGTTGGTTGGGGGCATAACGTTCTTGCCGTTGTTTGCGTATTATTTTTTTTCCGATTTTTTGGTAGTCGTATTAATAGTTTATCGCCAGTGAGAGGGGGTAATTGAAGAGGCATCCTTTGTGCTTTTAGGAATTTTCTTATCTCAATTGGCTATAACTGGCGATATGTTCCTTATCCCGATTCAAACGGGGCTGCGCATCCAGCGATGATGCCTTTATATGAAAAGCGATAAGGAAATAAACGTGAAAGCTATTTTCAAACTCCTCGCACTGTCCACTCTCGTAGCCGCAGCCACTGGTTGCACCAGCTACAACATCAGCCAGCCATCGTCGCCCATCGATAGCCAGGTCAAGGCTGACCTGAAGGCAGATGTAGCAGTGGGCGAGGCAATCTCGGGCCAGTCGTCGGTGAATATCCTCTTTGGTTTCCTGCAGTTTGGTGGCGATAACCAGTTTGCTGATGGCGTGACCTACGGTGGCGATACTGGCGGCGGTCTGGGTGGTCTGGGCCTGGATCCAGTGAGTGCGGTCAAGTCGGCTGCTGCCTTCAAGGCAGTCAAGTCTTCCGGTGCCGACCTGATCGTGGCTCCACGCTATGAAGTCAGCGAAGAAAACTACTTCGTCTTCAAGAAAGTCTCGGTCACTGTCAAAGGCAACAAGGGCAGCATTCGCAGCATTCGCTGAGATCACTGTTGCCAGTGAGCGATCAGGCCGTTATCGAAGCAGTGGCGGGGTAGCCAACCAAGGGGCTGGCCTGTATTGATCGGCTTCGAGCATCTTCAGAAGGTGAACTGAAGATGTTGGCAGGATGGGAAATTGTGTGATCCGCGTCTGTTGCTCCCAGTCGCGGGTACTTTTCACAGAATCTTCACATCTGCCTGCGTACGCTCAAACCATCCGTTAAAAGCAGTACCCCTAGCCCGTTCCCCAGCGGGCTTTTTTTTGCGCGACGATAAAACTCTTTTAGAATCCGCGGTCCAACCCACCGGAGAGCAACCGGGTGTTGCCGTTACGCTCCGCAGCGGGTGGCGCGCGCTGGGCTTTTGTGTCAGTTCGACAGTCTTTTTTTGAGGTTCAAGTCATGCGTTCAACTTTACCTGCCCTGGTTGTAGGACTTCTGCTGGCTCAAGGTGCGATGGCAGGCGATGGCACTGCCGCCATTGGTGGTGGGCTCGGCGGTGCGCTGGGCAACGTGGTCGGGCAACAGCTCGGCGGCAGCACCGGGGCGGCTATTGGTGCGGGTGTGGCCGGGGCGGCCGGTAGTGCGGCGGGTGCGCGCAAGGGCAGCCGGACCAAGGCTGCGATTGGCGGTGGCCTGGGCTCGGCTGGTGGCTCGCTGATCGGCAATCGCCTGGGCGGCAGCACTGGGTCCACGGTAGGTGCCGGCATTGGTGGTGCGGCGGGTGGTGCCCTGGGGAGCAGCATGGGGCACAAGAAGCGTCATTGATTTAGGCTCTCGTTCAAAATAGCCCGGCCCCGCGCCGGGTTTTTTGTGCGCGTTGCCCAGGGCTTCGCCATACTTGATGTAGCCCGTCCCGCTGTTTAAGGAGAGGATCATGCCCCGTGAAATGCCCGCTAATGTCGAGCCAGGCCCAGCGTCACCGTTGGTGATCAACGACCCGGGGAATGAAGATCCCGGCTCCTTGATGGATGATGCGCTGGTGCCACTGCAGGAAGGGCCTGAAGAAGGAGAGGGCGAGCTCGATTCTGGCGACTGAAACTATCCCGCCTCTCGCACTCTGTGCCTTGCCCCTCGGTTGCTCCTGACCCAGCCCCGCCGCTATGCTGCTGAATCCTTTAATTGACGCGTTGCCGAACATAACGGGCCGTACCTGAGCCGCTCCCTGGAATGTACTTTTGCTAACGGATCAGATGCGATGAATGCACAGTTGAATGATTTGGGACCGATCAAGGCGGTCATTTTCGATATGGACGGTCTGCTCCTGGATACCGAAGGTATCTACACCGAGATCACGCAGTTGATCGCCGAGCGTTATGGCCGTACCTACGATTGGACCATCAAGCAAAACATCATCGGACGTGGTGCCGCCGATCTGGCGCGTTACGTGGTCGAGGCCCTGGACCTGCCCATCAGCGCCGAAGAGTTCCTGGTCATGCGCGAGCCCTTGATGCGTGAGCGCTTTCCTCGAGCCGAGGCCATGCCGGGGGCTCAGCAACTGGTACGCCATTTGAAGCAGCACCGGGTGCCAATCGCAGTGGGCACCAGCTCATCGCAGATGTCCTTCGGCGAGAAAATCACCCGCCATGGCGATTGGTTTGCGCTGTTCGACACCATCGTCACCGCCGATGACCCGGAAGTGACGGCGGCCAAGCCGGCGCCGGATATCTTCCTCACCGCGGCCCGGCGCCTGGGGGTAGCCCCAGGGGAGTGCCTGGTGTTCGAGGACTCGCCCTTCGGCGTGACGGCTGCCAAGGCCGCAGGGATGCGGGTGCTTGCGGTGCCCGATCCGGCCATGGCGGATAGCAAGTTCGCCCACGCTGACGGGATTCTGCGCTCGCTCAAGGGGTTTCAGCCCGCCGCCTGTGGTTTGCCGCATCTGGTGTGGGCCTGAGGTCGCAAGGAAACGGGTAGGGAGAAAGGAGGGCGTTGCCAGCCGGTTCGCCCCCTGCGGCAGCCGTTGGCCGATGCCGCGCAAGCAACCGGGCCACCCGCTACAGGTGGCCCGGTTTTTTTTGCGTTGACGGATCAGGCGCTGAAACCGCCGTCGATGCTCAAGCTGGCGCCAGTGATGTAGGCCGCTTCGGGCCCGGCGAGATAGGCCACGAAGCCAGCGATTTCTTCGGCGCGGCCATAGCGACGCACGGCCATGAGATCCAGCAGGCTTTCGGCAAAGGCGCCGTCGGCCGGGTTCATGTCGGTGTCCACTGGGCCGGGCTGTACGTTGTTGATGGTGATGCCCCGTGGTCCCAAGTCCCGCGCCAGGCCTTTGGTCAGGCCTACCAGCGCGGCCTTGCTCATGGCGTAGGGACCGCCACCGGCGAAGGGCATGCGCTCGGCATTGGTGCTGCCGATATTGATGATGCGTCCGCCTTCGCCCATGTGCCGCGCAGCCTCCTGGGTGGCGATGAACACACTGCGTACGTTGATGGCCAGGGTCTGGTCAAAGTCTTCCAGCTTGAATTCGTCCAGCGGGGCCATTGCCAGGACCCCGGCATTGTTGACCAGGATGTCGAGGCGGCCGAAGGCCTGGGCGGTACGTTGCACGGCCTCCCGAATGGCGTCGGCGTCGGCGCTGTCGGCCTGAATGGCCAGGGCCTTGCCGCCCTTGGCGATGATGCTGTCCTGCAGGGCCTTGGCCTTGCTCGCGGAGCTGACATAGGTGAAGGCGACGCTGGCGCCTTCGGCGGCCAGGCGCTCGACGATGGCGGCGCCGATACCGCGGGAACCGCCTTGGATCAAGGCCACTTTGCCGCTGAGGTTGTGCTTGCTCATGTGTTTCTCCAGAGATTCAAGGTCGGGTTGCCTTGTGCTTGGCGTCGAGTATCGACTGCTGATTGGCCGCTGTGTAGAGGGTAATTCCTATACTCTGTGTAAACCAAAAGTATGGAATGGTCAGTGATGGAAGCTTTCGGCAGTATCGAATGTTTTGTCCGCAGCGCTGAAGTCGGCAGCTTTGCCGAGGCGGCGCGACGCCTGGGATTGACCCCCGCCGCGGTGGGAAAAAGCGTAGCCAAGCTGGAGGCGCGGGTGGGTGTGCGTCTATTCCAGCGCAGTACCCGGCGTTTGACCCTGACCGAGGCCGGACGCTTGTTCCTGGCAGAAGTCAGCGACAGCCTGCAGACCATCCAGAATGCCGTGAGCAGCCTGTCCACCGTCCAGGGGCGCCCGGCAGGCACGCTCAAGGTCAGCATGGGAACGGTATTTGGCTGTTTTTACATCGTGCCGATGCTCGCAAGCTTCCTGCAGCGTTACCCGGACATCCAGCCGGACTGGCATTTCGACAATCGCCAGGTGGACCTGATCGGCCAGGGCTTCGATGCCGCCATCGGTGGCGGTTTCGAACTGCCGCAAGGGGTGGTCGCCCGGCGCCTGGCACCGGCCCATCGGGTGCTGGTGGCCAGCCCGGCCTATCTCGCGGGGCGAGCGCCGATCCGTGATCCGGAAGACCTGCAGCATTGCCGGGGGATCCTGATCCGTTCTCCGCAGACCGGCCGCATCCGTCCCTGGCAACTGACTGGCCGCGCAGGCGGTGTGCGCCCGCTGGAGCTCAAGGCCAGCATGACCATGAGCGATTCCGAAGCCGCCTGCGTGGCGGCCGCCCAGGACCTGGGGTTGGCCCTGGTGAGCATGCCGTTTGCCGTCAACTACCTGCGTTCCGGCGCGCTGCAGCGGGTCTTGCCGGATTGGTACGTCGATGATGGCTACACCTCGATCTACTACGCCGAGCACAAGATGCTCCCGGGCAAGACCCGGGCGTTCGTCGACTTCGTCATCGAGCAGTTCGCCGAACAGGGCCTGGCGCAAACCTTCAGCGCCCTGTAGGCGCCGGCTTGCCGGCGAACCCGGCAGTTGCCTGACTCAGCGCCCTGAACGCAGCGGCCAGCCAAGCACCTTTTTTGGCCGTGGCGTCGCGTAGGTGCGCACCTTCGAGGTGGACAGCCCCAGGCGTACCAGCGATTCGGCAATGGTCACCGCCGCCGTGACCCCATCCACCACCGGCACCCCGGTGCGCTGGCGGATCTGTTCATCCAGCCCGGCCATGCCGCCACAGCCCAGGCAGATGACCTCGGCCTTGTCCTGGGTTACCGCCAGTTCGGCCTGGCGCACGATGGATTCCACCGCCCTCAGCGGGTCTTCCTCCAGTTCCAGCACCGCCAGGCCGCTGGCTCGTACCGAGGCGCAGCGCTCATAGAGGCCGGACAGCTTGAGCCGGTCCTCGATCAGCGGCACGGTGCGATCCAGGGTGGTCACCACCGAGTAGGCGTGGCCGAGGAACATCGCCGTGCTGGCGGCGGCGTCGGTGATGTCCACCACCGGCACATTCAGCAGCTCCTGCAGCCCCTCGCGGCCGTGCTCGCCGTAACCGGCCTGGATCACCGCGTCATAGGGCTGGTCGTAGGCCAGTACTCGATCCATGACGGCGATGGCCGCCAGGTAGCTTTCGAAGTTGCCTTCCACCGATTCGGCGCCGAAATAGGGAGTCAGGCCGACGATTTCCGTACCCGGCGCTGCCACGCTTTGTGCCTGGCGGGCGATGGCCTGGGTGATGCTGTCGGTGGTGTTGACGTTGACCACGAGAATGCGCATGGGGGTTCCTTGCAGGTTGGGCAGTTCAGGGCCCGGCGCACCGGGCCGTTCAGGTTCAATGGCTGACGTTGTCCACGGCGATGGATTCGCCGCTGACGTCCGCGTAACAGGGCTGGCGCTTGGCGATGATCAGGTACAGCAGGCCGGCGATGCCGGCGCCGATCAGCCAGGAAAAGGGCGAGACGCTGGCAAAGCCCGGCACCAGGGCCAGCACGATGGCAATCAGCGCCGCGGGCACGAAGGCCGCCACCGCTCGCAGATTGACTCCGCGGCTGTAGAAGTACGCGCCTTGCGGGTCTTCGCTGTACAGCTGTGGCACGTGGATCTGGGCTTTGCGCAGGATCCAGTAGTCCACCATGATCACCCCGTACAACGGGCCTAGCAGGGCACCGAGGCCGGAGAGGAAGTACACGATCACCAGCGGGCTGTTGTACAGGTTCCACGGCAGGATCAGCACCGCCAGCGCCGCACTGATCAGCCCGGCGCGGCGGAAGGTCAGGTACTTGGGGGCTAGGTTGCTGAGGACGAAGGCCGGTGCGACGAAGTTGGCCATGATGTTCACCGCCACGGTGACGATCAGGAAGGCCAGGCAACCCAGGACCAGGAACAGGGTGTTGGGGATCGAGGCGATGATCTGGGTCGGACTTTCGATGACCTGGCCGTTGATCTGGAACTGCGCTCCGCACAGCAGCACGGTGATGGTGGCGAACACCAGGATGTTCACCGGCAGGCCCCAGAAGTTGCCGACCTTGATGGTCTTGCGGCACGGCGAGGAGCGGGCGAAGTCGCAGAAATTGAGGATCAGCGTGCCGTAGATCGCCAGCCACAAGGCGCCGCCGGCGAAGATCTGCCGCCACATTTCTCCGCCGGTCAAAGGTTCGCGGATCGACCAGGCAATCTGCCCGTCGGCCTGGGTGTACATCCACCCGGCGAGGCAGGCCACGGTCAGCAGAATGATCGGCCCGGCGAAGGCTTCGTAGCGGCGGATCATCTCCATGCCGTAGGCGAGGATCACCAACTGCACCAGCCAGATCAGCACGAAACAGGCCCAGCCCAGGGTCGAGAGGCCGAGGATCGAGTTGTGGTCGTAGTCGGCGAACCCCGGATGAATGGCCGTGAGCAACACGCGAAATACCACCGAGGCCAGGTAGGTCTGGATGCCGAACCAGGCGATGGCGATCACCGCGCGGATCAGTGCCGGTATCTGTGCGCCATGGATGCCGAAGCTGATGCGGCTGATCACCGGGAACGGCACCCCGGTCTTCTGTCCCATGTAGCCGGACAGGTTCATGAAGAAGTACACCAGCGCCGCGCCTATTCCCAGCGACAGGAGGATCTGCCAGCCACCCAGGCCCAGGGCGTAGAGGCCGATGGCAAAGGAGTAGTTGGCGATGTTGTGCACATCGTTGGTCCACAGGGCAAAGATGCTGTAGCCACCCCAGCGCCGGCCTTCGACCTTGGTTGGCGCCAGGTCGCGGTTGTGCAGGCGCGGGCTGAGGATGACCCTGTCCGGGTCGGTTGTGGCGATGGGCTGTTGCAGGTGGTGCGAGTGCGGCGAGGAGGGCAGATCCAGTGCGATGTTGTTGGAAGGGCTGGTGTGCATTCCGGCGGCTCCTGATTCCGGCCCCGGATGACTGTGCTTGAGCGCAAGGCTCGACAATCTTCGTCGCAGGGGCGGAATCACTGGGTTCTGGGCATCTGCAGCTTGAGTCGTGGATCAGGCGTGCGGACGGTTAGTGTATGTATGTTTTGCTGTTTTTGTATACAAAACATAGGTCGACTAAAGCCACTTCTGTGCCAGTTTTGAAACTATGAAATCGGCTGCTGATTTCGTTTTGTTATGGTCTGCTCCTAACTGTATGAAACAGATGGATTAAAAATTGACCGTTTGAACAGGTATTTATTTTTCGGCGGATGCGATTGGCTGTCGTATGAATGCTGACGGCAGAAAGGCCTGTCACTTTTTGGGGCGGAGGGTGCTGAAAGTGCACACATAAATGGCACCCTTGGTGACATTTATGTGTACAGGTTTTGCGGGTGCGTCGGTTGGCGTTCCGTTTGCCGGCGAACGCGTCCTCAGGCCGAGGGGCTTTCGCCGGCAAGCCGGTTCCAGGGGAGAAGGGGGAGGGTCAGGCTTTGCTGATGAGGTTGCCGGCGTGCAGGCCGCATTCCTTCTGGGTGGCTTCTTCCCACCACCAGCGGCCTTCGCGCTCGTGCTGGTTGGGCAGTACCGGGCGGGTGCAGGGCTCGCAGCCGATGCTGATGAAGCCGCGCTCATGCAGGCTGTTGTACGGCAGTTCGAGCATGCGGATGTAGCCCCAGATCTCTTCGCTGCTCATCTGCGCCAGCGGGTTGAACTTGTACAGGGGGCGTTCCGGGGTGGAGAAGGCGCTGTCGATCTCCAGCACCGCCACCTGGCTGCGGGTGCCCGGGCTCTGGTCGCGGCGCTGGCCGGTGGCCCAGGCGCTGACGGTGGACAGTTTGCGTCGCAGCGGTTCGATCTTGCGGATGCCGCAGCATTCGCCGTGGCCGTCCTTGTAGAAGCTGAACAGGCCCTTTTCCTTGACGAAGGGTTCGAGCTTGCTGTGGTCCGGCGAGATCAGTTCGATGTCGATTTTGTAGTGTTCGCGCACCTGATCGATGAAACGGTAGGTTTCCGGGTGCAGGCGCCCGGTGTCCAGGCTGAACACCTTGACGTTCTTGTTGAGCTTCCAGGCCATGTCCACCAGCACCACATCCTCGGCGCCGCTGAAGGAGATCCACAGGTCGTCACCGAACTGGGCGAAGGCCAGCTTGAGAATGTCCTGGGCGGATTTGTTGGCATAGGTCGCGGCGAGTTCAGCGACGTCGAACGATGGGGTCATCAGGGCGGTTTCCTACAGGTCGGTGGCGCTGTGCGCTCTATAGGGGGGCGATCTTAACAAAATCCACGCGGCCCTGGCGCGCTCCTCTGCGTTGCGCCTGCGCAGGCGAATCGCTAGAGTTCGGCAGTCCTTTTGCTCGCTCAACTTCAATAATCAGAACCAATGGGAGTGTCTTGTGGAAATTGCCTGTCTCGATCTGGAAGGTGTCTTGGTCCCGGAAATCTGGATCGCCTTTGCCGAAAAAACCGGGATTGAATCCCTCAAGGCAACCACTCGGGATATTCCCGACTACGACGTATTGATGAAGCAGCGCCTGCGGATTCTCGACGAGCACGGCCTGAAGTTGTCCGACATCCAGGAAGTGATCGCCACCCTCAAGCCCCTGGACGGCGCGGTGGAGTTCGTCAACTGGCTGCGCGAACGCTTCCAGGTGGTGATCCTCTCCGACACCTTCTATGAGTTTTCCCAGCCCTTGATGCGCCAGCTGGGTTTCCCGACCTTGCTGTGTCACCGCCTGATCACCGATGACGCTGGTCGAGTGACCGGTTACCAGCTGCGCCAGAAGGACCCCAAGCGTCAATCGGTGCTGGCCTTCAAGAGCCTGTACTACCGAGTGATCGCGGCGGGGGATTCCTACAACGACACGACCATGCTCGGCGAGGCCGATGCCGGCATCCTGTTCCATGCCCCGGACAACGTGATCCGCGAGTTCCCGCAGTTCCCCGCGGTGCACAGTTTTGCCGAGCTGAAGCAGGAGTTCATCAAGGCTTCCAACCGCACCTTGAGCCTGTAAGCAGCACCTGTAGTCACTGCCGCAGGCTGCGATCGACTCCGAAGCAGGCGTCGCTCTTGAGGTCTTGAAGCCCCTGCGGGGCTTGTCGCAGCCTGCGGCAGCGGCTACAGGGGTTCAGAGCCCCTGCAGCGTTTCCAGCAGCACCCGCACCTTGGTGATGGATTCCTGGTACTCCGCCTGCCAGTCCGAATCCGCGACGATTCCGCCACCGCCCCAGCAACAGATCTGCCCGTCCTTGGCCAACAGGCTGCGGATGGCGATCGAGCTGTCCATTTCCCCACGCACGTCCAGGTACAGCAGCGAGCCGCAGTACAGCGCCCGTCGCGTGGGCTCCAGTTCGTCGATGATCTGCATCGAGCGGATCTTCGGCGCGCCGGTGATCGAGCCGCCGGGGAAGCTGCCGGCGATCAGGTCCAGGGCGTCCTTGTCGTGCGCCAGCTCGCCGGTCACGCTGCTCACCAGATGGTGCACGTTGGGGTAGCTTTCCAGGCTGAACAGCTCCGGCACGCGCACCGAGCCGGTGCGGCAAGTGCGCCCCAGGTCGTTGCGCAGCAGGTCGACGATCATCAGGTTTTCCGCGCGGTCCTTGGGGCTGGCCAGCAGCTCGGCGGCGTTGGCGGCGTCTTCTGCGGCGTCCCGGCCCCGGGGACGAGTGCCCTTGATCGGCCGGGTTTCCACCCGGCCCTGGCTGACATGAACGAAGCGCTCCGGCGACAGGCTGAGCACCGCGCCACCGTCCGGCAGGCGCTGAAAGCCGGAGAAGGGCGTCGGACAGGCCGCGCGCAACGCGCAGTAGGCGACCCAGGGATCGCCCTGGTACTGGCCGCGAAAGCGCTGGGCGAAGTTCACCTGATAGCAGTCGCCGGCCTGGATGTAGTGCTGGATGCGCTGGAAGGCCTGGCGGTAATCCTCGGCGCTCAGATCAGGCTGCATGGCGCTGGTCAGCTTGAATGCCGACTGCGACGCGGGCAGTGGCTGGTTGAACAGCTGGATCAGGCGCTGGCGTTCGGCGGTGTCCAGGCTGGGGTGGAACAGCAGTTGGCTGGTGCCCGTCTGGTGGTCATTGATCAGCGCCCAGCCATACAGGCCAAAGCGCGCGTCCGGTAGGTGCAGGTCATCCTGGGCCAGGTTCGGCAGGCGTTCCAGGTGGCGGCCGAAGTCGTAGCTGAGGTAGCCGATCAGGCCGCCGGCGAAGGGCAATTCATAGGGCGCCGGGACCTCGGCCGGGCCCAGTTGCTGCAGGTTGTGCCGCAGACGCTGGAGGAAGTCGCCGCCACTTTCGTCGGCGGCCACCGTCAGCTCGGCCAGCGGCCAGGCACTGAGCAGGTCATAGCGACCGCGCTCGGCAGCGGGCCGGCCGCTGTCCAGCAGCACGGCACCGGGGGCGTGTTCGATTGCCGCGAAATACTCGGCGGGGTTGGCGCGATAAGGAAGCGGGTGTACGGAACAGGTCAACATGCGGGGCAAATCAGCCATCGGAGCGCGGTTGGCGATTGTATGCCTGTGCAGGAATTGCTCCTAGAGGGTATGTCGGCGATTGCCTGATTCAGGGCGCATTCACCGACCTGTAGCCGCTGCCGCAGGCTGCGAAAATTGCCTTCGCACCCCGCGGCAGCCGTTATCAGCCTTCCACCGGCGGAATGTGGCCGAACAGCTCCTGGGCGAAGCGCACCCGCTCTTCGACGGTTTCCTCGATGCCCCGGGCCTTGAGTTGCTCAAGGTGGGCTTCAATAGCGTGGGTACGCTGGGTCAGGCCGCAGTCGTTGGCGATCTGGATATTCAGCCCGGGCCGGGCGTTGAGCTCGAGAATCAGCGGGCCCTTGTCCTGGTCCAGCACCATGTCCACGCCGATGTAGCCCAGGCCACAGAGCTCGTAGCAGCCGGCTGCCAGCTTCATGAAACCGTCCCAGTAGGGCAGTTGCACACCGTCCACGGCGTTGGTGGTATCCGGGTGCTTGGTGATGATGTTGTTCAGCCAGGTGCCGCGCAGAGTCAGGCCGGTAGCCAGATCGACACCGACGCCAATGGCGCCCTGGTGCAGGTTGGCCTTGCCCCCGGACTGGCGGGTTGGCAGGCGCAGCATGGCCATCACCGGGTAGCCCATGAGCACGATGATGCGGATGTCCGGCACGCCTTCGTAGCTGATGCTCTTGAAGATCTGGTCCGGGGTCACCCGGTACTCGATCAGTGCCCGGTCGCGGTGGCCGCCCAGGGAATACAGGCCGGTGAGGATGCTGGAGATCTGATGCTCGATCTCCTCATGGCTGATGATCTTCCCGGAGACGGTGCGGTAACGGCCTTCGAAGCGGTCGGCGATCACCAGGATGCCGTCACCACCGGCGCCTTGCGCCGGCTTGATCACGAAGTCGTTGCGCCCACCGATGATCTCGTCGAGCTTGTCGATTTCCTTCTCGGTGGAGATCACCCCGTACAGTTCCGGCACATGGATGCCGGCCTTGATCGCCCGCTCCTTGGTGATGATCTTGTCATCGACGATGGGGTACAGGCTGCGCTTGTTGTACTTGAGCACGTAGTCGGCATTACGCCGGTTGATGCCCATGATTCCCCGCGCTTCCAGGGCTTTCCAGGTTTTCCACAGGCCGAACATCAGGAGTCAGCCTTGACGAAGGCTTTGAAACGCACGAGCTCCGTCAGGCGGTAGCCGCGGTAGCGACCCATCGCCAGCATGAAGCCCACCAGGATCAGCAGCATCGCCGGGAAGGTGAAGACGAAGTACGTCAGCTCCGGCACGCTCATGATCAGGTGCGCCAGGGACGCGGCAAACAGGGTGCCAATGGCGACTTTCATCGCGTGGCCGCCGCCACGTTCTTCCCAGGTGATGGACAGGCGTTCGATGGTCATGGTCAGGATCACCATCGGGAACAGTGCCACCGACAGCCCGCGCTCCAGGCCCAGCTTGTGGCTGAACAGGCTGATGGCGGCGATCAGCACCACGACGAAGGTCAGCACCACCGACAGCCGCGGCAGCATCTGCAACTTCAAGTGTTCCAGGTACGAGCGCAAGGACAGGCCCAGCGCGGTAATCACCGTGAACAGCACGATACCGAAGCCCAGCTGGGTCTCGCGGAATGCCAGGGCGATCAGCACCGGGGTGAAGGTGCCCAGGGTCTGCAGGCCGATCAGGTTGCGCAACACCAGGATCACCAGCACGCCGATGGGGATCATCACCATGATCATGAAGGTCTGCTGGGTCTGCAGCGGCAGGCCGTACAGCGAGTATTCGAGGAAGTTGGCGTCGGTGTTCTCGTCGGTCAGCTTGGCCAGGCGAATGGCGTTCATTTCGCTGTTGTTGAGGCTGAAGGTGACGTTGGCCTTCTTGCCGCCATCGACGGTGATCAGGTTGTCATCGCCGGTCCACCACAGCAGGCGGTCGCTGGGCATGCCCTGCTCGCCGGTTTCCGGGTTGAAGTACAGCCAGTCGGTGCCGTTGAAGCTGCGCAGCCAGAGTTCCGGGGTCTGCGGCTGATCGGCCACCAGGCGGATGGTGTGGACCTTCTCCATCGGCACGTGGGCGATGGACAGCAGCAGCTCGACGATCCTGGCCTTGTTGGCGCTGGAGGGGTCGCCGGCCAGCAGCAGCTTGGCGTTGTCGTCATTGGCGTTGTTGACGCGCTTGATGGCTTCGCTGATGAAGGTCTCGACGTCCGCCGAGTGCTGGCGGATTGGCGCCAGCAGGGCTTCGGCGGCGATCTTTTCCGCGCCTTCCACGGCCATGCTGTCGCGGAAGGTCGGGCCCTTGACCTTGGATTTCTCGGCGCTGTAGCGCTTGGTCAGCACCAGGCGGTAGTACAGGGTCTGGTTGCCCTTGGCCCGGCGTGCCGACCAGGTGACCTTGCGGTTGCCGTCGACGCGGTTGACCGCCACCCCGTAGTTGTTGGAAATGAAGCTCTCGTTGAGGCTCACGTAGTCGCGGCTCAGGGGCGGCACGAACATCTGGATCTTGATCGGGTCCTTGCCGTTGGCGACGAACTCGACCTTGGCGTCGATGTTCCACAGATCGTCGGTGGCGTCTTCGGTCACCGGAATGCCGAGCACGAAGATCTGATAGGCCGTGATCGAAATGCCCAGCACCACCAGGATGGCGATCAGGACTTTCAGATGAAGGGTAAGAGAGCGCATTGGAATTACTCTGCGGTATGAGCGTCGGTGGCGCAGGCGGGTTTGCCAGCAGCGTATTTAAGACTGGGGTCGACCAGCGCGTCGAAGCGTTTCAGCGCTTCGGAGCCAATCAGCAGCGGGTATTGGAAAGTGCTGCGGTCGGTCAGGTTCACTTCGATGCTGCGCAAGGCACTGCCCATGCAGACATCCAGAGCGATCACCGGACGCGCGGTGTAATTCTTGTCCTCATCGGGATCATAGTCGCCGGCGCGGCGCTTGATCTTGCTGACCCGGGCCAGGGGCCGTTCGATGGGGTGGGAATGGGCGGTGTCGATGGCCAGGTAGAAACGCACCCAGGACTCGCCATTGCGCTTGAAGCGCTTGATGTCGCGGGCACTTAAGGACGCAGTCTTGGCGCCGGTGTCGAGCTTGGCAGCAACTTCCAGGTCGATACCTGATAGATGCGCGTACTCGTTCAAACCGTAGACCGTCTTGCCGGCGGCGGCACTGAGACCGGGCAGGGCAGGCAGACAGAGGAGTAGGGGAAGGGCCTTGAGTCTCATAGATCCTGATGGGCTTGGGTTCTTCAGTTCAAGGCGACCGGCATTGCTGCGCAAGCTCCCTCGTATGCGTGTCATAAAAAGATGACAGGCCAATGCGGGCAGCATTCTAGCATGCTGGTTTTATGGCGCCAGCGTCGGGGGCGGGCCTTTTGTCTCGTCTGGGTGCAAAGGGTTATTAGACGATTGTCGACAATCTCAATTTTTCCTTTGACTGTTTAGGGGGTATTGGCTAGTTTTTGCCTCATTGATTTTAAAGGTGTCGACAATATGTTGGATCAACTGGAACATCCACTGCCGACACAGGACGATTCTGAGACCCTGTCCGAAAACGTCTTCCGGCGCATCCAGGCCGCCATCGTCAAGGGCGAGATCGCCCCGGGCAGCAAGATCTCCGAGCCTGAGCTGGCCCGAACCTACGGCATCAGTCGCGGCCCGCTGCGCGAAGCCATCCACCGCCTGGAAGGCCAGCGCCTGTTGGTGCGGGTGCCGCATGTCGGGGCCCGGGTGGTATCCCTGAGCCACGCCGAGCTGATCGAACTCTACGAA
This sequence comes from Pseudomonas sp. BLCC-B112, assembly GCF_028550695.1. Classification (NCBI taxonomy): domain Bacteria; kingdom Pseudomonadati; phylum Pseudomonadota; class Gammaproteobacteria; order Pseudomonadales; family Pseudomonadaceae; genus Pseudomonas; species Pseudomonas sp. BLCC-B112. The sequence goes on from NZ_JAQQGK010000009.1 coordinate 149,164, forward strand.
ATTCGCGAATCCCTGGAGGGCATGGCCTGTCGCCTGGCGGCGGAGCGCATGACCAGCGAGGAAATCGACGAATTGCGCCGGGTGCTCGATACCCACGAGCGCGATGCGGCGTTCCAGGCCGGGGTCGGCTACTACCAGCAGGAAGGGGATTTCGACTTCCACTACCGGATCATCCAGGGCGCGGGCAACCGTACCCTCACGCAAATGCTCTGTGGCGAGCTGTATCAATTGGTGCGCATGTATCGCATCCAGTTCTCCGCGACCCCTAACCGCCCGCACCAGGCCTTTGCCGAACACCACCGGATTCTCGACGCCATTGCCGATCGCGACGGCGAACTGGCCGAGCTACTGATGCGCCGCCACATCGGCGCCTCGAAACGCAACATCGCGCGTCACTACCAGGACAGCGCCCATCAGACAGCCACTCCACGAGGTGAGTCATGAGTTCCAACAAGAGCACTCCAGGCCAGCGTTTCCGCGATGCGGTCGCCAGCGAACAGCCATTGCAAGTGGTGGGCACGATCAACGCCAACCACGCCCTGCTGGCCAAGCGCGCCGGCTTCAAGGCGATCTACCTGTCTGGCGGCGGGGTCGCCGCCGGTTCCCTCGGCGTGCCTGACCTGGGCATCACCGGCCTCGACGACGTCCTCACCGACGTGCGCCGCATCACCGACGTCTGCGACCTGCCACTGCTGGTGGACGTGGACACCGGTTTCGGTTCCTCGGCCTTCAACGTGGCCCGCACCGTCAAGTCGATGATCAAGTTCGGCGCGGCGGCGATCCACATCGAGGACCAGGTCGGCGCCAAGCGCTGCGGTCACCGTCCTAATAAAGAGATCGTGTCCCAGCAGGAAATGGTCGACCGCATCAAGGCCGCGGTGGATGCCCGCACCGACGACAGTTTCGTGATCATGGCGCGTACCGACGCCCTGGCGGTGGAAGGCCTGGAGTCGGCCCTGGAGCGCGCCGCGGCGTGCATCGAGGCCGGTGCCGACATGGTGTTCCCGGAAGCCATCACCGAGCTTGAGATGTACAAGATCTTCGCCGACCGGGTGAAAGCGCCGATCCTGGCCAACATCACCGAATTCGGCGCGACTCCGCTGTACACCACCGAACAGTTGAAATCCGTGGATGTTTCCCTGGTGCTGTACCCGCTGTCGGCGTTCCGTGCCATGAACAAGGCGGCGGAAAACGTCTACACCGCGATCCGTCGCGATGGCACCCAGCAGAACGTGATCGACACCATGCAGACCCGCATGGAGCTCTACGAGCGTATCGACTACCACAGCTTCGAGCAGAAGCTCGACGCGCTGTTCGCGCAGAAGAAAGGTTGATTCGCGAACCACGAACAAACCGTTGATGAAGTTGCCAAGTCCCTAACAAATTCAAGATTGGAGAGAGCAATGGCCGAAGCAAAAGTATTGAGTGGCGCAGGTCTGCGCGGACAGGTGGCCGGGCAAACCGCGCTGTCCACCGTGGGCCAGGCCGGTGCCGGGTTGACCTATCGCGGCTATGACGTGCGCGAACTGGCGGCCGATGCGCAGTTCGAGGAAGTGGCCTACCTGCTGTTGTACGGCGATCTGCCGACCCAGGAGCAACTGGCCGCTTACAGCGCCAAGCTGAGCAAGCTGCGGGACCTGCCTCAGGCGCTCAAGGAAGTGCTGGAGCGGATTCCGGCCCAGGCCCATCCGATGGACGTGATGCGTACGGGCTGCTCGTTCCTCGGCAATATCGAGCCGGAGGCGGACTTCTCCCAGCAGCATGACGTCACCGACCGTCTGCTGGCGGCTTTCCCGGCGATCATGTGCTACTGGTACCGCTTCAGCCACGAAGGCGTGCGCATCAGCTGTGTCAGCGACGAGCAGACCATCGGCGGCCACTTCCTGCACTTGTTGCACGGCAAGAAGCCCAGCGAGTTGCACGTCAAGGTGATGAACGTCTCGCTGATCCTTTACGCCGAGCACGAATTCAACGCTTCCACCTTCACCGCCCGGGTCTGTGCCTCGACTCTGTCGGACCTGTACTCGTGCATTACTGCAGCCATCGGTTCGCTGCGCGGCCCGCTGCACGGTGGTGCCAACGAGGCAGCCATGGAGCTGATCGAGCGCTTCCAGAGCCCCGAGGAGGCGACTGCCGAGTTGCTGCGGATGCTGGAGCGCAAGGACAAGATCATGGGCTTCGGTCACGCGATCTACAAAGACAACGACCCGCGCAACGAGGTGATCAAGGGCTGGTCGAAGAAGCTCGCCGACGAAGTGGGCGACAAGGTGCTGTTCCCGGTATCCGAAGCCATCGACAAGACCATGTGGGAGCAGAAGAAACTCTTCCCCAACGCCGACTTCTACCACGCCTCGGCGTACCACTTCATGGGCATCCCCACCAAGTTGTTCACGCCGATCTTCGTGTGTTCGCGCCTGACCGGCTGGGCTGCTCATGTGTTCGAACAGCGTGGCAACAACCGCATCATCCGTCCAAGCGCCGAGTACATCGGCGTTGAACAGCGCAAGTTCGTGCCAATCGAACGCCGCTGACCGGGAGGGCGCCGGCACTGTGGCTTGAATGAACCACAAACCTGTAGGAGCGAACTTGCTCGCCATAGCGATGGATCAGCCGACAGCCATGTCGGATCTGCTTCAGTCATCGCGAGCAAGCTCGCTCCGACAAGGGATAGAGGTCCATTCAACACGGTGCCAGGCGCTCCCTTTGAAACTACCGTGATCGAGTCCCCTGACCATGAACACTGAATTTCGCAAGACGCTGCCCGGCAGCCAGCTGGACTACTTCGACGCCCGCGCGGCGGTCGATGCGCTTCAGCCAGGCGCTTACGACAGCCTGCCCTATACCTCCCGCGTGCTGGCGGAGAACCTGGTGCGTCGCTGTGATCCGGCGACCCTCAAGGCGTCCCTGGGCCAGTTGATCGAACGTCGTGACGACCTGGACTTTCCCTGGTTCCCAGCCCGCGTGGTGTGCCATGACATCCTTGGCCAGACTGCGTTGGTGGACCTGGCCGGCCTACGCGACGCCATCGCCGACCAGGGCGGTGATCCGGCGCTGGTCAACCCGGTAGTGCCGACCCAGTTGATCGTCGACCACTCCCTGGCCGTGGAGTGCGGCGGCTTCGATCCGGACGCCTTCGACAAGAACCGCGCCATCGAAGACCGGCGCAACGAAGACCGTTTCCACTTCATCAACTGGACCAAAAAAGCCTTCAAGAACGTCGACGTGATCCCGCCGGGCAACGGCATCATGCACCAGATCAACCTGGAGAAAATGTCCCCGGTGATCCAGGTGCGCGACGGGGTGGCCTTCCCTGATACCTGCGTCGGCACCGACAGCCACACCCCGCACGTGGATGCCCTGGGGGTGATCGCCATCGGCGTGGGCGGCCTGGAAGCCGAGAACGTCATGCTCGGTCGCGCTTCGTGGATGCGCTTGCCGGAAATCATCGGTGTCGAGCTCACTGGCAAGTTGCAGCCCGGGATCACCGCCACCGACATGGTGCTGGCGCTGACCGAGTTCCTGCGCAAACAGAAAGTGGTGGGTGCCTGGCTGGAGTTCTTCGGCGCAGGCGCCGCGGCACTGACCCTGGGCGACCGCGCCACCATCTCCAACATGGCCCCGGAATACGGTGCCACCGCGGCGATGTTCTACATCGACCAGCAGACCATCGACTACCTCAAGCTCACCGGTCGTGAAGACGAACAAGTGCGTCTGGTAGAGAGCTACGCCAAGCACACTGGCCTGTGGGCCGACAGCCTGAAGAGCGCGCGTTACGAGCGCGGCCTGCAGTTCGACCTGTCGTCGGTGGTGCGCAACATGGCCGGGCCGAGCAACCCCCACGCGCGGGTCGCCACCAGCGACCTGGCGGCCAAGGGCATCGCCGGGCAGTGGTCCGAAGTGCCGGGGCAGATGCCCGACGGCGCGGTGATCATCGCCGCCATCACCAGTTGCACCAACACCAGCAACCCGCGCAACGTGATTGCTGCCGGCCTGCTGGCGCGCAATGCCAACAAGCTGGGGCTGACCCGCAAGCCGTGGGTCAAATCGTCCCTGGCTCCGGGTTCGAAAACCGTGGCCATGTACCTGGAAGAAGCCGGCCTGGGCCATGAACTGGAACAGCTGGGCTTTGGCGTGGTGGCTTTTGCCTGCACCACTTGCAACGGCATGTCCGGCGCCTTGGACCCGGTGATCCAGAAAGAGATCATTGATCGCGACCTGTACGCCACCGCCGTGCTCTCGGGTAACCGCAACTTCGACGGGCGTATCCACCCCTATGCCAAGCAGGCGTTCCTGGCTTCGCCGCCGCTGGTGGTGGCCTACGCGATTGCCGGCACCATCCGTTTCGATATCGAGAAGGACGTGCTGGGCCTGGACCCCAACGGCCGGGAAATCCGCCTCAAGGACATCTGGCCGAGCGACGAAGAAATCGACGCCGTGGTCAAGGCCGCGGTGAAGCCGGAGCAGTTCCGCAAGGTCTACATCCCGATGTTCGCCATCCACGAAGACACCGGCCCGAAAGTCGAGCCGCTGTACGACTGGCGTCCGCAGAGCACTTACATCCGCCGTCCGCCTTACTGGGAAGGGGCCCTGGCCGGGGAGCGCAGCCTCAAGGGCATGCGCCCGCTGGCGGTGCTGCCGGACAACATCACCACCGACCACCTGTCGCCGTCCAACGCCATCATGCTCGACAGTGCGGCCGGTGAGTACCTGGCGAAAATGGGCCTGCCGGAAGAGGACTTCAACTCCTACGCGACCCACCGTGGCGACCACCTGACCGCTCAGCGCGCGACCTTTGCCAACCCGAAACTGTTCAACGAAATGGTCGAGGAAAACGGCAAGGTCAAGCAGGGTTCCCTGGCGCGCATCGAGCCGGAAGGCAAGGTGACACGGATGTGGGAAGCCATCGAAACCTACATGCAGCGCAAGCAGCCGCTGATCATCATTGCCGGCGCCGACTATGGCCAGGGCTCGTCCCGCGACTGGGCGGCCAAGGGCGTGCGCCTGGCGGGTGTGGAGGCGATCGTCGCCGAAGGCTTCGAGCGCATCCACCGCACCAACCTGGTGGGCATGGGCGTGCTGCCCCTGGAGTTCCTGGCGGGCACCGACCGCAAGACCCTGGGCATCGATGGCACCGAAACCTACGACGTGATCGGCGAACGCACGCCACGGGCGCAGTTGACCCTGGTGATCAACCGCCGCAACGGCGAGCGGTTGGAGGTGCCGGTAACCTGCCGCCTCGACACCGCCGAAGAGGTGTCGATCTACGAGGCGGGCGGGGTGCTGCAACGCTTCGCCCAGGACTTCCTGGAATCGGCAGTCGCCAGCTAAATGACGTACCGGGGGCGGGCTGCAAGGCGCCGCCCCCGGTCTTTATCAGGACCAGAAATCCATGGCATTTGTAGCGCAAATCAAGATTCCGGCCACCTACATGCGTGGCGGCACCAGCAAGGGTGTGTTCTTCAACCTCAAGGACCTGCCCGAGGCCGCGCAGTTGCCGGGCGCGGCCCGCGATGCCCTGCTGCTGCGGGTGATCGGCAGCCCCGATCCCTATGACAAGCAGATCGACGGCATGGGCGGTGCCACCTCCAGCACCAGCAAGACGGTGATTCTGTCCAAGAGCATCAAGGCCGATCACGACGTCGACTACCTGTTCGGCCAGGTGGCCATCGACAAGGCCTTCGTCGACTGGAGCGGCAACTGCGGCAACCTCTCGGCGGCGGTGGGCTCCTTCGCCGTCAGCAGCGGCCTGGTGGACCCGGCGCGCATTCCGCAGAACGGCGTGGCGGTGGTGCGTATCTGGCAGGCCAATATCGGCAAGAGCATCATCGCCCACGTGCCGATCACCAACGGCGAGGTTCAGGAAACCGGTGATTTCGAGCTCGACGGCGTGACCTTCCCGGCGGCCGAAGTGCAGCTGGAATTCCTCGATCCGGCGGCCGAGGAAGAGGGCGCCGGTGGTTCGATGTTCCCCACCGGCAACCTGGTGGACGACTTGGAAGTCCCCGGTGTCGGCACCTTCAAGGCGACTTTGATCAATGCCGGGATTCCGACGATCTTCGTCAACGCGGCGGACATCGGTTATCGCGGCACCGAGCTGCAGGGCGACATCAATGGCGACCCCAAGGCCCTGGCGATGTTCGAGACCATCCGCGCCCACGGCGCCCTGCGCATGGGCCTGATTCAGCACCTGGACCAAGCCGCCCAGCGTCAGCACACGCCGAAAGTGGCCTTTGTGGCGCCGCCGGCGGATTACCAGGCTTCCAGCGGCAAGGCGATCAAGGCCGGTGACGTCGACCTGCTGGTGCGGGCCATGTCCATGGGCAAGCTGCATCACGCGATGATGGGCACCGCCGCGGTGGCCATCGGCACCGCGGCGGCGATTCCCGGGACCCTGGTCAATCTGGCGGCCGGTGGCGGCGCGCGCAGCGCGGTACGTTTTGGTCACCCTTCGGGCACCTTGCGCGTCGGCGCCGAAGCCACTCAAAGCGGCGGTGACTGGACGGTGGTCAAGGCCATCATGAGCCGCAGCGCCCGAGTACTGATGGAAGGCTGGGTGCGAGTGCCTGGCGACAGTTTCTAAGCAGAGCCACGCTGGCGTGGCGGTGGGGCTTGCTCCCTCGCCACCACCGCCAGTCGTGATGTTGTTATTGAATCGCTGAGCAGGCGCAGACCTGCGATGCCGTTATTGACCTGTACCTGAGGAATCACCGCCACCCACAACCTTGCAACAGGAGTGAAGCACTCATGAGCGCCAACGTTGACCTGAACAACCGTCCCGATTACGACCCGGTTTTGCAGGACATTGCCGACTATGTCCTGAACTACGTCATCGACTCCCGGGAAGCCCTCGATACCGCCCGCAATTGCCTGATGGATACCTTGGGCTGCGGCTTGCTGGCCCTGCGTTTCCCTGAATGCACCAAGCACCTGGGACCGATCGTCGAAGGCACGGTGGTGCCCTTCGGTGCCCGGGTTCCCGGCACCAGCTATCGCCTGGACCCGGTGAAGGCGGCCTGGGACATCGGCTGCATCGTGCGTTGGCTGGATTACAACGACACCTGGCTGGCGGCCGAATGGGGGCATCCCTCGGACAACCTCGGCGGCATTCTCGCGGTGGCCGACCATCTCTCGCAAAAGCGTGTGGCCAATGGTGAAGCGCCGTTGACCATGGGCGATGTGTTGCGAGCGATGGTCATGGCCCATGAGATCCAGGGAGTGATTGCCCTGGAAAACTCCTTCAACCGGGTCGGTCTCGATCATGTGCTGTTGGTAAAGGTTGCCTCCACAGCGGTCTGCGCCAAGTTGATGGGCGCCAACCGCGAGCAGTTGCTGGCGGCGCTGTCCCATGCCTTTGTCGACGGTCAGGCGCTGCGCACCTACCGTCATGCGCCGAATGCCGGTTCACGCAAATCCTGGGCGGCGGGCGATGCTTCAAGCCGTGGGGTGCGTCTGGCGGACATCGCCCTGCGTGGCGAGATGGGGATTCCCGGTGTCCTGACGGCGCCGCAATGGGGCTTCTATGACGTGCTGTTCAGTCACACCAACAAGGACCTGGCGTTGAAGCCCGAGGCGCAGCGCTGTTTCAGCCTGTCGCAGAAGTACGCCAGTTACGTGATGGAAAACGTCCTGTTCAAGATCAGCTTCCCAGCGGAGTTCCATGCGCAGACCGCCTGTGAAGCGGCGGTGACTTTGCATCCCCTGGTGCGCAATCGCTTGCCCGAGATCGACCGGATCGTCATCACCACCCATGAATCGGCGATCCGCATCATTTCCAAGGTCGGCCCCTTGGCCAATGCCGCCGATCGTGATCATTGCCTGCAATACATGACCGCTGTGCCCCTGGCGTTCGGCACCTTGGTGGCCGAGCACTACGAAGATGATTTCCACGCAGCGCATCCGATCATCGATCAGTTGCGGGGCAAGATGGAGATCGTCGAAGACCCGCGTTACACCCGTGAATACCTGGAGGCCGACAAGCGCTCCATCGCCAATGCCGTGCAGGTGTTCTTCAAGGACGGCTCCAGTACCGAGCAGGTGGCGGTGGAATATCCCATCGGTCACCGTCGTCGCCGCGCCGAAGGCATTCCATTGCTGGAGGACAAGTTCAAGGCCAATCTGGCCACGCGCTTCACCGCCCAGCGTTCGACGCAGATTTTCCAACTGTGCAAGGACCCGGCGCGCCTGGAGGCAACACCGGTGCATAGGTTCGTCGATTTGCTGGTGATCTGAGGCAACCTTCTCCCTTTGTAGGGACGAGTTTGCTCGCGATGAATGTCAGTGATGACACCGGTTCGCCGGGCGAACCCGGCGTTCCGATGGGGTTGGTGAGCAAACTCGCCGCTACTGAGTTCCTTTAGTCTTGGGCAGGTGTTCTGGACAGCCATTTATCCAATGGCAATTTGGTGATGGCAAAGCCGCCGAGCAGGGTGGCGGAGTACAGCAACAAGTCCCGGGACAGGCTCTGTCCTTCGTACCAGGCGCCGATGATCACCGCGAACACCGGGAAAATGATGAACACGAAGGACAGGATCACCGGGTTCAGTCGCTTGAGCAGGAAGAAGTAGACAATGAACCCGCCCACCGAAGCGGCCAGCCCCAGATACAGCAAGGCGCCCCAGGAGCGCGGGCTGATGGCGGCAAAGTCCGGTTGCTCAATCCCCAGCCCCGCCAGGCACAGCAGCAAACCGGCGATGCCGATTGGCAAGGTGTTGTAGGTGATGACACTGATGGCGCTGCCGTGTTTCTTGGTGACCACGTAGCACAGTGCATGCAGCAGCGCCGCGCCGAGAATCGCCAGTACCCCCGACAGTTCGTTGTGATCGCTGAGCAGGCCCTGGCCGCGGATGATCTGGAACAGGCTGGCGAAGCCGACAGCGATGCCCAGCAGTTGTGCCAGATGAATCTTCTCGCGCAACAGCAAGGCGGAAAAAATCAGGATGAACACCGGCATGCAGCTGAACAGCAGCGCGGTCAGGCCCGAGGAGACGTGGACCTCGCCGTAGTTGAGCAAGGTGTAGGGCAGGCTGAAGTAGCACAAGGTGACGAACAGCAAGAAACCCCGGCTGCCTTTGGGAAACATCAGTGGTTCGCGGCGCAGCCAGGCAAAGCAGGCGAACAGCGGGAAGGCGATCAGAAAGCGCAGCCCGGCGGCGGTCAGCGGCGGCACGCTCTCCACGGCAATCTTGATGCCCAGCCAGGTGGTGCCCCAGCTCAGGCAGACAATCAGGAACAGGGTGCAGGTCACCAGCGTGGCGAGCCACTGGCGCGATGGCACAGGCGTGGTAGGTGCTGCCGTGAGGGTGTTCACACTGACATTCCTTTCGTGATTGGCAATTGACCCCTATATTTGGCGAGTCATTTCCGGTGATTGAACCTGTAAAGCACGTTATTGGGGTAAATGATGGCTGTCAAAGTAAGTATTGACATGGTGTCAATGTTGCGTTCCGCGTTGCAGGAGGGCTCGGGGCCCAAGTACAAGCGGCTGGCAGAGGCCCTGGACCAGGGCATTGAGCAAGGCCTGCTGGCGCCCGGTAGCAAACTGTCTCCCCACCGGCTGCTGGCCGATCAACTGGGCGTGACCATCGGCACCATCAGCCGTGCCTATGCCGAGCTGGAGCGCCTGGGGCAGGTGGTGGCGCGAGTCGGTGATGGCACTTATGTGCGCCAGGACGGTTTGCAGCGTCAGCGTGATTCGGGGTTCCGCACTGTCGGAGACGAGTCGCCCGCGCTGTTCGACATGAGTCGCAATACCCATATCCCCGGTTCGGAGAGTCGTTACATCGCCCAGAGCCTGCGGGCGCTGGCGGAAGATCCCCAGGGGTTGCTGGAGGTGGCTCGCTACAGCCCGGAAGCCGGGCTGGCGCGCTATCGCGAGGCCGGCGCCCGCTGGTTGAGCCAAGAGGGATTGCAGGTTGATCCCCAGCAGGTCATTTGCGTCAACGGGGCGCAGCACGGCTTGCATGTCGCCTTGCTGGCGCTGCTCAAGGCCGGGGATACCCTGGCTACCGAACACCTGACCTATCCGGGTCTGATCAGCACTGCACGGATGCTGGGGATCAAGTTGCTGGGGTTGCCCATGGATGAGCAGGGGCTGTTGCCCGAGGCGCTGGAGGAGGCGTGCCGGCATCACCGGCTGGCGGCCTTGTATTGCACGCCGACCTTGCAGAATCCCAGCACGGCGGTGCAGTCCCCGACGCGGCGGGAGGCCATTGCCGAGGTCTGTCGGCGACACAATCTGTTGATTCTTGAAGACGAAACCCATGCCGTGCTGATGGATCGGCGCCCGGCGCCGTTGGCGCATTTTGCCCCGGAGCGCACGGTGCTGATCAGCAGCCTGAGCAAGGCTGTGGCGGCTGGGTTGCGGGTCGGCTTCGTGCATGGGCCGCAGCCTCTGGTGGGACGATTGGCCGCAGCGCTGCGGGCAACCTGCTGGATGGCCACGCCGTTAGCCCTGGAGCTGGCTGCCGGGTGGATCGACGACGGCATTGCCGAACGCCTGCGTCAGCAGCAAATGGCCGAGATCACTCGTCGCAAGGGGCTAGTGGCGGGTTTGCTGCAAGGGTTGGAGTGGCGCAGTCCGCAGGCATGCCCGCATTTCTGGATTCAGGTTCCCGAGCCCTGGCGGGCCTCGGAGATCGAAGCGCATCTGAAGCAGCAGCACTATCTGGTGGCCACGGCCGAGGCCTTTGCCGTAGGCCAGGCAGGGGTGCCGCAGTTCATTCGTGCCAGTGTCTGCAATACCACTGCCGATGATCGGAAACTGACTGAGGGTTTTGCTGCGCTGGCTGCGGCGTTAAGCCAGGAGCCTGGATTGCCGGGGTGGTGAGACGCTGAAGGCGGTGTGGATGTGGCAAGGGCGCGTGCTTGCCACATCGGATCGGCTGAAGTGGCGTCGATGCTTACTTGAAGCGCCGTTCCACGCCTTTTTCCACGAGGATCTTGGCCGAGATCTCTTCCACCGAGAAATGCGTGGAGTTGATGTGGGGAATGTTTTCGCGGCGGAACAGGTTTTCCACCTCACGCACTTCGAACTCGCACTGGGCGTAGCTGGAATAGCGACTGTTGGGCTTACGCTCGTTGCGGATCGCGGTGAGGCGGTCCGGGTCGATGGTCAGGCCGAACAGCTTGTGCTTGTGGGCGCGCAGGGCGTTGGGCAGTTGCAGGCGCTCCATGTCTTCTTCGGTCAGCGGGTAGTTGGCCGCACGGATGCCGAATTGCATGGCCATGTACAGGCAGGTTGGGGTCTTGCCGCAGCGCGACACGCCCACCAGGATCAGGTCGGCCTTGTCGTAATAGTGAGTGCGGGCACCGTCGTCGTTGTCCAGGGCGAAGTTCACCGCCTCGATCCGCTCCATGTAGTTGGAGTTGTGGCCAATGGAATGGGACTTGCCGACGGAGTAGGAAGAGTGCTCGCTGAGCTCCTGTTCCAGGGGGGCGAGGAAGGTCGAGAAGATGTCGATCATGAAACCATTGGAGGTGGCGAGGATCTCACGAATGTCCTGATTGACGATGGTGTCGAAGATAATCGGCCGATAGCCGTCTTTTTCGGCGGCTATATTGATTTGCTGTACCATGGCCCGCGCTTTTTCCATGCTGTCGATATACGGCCGCGTGAATTTGCTGAAGGTAACGTTTTCGAACTGCGCCAACAGGCTCTGGCCGAGGGTTTCCGCTGTGATGCCGGTACCGTCGGAGATAAAGAAAGCAGATCGTTTCATTTGCGGCTTGGGCCTTAAGCTAGTGACGATTCTTGGATATGATAGGCGCGATTTGTCGGCCGGGAATGGCCCGCATTCTCACTTATTTTCCAGGTCCAGGCCATATAGCGGGCAAACGCTCCAAAGAGCAGCCGGCTTCTGAGCTTTTCCAACACAGTTAGTGGAGAGATCACCTTGGTAGAGTACGTAGTTTCCCTCGATAAGCTCGGCAAACACGATGTTGAGCATGTGGGGGGCAAGAACGCATCCCTGGGCGAGATGATCAGCAACCTCGCAGGTGCGGGCGTATCGGTCCCTGGTGGCTTCGCCACGACAGCTCAGGCTTATCGTGATTTTCTTGAGTTGAGCGGTCTGAACGACCAGATCCATGCCGCCCTCGATGCGCTGGATGTCGATGACGTCAACGCCCTGGCCAAGACCGGCGCGCAGATCCGTCAATGGATCATGGACGCCGAGTTTCCCGAGCGCCTGAACACCGAAATCCGCACCGCTTTCGCCGCTTTGTCGGCGGGCAACCCGGACATCGCCGTAGCCGTACGTTCCTCGGCTACCGCTGAAGACTTGCCTGACGCCTCCTTCGCCGGCCAGCAGGAAACCTTCCTCAACATCCGTGGCGTGGATAACGTGATTCGCGCGGCCAAGGAAGTGTTTGCTTCTCTGTTCAACGATCGCGCCATTTCTTACCGCGTGCACCAGGGTTTCGACCACAAGCTGGTGGCCTTGTCTGCGGGTGTGCAGCGCATGGTCCGTTCGGAAACCGGCACCGCCGGCGTGATGTTCACCCTCGACACTGAGTCGGGCTTCCGTGACGTGGTCTTCATCACCGGCGCCTACGGCCTGGGTGAAACCGTGGTTCAGGGTGCGGTCAATCCGGACGAGTTCTACGTCCACAAGAACACCCTTGAAGCCGGTCGTCCGGCCATTCTGCGCCGCAACCTGGGCAGCAAGGCGATCAAGATGATTTACGGCGATGAAGCCAAGGCCGGGCGTTCGGTGAAGACCGTCGACGTGGACGCGGCCGATCGCGCGCGTTTCTGCCTGACCGATGCGGAAGTCAGCGAGCTGGCCAAGCAGGCGATGATCATCGAGAAGCACTACCAGTGCCCGATGGACATCGAATGGGCCAAGGACGGCGACGACGGCAAGCTGTACATCGTCCAGGCCCGTCCGGAAACCGTGAAGAGCCGCACCCAGGCCAATGTCATGGAGCGCTACCTGCTCAAGGAAACCGGCACCGTGCTGGTGGAAGGTCGCGCCATCGGCCAGCGCATCGGCGCTGGCAAGGTGCGGATCATCAAGGACGTTTCCGAGATGGACAAGGTCCAGCCGGGTGACGTGCTGGTCTCCGACATGACCGACCCGGACTGGGAACCGGTGATGAAGCGCGCCAGCGCCATTGTCACCAACCGTGGCGGCCGTACCTGCCACGCGGCGATCATCGCTCGCGAGCTGGGTATTCCTGCGGTGGTCGGTTGCGGCAACGCCACCGAGCTGCTGAAAGATGGCCAGGGCGTGACCGTTTCCTGCGCCGAGGGCGACACCGGTTTCATCTTTGAAGGCGAACTGGGCTTTGACATCAAGAAGAACTCGGTGGATGCCATGCCGGAGCTGCCGTTCAAGATCATGATGAACGTCGGTAACCCGGATCGCGCCTTCGACTTCGCCCAACTGCCCAATGCCGGCGTGGGCCTGGCTCGTCTGGAATTCATCATCAACCGCATGATCGGCGTGCACCCCAAGGCGCTGTTGAATTACGCCGGGCTGCCGCAGGAGATCAAGGACAGCGTCGACAAGCGCATCGCCGGTTACCACGATCCGGTGGACTTCTATGTCGACAAGCTGGTCGAGGGCATCAGCACCCTGGCGGCAGCGTTCACGCCGAAGAAGGTCATCGTGCGTCTGTCGGACTTCAAGTCCAACGAATACGCGAACCTGATCGGCGGCAAGCTCTACGAGCCGGAAGAAGAAAACCCGATGCTGGGCTTCCGCGGTGCTTCGCGTTACATCAGCGAATCCTTCCGTGACTGCTTCGAGCTCGAGTGCCGCGCGCTGAAACGCGTGCGCAACGAGATGGGCCTGACCAACGTCGAAATCATGGTGCCGTTCGTGCGTACCTTGGGCGAAGCCAGCCAAGTGGTTGATCTGCTGGCTGAAAACGGCCTCAAGCGTGGCGAAAACGGCCTGCGCGTGATCATGATGTGCGAACTGCCATCCAACGCCATCCTGGCTGATGAGTTCCTCGAGTACTTCGATGGTTTCTCCATCGGTTCCAACGACCTGACCCAGCTGACCCTGGGCCTGGACCGCGACTCCGGGATCATCGCCCACCTGTTCGACGAGCGTAATCCTGCGGTCAAGAAACTGCTGGCCAATGCCATTGCCGCCTGTAACAAGGCTGGCAAGTACATCGGCATTTGCGGCCAGGGGCCTTCGGACCATCCGGATCTGGCCAAGTGGCTGATGGAGCAGGGCATTGAAAGCGTTTCGTTGAACCCGGACTCGGTGCTGGAAACCTGGTTCTTCCTGGCTGAAGGCCAGGGCGCGGCGTAATCGGTGAACGAAGAGTCGGTCGCTCGTGAGGCTGGCCGGCTCTTGAAGATTCAAGCAGGGCGTGCTTCTTCTGGATGCCGCCCTTTTTTGTGCAAGAAGAATATGCAAAGCAGCAGCAATCTATTTCCCGTCGCCTTGATCAGTGCCGAGCGTCGAGGCGACCTCAGCGAAGATGTCTATCGCTTGAAACCCGGCAACAGTCCGGACAGCTCCGTAGAGCTGGCGGTGACCCGCCTGGGGCTGGCCGATGAGCCCGAGGCCCGGGGTGTGCCTGTGGTCTTGCTTCACGGCAGTTTTTCCAACCGGCGTTTCTGGTACTCGCCCAAGGGCATTGGCCTCGGGGCCTATCTGGCCCGAGCGGGCTTTGATGTGTGGATTCCCGAGATGCGCGGTCACGGTCTGTCGCGACGCAATGCCGATTACCGCAAGAATCGGGTGGCTGACTACGCGCGTTACGATCTGCCGGCGATTGCTGCCTTCGTTCGTGAGCAAAGTGCGCAAATACCGCACTGGATTGGCCATTCCCTGGGGGGTACCACCCTGGCGGCGGCTTTGGGTGGGCAGTATCTGGGGGATGCGGGGGTGGCTTCGGCGGCGTTTTTCGGCACCCAGGTCAGTCGCACCTACTGGCCGCTGAAAATTCCTATGGTGGAGTGGGGCGGGCGCCTGGTCATCAAGCGTTTTGCCCAACTCTCCGGTTCCCGGCTCAAGCGCGGTCCGGAAGACGAGCCCATTGGCCTGGCTTTGGAAAGCATGCGCTGGCATGGCTTGTTCGGTCGTTTTGGTGATGCCGATAAGGATTGGTGGGCGGGGCTAGCGGAGGTTTCAGTGCCGGTGCTGGCGGTCAGCGCAACTGGGGATCACCAGGACCCGACCTGGGCCTGTCGCAAGTTGTTCGATCAGTTGGCCAGCGAGCAGAAACAATTTGTCTGCCTGGGGCGTGAGCTAGGGTTCAGTAGCAATTTCGGTCATGTCGAGATGTTGGTGAGCAAGCCGGCGCAGACTGAGGTCTGGCCTTTAGTGGAGCGCTGGCTCAAGGATCAGCACACGCCGTTGCTGGTTTCAGCGCCCGAGCAGGTGGCTGCGGTCTGATGCGAGGGCTCTGAGAAGGGCATTTCGCTCGATAACGCTTGCGGCTAAGATATGACGCATTGTGCTGTTTTGGTCACATTCAGTTATTGGGTCGACTTTCCGTTCCAGTGAGGCGGCTGCAAAATACGCGACAGGCCGATCAGCTTCTCAGGCACTGTGGGTTAAACATCTGCCGCTTGGGCTCGTATTTCCAAGGCAGCCCCTGGAATTTGCCGATACCTTCGATCGTGTTCTTTCTGCTACAGGAGTTTCTCGATGAACCATTACCTCACTCCCGACCTGTGCGACGCCTACCCGGACCTGGTACAGGTGGTTGAGCCCATGTTCAGCAACTTTGGTGGTCGCGATTCCTTTGGTGGGGAAATCGTCACCATCAAGTGCTTCGAAGACAATTCGCTGGTCAAGGAGCAAGTCGAACTCAAGGGGCACGGCAAGGTATTGGTGGTTGATGGCGGTGGTTCCCTGCGTCGCGCGCTGCTGGGCGACCTGCTGGCCGAGAAGGCGGCGAAAAATGGCTGGGAAGGTCTGGTGATCTACGGTTGCATCCGCGATGTGGATGTCATCGCGCAGACTGACCTCGGTGTCCAGGCCCTGGCCAGCCACCCGATGAAGACCGACAAGCGTGGCATTGGTGATCTCAATGTGGCAGTGACCTTTGCCGGTGTGACTTTCCGTCCGGGCCAGTATGTCTACGCCGATAACAACGGCGTGATCGTGTCGCCGAGCCCGCTGAAAATGCCTGAATAAGTAGTTGGCCTGACAAGGGATGAGGATGTTCGAGGAAGAAAACGCGCAATGGGGGCTGGTGCATGCCCTGGTGCTGGATGGTGAAGGTGGTGCGCGTTCGATAGCCCGGACTGAGCTTGACGATCTGCAGCTACAGGCCCATGAAAGCCTGTGGCTGCATTGGGATCGCAGTCATCCGCAAACCCAGACCTGGTTGCGCCGCTCCAGCGGCTTGAGCGAATTCAGCTGTGATCTGCTGCTGGAGGAAAATACCCGGCCGCGCTTGCTGGCCTTGCCGGAGTCGGAACTGCTGCTGTTTCTGCGGGGCATCAATCTCAATCCGGGAGCCGAGCCTGAAGACATGGTCTCGGTGCGCATCTTTGCGTCCGCGCAGCGGGTGATTTCTCTGCGCTTGCGGCCTTTGCGGGCCACCGATGAGCTGTTGGTGCAGCTGGCCGAGGGCAAGGGGCCGAAAACCGCCGCCGAGCTCCTCCTCTATATGGCCGAATACCTGACCCATAAAGTGCAGGATCTGGTCAGCGATCTCTCTGAAGTGGTCGATGCTGAGGAAGAAAAGCTAGATGCCGACGAACGGTATACCCCGGAGCATGGGAGTATTTTGCAGATCCGTCGCCGGGCTGCCGGACTGAAGCGCTTCCTGGCACCGCAGCGGGATATTTTCTCCCAACTGAGTCGGATAAAACTGCCCTGGTTCGCCGTCGATGATGGTGATTATTGGAATGAACTGCACAACAGCCTTACCCGTTACCTGGAAGAGCTGGAATTGACTCGAGAGCGCGTGGGGCTTGTGCTGGAGGCCGAAGACCGTCGCTTGAGCGTACGCATGAATCGAACCATGTATCGCTTCGGGATCATCACCGGGATCTTCCTGCCCATGAGTTTTCTCACCGGTCTTCTGGGGATCAACGTCGGCGGCATTCCGTTCTCCGCCAGCCCTTACGGATTCATCATTGCCTGCCTGCTGCTGGTGTCGGTGGCCCTGGGACAATGGTGGTTGTTTCGCCGTTTGCGCTGGGTGTGATGATGCGTCATGTGACCCGAATAAATCTGATCGCGTCTTTTCCAGACATCACCCGAGGTGCGTATGCACGATCCGTTTGAACAGTCTTTGCGTGACATGCTCAAAGCTTCGCCATCGAGCCGCGATGACGATGCCTGCCTAGGCCGAGTACTGAAAACCGCCAACCGCCAGGTTGGGGCGGGGGATCTGTTCAGCCTGCTGGGCCGCTGGCTGCCGGCGCTGATGATCGCCTTGAATAACGGATCGGCCCATATCGCGCCGGTTTCCCGTCGTAAATCTTCTGCTCGCACTGCTGATAAGGCTGATTGAATATGGAACTTGATCTCTGGACGCAGAGCCTCGTCACGGCGATGACTGCCTTGTGGACCAAGGTAGCGAACTTCATTCCGAACCTGTTCGGCGCGCTGGTGGTGCTGTTGCTGGGCTTCGTGGTGGCCAAGCTGCTGGATACCCTGTTGTCGAAATTGCTGGCCAAGCTGGGCCTGGATCGCCTGATGGGCGGTACCGGCTTGACCAAATTGCTGTCCCGCGCGGGCTTGCAAGTACCGATCTCGACCTTGATCGGCAAGATCGTCTATTGGTTCGTTCTACTTATTTTTCTGGTTTCTGCTGCTGAATCCCTTGGCCTTGAGCGAGTTTCGGCTACGCTCGACATGCTTGCGCTGTATTTGCCGAAGGTTTTCGGTGCTGCGCTGGTGCTGTTGGTGGGGGTTCTGCTGGCGCAATTGGCCAACGGTCTGGTGCGCGGAGCGGCGGAAGGTGTAGGCCTCGATTACGCCAGTGGCCTGGGACGGATTGCCCAGGGGCTGGTGATCATCATCAGTATTTCCGTTGCGATCAGTCAGTTGGAGGTCAAAACCGACCTGCTCAACCATGTGATCGTGATCGTATTGATTACCGTTGGTCTGGCCGTTGCGCTGGCGATGGGTTTGGGAAGCCGGGAAATTGCCGGACAGATTCTTGCGGGAATCTATGTGCGTGAGTTGTACCAGGTTGGGCAACAAGTACGTGTTGGTGAGGTCGAAGGCCAGATCGAAGAGATCGGCACGGTTAAAACTACATTGCTGACCGAGGAGGGTGAGCTAGTCTCTCTGTCCAATCGGATCCTGCTGGAGCAGCATGTAAGTAGCCGCTAACCCGGCAAACCCTGCTAATGTATGCCGCCGCAAAATGCCCTCATTGGGCTGCGGCGGACATTGACCTGACTGTCGGCACGACTCGTTTTGAATAAAACCCAATCGCTATCCACGCGCTATGACCCCCGTGAGCTCTCTGATGAGGAGTTGGTTGCGCGCTCACATACGGAGCTGTTTCACGTAACACGCGCCTATGAAGAGTTAATGCGACGCTATCAGCGGACCCTATTTAATGTTTGTGCGCGTTATCTAGGGAACGATCGTGATGCGGATGATGTCTGTCAGGAGGTGATGTTGAAGGTGCTGTATGGCCTTAAGAACTTTGAGGGCAAATCGAAGTTCAAGACATGGCTATATAGCATCACGTACAACGAATGCATCACGCAGTATCGCAAGGAGCGGCGCAAGCGTCGGTTGATGGACGCTTTAAGTCTTGACCCCCTCGAGGAGGCCTCTGAAGAGAAGGCGCCGAAACCTGAGGAGAAGGGCGGACTTGACCGATGGCTAGTGCATGTGAACCCGATTGATCGAGAAATTCTGGTGCTACGATTTGTCGCAGAACTGGAGTTTCAGGAGATCGCGGACATCATGCACATGGGGTTGAGTGCTACAAAAATGCGTTACAAACGTGCTCTTGATAAATTGCGTGAGAAATTTGCAGGCATTGCTGAAACTTAGTTCGGCGCAAATATCTCTTACGTCTAGGTGAGTTCTGATAGACTTACCGCCGAGTTGTCCCCCGGTATGTGGGACTGCTTTACAATCACCAGATGGGGATTTAACGGATGAAACTGAAAAACACCTTGGGCATTGCCATTGGTTCTATTGTTGCCGTGACTTCGTTCGGCGTTCTGGCGCAAGGCCAAGGCGCGGTCGAGGGTGAACTGTTTTACAAAAAACAGTACAACGACAGCGTTAATCACGTTGAAGACGGCTTCAACCCAGGCGCATCGATCGGTTACTTCCTGACCGACGATCTGTCGTTGAACGCCACCTACGACAAGACCAACCACACCCGTTCTAACGACGGTACTGGTAACCAGAAAATCAAAGGCGACAACTTCGGCCTGAACGCTCAGTACCACTTTGGTACCGTGGGTGACGCTCTGCGTCCATACGTTTCCGGCGGTGTTGCTCACAAGAGCATGACCAACGTGATCGCTGACGGTCACAGCGGCCGCGACCAGTCGACTTTCCTGACTGCAGGCGCTGGTGTTAAGTACTACTTCACCGACAACCTGTTCGCCCGTGCCGGCGTTGAAGCTGACTACAAGCTGGACAACGGCAAGTGGGACTACGCTCCTACTATCGGTCTGGGTGTGAACTTCGGTGGCAGCGGCGGCAAAGTTGCTCCAGCTCCAGTTGCTCCAGCTCCAGCTCCTGAGCCAGCTCCAGAAGCTCCAGTTGCTGAAGTTGTTCGTGTTGAGCTGGACGTTAAGTTCGACTTCGACAAGTCGGTCGTTAAGCCTAACAGCTACGCTGACATCAAGAACCTGGCTGATTTCATGAATCAGTACCCACAGACCACCACCGTTGTTGAAGGTCACACTGACTCCGTCGGTCCTGACGCTTACAACCAGAAGCTGTCTGAGCGTCGTGCAAACGCCGTTAAACAAGTTCTGGTCAACCAGTACGGCGTTGGCGCTAACCGCGTTCAATCCGTTGGTTACGGTGAGTCCCGCCCAGTTGCCGACAACGCAACTGAAGCTGGTCGCGCAGTTAACCGTCGCGTAGAAGCATCGGTTGAAGCTCAAGCTAAGTAATTAGCCTTGTAGCTTGGAAAAACCCGGCCGAGGCCGGGTTTTTCTTTGTCTGCGATTTACCTGGCCCAGAGGCGCGACTCAGGCTTGGCACGCAGAGGCTTGGACAGCGGACTCAGTGGCCGCCACTGCACCGATCACCAGGATCGCCGGGCTCTTCAACTCGAAGCGCAGGGCATCGCGCTCCATCCCCGCCAGATCGCTGCGGCATTGCCGCTGTTCAGGCAGCGAGGCATTTTCAATCATCGCCACCGGCGTATCGGCTGCCAGACCGCCGTCACGCAAGTGCCCGGCAATCTCTGCCAGCTTCGCCACCCCCATGTAGATCACCAGGGTCGTACCGCTTTGAGCCAGAGCCTGCCAGTTCAGGCTGCTGTCATCTTGAGTGTGGGCGGTCACCAGCGTCACGCCCCGAGCCACGCCTCGCAGGGTCAGGGGAATATCACAACGGGTTGCACCCGCCAGCCCGGCGGTGATGCCATTGACCAGCTCCACCTCGATCCCACGCTCCTTCAGCCACTGAGCTTCCTCGCCACCTCGCCCGAAAATGCATGGATCGCCACCCTTGAGGCGCACCACGCAGCGCCCTTGCCGGGCATAGCGCAGCATCAGGCGATGAATGAAGGCCTGGGGCGTGGAGCGACAGCCACCGCGCTTGCCCACCGGGATGACCCGCGCTGTGGGGCAATGGTCCAGCACCGCGCTGTTCACCAGATCATCGATCAACACCACATCGGCTTCGCCAAGGGCGCGTACGGCCTTGAGGGTCAACAGCTCGGGGTCTCCAGGCCCTGCACCTACCAGCCAGACTTTTGCGCTCATACGTTTTCCTCACACAGGGATGGCGGCGACAGGTTGCACCGGAGCCGCCAGCAGGCGCTTGATCTCCGGCACGCAGGAGCCACATTGGCTACCGCAACCCAGTTGTTGTTTCAGTTGGTCGAGATTCAGGCCTTCAGCGATACCGGCACAGACCGCCCGGTAGCTGAGGTTCTTGCAGTTACACAGGGTCCGCTCCCGTTCCCCGCCCAGGCCGCTGGCCCCCGGCGGACTGCTCATCGGAGCCAGCAACCAGCGTCGTAGTTGCTCATCGGCGCGCCCCTCGAGCCACAGTTCCTGAAGCCAGTGCTGGGCCAGGGTTTCGCCGGCCAGGCGAATCGCGGTGATCCGCCCTTGTTCGATGCGCACCCGCTTGCCGATGGCCCGACGCGGATCGTCATAAGCCAGTACCGGCCCAGTTTCGAGCCCCAAGTGCTGATCGATGAGCTTGAGCAATGCCGGCTGCGGCGCCTCCTGGTGAGCGGCTCGAATCACCAGGGCCGGACGTTCGCGACCGGTCAGGCTGAGGCTGACATAGGCAAAGGCTTCGCACAGAGGGCGCAGAGCCCTGAAGTGCACCTGCACGTCGCCTTCGATCAGGGCAAACAATTGCCAAGGCAGTTGCACCGGCTCCAGGCGCACGCCGCTGTGTTTGAGTTCCGGCTGTTTGGACAGAGGGTCAAAGGCCGGCTGAGTGACGACATTGATCCCGCCCTTGAGGAAGCGATCCCCCCAGTGCATCGGCACAAAGGCCTGGCCGGGACGCACGCTGTCATCGCTGCTGACGGCGACGATCACACTGCCACGGCGGCTTTTCAGGTTGACCAGATCTCCCTCCCGTAGCCGCTGGCGCCGCAGTTCGTCCGGATGCAGGCTCAGCAGTGCTTCGCTGACATGGCCGAACAGCTGCGCCGCAGTGCCGGTGCGGCTCATGCCGTGCCATTGGTCCCGCAGCCGACCGGTGATCAGGGTCAGGGGAAAGCGGGCATCGCGCTGTTCCTTGGCGGGCAGGTAAGGGTCGCAGACAAAGTGCGCACGGCCAGTGGCGGTGGGAAAGCGCCCATCCCCATACAAGCGCGGCGTGCCCTGTGTCGCGCCGCTGGGGAAGGGCCACTGCTGTGGGCCGAGACGGTCGATCAACTGGTGACTGAGGCCGGACAGGTCCAGATCGCGGTCCTGGGTCAGGCCTTTGTACTCATCGAACAGCTGGGCTGGGGAATCGAAGTCAAAGAGGCTCGGCTGCCCGGGCCGCAGGCGTCGCTCCAGGCGTTGGGCGAAATCTACGGTAATGGCCCAATCAGGCCTTGCCTCACCGGGTGCGATTACCGCCTGACGCACATGAGAAACCCGCCGTTCCGAGTTGGTCACCGTGCCTTCCTTCTCGCCCCAACTGGCGGCAGGTAGCAGCAGGTCGGCAAAGGTCGCGGTTTCCGTGGTGGCGAAGGCTTCTTGCAGGACCACGAACGGGCAGTGCTGCAGGGCCGCACGCACCGCGTTCTGGTCCGGCAGCGACTGCGCCGGGTTGGTACAGGCGATCCACAAGGCCTTGATGCGACCGCTTTGCAGCTGTTCAAACAACTCGATAGCGCTCAGTCCGGGGCTGGCTGGCAACTGTTCCACCCCCCAATAAGCGGCGACCTCAGCGCGATGTTGGGGATCGGCAGCTTCCCGGTGCCCGGGGAGCAGGTTGCTCAGGCTGCCGGTTTCGCGCCCGCCCATGGCATTGGGCTGACCGGTGAGGGAGAAGGGCCCCGCACCCTTTCGGCCGATTTGCCCGGTGGCCAGGTGCAGATTGATCAGCGCACTGTTTTTTGCGCTGCCGGCGCTGGACTGATTCAAGCCCATGCACCACAACGACAGGAAACTGGGCGCCGTCCCTATCCATTGGGCGCACAGCTGCAGTTGCTCAAGGCTGATACCGCAGAGTTGCGCCACCATCGCCGGGGTGTAGTCGCGGACCAGGAGCTTCAGCTCGGCCAGGCCCTCGGTGTGTTCGCGGATGAAGTCCCGATCGACCCAGTCCTCCCACAGCAACAGGTGGAGAATCCCGTGGAACAGTGCGACATCGGTGCCCGGCAGAATCGCCAGATGCAGGTCGGCCAGATCGCAGGTGTCGGTACGACGCGGGTCGATGACGATGACTTTCATGTCCGGACGCTGGCTTTTCGCGTGTTCCAGGCGCCGAAACAGCACGGGATGGGCGTAGGCCATGTTACTGCCGACGATCACCACGCAATCGCTGTGCTCCAGGTCCTCATAACTGCAAGGCGGCGCATCGGCCCCCAGGCTGCGCTTGTAGCCCACCACCGCCGAGGACATGCACAGCCGGGAATTGCTGTCGATATTGTTGGTGCCCACCAGGGCCCGGGCCAGCTTGTTGAAGGCGTAATAGTCCTCGGTCAGCAGTTGCCCGGAGACATAGAACGCCACGCTGTCCGGGCCATGCTCGGCGATGGTCTGGGCGAATACCCCGGCGGCATGCTCCAGGGCGCTGTCCCAGTCGCAGCGGCTGCGAGCCAGGTCCTTGCCCAGGCGCAGTTCCGGGTACAGGGCGCGAGCGTTGCGGTCGCCGGTCAAATGCAGGCTGGCGCCCTTGCTGCACAGCTTGCCGAAGTTGGCCGGGTGCGCCGGATCGCCGCTGACCCCGAGGATCTGCCGGCCGTCATGCTCGATCAGCACACCGCAGCCGACCCCGCAGTAGCAACAGGTCGAGGCCGTGCTCTGCGGCTTCATCAGCCGGCATCCCGCAGGGCCAACTGCACCCGGCCACTTGCCACCCGCGCCGGATGGTGATGGGCGCAGCCGGTGTCCGGGGCCTGGGCTTCGCCGGATTCCAGGTCGATCTGCCAGTTGTGCAGCGGGCAGGCCACGCGCTTGCCGTAGATCAATCCCTGGGACAGGGGGCCGCCCTTGTGCGGACAGCGATCGTCGAGGGCGAAGACCTGATCGTCGCTGGTACGAAAAATCGCGATATCGCCCTTGGGGCCCTTGATGATGCGCGAGCCCAGGGCATTGATCTCTTCCAGGGCGCAGATATCCAGCCAGTTCATGCCGGCACCTCCAGTTGTTTCACGGGGATCGACTCGTACTCTTTTTTCAGCTGCGGCTCGGCCAGGCGCTGCTGCCACGGGTCTTGCTCGAAGGACAGGGAGAACTGCAGGCGCTCGTTCAGCGCCTTGCGCCGTTGCGGGTCTTCCAGCACGGCCTTTTTCACGTGCTCCAGGCCGACCCGTTGCAGGTAGTGCACCGTGCGTTCGAGGTAGAAGGCCTCTTCGCGGTACAGCTGGAGGAAGGCGCCGTTGTATTCGCGGACTTCTTCGGCGGTCTTGAGCTTGACGAAAAACTCCGCCACCTCGGTCTTGATCCCGCCGTTGCCGCCGATGTACATCTCCCAGCCCGAATCGACGCCGATGATGCCCACGTCCTTGATCCCGGCTTCCGAGCAGTTGCGCGGGCAACCGGAGACCGCCAGCTTGACCTTGTGCGGTGACCACATGTTGAACAGGTCGTGTTCCAGCTCGATTCCCAGCTGGGTGGAGTTCTGCGTGCCGAAGCGGCAGAACTCGCTGCCGACACAGGTCTTCACCGTGCGGATGGATTTGCCGTAGGCGTGGCCGGAGGGCATGTCCAGGTCTTTCCAGACTCCGGGCAAGTCTTCCTTGCGAATGCCCAGCAGGTCGATGCGCTGGCCGCCGGTGACCTTGACCATGGGCACCTGGTACTTGTCGGCGACATCGGCGATGCGTCGCAGCTCGGACGGATTGGTCACGCCGCCCCACATCCGCGGCACCACCGAGTAGGTCCCATCCTTCTGGATGTTGGCGTGGGCCCGTTCGTTGATCAGCCGCGATTGCGGATCGTCCCGAGCCTCCCCTGGCCAGGTGGAGATCAGGTAGTAGTTCAGCGCCGGGCGGCACGTGGCACAACCATTGGGGGTACGCCAGTTGAGGTAGCTCATGGTGCCGGCGATGGTCAGCAGATGCTGCTCGCGGATCGCCTGACGGATCTGCCCGTGGTTCAGGTCGCTGCAGGCGCAGATGGCTTTTTCGCTTTTCGGCTTGACGTCCGCCGCGCCGCCCACGGTGTTGATCAGGATCTGCTCCACCAGGCCGGCGCAGGAACCGCAGGAGCTGGCGGCCTTGGTGTGCTTCTTGACCTCGTCGACGCTGAACAGCCCCTGTTCCTGGATGGCCTTGACGATGGTGCCCTTGCACACCCCATTGCAGCCGCAGACCTCGGCAGTGTCGGCCATGCTCATGGCCTTGTCCTGGCCCTGATGGCCGACGTCGCCCAGGGCGTTCTCACCGAACATCAGGTGGTCGCGGATCTCGCCGATGGCCTGCTGCTCGCGGATTTGGCGGAAGTACCAGCCGCCGTCCGCGGTGTCGCCGTACAGGCAGGCGCCGACCAGTACGTCGTCTTTGATCACCAGCTTCTTGTAGACCCCGCCAATGGGGTCGGAGAGGGTGATGGTCTCGGTGCCGTCGCCGCCCATGAAATCCCCGGCGGAAAACAGATCGATGCCCGTGACCTTCAACTTGGTGGACGTCACCGAGCCTTGGTAGCGGGCAAAGCCCAGTTGAGCCAAGTGGTTGGCGCAAACCTTGGCCTGTTCGAACAGCGGCGCCACCAGACCGTAGGCGATACCGCGGTGACTGGCGCACTCACCGATGGCGTAGATACGCGGGTCGAAGGTTTGCAGGGTGTCGTTGACCAGAATCCCACGGTTGCAGGGCAGGCCGGCCCGTTCCGCCAGCTCGGTGTTGGGGCGGATGCCGGCGGCCATCACCACCAGATCGGCGGGGATGATCTCGCCATTCTTGAACTGCACCGAGCCGACCCGGCCATTGCCGGCATCGATCAGGGCCTGGGTCTGTTCACACAGGCGAAACTTCAGGCCACGGCTTTCCAGGGCGCCTTGCAGCAACTGGCCGCTGGTCTGGTCCAGTTGCCGTTCCAGCAGCCATTCGCCGATATGCACCACGGTCACGTCCATGCCCCGCAGCTTGAGGCCGTTGGCAGCTTCCAGGCCCAGCAGGCCGCCGCCGATCACCACCGCATGGGTGTGAGTCTTGGCCGTGTCGATCATCGCCTGGGTATCGGCAATGTCGCGATAGCCGATCACCCCCTGCAGGTCCTTGCCGGGAATCGGCAGGATAAAGGGTGTGGAGCCGGTGGCGATCAGCAGGCGGTCGTACTCGGCTTCGCTGCCGTCCTCGGCGATCACTCGGCGCTTGATCCGGTCGATTTCCACCACTTTGCGATTGAGCAGCAGCTTGATGTTGTGGCTCAGGTACCAGTCCAGGTCGTTGAGGACGATGTCCTCGAACGTCTGTTCACCGGCCAGCACCGGCGAGAGCAGGATGCGGTTGTAGTTGGTGTGGGGTTCGGCGCCGAACACGGTGATGTCGTACAGCTCGTCGCTCAGTTTGAGCAACTCTTCCAGGGTGCGGACCCCGGCCATGCCGTTGCCGATCATTACCAGTTTGAGTCTTTTCATGGGCTTCTCCGGAGCTCAGGCAGGTTCAGTGCGGCCTGGCTCGAAAAACTGCGCGCAAACAAAAAAGGCGTCCCGTCAGTGGCCTGACGAGGACGCCTTTGTCCGATCCCGTTCTCTCGGGAAGCCTGCCTTCGTCGTTGAAGGCCGGGCTTTATGTCTGTTGTCCGCTCTCATGCAGCGCTTGTGCCAAGTTGCCGAGGGCGCGGTTTTATGGGGCCTGGGTCAGGTTTCCGGGGATGTCGGGTGTGGCCGTTGCACCTGATTGAGGCGCTGCGCCCTGTTTCGGCGCTTGGGGGCTGTGGGGGGGGCGATGGGCGGTCTGGGGGGCGTCAAGCAAGGTCCTGCGGACCTTATCGCAGCCTCGCTATGGCTCGGCAGCGGCTACAGGCCCAAGGCAGCCGAGGGTTGTGTAGCCGCTGCCGCAGGCTGCGAACGGCCCGTAGGGACGCGGGGCGCTAACGATGCAGCAGTGCCAGCAGCAACATCAGGTTGAGCAGCAGGGCGAGCAGGGCGAGGCCGCGCCAGACCTTCAGCGGCTCCCGTTCCAGCAAGGGGCGCGGCCGCAGGCTCAGGCTGCGGCGTTCACCCTGTTCCAGCACCAACAGCCATTCTTCGGCGGTTTCATAGCGCTGGGCCGGGTCGGCACAGACCCCGCGTTCCAGGCTTTGCTCCAGCCATTGCGGTAGATCCGGGCGGTAGCGGCTGGGGGGAACAGCAGCGGTGAAGCGCGGGCGTTGGAAGGCTTCGACCTCGCCATGGGGGTAGTGCCCGGTCAGCAGGTAATACAGGCTGACACCCACCGCATAGAGATCCTGTTGCGGGCTGGGAGGTTCGCCGGCGAAGGCTTCCGGGGCGATATAGCTCGGGGTGCCGGGCAGCTGGTGCGCCAGGTCCGCCGACAAGCCCGGGCAGTAGGCCAGGCCGAAATCCAGAATCCGCAGTTCGCCGTCGTCCCCCAGCAACAGGTTGTCCGGCTTGATGTCGCGGTGCAGGATCTGCCGGCGGTGCAGCAGGCCAACGGCCCGCAGCAGGCGCTCGGCCAGGGACTGCCACTGGTCCAGGGGCAGGGGGCCGTTGTAGCGAAATAGCTGTTGCAGGGTGCGACCGGGGTATTCGCGCATCAGGTAATACAGATGCTGGCGCGCAGTGCCACCGTGCACCTGGGGAAAATACCGCCCGGCAACGCGGCGCAGCAGCCATTCCTCGGACAGCAGCCCCTGGCAGGCCGCCAGGTCGTTGTGCAGGGCCGCCGGCAGGGTTTTCAGCAGCCAGGCCTGGTGCTGTTCGTCACGCACGCGGTACAGCAGCGATTGCTGGCTGTGGCTGACCAGGCTCTCCACCTGCCAGCCTTCGAAGCGTTGCCCGGGTTTCAGCAACGGCGGCAGGGGCCATTGTTGCAAGTGCAGCAGGGCATCGCCGAGGCTGCTTTCGCCAAGCGCGTCGACCCGCACCAGCAGCGCGCTGGCATTGTCCTGACTACCGGCCAGGTGCGCTGCGTTGACCAAGGTCTGTGTCGCGCTGTCCAGATCGGGCTGGTCCCGCAGAATGGCGGCGATGGCGCTGTCGCCCAGGGTGGCCCAGACCCCGTCGCTGAGCATCAGGAAGCTTTCGCCCTGGCGCAGTTCGCCATCGAGGAAGTCCAGTACCAGATGCTGGTCCAGGCCCAGGGCGCGCTTGAGCACATGCTGCATGCCCGGCTGGTCCCAGACGTGGTCCTCGCTGATGCGTTGCAACTGCTGTTGGTGCCAACGGTAGACCCGGCAGTCGCCGACATGGGCCAGGGTAAAGCGCCGGCCCCGCAGTACCAGGGCGCTGAGGGTGGTGAGCAGGGGCTGGCCGCCGCCGTTGGCCTGGAGCCAGCGGTTCTGGGCGGTCAGCAGGCGTTCCAGGGCCTGGGCCACGGTCCAGGTTTCCGGGGTGGCGTAGTAATCCAGGGCCAGGGCCTGCAGGCTCGAACGCGCTGCCAGGCCGCCGTCGGCGCACTGACTGACGCCATCGGCGATGGCGAACAGCAGGCCCTTGCTCGCCGCCAGATCCGGCGCCGGGGTGACCCGGCGCAAGGCGTCCTGATTTTCCGTCCGCGGTCCGGTGGCGCTGGCCTCGGCATGGCTCAGTTGCAGGCCCATGGCGCGCTCAGACCCGTGCCGCAGTCACGGCGGCGGAGCCCCAGGTGGTTCTCCAGCGGCGCTTGACCCCGTGCAGGCCGAACCAGGCCAGGACCCCGAGACTGGCGAACAGCCACAGTGCCAGTTGATAGCTGCCGGTGCTCTGCTTGATCGCGCCCATGCCCGCCGCCAGGGCAAAACCGCCGATGCCTCCGGCCATGCCGATCAGCCCGGTCATGACCCCGATTTCCCGGCGAAAACGTTGCGGGACCAGCTGGAACACCGCGCCATTGCCGGCGCCGAGGCCCAGCATGGTGCAGACGAACAGGGCCAGGGCAGCGTAGGAACTGGGCAGGTTGAAACCCACGGCGGCGATGCAGACCACCGCCACGCTGTACATCGCCAGCAACGTGCGGATACCGCCGAAACGGTCCGCCAGGGCGCCGCCCAGAGGGCGCATCAGGCTGCCGCCGAAGACACAGGCGGCGGTGTAGTAGCCAGCCGTCACCGGGCTCAGGCCGTACTGGTCATTGAAATAGCCGGGCAGGGCGCTGGCCAGGCCGATGAAACCGCCAAAGGTCACGCTGTAGAAGAACATGAACCACCAGCTGTCGCGGTCCCCCAGGGCCTTGAAGTAGTCGCCCATGGATTTGGCCCGCGGCCGCTCGGGGGCGTTCTTCGCCAGCCAGGCGAACAGCACCAGTGTCAGGAGCAGCGGGATCAGGGCGAAGCCGAAGACATTGCTCCAGCCGAAAGCCGCTGCCAGCACCGGAGCGAGCAGCGCGGCGAACACCGTGCCGGAGTTGCCGGCACCGGCGATGCCCATGGCCTTGCCCTGGTGTTGCGGCGGATACCATTGGGAGGCCAGGGGCAGGGCCACAGCGAAAGAGGCGCCGGCCATGCCGAGGAATACCCCCAGTAGCAAGGCTTGCTCATAGCTGTGGATGCCCAGCTTCCAGGCGCCGAACAGAGCGCCGATGACAATCACCTGGCCGATCAGGCCGGCGGTCTTGGGCGACAGGCGATCGGCCAGCAGGCCCATGATGAAACGCAGCACTGCACCGGCGAGGATCGGTGTGGCCACCATCAGCCCGCGTTGCTGGGGGCTCAGGTGCAGGTCGGCAGCAATCTGTACCGCCAGGGGGCCCAGCAGGTACCAGACCATGAAGCTCAGGTCGAAATACAGAAAGGCTGCGAACAGGGTCGGGGTGTGGCCGGATTTCCAGAAGCTTGAATTCATCGCGCACCTCAGCTGATAAGAGTCGTTGGAGTCGTCATGAGCTTGCAGGTGGAGCGCCGCCACGGCCGCGCCACCGACCCCGGTCAGTGGGGCCAAAACGAAAAAACGTCGGCATCCGGCTCGTTGTGGCGAGCAGGGTGCGCGACGTCTTTGTCGTAGGTGGGGCAACCGCCGTTGGTTACCGTTGTGGATTTGATAGCAAGAGCCGCGCCAACCGGCGGCCGATGCAGGCTCGCATGGGCAGGCTCGCTGTAGGAGCTGGCTTGCCAGCGAAGGCGCCCTCAACACTGGCACAAGGTTCAGAGGTCTGTTCGCCGGCAAGCCGGCTCCTACGGGGCGCAGGTCAGCCGAGTAGTTCCTGCATGGCGATGATCTGTTCCGCGACCTGGATCAGCTTCTGCTGTTTGCCCATGGCCTGACGGCGCATCAGGGTGTAGGCCTGTTCTTCGTCGCAGTCCTTCATCTTCATCAACAGGCCCTTGGCCAGCTCGATGCGCTTGCGCTCGGCCAGTTGCTGGTCGCGGGCCTGGAGTTGCGCGCGCAGGGCCTGGTCGCTTTCGAAACGCGCCATTGCCACGTCGAGGATCGGTTGCAGGCGCTGGACCTGGATACCTTCGACGATGTAGGCGCTGACCCCGGACTTGATCGCCTGGCGCATCACCCCCGGATCGTGTTCATCGGTGAACATCACGATGGGCCGCGGTTGATCGCGGCTGACCAGCACCACTTGCTCCATCACATCACGGCTGGGTGACTCGGTATCGATCAGGATCACGTCCGGGCGCACCGTTTCGACGCGGCCCGGCAGGTCGATGGTCAGGCCGGATTCGTCAATCACCTCGAAACCGGCTTCGCTGAGTGCGGCCTTGAGCCTTCCGACTTTTTTTGCGGTGTCGTTGATCAGCAGGATACGCAGCATGTTCGCGGGCTCCGGTCAGCGCTGGGCGGCAAGGGCAGGGCTGTCGTTGAGGGCATGCAGGCGAAAGCTGCGGGCATAGGCGGCAGGCTCAGAGCCGTCCCACACCTTGCCATCAATCAACTGGCTGCTGCGCATGTCCTGGCCCCAGGCGGTGATGCCCAGCGCGCTGGCGGCTTCGCGATACAGTTCAAGCTGCTGCACGTGGCGAGCGACGCCCAGGTAGTCCGGGTCTTCCCGCAGCAGGCCCCAGCGCCGGAACTGGGTCATGAACCACATGCCGTCGGACAGATAAGGCAGGTTGACGGCGCCATGGTGGTGAAAGCGCAGGGCGTGGGGGTCCTGCCAGCGATTGCCCAGGCCGTCGGCGTAAGCCCCCAGCAGCCGCGGCTCGATGCAGTCCAGCGGTGTATTCAGGTAATCGGCGGCGCTCAGCAACTGGGCAGTGCTGCGGCGGTTTTCCGGGCTTTGTTCGATAAAGCGGCTGGCCTCGAGGATCGCCATGACCAGGACCCGGGCGGTGTTGGGGTATTGCTCGACGAAGGCGCGGGTGCAGCCGAGGACTTTTTCCGGGTGATCCGGCCAGATTGCCTGGCTGGTGGCCAGGGTGAAGCCCTGATCCTGCTGCACTGCACTGGCGCTCCAGGGTTCGCCGACGCAGAACCCGTCGATGCGCCCGGCCTGCAGGTGAGCCACCATCTGCGGCGGCGGCACCACCACGCTGTCGACATCCTGCAGCGGGTGGATGCCCTGGCTGGCCAGCCAGTAGTACAACCACATGGCGTGAGTACCGGTGGGGAAGGTCTGGGCGAAGGTCAGTCGTGCCCGGCTTTGGTGCACATGGCGGTCCAATGCTTCAGGGCTGGTCACTTTGAGGGCTTGCAGTTCCCGCGACAGGTTGATGCTCTGGCCATTCTGGTTCAGGCCCATGAGCACCGCCATGTCGCAGGGATGGGTCCCGCCGATGCCCAGGTGCACGGCATAGATCAGGCCGTACAGGCTGTGGGCGGCGTCCAGTTCGCCACTCACCAGCTTGTCCCGCAGCCCGGCCCAGGAACTCTGGCGCTTGAGGTTCAGGGTCAGGCCGTAGGGCTGGGCAAAGCCCTGGGTGGCGGCGACCACCACCGAGGCGCAATCGGTCAGGGCCATGAAGCCCAGGTTGATGGCGGACTTTTCCGGGGCATCGCTGCCGTTGACCCAGGCCAGTGCGCAGTTGGGGTGTTCAGTCATGGCTTGGCACCTTGCATAAAAAAGCGTCGTACTCACTGGCCAGGCAAAGCCTGTGTGGGTGACGACGCCGTTGTCCTTGAACCTGGGCCGCCATTGGTCCAGGTCTGATGAGCAAGTGGGTGCAAGGCATATGCCATTGTCGGGGATTTCATTCTGCGCCTCGCCTGCAAGCCCTGGGCGCGGCTATAATCGGCGCCTTATTTCACCGCCAACCGAGTTCATCCCGCCCATGTATACCCTGGCCCGCCAGCTGTTGTTCAAACTCTCCCCGGAAACCTCCCACGATCTGTCCCTGGACCTGATCGGTGCGGGCGGGCGTTTGGGCCTTAACGGTCTGTTGTGCAAGGCGCCGGCGCAGTTGCCGGTGCAGGTCATGGGCCTGGAGTTTCCGAACCCGGTGGGCCTGGCTGCCGGTCTGGACAAGAACGGCGCCGCCATCGATGGCTTCGCTCAACTGGGCTTCGGCTTTGTCGAGATCGGTACCGTCACCCCGCGTCCGCAGCCGGGCAACCCCAAGCCGCGGATCTTCCGCCTGCCTCAGGCCGAAGCCATCATCAACCGCATGGGCTTCAACAACCTGGGGGTCGATAATCTGCTGGCGCGTGTGGCCGCCTCCCAATACAAGGGCGTGCTGGGGATCAATATCGGCAAGAACTTCGACACCCCGGTGGAGCGGGCGGTGGACGACTACCTGATCTGCCTGGACAAGGTCTATGCCCATGCCAGTTATGTCACGGTCAATGTCAGCTCGCCCAATACCCCGGGCTTGCGCAGCCTGCAGTTTGGCGAGTCCCTCAAGCAGCTGCTGTCGGCTCTGAGCCAGCGTCAGCAGGAGATGGCGAGCATTCATGGCAAACGCGTGCCCCTGGCGATCAAGATCGCGCCGGACATGAGCGATGAGGAAACCGTTGAAGTGGCTCGGGCCTTGCTGGAAACCGGCATGGACGCGGTGATCGCCACCAACACCACCTTGAGTCGCGAAGGCGTCGAAGGCATGGAACACGGCGATGAGGCAGGCGGCCTGTCCGGCGCGCCGGTGCGCGACAAGAGCACCCACACAGTCAAGGTCCTGGCCGCCGAACTGGCCGGTCGCTTGCCGATCATTGCCGTGGGCGGCATCACGGAAGGCAAGCACGCGGCTGAGAAGATCGCCGCGGGCGCCAGCCTGGTGCAGCTGTATTCGGGCTTCATCTATAAGGGGCCGGCGTTGATTCGCGAGTCGGTGGATGCCATCGCGGCCATGGGCCGATAAGAACGGGCGCCAGCGCGGGCATAAAAAAGGGCTCCTCGAAGGAGCCCCTGGGCCGAAGCCCGCCGCCCGGATGGGGCGTGCGTGGTTAAGTCGTCATCTATTCAAGTTGTAGGTGTCGGAATGTGCCCTGATCAGCCGACAGCGCGAAGTTCGTTGAGTCTGTGGATGCCCGCAGTGCCAGTCATACCGTCCCAGTTGTCGCCGCGTCCTTCTCGCCAGCCGTTAATCCAGGCTTGGCGTACCGACGGTAGAGTAAATGGGCAAAGCTCACGGGACTTGCCATTAACGCCATACTGATATCCGCGTAAAAATGCTCTTTCCAACGGATCACGCTTTAGTCTTCTCATAGGGTGTTTCCCTCACTTGTTGACTGTCTTATGTCCCGTCGACCTTCTTCTGAGGTCGGGCAGATTGTCTCTGCCGTTGGTGCTCGCTGCCGGCGTGGCGAGCCTTGATGTTGACGCCATTGCGGCGCCAACCTGTGTTGAGTTCTAACCAATAGGTCACAGCAAGTGAATGATCGTTTTGTCATAAGGACGTAACGATAATGCTGTCCAGGCCATAAGCCGGGACGGGTTTTTTAGCTTGTTTGCCAGGCAAAGCCCGCTGTGATCAGCCTCTCACTAGATGATGAGGTTAATGCTTTAGTGAGAATGTCGAACGGTTGCACTCAACTACTATTCGACGAAGGGTCGACTTATGTCATTTTGTTGCCCTGACTTTTTTATCTGTCCCGGCCTCTAAGCTTTTTTGCCCTGCAAGAAAGCCTGTCTGCCGGGGTGGGACGGCACAGTTTCGTGCCACACGAGCGCTCTTGAAGAAAAGCGCTTGATTGAAAACCGAACGGGCGATGCGTTGTCCGTTCACTTATTGCTAAAGGCCCTGGTACTCCCATGTCGGATCGTTACGAACTCTTCCTCACCTGTCCCAAAGGCCTTGAAGGCCTGCTGATCGAGGAAGCCGTCGGGCTTGGCCTTGAGCAAGCGCGTGAGCACACTTCTGCCGTGCGCGGCATGGCCGACATGGAGACGGCCTATCGGCTGTGTCTGTGGTCGCGCCTGGCCAACCGGGTGCTGCTGGTCCTCAAGCGTTTTCCAATGAAGGACGCCGAGGACCTCTACCACGGCGTGCTGGACGTCGACTGGCAGGACCACATGCTGGCCGATGGCACCCTGGCGGTGGAGTTCAGCGGTCACGGTTCGGGCATCGACAACACCCACTTTGGTGCCCTGAAGGTCAAGGACGCCATTGTCGACAAA
Organism: Pseudomonas sp. BLCC-B112; assembly: GCF_028550695.1. Taxonomy (NCBI): domain Bacteria; kingdom Pseudomonadati; phylum Pseudomonadota; class Gammaproteobacteria; order Pseudomonadales; family Pseudomonadaceae; genus Pseudomonas; species Pseudomonas sp. BLCC-B112. The sequence continues at coordinate 183,508 of NZ_JAQQGK010000009.1, forward strand.
CTGCGTACACCTACCGGCGAGCGTCCTTCGGTGGACAAGCTCAATCCGGACCTGCGCATCCACCTGCGCCTGGATCGCGGCGAAGCCATCCTGTCCCTGGACCTGTCCGGCCACAGCCTGCACCAGCGCGGCTATCGCCTGCAGCAAGGCGCCGCGCCGCTCAAGGAAAACCTGGCGGCCGCGATCCTGATCCGTTCCGGCTGGCCGCGCATCGCCGCTGAAGGCGGGGCCCTGGCCGACCCAATGTGCGGTGTCGGCACCTTCCTGGTGGAAGCGGCGATGATTGCCGCGGACATCGCTCCCAACCTCAAGCGTGAGCAGTGGGGCTTTACCGCCTGGCTCGGCCATGTGCCGGCGCTTTGGCGCAAACTGCATGATGAAGCCCTGGCTCGGGCCCAGGCCGGACTGGCCAAGCCACCGCTGTGGATTCGCGGCTACGAGGCCGACCCACGATTGATCCAGCCGGGTCGCAACAACGTCGAGCGCGCGGGCTTGAGCGACTGGATCAAGATCTACCAGGGCGAAGTGGGGACTTTTGAACCGCGTCCAGACCAGAACCAGAAGGGCCTGGTGATCTGCAACCCGCCCTACGGCGAGCGCCTGGGTGACGAAGCCAGCCTGCTGTACCTCTACCAGAACCTCGGCGAGCGCCTGCGTCAGGCCTGCCTGAACTGGGAAGCGGCGGTGTTCACCGGCGCCCCGGACCTGGGCAAGCGCATGGGCATTCGCAGCCACAAGCAGTACTCGTTCTGGAACGGCGCCTTGCCGTGCAAGCTGCTGCTGATCAAGGTGCTGCCGGACCAGTTCGTCACCGGTGAGCGACGCACCGCCGAGCAGCGCCAGGTTGAACGCGAGCAGGCCCAGGCCGCTGCAGACGAGCCGCCAGTGCGCCAGTACAACAAGAATGGCAACCCGATCAAGCCGGCTCCTGCGCCGGCGCCGGTGGTCGAGCAGGCTCGTCTGAGCGAGGGCGGGCAGATGTTTGCCAACCGCCTGCAAAAGAACCTCAAGCTGCTGGGCAAATGGGCCAAGCGCGAAGGTGTCGAGTGCTATCGGGTCTATGACGCGGACATGCCGGAATACTCCCTGGCCATCGACCTGTACCAGGATTGGGTGCACGTCCAGGAATACGCGGCGCCCAAGTCGGTGGACCCGGAGAAGGCCCAGGCGCGTCTGTTCGATGCCCTGGCAGCGATTCCCCAGGCACTGAACGTGGATAAGAGCCGGGTGGTGATCAAGCGTCGCGAGCGCCAGAGCGGCACCAAGCAATACGAGCGCCAGAGCGCCCAGGGCCAGTTCACCGAAGTTCGCGAAGGCGGGGTCAAGCTGCTGGTGAACCTGACCGACTACCTGGACACCGGGCTGTTCCTCGATCATCGGCCGATGCGCATGCGCATCCAGAAAGAGGCTGCTGGCAAGCGTTTCCTCAACCTGTTCTGCTACACCGCCACCGCCAGTGTGCACGCGGCCAAGGGTGGAGCCCGCAGTACGACCAGCGTCGACTTGTCGAAAACCTACCTGGACTGGGCGCGACGCAACTTCTCCCTCAACGGTTTCTCCGACAAGAACCGTCTGGAGCAGGGTGATGTGATGGCCTGGCTGGACAGTTGCCGTGACGAGTTCGACCTGATCTTCATCGACCCGCCGACCTTCTCCAACTCCAAGCGCATGGAAGGGGTGTTCGACGTGCAGCGTGACCAGGTGCAGTTGCTGGACCTGGCCATGGCCCGTCTGGCGCCGGGTGGCGTGCTGTACTTCTCCAACAACTTCCGCAAGTTCCAGTTGGACGAGAACCTCGCCGCGCGCTATCAGGTCGAGGAGATCACGGCGAAAACCATCGACCCGGATTTTGCCCGTAACAGCAAAATTCACCGAGCTTGGAAAATCAGCGCCCGCTGATGGCCGGATAAGTCCCCAACGCCCGTTTTTTCGGGCTTTGGGGGCTGTTTAGCGCTGGTCAAATTAGTGGCTAATAGCTATAACTCACACCAAGTCCGGATGACACCCAAACTCGCTGGCGTGATGAGTTCTACTTATGCCGTTGCATGTGGTACGCCCGAAGATCCTGGGTTTCATTAGTGAAGAAGTCTCTGCCTGGCTAGTAGCTGTGCTGGTGTTGCTTGCGGGCGGCATTCTCACCGGGCTGCTGGCCTGGTCCACTTACAACTCGAACAAACAGCAACTGCGCCAGCGCTTCCAATTGCTCGCCAGTGAACGCTACAGCCGTATCGAAGAGCGCTTTCAAGACCAGGAGCAACGCCTGGACGGTCTGCGGCGTTTCTTTGTCAATTCCGACCTGGTGACCCGCCAGGACTTCGATGGTTACGCCAAGCCTCTGCTACGCCACACTCAGGCCTATGCCTGGGCGCCTCTGGTGAGTCGTGCCCAGCGTCCGGCGTTCGAACAGGCGGTGCGGGATCAGGGGGTGGCGGGGTTCACCATTCTGCAATTGAACGCCAGCGGCCAGATGGAGCCCGCCGGTGAGCAAGAAGACTTTGCGCCGATTCTGTACAGCCAGACTCAAAGCCCCCTGGGGTCGCCCCTGGGGCACGACTTGCTGGCCCAGCCTCAGCGCCGGGCTACTCTGGAGCGGGCCAGGGAGCTCAACGGCCTGGCGGTTTCGCCGCCTTTGCACCTGGTTGCCGTGGACCCGGCCTATGCCCGGGGCGTGCTGCTGGCGGCGCCGGTCAGGCGGCCCCAGGACAGCCCCTTGCCCGAGGCCAGGCCTTACGGTTATGTGCTGGCGGTGATCAGCCTGCGGCAACTGGTGGCGGACGGCTTGCCGGTGCCGGCCAGCGACAATTTGTCGGTGCGCATTCTCGATCTGTCCACCGAGGGCCAGCACGAGGTGCTCTATGAATCGAACAACCCGCCGATCGCCAGTCACCTGACGGCCAGCCGTTTGCTGCGCCTGGCGGACCGGGATTATCAGGTTGATATCCGCCCCAGCGCGGCGTTCCTGCACGCCAACCAATCTTCCCTGAGCAGCCTGGTGATTCTCGGTGGCTTGCTCAGTCTGCTGCTCAGCGCCTTGCTCTATGTGCTGGTGAGTCAGCGGCAACGGGCCTTGGCCTTGGTGGAGCAACGCACGGGGGAGCTGCGCAGTCGCGAGCAGGAGTTGCGCGGCACTCACAGTCAGTTGCGCTGCGTGCTCAATGCCGCGACCCAGGTGGCGATCATCGCCACGGACCTGCGTGGTGTCATCAGTACCTTCAATGCCGGGGCCGAGCAGATGCTCGGCTACAGCAGCAGTGAAGCGGTAGGCCACCTGACCCTGGAAAGCCTGCACCTGCCCCGGGAGCTGGAAAGCTGGGCTCAGAGCCTTACCCAGCGCTATGGCAAGGCCATTCCAGTGTCCCGGGCCATGCTGGTGGAAGAAGGCCTGGCCGGTGGCCATGAGGCGCGGGAGTGGACGCTGGTCAGGCGTGACGGCAGCCACCTGCAAGTGAACATGCTGGCAACCCCGGTGCTGGATGATCAGGGGCTGTGGATCGGCCACCTGGCCATCTGCATCGACATCACCGAGCGCAAGCGGGTGCACGAGGCCCTGGCGGCCCGGGACCGCCTGTTGAAAAGGCTCAGTGCCCATGTTCCCGGAGGGATCTACCAGTTCAAGCTGGATGCCGAGGGACACGCGAGCTTCACCTATGCCAGCGATGGCATTCGCGAAATCTACGAGATCGAGCCGCAGGTGTTGCAGGAGGATGCCGAGGCAGTGTTCGAGCGTATCCATCCTGAGGATGTGCAGCGGGTGCGCAAGTCGATCCAGGTTTCCGCCAGGCAGCTCAGTCCGTGGCGTGAGGAGTATCGGGTCTGCCTGCCGCAACGGGGGCTGCGCTGGATGCGTGGCGCGGCGACCCCGGAAAGCCTGCAGGGCGGCGGCGTGCTCTGGCACGGCTATATCTCGGACATTTCCGACCTCAAGCGGGTCGAGGAAGAGTTGCGTGCGTTGTCAGTGACCGACTCCCTGACCGGCATTCACAACCGGCGCTATTTCCAGGAGCAGTTGCAGAACGAAATGCAGCGTCTTGAACGTGTTGGGGGCGATATGGCGGTGATCATGCTGGATATCGATCATTTCAAGCGGATCAACGACCAGTACGGACACGGCGTCGGGGATCAGGTCTTGCGGGGGCTCTGTGTCCGCATTGGTGGGCGTCTGCGGCGTACCGATGTGTTCTGCCGTCTCGGCGGCGAGGAGTTCATGGTGCTGTGTCCGGGCACCAACGCCCAGCAGGCGCTGATCCTGGCTCAGGAACTGTGGCAGGGGCTGCGCAGTTCGCCGATCGAGCCGGTGGGCAGTGTCACCGCCAGTTTCGGCATTGCCAGCTGGCGCGAAGGCGAGGGGGCGGACGGTTTGTTGTTGCGGGCCGACTCCGGGGTCTATGCCGCCAAGCAGGCCGGACGCGATCGAGTCCAGCCAGAGCTGCCCTGATCGCTGACAGCGGCGGAGCGGGTCCGCCACTGTCGCAACAGCGAGTTAGAGAACGGATGCGCTGGTGGCCAGTTTTGGCTGGCGATACAGATCCAGCAGCACCTGATCCAGTACCGAAGAGGCGCCGAAGGGGCGTGGATCGTTGAGGATCGCCACCACCGCCCAGGTGTTGCCGTTGTCATCGCGGCTATAGCCGGCGATGGCGCGCACGGTGTTCAGAGTGCCGGTCTTGATGTGGGCCTCACCGGACATGGCGGTACGTTTCAGGCGCTTGCGCATGGTGCCGTCCATGCCGGCAATCGGCATGGAGCTGATGAACTCGGCGGCGTAGGGGCTCTTCCAGGCAGCTTGCAGCAGACCGGCCAGTTCCCGGGCGCTGACCCGTTCGGCACGGGACAGGCCAGAGCCGTTTTCCATCACCAGATGCGGCGCGGTGATGCCTTTTTTCGCCAGCCACTGGCGCACCACACGCTGGGCCGCCTTGGCGTCATCGCCGTCGGCTTCATTGCGGTACTTGGCGCCCAGGCTCAGGAACAGCTGCTGGGCCATGGTGTTGTTACTGTATTTGTTGATGTCGCGGATGACCTCCGCGAGGTCCGGAGAGAAGGCACGGGCCAGAACCTTGGCATCCTTGGGAACTACCGCGAGGCGGTCCTTGCCCTGGATGCTGCCGCCCAGTTCGCTCCAGATCGCCCGCACCGCACCGGCGGTGTAGGTGGCGTGGTCCAGCAGCGACAGATAGGTCTGGGAACTGCAGCCATCACCCAACTGGCCGCCAACGGTGACGATCACGCTGCCATCGGCCTGGGGCACGGGGTTGTAGCGAACGTCGCCGGTGCACTGCTTGGTGTTGACTGCCTTGACCTGATTGTCGATGCGGATCTTGGCAATCGGCGGCTCTACCGAAACCAGTACCCGGCCGGAATCATTGCGGGCGACGAAGCGCAGGGCCTTGAGGTTGACCATCAGCGCGTCGGGCTTGACCAGGAACGGCTTGTTCTCGTCGTTGCCGTCGTCATTGAACTCAGGCAACTGCGGTTGCACGAAGTAGTTGCGGTCCAGTACCAGGTCGCCGGTGACTTGCTGCACGCCATTGGCCCGCAGGTCACGCATCAGCAGCCAGAGCTTCTCCATGTTCAGCTTGGGATCGCCGCCGCCCTTGAGATAGAGATTGCCGTTGAGAATGCCACCGCTGAGGGTGCCATCGGTGTAGAACTCGGTCTTCCACTGGTGGGTCGGGCCAAGCATTTCCAGGGCCGCGTAGGTGGTGACCAGCTTCATGGTGGAGGCCGGGTTGACCGAGACATCGGCGTTGAAAACCGTCGGCGTGCCAGGGCCGTTCAGGGGAATCATCACCAGCGACAGGGCGTTGTTCGGGAGCTTGCTGGCTTTGAGGGCTTGTTGAACCTTGGGGGTCAGGGTGGTGTTGACCGGAGCCGCAGAGACAGGAAATGCCAGGGGAAGAAAAACACTGGCAAGCAACAGAGGACGCAACGATTTGATCATATGAAGTGGAACCCTGCAGTCGAGGGGAAAAAAGGCGAGGGCATGCAGATAAAATCCCTCAGTGATCATGAAAGTGTCGGCATTATGCCCCAAGGTATAGCGGCTTGTGCCGTGCCACGGGCCGCCGTGGTGGTATTTTTTTTACCAATGGCGGTCCTGCATCCTCATAGAGTCAGGCAATCGCCCGCCTAAACTGGTAAAGTGCCGCCCGTTATTACTTATGAGGATTGTTCCATGGCCACTAACCGTTCCCGCCGTCTGCGCAAAAAACTCTGCGTAGATGAATTTCAGGAGCTGGGTTTTGAGCTGAACCTGGATTTCAAAGAAGATCTGGCTGAAGAAGCTATTGACGCTTTCCTCGACGCGTTCCTCAAAGAAGCGATGGAAGCCAACGGTCTGGGCTATGTTGGCGGCGATGACTTCGGTCTGGTTTGCCTGAGCAAGCGCGGTTCCGTCAGCGAAGCACAGCGTGCAGCTGTTGAAGCCTGGCTCAAAGGCCGTACCGAGCTGACCAGCGTTGAAGTCAGCCCGCTGCTGGACGTCTGGTACCCGGACAACGCGATCAACCCAGTCGCGTGATGTCATGTGTGAGCGGCCCGTCCGGGCCGCTCATGCGTTGCTGCCCTCCCTGGGCGGCCTTTCGAATTTCCCCTTGTGTTCCTTGTCTCTGTGCGGGCTTGCCCGGGAGATGCTCGTGGGCGCCGTTCGCCGGCAAGTCGGCTCCTACAGTGGGTGCTGCCTTGGGTAGGAACAGGTATGCCGGCGAAGTTCTTCAGGCATTGCGCCCATTCAGAATCATCAAGGTCACGACCCCAGCGACAATTCCCCAGAACGCCGAGCCAATGGAAAACAGCGTCAGCCCCGAGGCCGTCACCATAAAGGTGATCAGCGCCGCTTCTCGCTCCTTCACTTCACTCATGGCGATGCTCAAGCCGTTGATGATCGAGCCGAACAGCGCCAGGGCGGCGATGGACAGCACCAGTTCCTTGGGCAAGGCCGCGAACAGCGCAGCCAGGGTGGCGCCGAAGACCCCGGCGATGCCATAGAAAACCCCGCACCACACTGCGGCGGTGTAACGCTTGCTGCGATCTTCGTGGGCGTGGGGGCCGGTGCAGATCGCAGCGCTGATGGCCGCCAGGTTGATGCCGTGGGAACCAAATGGCGCCAGCAGCAACGAAGCCAGCCCGGTGGCGGTGATCAGTGGCGAGGCCGGGACGTTGTAGCCGTCGGCGCGCAGCACCGCGATCCCGGGCATGTTCTGCGAGGTCATGGCGACCACGAACAGTGGAATACCGATGCTGATGGTGGCCGCCAGGGAAAAGTGCGGCGTGGTCCAGACCGGCGTCGCCACTTCCAGGTGGAAGCCACTGAAGTCCAGCAAGCCCATCAGCCCGGACAGTGCAGTGCCGATCAGCAGGGCCGCGAGAACGGCATAACGTGGCGACAGGCGCTTGACCACCAGGTAGGTGAAGAACATCCCCAGTACCAGACCGGTACGGTGTTGGGCCGCCACAAAGATTTCACTGCCGATCTTGAACAGGATTCCCGCCAGCAAGGCGGCTGCCAGGGATGCCGGGATCTTTTTCACCAGGCGCTCGAAGCTGCCGGTGAGTCCGCAAATGGTCACCAGGACCGCGCAAGTGATGTAGGCGCCAATGGCTTCGCCATAGGTCACTCCCGACAGGCTGGTGATCAGCAGGGCAGCGCCGGGTGTGGACCAGGCGATGGTGATGGGGGTGCGATAGCGCAGAGACAGGCCGATGCTGCACACCGCCATGCCAATGGAGATGGCCCAGATCCAGGAGGAGATCTGACCGCTGGTCAGGCCGGCGGCTTGCCCAGCCTGGAACATCAGCACCAGGGAACTGGTGTAGCCGGTCATCATGGCGATAAAGCCGGCAACGATGGCGGAGGGCGAAGTGTCCGCGAGGGGGCGTAATTGCGCGGGGGTGGCATCGGACATTACTGCTGTTCCTTGTTCTCGAAAGACGCAAAACCCATACCCGGCGAACGCTGCTTGCAGCCTGCGCAAGCAACGAGCCGGTAATAGGGTTCAAGGTTCAAGCCTAAACTTAAAAGCAACTTTGCATTGCAATACAGCCGTGACTACAAATAGCCGTACAGTCGTTGAATAAGTGGTGGGGCCGGTAACACTTTTTGCTAATGGTCCCCAGCGGTTGTGTACAATGTGCCCCTGTTTTAACGCGATACTTGCCAGCGACCCACCGTGGCGTATTAAAGTCACGCCGAAATCGCCGCAGTCCTCCCGACCCGAGTGCCCATGAACGAACAGTTGCAACCTCTCAAGAAACAACCGCGAGCAGGCAAAGCCGGTCGCAGCGGAACCCAGGACGATATTGTCTACGCGCACATCTTTGAGGCCATCCTCGAGCAGCGCCTGGCGCCCGGCACCAAGTTGAGTGAAGAGGCGCTTGGGGAAATATTCGGAGTCAGTCGGACCATCATCCGTCGTGCATTGTCGCGGCTGGCCCATGAAGGCGTAGTCCTGTTGCGACCCAATCGGGGGGCGGTGGTTGCCAGTCCGAGCGTCGAGGAAGCCCGTCAGGTCTTTCTCGCCCGGCGTCTGGTGGAGCGAGCCATTACCGAGCTGGCGGTCCAGCATGCCACCGCCGAACAGCTGCTGGAGTTGCGGCAGATGGTCAACGAGGAGCGCGACAGCTTTTCCCGAGGCGATCGTGGTGCCGGTATCCGCCTGTCCGGGGAGTTTCACCTGAAGCTGGCGGAAGCTGCGAAGAATGCACCGCTGATCAGCTTCCAGCGCAGCCTGGTGTCCCAGACATCGCTGATCATTGCCCAGTATGAAAGCGGCAACCGCTCCCACTGCTCCTACGATGAGCACACCCAACTGATCGACGCCATCGAGGCCCGGGACGGCGAGCTGGCGGTGAACCTGATGATGCATCACATGGATCACATCGACAGCAAGCTCAATCTCGACGAGGAAAGCGCCTCGGACGACCTGCATGCGGTGTTCTCGCACCTGCTGCAGACCAAGAAGCCGGGGCGGCCGACGGCCAAGCTGTAAGCCTCGATCAGACTGAAAATCCCTCGCTGCGTAACTCTATGCAGCGGGGGATTTTCGTTTGGCGGCGGGTCTGCCTGCTGATCAGGAAGATTGTTTTAAATTTCAATCAAGATTGTATACAGTGCCTGCTTCGAGGCTCACGGCCGGCAATCCGTGCGCCTCTGGTCCTGCGAAAGGAGCCCGCGGCATGATCGGCAGAACGCTACGCATTCATTCTCCCGCCATCCATTACTTCGATATGGTTCGTCGCTGTCATTCGATCCGCGAGGCTGCTCGGCGCTTGAATGTCGCGTCTTCGGCGGTGAACCGGCAGATCCTGAAGATCGAGGATGAAATCGGCGCGCCCTTGTTCGAACGCCTGCCGGGCGGCCTGCGCCTGACCCTGGCGGGAGAGGTCATGAGCCGTCATGTCAATCTGGTGCTGCAGGACCTGGAGCGGGTGCGCCTGGAGTTCGATGCTCTGCGTGGCCTCAAGAGCGGGCATGTGGAGATTGCCGCTGTGGAAGGCGCGACGGTGGATCTGCTGCCCTCGGTGCTCAAGCGCATGCGCGATCTGTATCCACAGGTGACCATCGGCGTCACGGTGCAGGGCTCGCAATCCATTCCCCAGGCCTTGATCAACAGTCGTGCGGACCTGGGCCTGGCGTTCGCCTTGCCCAGGGCGCCGGAGATCCGCCCCTTGAGCGTCGGTCATTTTCGCCTGGGGGCGCTGGTCAGTCCCGATCATCCCTTGGCCGAGCGGGGCAGCGTCAATTTCGCCACTTGCGCCGAGCACGGGCTGATCCTGGCCAAGAGCGAGCTGTCGATCCATCACTTGCTGGCGCCGTTGCACAAGCGCCTGGGGCTGTTGGACAAGCCGCCCTTGCAGAGCAACTCCATGGAGCTGGCGCGACAGATGGCCCGGCACAACATGGGGGTGGCCTTCCAGACCCGGGTCGGGGTCGAGGGCGACCTGAGCAAGGGGGAGCTGGTGCATATCCCGCTGAGCGATCAGGGGGGTATCTACAGCGACCTGGGGCTCTATGCCCGCAGCGGTCGAGATCTGCCCAGCGCGGTGGAGGCGCTGGCGCATCTGCTTGGCGAGGAGATCGCCATTCGCGAGCGGGCCGAGCGCGCTTTCGGCCAGCTAACGCTCTGAGTCCATGGCGGTGGGCGGCTGTTGCCGTTTTGGCAGCGCGCTGATCGATATTCTGTGCTTTGGGGCCTGTGGCGCTTGTGCCGATACTGCGTGCGGACGGCAGCCAGCGAAGCTGCCTTACGCCACACCGCCACAGGACATAATAAAAATGAAAAAGGCATTACAAGGCGCAACCCTGCTGATGACACTGATCGGAGCAGGGGAAGCAGCCGCCCTGGAGTGGATGAACAACAGCGTCGGCTTTCGGTACGGCAAGGAGTTCACCAACCCGAACAATCCGCACTACATCAGCAAGCGCATCTACAGTTTCACCCACGCCAGTGGCTACCAGTACGGCAGCAACTACCTGCACCTGGATCTGCTGCTCTCCGACAGCGATGATCCGCGCAAGGGCACCCACAAGGGCAGCAGCGAAGTCTATGGTGTCTATCGTCACCAGCTCTTCGCGTCCCGGGTGTTCGATACGCCCTTGGGCACCGGCCTCGTCAAGGACTACGCGCTGACCCTGGGCTTCGATGCCAGTCGCAACAACAACCTGGGCTCGGCCAAGAAACGCGCCCTGGTCTTCGGTCCGACCCTGAAATTCAACACCGTCGGCGTGCTGGACCTGAGCTTGCTGTACTACAAGGAAAACAACCATTCCGGCATCCCCGGGGCCAAGGACCCGGATCACACCTTCGACGATACTTACATGCTCAACCTGGTCTGGATGCGTCCCTTCGAAGTTGGCAGTCACGCCGCCAAGTTCCAGGGCTTCGTCAACTACACCGGGGAAAAGGGCCACGACTACAACTATCGTGACACTGCAGCGGAAACCCTGGTGCGGACGTCGCTGATGGTGGCCGTGTTGCCCGGCAAGAACGTCAAGCCCAACCTGTACCTGGGGGTTGGCTACGAGTACTGGCACAACAAGTTCGGGGTGGACGGTGGACGGGGTACGCGGACCACGGCGCCGACCTTGAACATGGAAGTGACGTTCTAGTCTGCACCTGATCGCCTGGGACTCAGGCATGAAAAATCCCCCGTTCGATGTTTCGCGAGCGGGGGATTTTTCGTTTGCGGGCTTAGCGCTGGTGGACTGGCTGGCCGGCGGCGTAGGTCTGCAGCACGGTGCGATCGTCCCCCAGGGTCATCAGTACAAACAGGGTTTCAGCGATGCTGTTGGCCTGCTTCAGGCGATAGCTGAGCAAGGGAGTGGCGTGGTAGTCGAGGACCACGAAGTCGGCGTCGGTGCCAGGGTGCAGAGTGCCGATCCGATCTTCCAGGCGCAGGGCGCGGGCGCCGCCCAGGGTTGCCAGGTACAGGGACTTGAACGGGCTCAGGCGTGCGCCCTGTAGCTGCATGACTTTGTAGGCTTCGTTCAGGGTCTGCAGCAGCGAGAAACTGGTGCCGCCACCGACGTCGGTGCCCAGGCCGACATTGAGTTTGTGTTTTTCCGCCATGGGCAGGTTGAACAGACCACTGCCGAGGAAGAAGTTCGAGGTTGGGCAGAAGGCCACGGCCGAACCGGTTTCCGCCAGGCGCGCACATTCGTCATCGCACAGGTGCACGCCGTGGGCGAACACCGAGCGTTCCCCCAGCAGTTGATAGTGGTCATAAACGTCCAGGTAACCCTTGCGCTCCGGGAACAGTTCCTTGACCCATTCGATCTCCTGCAGGTTTTCACTGATGTGAGTCTGCATGTAGAGATCGGGGTACTCGGTCAGCAGTTTGCCGGCCAGGGTCAGTTGTTCCGGGGTGCTGGTTGGCGCGAAACGTGGGGTCACCGCGTAGTGCAGGCGGCCCTTGCCGTGCCAGCGCTCGATCAGTTCCTTGCTTTCCAGGTAGCCGGACTCTGCGGTGTCGGTCAGGTAGTCCGGAGCGTTGCGATCCATCATCACCTTGCCGGCGATCATCCGCAGATCGAGTTTCTCGGCGGCGGCGAAGAAGGCATTGACCGACTGTGGATGCACGCTGCCGAACACCAGCGCGGTGGTGGTGCCGTTGCGCAGCAATTCCTTGATGAAGATGTCCGCCACTTCATCGGCGTGGGCCTGATCGGCGAACTGGCTTTCACAGGGGAAGGTGTAGGTGTTCAGCCAGTCCAGCAACTGTTCGCCATAGGCACCGACCATGCCGGTCTGGGGCAGGTGGATGTGGGTGTCGATGAAGCCCGGGGTGATCAGGGCGTCGGGGTAGTGATTGATCTCTACATCGGCGGGCAGGCCGGCAAGCAGTTCACTGGCGTGGCCGAGGGCGCTGATCCGGCCGTCCTCGACCACCAGCAGGCCGTCTTCGAAATACTCGTAGGAGGCTTCGATTCCGACTTCGGCCGGGTCGGCGATGCTGTGCAGGATGGCGGCACGGTAGGCTTTGCGAGTCAAAGGCATGGTCGTTCTCAGTGTGTGGCGTGTCAGTTCGAAGTCTGGCTGCGGCGCGAGGCCGGCAGCAGCTTGGCAATGGGTTCGGCGCTGGCGCTGGACTGGCCGAAATGGGCGTTGTAGGTAGCGATGATCTCACCGGCAATGGAGATGGCGATTTCCACGGGCAACTTGCCTTTGACTTCAGCGAGCCCCATCGGGCAACGCATGCGCTGCAAGGTGGTTGCGTCGAAACCGCGATCGCGCAAGCGGTGCTCGAACTTCACCCGCTTGGTCTTCGAGCCGATCAGGCCGAAATAGGCAAAGTCGTTGCGCTTGAGCAGGGCGGCGGTCAACTCCAGGTCCAGCTGGTGATTATGGGTCATGACGATGCAATAGCTGCCAGGCGGCAGGTTATCGATTTCCTCCACCGGTTCTTCGCTGACGATCTTGCTCACGCCCTGGGGAATCTGTTCCGGGAATTCCTGTTCCCGGGAATCGATCCAGCGTACCCGGCACGGCAGACTGGCCAGGAGTGGCACCAGGGCGCGGCCGACGTGGCCGGCACCGAACACGGCGATTTGCGCTTGCACCTGGCCCATGGGTTCGAACAGCAGCACGGTGGCGCCGCCGCAGCACTGGCCGAGGCTGGCACCGAGGCTGAAGCGCTCCAGGTGGGTGGCCTGCTGGCCGCTGGCGAGCAGGTCACGGGCGATCTGCATGGCCTTGTACTCCAGGTGCCCGCCGCCGATGGTGTCGAAGGCCTGGGTGGCGCTGACGACCATTTTCGAACCGGCATTACGCGGCGTTGAGCCGAGCTCCTCGATAATGGTCACCAACACGCAGGGTTCACCCTGGTTCTGCAGGTCGGCGAGGGCGCTGATCCAGTTGTACATGTTTACCTCGACATCTTGGTGGTCTGTTCGGGCTGCTTCGCCGGCAAGCCAGCTCCTACGGGCGCGGTGCAGGAGCGGGCTTGCCCGTGAAGGCCGTTACAGCGGCGCCAGCTCGACTTGCTGATCCACGGCCCTGGTCACCTGCAAGCGACGCATCTGCTCGCAGCCCCACAACACTCGCTCCGGTGTCGCCGGGGCATCGATCTGCGGTTGATGGCGGTAGTCGCCAAGGCTGGCCACTGCGTCCTTGATGGCGCACCAGGCAGCGATGCCAAGCATGAACGGCGGCTCGCCCACGGCCTTGGAGTGGAACACCGTGTCTTCCGGGTTCTTGCGGTTCTCCACCAGCTTGACCCGCAGGTCCAGGGGCATGTCGGCCACCGCCGGGATCTTGTAGCTGGCGGGACCATTGGTCATCAGTTTGCCCTTGGCGTTCCACACCAGTTCCTCGGTGGTCAGCCAGCCCATGCCCTGGATGTAACCGCCTTCCACCTGGCCGATGTCGATGGCCGGGTTCAGCGAGGCACCGACGTCGTGCAGGATGTCGGTACGCAGCATCTTGTACTCGCCGGTCAGGGTATCGACTATCACCTCGGCGCAGGCTGCGCCAAAGGCGAAGTAGTAGAACGGCCGACCCCGAGCCTGGCTGCGGTCGTAGTAGATCTTCGGGGTCTTGTAGAAACCGGTGCTGGACAGCGACACCTGGGCGAAATACGCCTGCTGGATCAGTTCCTCGAAGGTCAGGATATGGTCGCGGACCCGTACGTGGCCGTTGTGGAATTCCACATCCTCTTCGCTGACCTGGTACTTGCGCGCGGCAAACTCCACCAGGCGCGACTTGATGGTCTGCGCTGCGTTCTGCGCGGCCTTGCCGTTGAGGTCGGCGCCACTGGATGCCGCGGTGGGTGAGGTGTTGGGTACTTTGTCGGTGTTGGTGGCAGTGATCTGTACCCGCTCGATGTCCACCTGGAACACCTCGGCCACTACCTGGGCCACTTTGACGTTCAGGCCCTGGCCCATTTCGGTGCCGCCGTGGTTCAGGTGGATGCTGCCGTCGGTGTAGATGTGGATCAGCGCGCCGGCCTGGTTGAGGAAGCTGGCGGTGAAGGAGATGCCGAACTTCACCGGGGTCAGTGCCAGGCCCTTTTTCAGGATCGGGCTGTTGGCGTTGTACAGCCGGATGGCTTCGCGACGCTCGGCATACTGGCTGCTGGCTTCCAGTTCGGCCGTCATCTCTTCGAGCATGTTGTGCTCGACGGTCTGGTAGTAATGGGTGACGTTGCGTTCGGTCTTGCCGTAATAGTTGGCCTTGCGCACCGCCAGCGGGTCCAGGTGCAGGTGGCGGGCGATGGCGTCCATCACCTCTTCAATGGCGACCATGCCTTGCGGGCCGCCGAAACCGCGGTAGGCGGTGTTGGAGGCGGTGTTGGTCTTGCAGCGGTGGCCGTTGATGGTGGCGTCGCCCAGGTAGTAGGCGTTGTCGGAGTGGAACATCGCCCGGTCGACGATGGACGCCGAGAGGTCCGGTGAGCAGCCGCAGTTGCCCGCCAGTTCCAGCTGGATGCCGTGCAGGCGGCCGTTGCTGTCGAAGCCCACGTCGTATTCGATGTAGAACGGGTGACGCTTGCCGGTCATGAGCATGTCTTCGACCCGGGGCAGGCGCATCTTGGTGGGCTGGCCGGTGAGGCGGGCGATCACCGCGCACAGGCAGGCAGGGCTGGCGGCCTGGGTTTCCTTGCCGCCGAAGCCGCCGCCCATGCGCCGCATGTCGACCACTATCTTGTTCATCGACACGTCGAGCACTTCCGCCACCAGTTTCTGCACTTCGGTGGGGTTCTGGGTCGAGCAGTAGACGATCATGCCGCCGTCCTCGGTGGGCATCACCGAGGAAATCTGGGTTTCCAGGTAGAAATGCTCCTGGCCGCCGATATGCAGCGTGCCCTGGATGCGGTGTTCGGCGCTGGCCAGGGCGCCGGCGGAATCGCCGCGCTGGTGAGTGTGGCTGTCCAGCACGAAGTGGCGCTTGCGCAGGGCTTCCACCACGTCCAGCACCGGCTCCAGGTCCTCGTACTCGATGATCGCGGCCATGGCCGCCTTGCGCGCGGTTTCCAGATCCTTGGCGGCCACCGCCAGCACCGGCTGGCCGACGAACTGCACGGTATCGATGGCCAGCAGCGGGTCGCCGGGCAGCAGTGGGCCGATGTCCTTCAGGCCGGGAATGTCTTCATGAGTAATGGCGATGCGCACGCCTTCGAAGGCGTAGCAGGGGCCGGTGTCAATGCTGATGACTTTGGCGTGGGCTCGGTCCGACAGTCGCGCGTAGACATGCAACTGGTTGGGGAATTCCAGGCGGTCGTCGATGTACAGCGCCTCGCCGGACACGTGTTTGTCGGCGCTGTCGTGCTTGACGCTGCGGCCAACGCCCGTGGTCAGGTCCTGGTGAAACAGGGCCGTCAGTTCGGCTTGAGTCTTCTCGACTTTGTGATGATTAGACATAAGCGGTCACCCGGGTCTCGATGTGCGGTGTTTGCAGTTCGATGAAGTACTTGCGCAGCAGGTTCTGCGCACTCAGCAGGCGGTATTCCTTGCTCGCACGGAAATCCGAAAGCGGGGTGAAATCCTCCGCCAGGGCCGCGCAGGCACGCTCCACCGTGGACAGGTTCCAGGGCGCGCCGATCAGTGCGGTTTCACAGCTCTTGGCTCGTTTCGGGATTGCCGCCATACCGCCGAAGGCAATGCGCGCATCGCTGACCACGCCGTTTTCAATCTGCAGGTTGAAGGCCGCGCAGACCGCAGAGATATCGTCGTCCAGGCGCTTGGAGACCTTGTACGCACGGAACAGCCGTTCGGCGCTGGCCCGGGGCACGATGATCTTCTCGATAAACTCGCTGTCCTGGCGGGCCGTGACCCGGTAATCGATGAAATAGTCTTCCAGGGCCAGGGTGCGGCGTACTTCGCCCTTGCACAGTACGATCTGTGCACCCAGGGCGATCAGCAGGGGCGGTGAGTCGCCGATGGGCGAGGCGTTGCCGATATTGCCCCCCAGGGTGCCCTGGTTACGGATCTGCAACGAGGCGAAGCGCTGCAGCAATTCGCCGAAGTCCGGGTACTCGGCGCGCAGTGCGTCGTAGCAGTCGGTGAGGGCCGTGGCCGCGCCGATCTCCAGGCGATCGTCGAAGCGTTCGACGCGCTTCATCTCGGCAATGTTACCGACGTAGATCATCACCGGCAGGGTGCGGTGGAACTGGGTGACTTCCAGGGCCAGGTCGGTGCCACCGGCCAGCAGCCGTGCCTGGGGGTAGGCGTCGTAGAGGTCGGCCAGGTCGGCCACGGTCAGCGGCACCAGGCAGCGCTTGTCGCCGCTGTTGAGTTCACCGGTGTCCTTGGGAGCGATGGCCTTGAGGCGACTGATGGTCTCGGTCTGGCGGGCGTCGAACTGATCGCTCTGCTGGCCGCAGCAGGCCTGCTCGGCAGCAGCGAGGATCGGCCGGTAGCCGGTGCAACGGCACAGGTTGCCGGCCAGGGCCTCATGGGCCTTGTGGGCGTCGGGTTCACTGCTGTTCTTTTGCAGGGCGAACAGCGACATGACGAATCCTGGGGTGCAGAAGCCGCATTGCGAACCGTGGCACTCGACCATGGCCTGCTGCACGCTGTGCAGTTGGCCCTGATGCTTGAGGCCTTCGACGCTGATCAGCTGTTTGCCGTGCAAGGAGGAGACGAAGGTCAGGCATGAGTTGAGGCTGCGATAGCGAATGGATTCGCCGCCCTGGGCATCCACCTGTAACTCGCCCACCACCACGGTGCAGGCGCCGCAGTCGCCGCTGGCGCAGCCTTCCTTGGTGCCGGGTTTGCCCAGGTGCTCGCGCAGATAGTTGAGCACGGTCAGGTTTGGGTCCAGGGCGTGCTCGCTACGGAGTTCCTGGTTGAGTAAAAACTGGATCACGGAAGGCCTCGCAGACTCTTTATTGTTGTTAAGCGAACTGAGCCGAATTTAGTCATGTCTGACTTTTCGGTCAATGATTTTCTGACCTTTGGGTCAGGAAATTTCTGTGCTCAACATTTCAAGTATGAACGGCATTTGAGAAACCCTTGAATCAACATCAATCTGCTTGTTTCATGCCAAATTCCCCTGTCGGAGCACTCCGCGATAGGGTAGCAATTGCGCTACACTGCGCCGCTTGTGCCGATTAAAGATTTTGAAGGAAAACCATGACGTTCAAGGCGCCGGACAGCCTCGCCGAGCAGATTGCTCACCACCTCGCCGAACGTATCATTCGCGGGGATCTCAAGCCTGGAGAGCGCATTCAGGAACAGAAGGTCACCTTGGCCCTCAATGTCAGTCGTGGTTCGGTCCGCGAGGCCTTGCTGATTCTTGAGCGCCGCCATCTGATTGCCATCCTGCCGCGCCGTGGTGCTCACGTGACCGAGCTCACCGAGCACAAGGTCCGCAGTCTTTGCACCCTGATGAGCGAGTTGTACATCCTGCTGGGCAACTGCGTGGCCAGCGGCTGGGTGCAGCAGAGCGACATGACGCCGTTCCTGCAGATCCAGCAGCGTCTGGAGGGTGCCTACGAGCGCCAGGACATCCGCGCCTTCGTCGAGGACAGCTTCAGCGTGATGCGCGCGGCCTATCCTTTTGCCAACAACCCTTACCTGCAGGAAACCGTCGAGAATCTGCAGCCGGCCATGAGCCGTGCCTATTACCTGGCACTGGAGCAGCGCAAGGCGTCGATGAGCGAGTACCTGGAGTTGTTCGAGCAGTTGCTGGCCGCGGTGCTGGCCCGTGATCTGGAGCAGATCCGCCAGGTGTTGACGGCCTACGCCCAGCGCAGCAGCGATCTGGTGGTGTCTGCGTTGGCGGATGCTTAAGCGTGCGACTCAAGTGCATCAAGCTGGCGGGGTTCAAGTCCTTCGTCGATCCGACCACGGTGAACTTCCCCAGTAACATGGCGGCGGTGGTGGGGCCCAATGGCTGCGGCAAGTCGAATATCATCGACGCCGTGCGCTGGGTGATGGGCGAAAGCTCGGCGAAAAACCTGCGTGGCGAGTCGATGACCGATGTCATCTTCAATGGCTCCACCAGTCGCAAGCCAGTGAGCCAGGCCAGTATCGAACTGGTGTTCGACAACTCCGACGGCACCCTGGTGGGCGAATACGCGGCCTACGCCGAGATCTCCATTCGCCGCAAGGTCACACGCGACAGCCAGAACAGCTATTTCCTCAACGGCGCCAAGTGCCGCCGTCGGGACATCACCGACATCTTCCTTGGCACCGGCCTGGGGCCACGCAGCTACTCGATCATCGAGCAGGGCATGATCTCCAAGCTGATCGAGGCCAAGCCCGAGGACCTGCGCAACTTCATTGAAGAAGCCGCGGGCATTTCCAAGTACAAGGAGCGCCGGCGCGAGACGGAAAACCGCATCCGCCGCACCCATGAGAACCTCGCCCGCCTGACCGACCTGCGCGAAGAGCTGGAGCGTCAGCTGGAACGCCTGCATCGCCAGGCCCAGGCCGCCGAGAAGTACCAGGAATACAAGGCCGAGGAGCGCCAGCTCAAGGCGCAACTGTCGGCTCTGCGCTGGCAGGCATTGAATGAGCAAGTCGGCCAGCGCGAGTCGGTGATCGGTAGCCAGGAAGTCAGCTTCGAGGCCCTGGTGGCTGAGCAGCGCAATGCCGATGCTGCTATCGAACGCTTGCGTGACGGGCACCATGAATTGTCCGAGCGCTTCAATCTGGTGCAGGGGCGCTTCTATTCGGTGGGCGGTGATATCGCCCGGGTCGAGCAGAGCATCCAGCATGGCCAGCAGCGCCTGCGGCAGTTGCAGGACGATCTGAAGGAAGCCGAGCGCGCGCGCCTGGAAACCGAGTCGCACCTGGGGCACGACCGCACCTTGCTGGCAACCCTGGGGGAAGAGCTGGCCATGCTCGAACCCGAGCAGGAGGTCACTGCAGCCGCCGCCGAGGAAGCCGCCGCGACCCTGGAAGAAGCCGAAACCACCATGCACGGCTGGCAGGAGCAGTGGGACGCCTTCAACCTGAGTTCCGCCGAGCCGCGGCGCCAGGCGGAAGTGCAGCAGTCGCGCATCCAGCAGCTCGAAAGCAGCATGGAGCGGCTGGCCGAGCGTCAGCGACGCCTGGGGGAGGAGCGCGAATTGCTCTCGGCCGACCCGGAAGACGCGGCGATCCTCGAACTCAATGAACAATTGGCCGCCAGCGAAGCAACTCTGGAAGACCTGCAAGCCAGTGAGGAATCCCAGGTCGAGCGCCTGGAGCAACTGCGCCAGCAATTGCAGCAGGCGACCCAGGCCCAGCAACAGGCCCAGGGTGAATTGCAGCGGCTCAATGGCCGCTTGGCGTCTCTGGAGGCCCTGCAGCAAGCCGCGTTGGACCCGGGCACCGGTACTGCACAGTGGCTGCGTGAACAGCAGTTGGCCGAGCGTCCGCGCCTGGCCGATGGCATGCACGTGGAAGCGGGCTGGGAGCTGGCGGTGGAAACCGTGCTTGGCGCCGATCTGCAAGCGGTGCTGGTGGATGATTTCACCGGTATCGATCTGGCCGGTTTCCAGCAAGGCGACCTGCGTCTGCTGAGCCTGCAAGGCGATGCGCTGCGCATGCCCGGCAGCTTGCTGGACAAGGTGGAATCCACGGTCGATCTGTCGCCCTGGCTGGGGCAGGTCAAACCGGTGGAAAACCTCGAACAGGCCCTGGCCTTGCGTGGGCAACTGGCAGCCGGGCAGAGCCTGATCAGTCGCGACGGCTACTGGGTCGGCCGGCATTTCCTGCGGGTGCGGCGGGCCAGCGAAGCGGAAAGCGGCGTGCTGGCGCGAGGCCAGGAAATCCAGCAACTGACCCTGGAGCGCGATGAGCGCGAAGCCAGTGTCGAAGCCCTGGAGAGTCAATTGCTCAACCTGCGGGCCCAGCAACGTCAGCAGGAGAACGGTCGCGAACACTTGCGTCGCCTGTTGCAGGACGAGGCTCGCCAGCAGGGAGAGTTGAAAGCCAAGCTGTCCGCCGGCAAGGCCAAGGCCGAGCAGTTGAATCTGCGTCGTACCCGCCTCGATGAAGAGCTGGTAGAGCTCGGCGAGCAGCGTGAGCTGGAGCATGAACAAGTGGGCGAGGCGCGTCTGCAATTGCAGGAGGCCCTCGACAGCATGGCCCTGGACACCGAGCAGCGTGAGCTGCTGTTGGCCCAGCGCGACAGCTTGCGCGAGCGCCTTGATCGGGTGCGCCAGGAAGCACGCCAACACAAGGATCACGCTCATCAATTGGCGGTGCGCATGGGCTCCCTCAAGGCCCAGCACGATTCCACGCATCAGGCCCTGGAGCGCCTGGAGCTGCAGTCCGAGCGCCTGACCGAGAAGCGCGAACAGCTCAGCCTCAACCTGGAGGAGGGCGAGGCGCCGCTGGAAGAACTGCGCCTCAAGCTCGAAGAGCTGCTGGAAAAGCGCATGACCGTGGATGTCGAGCTCAAGACCGCGCAGATCGCCCTGGAAGATGCCGATCGCGAACTGCGCGATGCCGAGAAGCGCCGTAACCAGGCCGAGCAGCAATCCCAACTGATCCGCGGCCAGCTCGAACAGCAACGCATGGAATGGCAAGCCCTGACCGTGCGCCGCAAGACCTTGCAGGAGCAGTTGCTGGCCGATGGCTACGACCTGGACGGCGTGCTGGCGACCCTGACCGGGGAGGCCAGCGAGCAGGCCGCCGAAGAAGAGCTGGAGCGCATTGCGGCAAGAATTCAACGCTTGGGCGCGATCAACCTTGCGGCCATCGACGAGTATCAGCAGCAGTCCGAGCGCAAGCGCTATCTGGATGCCCAGGACGCCGATCTGGTGGAGGCCCTGGAAACCCTGGAAAACGTGATTCGCAAGATCGACAAGGAAACCCGCAATCGATTCAAAGATACCTTTGATCAGATCAACGGCGGTTTGCAGGCACTCTTTCCAAAAGTTTTCGGTGGCGGCAGCGCTTATTTGGAACTGACGGGCGAAGATCTACTCGATACAGGGGTAACGATCATGGCGCGTCCTCCCGGGAAGAAGAACAGCACCATTCATTTGCTCTCGGGGGGCGAAAAGGCATTGACTGCCTTGGCCCTGGTATTCGCCATCTTCAAGTTGAATCCGGCGCCGTTCTGCATGCTCGATGAAGTTGACGCGCCGCTGGATGACGCTAACGTTGGACGCTATGCAAGATTGGTTAAAGAGATGTCGCAGACTGTGCAGTTCATCTATATCACCCACAACAAGATCGCCATGGAAATGGCCGATCAGTTGATGGGGGTGACGATGCACGAACCCGGTTGTTCGCGCCTGGTAGCCGTGGATGTCGAGGAGGCGATGGCGATGGTGGACGCTTGAGTCCGTGCGACTAAGGCGACTATTGGACGGCAAGTCGGGGGATTTTTCCCATTACCAAGCTGGCCAATCGACATATTGGCCGTAACCGTTGCGACAGACGGTGTAAAGTTGCCTTTGGTCGTGCTAGTTTAATGTCAATTTTTCCTATGCGTGGGCAAAACGCCATTCAGAACATAGAGTTGGCGCCACGTTTTAAAGCGGTTTGCAGATTGTAAACCCCTTATTTTTCAGCATTTTTTATAGAGGCACGGGATTACATGGAAATCGGTCTGCGCGAGTGGCTGATCGTCATCGGCATTATTGTTATCGCCGGTATTCTTTTTGATGGCTGGCGGCGTATGCGCGGCGGCAAGGGGAAGTTGA
Source organism: Pseudomonas sp. BLCC-B112 (assembly GCF_028550695.1). Classification (NCBI taxonomy): domain Bacteria; kingdom Pseudomonadati; phylum Pseudomonadota; class Gammaproteobacteria; order Pseudomonadales; family Pseudomonadaceae; genus Pseudomonas; species Pseudomonas sp. BLCC-B112. Next base: position 205,591 of record NZ_JAQQGK010000009.1, read on the forward strand.
AGTTCCGTCTTGATCGAAGTCTTTCCAATCTGCCGGACGATGAAGGCAGTGCCGAACTCCTGGGTCCGCCTCGGGTGCTGGATACTCATAAAGAACCGCAACTGGACGAGCACGATCTGCCGTCGGTGAGCATGCCTGCCCGCGAGCCTCGGGATAGTTCTTCCTCCAAGCGCGGCAAGCGTGGGGGCGAGCCTCATCAGGGTGACCTCAATCTGGACCTGGATCTGGATAGCGGCCCAAGCTTCAGTAGCCGCGACGATGACTTCCCGGCGGATGAAGGCAAGGCTGCCGGTCACAGCGACAAGGAACAGCCGCAAGCCGAAGAAGTGCTGGTGATCAGTGTGATCTGTCGCGACAGCGCTGGTTTCAAAGGCCCGGCACTGTTGCAGAACATCCTTGAAAGTGGCCTGCGTTTTGGCGAGATGGATATCTTCCACCGCCACGAAAGCATGGCCGGCAACGGCGAAGTGCTGTTCTCCATGGCCAACGCGGTCAAGCCGGGGGTGTTCGATCTGGATGATATCGATCACTTCAGCACTCCGGCGGTGAGCTTCTTCCTCGGCTTGCCTGGCCCGCGTCACCCGAAGCAAGCCTTCGACGTGATGGTGGCGGCGGCGCGCAAGCTGTCCCAGGAGCTCAATGGCGAACTCAAGGACGACCAGCGCAGCGTGCTGACTGCCCAGACCATCGAGCACTACCGCCAGCGTATCGTCGAATTCGAACGCCGCGCTCTGACCCAGAAGCGCTAAGCTTCCACAGTCAGCTCCTCTCGCAGGAGCTGACTGTGCAGGAACTGGCTTGCCAGCGAAGCCCACGCCCCCATCTTCAGATCGAGCAGCCTAGGCTGCTCTTTTGCTTTATGAGAGAACCCCCATGACCGCCGCTGAAACCCGCATTCTTGAGCTGCGCGCCGAGCTGGACCAACACAACTACCGTTACCACGTACTGGACGAACCGAGCATTCCGGACGTCGAGTACGACCGCCTGTACCACGAACTCAAGGCCCTGGAGGCCGAGCACCCAGAGCTGGTCACCAGTGACTCTCCAACCCAGCGTGTGGGCAGCGCGGCGCTCTCGGCCTTCACCCAGGTGCGCCATGAAATCCCCATGCTCAGCCTGGGTAACGCCTTTGAAGAAGTCGACATGCGCGAGTTTGATCGCCGGGTCAACGAAGGCCTGGACCTGCCGGCGGGCGATCTGTTTGGTGGCGGTGCGGCGGTGGAGTACAGCTGCGAGCCCAAGCTCGACGGCCTGGCGGTCAGCCTGCTGTATCAGGATGGTGTGCTGGTCCGTGGCGCCACCCGTGGCGACGGCACCACCGGCGAAGACATCAGTGTCAACGTGCGTACCGTGCGCAACATTCCGCTCAAGCTGCAAGGCAGCGGCTGGCCGGCGACCCTGGAAGTGCGCGGCGAAGTCTTCATGTCCAAGGCCGGTTTCGAGCGCCTGAATGCGGCGCAACTGGAGTCGGGCGGCAAGACCTTCGCCAACCCGCGCAATGCGGCGGCGGGTAGCCTGCGCCAGCTGGACTCGAAGATCACTGCCAGTCGGCCGCTGGAGTTCTGCTGCTACGGCCTGGGCCAAGTCAGTGCCGACATTGCCGACACGCATATCGGCAACCTGGAGCAACTCAAGCAGTGGGGCATGCCTATCAGTCGTGAGCTGCGCCTGGCCAAAGGGGTTGATGAATGCCTGGACTATTACCGTGAGATCGGCGAGCGGCGCAATGCGCTGCCCTATGAGATCGACGGTGTGGTGTTCAAGGTCAACAGCATCGCCTCTCAGCGTGAACTGGGTTTCCGTGCCCGGGAGCCGCGTTGGGCCATTGCCCATAAATTCCCGGCCATGGAAGAACTCACCGAGTTGCTGGATGTGGAATTCCAGGTCGGCCGCACTGGCGCGGTGACGCCAGTGGCGCGCCTGAAGCCCGTCAAGGTGGCGGGAGTCACTGTGTCCAACGCTACCTTGCACAATATGGATGAGGTGGCGCGCCTGGGGCTGATGATCGGCGACACGGTGATCATCCGCCGCGCCGGTGACGTGATCCCGCAAGTGGTGCAGGTGGTCGTTGAGCGTCGCCCTGAAAACGCCCGGCCGGTACAGATTCCGCAAAGCTGCCCGGTCTGTGGCTCTCATGTCGAGCGCACGCAACTGGTCAAGCGCAGCAAGGGCCGGGAAACCGTCAGCGAAGGCGCGGTGTATCGCTGCGTCGGTCGCCTGGCCTGCGGTGCCCAGCTCAAGCAGGCGATCATCCACTTCGTTTCCCGTCGAGCCATGGACATCGAAGGCCTGGGGGACAAGACCATCGAGCAACTGGTGGACGAAAAGCTCATTGCTTCGCCTGCGGATCTCTATCAGCTCAAGTACGAACAGATCATTGATCTGGAAGGTTTTGCCGAGGTTTCCAGCAACAAGCTGCTCAAGGCCATCGAGGACAGCAAGCGTCCGGCCCTGGCTCGCTTCATCTATGCCTTGGGCATTCCTGATGTGGGTGAGGAAACCGCCAAGGTCCTGGCCCGTTCCCTGGGAACCCTAGAGCGGGTCCAGCAGGCTTTGCCCCAGGTGCTGACCTACCTGCCGGATGTGGGACTGGAAGTGGCCCACGAGATTCACAGCTTCTTCGAAGACAGTCATAACCAGAGCGTGATTGGTGCCTTGCTGGCCGAGGATCAATGCGGCCTGGTGTTGCAGGATCAGGGCGAGCTGGGGGCAGAGTTTGCCGCCAGCACCACGTTGGGCGGCATGCTCGACAAGCTCAACATCCCCTCGGTGGGGCCGGGTGCGGCGCAGAAACTGGCAGACAAGTTCGGTTCCCTGCAGGGCGTGATTGCGGCTGACTGGCTGGATATGCGCCAGGCCCTGCCGGAGAAGCAGGCCAAGTCGGTGCGGGAGTTCTTCGACAACCCGGCCAATGCCCGGTTGGCCCAGGCCATCGAAGAGCAGCTCAAGGCCTTTGGCATGCATTGGCAGAGCGAGAAGAAGGTGGTCGAAGGCCTGCCGTTGGCTGGCAAGACCTGGGTGCTCACCGGCTCCCTGGAGTTGATGAGTCGCGATGTGGCCAAGGAAAAGCTGGAAAGCCTGGGGGCCAAGGTGGCGGGGTCCGTTTCGGCGAAAACCCACTGCGTCGTCGCCGGCCCCGGAGCCGGTTCCAAACTGGCCAAGGCCAATGAGCTGGGGCTCAAGGTCCTAGATGAAGCGGCCTTTGTCGCCTTTCTCGTCGACCACGGCATCCCCATCCCCGCGTGATCCTTGGGAGCCGGCTGGGCAGCGATGGTTTCGCCAGCAAGCCGGCTCCTGACAGGCCGAGGGAACGATGAGGCAGCCAGGATGATCTAGTCTTGGCAAGCCCCAGGGAGGATGCGTCATGTACCGTTTCTTCGAGCAGCTCAGTTCCCGGATCGCCGCGCCCTTCGTCGGTGACCGCTCACGCAACAGCAAACTCTGGTCATGCCGCTGTGGGCAGTCGCTGTTCTTTCGCAACAGCCAGTGCCTGGCGTGCTCTGCCTTGCTCGGTTATGCGCCGCAATCAGGCTGTCTGTCGTCCCTGCAGCCAGGGCCCGCCGCCGGGACCTGGGTGTTGGATGCCGAGCCTGATGCGGGGGCGTTCAAGCGCTGCGCCAACCTCGACACGCCCGCCGCTTGTAACTGGCTGTTGCCGGCCCACCTGACCGGTAATCTGTGCGTAGCCTGCAGCCTCAACCGCACCATCCCCGACTTGTCCGTCCCGGAGAATCCGGAGCGCTGGCGCAAAGTGGAAATCGCCAAGCGCCGCCTGGTCGCCCAACTGATCGCCCTCGGGCTGCAAGTGATCCCCAAGAGCGACGACGAAGCGCGGGGCCTGGCTTTCGACTTCCTTGGTGTTGATCTTGAGGGAAGGACGCCCATTACCGGACATGCCAATGGCCTGGTCACCCTGGATATCAAGGAAGCCGATGATGCTCATCGCGAGCGGGTGCGGGCGCAGATGCATGAACCTTACCGCACCCTGCTTGGGCACTTTCGCCATGAAGTGGGGCACTACTACTGGGATCGGCTGATTGCCAACAGCCCCTGGCTGGAGTCGTTTCGCAGCTTGTTCGGCGACGAGCGCTACAGCTACGCCGAGGCTCTGGAGCAGCACTATCAGCAGGGCGCGCCAAACGGCTGGCAGCAAAGCCACGTCAGCGCCTACGCCACCATGCACCCCTGGGAGGACTGGGCGGAAACCTGGGCTCACTACCTGCACATGATGGACGCGGTGGACACCGCCCTGGGCTTTGGCATGAGTGCCCGCGACGTCGATCTCGACTACCAGCCGTTTCCCCTGAGCAGCCTGTACGACCCGCAGCATCCTGGCGGACCGGCGTTCCTGGCCTTCGTCAACGCTTGGATCGAATTGGCTGGCATGCTCAACGAACTGTCCCGCAGCATGGGCCAGCCGGATTTCTACCCCTTCATCCTGCCGCCGGCGGTGATTGCCAAGCTGCATTTCATTCATTTGGTGATCCAGCAAGAAGGCGGCCGTGCCGACGAAGTGCTGTCCCTGGACTGACTCCACCGTCCTTCAGGCGATGGGGGAAGACTTTCACCCAGGGGTGTATCCAAGTGCTTGAAGCTCATCGGATTTTTTAATCTGCAACGAGCGGTTGTAAGTTCAACTCAGATAGGTACAATGGCGCGGCTCGCCGTCAGGCGAACGTCGTTATGGTGACCCCATCGGTCCCCCCGCAACGATTACCCGTGAACCTGGTCAGAGCCGGAAGGCAGCAGCCACAGCGGGAACATTGTGTGCCGGGGTGTGGCTGGTGGGGTTGCCTCCATAACGCTTCTCGTTGGTCCTCAACGAGATTGATCAAAATTCTTAAAGCACCTGAAAGTCTTCGAAGCGCGCAGCGTTCCTGTTGGCGTGTTTTTTGTCGTGCGCCCGGTTTCTGGCTCGCGAATCCCTTGTCCAGCCAGCCCGTGCGGTTCTTGCCTGGAATATCCAACGCCTTTGCATCAAGGAGTGGTCATGGCGCTTACCAGTAAGATTTCCCTCTATGACGATCAGTGGCCTGGTGCATTCAGCGCTGAGAAGGGGCGCATAGCCAAAGGTTTCGGTAGCGAACTGATAGAGGTACATCACGTGGGCAGCACCGCTGTTCCAGGGCTGGCGGCCAAGCCGGAAATCGATCTTTTGGCCGTGGTCGTGGAGCACCGGGATGAGGCTGCGCGCAATGCCTTCATGGCGACCCTGGGCTATGTCCGGGGCAGTGATCTGTCCCCGGGGCATCACTTTTACCGCCGCGATGTCGAGGGTGTGCGCACCCACAAAGTGCATGTCTGCATCTGTGGTCATGAGCAGATCGGGCGCATGCTGCGTTTTCGTGATCTGTTGCGTCAGGACAGCGGCATCCGTCAGCAATACCAGGATCTTAAGCTTCGGCTTGAAGCCGGCAATCGCGAGGGCATTGGCGAGTATCTCGCGCAAAAGGCGCCCTTCATCGATGCGGTGATGGATGGCCTGTCGCAGTGATGCGCGCTGGCTAGATAGCTGCCCGCAGTTCTCGGGGCGAAAGCCCGTAATGCTTGCGAAAGCGCACCGCAAAACGTGATGCCGAGGCGTAGCCGCTGGCTGCGGCGATTTCACCGATGGGGCGTGGCGTGGTTTGCAGCCACTGCAGGGCCAGGCCCAGCCTGACGTTCTCGAGGATGTTGCTGAAACTGTCGTTCTCGTTCGCCAGCTGGCGACGCAATGTGGAAGCCCCAAGGTTCAGGCGCTCGGCGACGCAGGCTACTGTCCAGTCCCGCGCCGGGTTGCTCATGAGGATCTGTTGCACCCGTTCGCACAGTGGGTCGTGACGATCCAGCAGCAATGGGCCGGCCCAGCCGCCAAGGGCCAGGGCCAGCAGCACCGCTTCGCCGTAGTGGCTGCGCAGGGCGTCCGGTGCATCGCTGGCAATGCACTCCAGCAGGTTGTCCCAGGCCAGGGCGGTGTGCCGCTCCAGGGGGACGCAGAGGTCCGCGCCGCTGCGCCCGGGACGGGTAATGATCTGCTGGCGGTAGCGCAGGCTGAACGCCCGCAAGGCCGGGGCAGGAAAGGTCACGACATCGGCGATGTAGTGACCCTGCGCGCCCGGATAGTTGCTGATGCCCACTTCGCGTCCCGCCGGCAGCAGGATCAGGTGCTGGCCGCCCACGCGCATCTGGCGGTCGTCCCACTCCATGCGTTTCTCGCCCTGGCGCACCCGGCACAGAGCACTGACGAAAATCGGTACCCGTTGCAGGGCATGGGCTTGCCGGGCGCGGATGACGCAGGTGTCGATACGGCTTTCATGATGCTGCAGGCCAGCAGGGGCATTCATCGTTACTAGCGTCCGTAAGTAGCGGTCAGTGTGGTCTTGGCCAAGGCGTTGGCGTTGAGCATGTAGCCCACCAATGCGCCGCTGGCCTGGGCATCGAGGGGCAGTTTATCCACCTTCAATGCCCAGACGGTGAACTGATAGCGATGCGGTTTATCGCCCACTGGCGGGCAGGCGCCGCCAAAGCCGGGTTGGCCGTAATCGGTACGCCCCTGAATGGCGCCGGGCGGCAGTTGCTCGCCGTTGGCGCTACCGGCACCTCTGGGCAGTTGCTGGGTGGAAGTCGGGAGGTTGACCAGGGTCCAGTGCCACCAGCCGCTGCCGGTGGGGGCGTCCGGATCATAAACAGTGATGGCAAAGCTTTTGGTGCCCGGTGGGGCATTTTTCCAGGACAGTTCGGGAGAGGTGTTGCCGCCTTCGCAGCCAAAGCCCTGGAACACTTCACGAGGGCTCAAGGAGTGGCCGTCGCTGATGTCGTGGCTGCTGATGCTGAACTCGGCGGCTTGGGCGCCAAGGCTCAGACCCAAGGAAAGCACGCTGAGTAAAAGTCGGTTTTTCATGAGGGGCTCGTCTGGGTGATGGTGATGAAAGACGAGTCTATTGGCAGGCAGCGTCCACTGTTGTGCTGGGGCGCTCGTGCATTGTGCCGAAACGCTCGCCGGCTTGCCGGGAAAGGGCGTCATGCTCCCAGCTGTTCCCGCAACAACTGGGCAAACGCATCCCGTGCACTGTGGCGCTTCACGTCCTGGTGCCAGACAAAGCGGTTGTCCACCGGCAGCAGGTCGCTGAAACGCTGCACGTTCAGGGTCGCCGATTGTGAATAGCGCTCCAGCACACCTTCCGGTATCAGCGAGACGCCGGCACCGACACTGACGCAGCCGATAATGGTGCCCCAGCTGGCATACCCGGTAATGGGCAGGTTTAGGCCGTGCCTGGCCAGCCAGGTTTCCAGGGCGCGGCGATAGGGGCAGCCCGGTGGCCACATGAACAGATTCTGCCCCTGCAAATCGCTGGCGCTGCGGATGGGGGCGGTGCCTGCACTGGAAATCAGCACCAGTGGCTCGTGGTAGAGCACGGTTTGCTGAAGCTTGGGCGGCAAGGTATCGATGGCCACCAGGGCGCCGTCGATACGCTGGTGTTGCAGTTCTTCAAAGAGTTGCGACCAGGTGCCGGTTACCAGTTCCACGTTCACTTTGGGGTAGCGTCGGTGGTATTGCGCCAGTAGCGGTGGCAGGCGGCCGCCAGCGCAGGACTCGATCGAGCCCAGGCGCAGCAATCCGCTGGGCTCCGCCTGGCTGTCCACGGCGCGTTTGGCTTCGTCGACCAGAGCCAGGATTCGCTCGCTGTAGCCGAGGAATATTTCCCCGGCCGGGCTGATCTTCAGCCCGCGCCCGACCCGGGTAAACAGCGGGGTCCCGAGCTCGTTCTCCAGCTGCTTGAGGCGGTTGGTGATGTTGGAGGGCACGCAATGCAATTGCTCGGCTGCGCGGGCAATGCTGCCGGAGCGGGCCACGGCTTTCACCATCTTCAGTTGGGTCAGTTCCATTGCTCATTTCCAGTGAGGTGTGGCCTTAGTATCGGTTAGTTGTGGTGAGTTATGGGGGGCGAGAGACTGCGTTTCTTCTTATTGTCTGGATGCCTGTACCGTGAAGCGCTTACCTGGGTTCAAGTTATTGCTGGCTACCGCTGCGGTCATTCTGTGCTGGGCCTATTCACCGGTGGGTATCCATATTGGCCTTGAGGGCTACAGTCCGGGGCATCTGGCGCTGCTGCGCTTCCTGATCGCTTCGCTGTTCATGGCGGCAATGGCAGTGGCGTTGAAAATATCCCTGCCGCGCTGGCGTGATCTGCCTTGGCTGCTGGTGCTGGGGTTCTTTGCCATCACCCTGCATCACGTCAGCCTCAATTATGGTCAGCAGGGCTTGAGTGCCGGCGCGTCGAGCGTGCTGGCGCAGTCGGCGCCGATCTTCAGCACGCTGATCGCCTTTTTCTGGCTCAAGGAGCCGGTCAGTGGTTGGCGCTGGGGCTGCGTGGGGGTGGGTTTGCTTGGAGCGGTGCTGGTGGTGGCGGCTGACAAGGGGTTGGGCTCGGTCGAACCGCGCGGATTGCTGGTGTTGTTGGCGGCTTTTTCCTGGGGGTTGTACTTCGTTTTGCAACGGCGCTTTTCCGGGCACTACGGCGTGTTGACCACGGTGTGCTACATGGTTTGGGGCGGTACGTTGCTGTTGTCGGTGTACGCACCCGGGTTGCCCGAGGCGGTGGCACAGGCGTCGTGGCGGGTGAATCTGGCGGTGCTGTTGCTGGGGTTGTTTCCCAGTGCTTTGGCCTATCTGGCCTGGGCTTACGTATTGGAGCGGGTGGAGGTCAGTCGGGCGTCGATCGCTATGTATCTGATTCCACCGACGGCAATGCTGCTGGCTGCGATGGTCCTGGGAGAGCGGGTGCAATCTTCTGTGGTGCTGGGGGCTGCCGTGGTGCTGGGCAGTGTGATGGCCATGCAACTGGAAGGGCGTTGGCGGCTGCGGGCCTTGCCGGCGAAGGAGCGAGATGTGCAGGTAAAACAGGGTGGTTGATAAGCTGCAACGCCCCCTCATCATGCGGGGGCGTCGCACCTTGCAGTCAGCCTTTTTTCTTGAACAGCCGGCCGGCGAACGCGGCAAGTGCGAGCACGCCGATGACAATGAACTTCTTGCCGGCCAGGAGCAGTACCCCCAGCTTGGCGAACAAGCCAGCCTTGCTGGCCAGGCCTCCGGCCACCAGGGCGGCCAGGCCATAGGATGCCAGTTTGTCGGTGCTGGGGTTGTAGTCGGCGTAGCGGTTGCCATCGGTGAAGTTGGTGAAGGCCAGGACCTTGGGAATTTCGCGCTTGATAGTTGCCAGGTCGTCCATGGAGGCGACCGCGTTGAGTTCCAGCACGCCTTCGCGCCCCAGTACGCGGATGCTGTAGTTCAGGGTGTGGCTCTCGGCGCCTTCAGCCTTGAGTTCGCGGGCCCAGTACATTTTGTGGGATTGCGCGTCGTAGCTTGGCTGTTCGGCCCAGCCCAGCAGGTGGATAGCGCCGTAGCCCTGTTCCTTGCGTTGCTTATTGTCTTCCTCGTCCGCTTCCTGCATTTGCTTGAGCAGGTCCTGATAATCGATTTTCGCCGCGTCGTCATCGGAAATGTGGCCGTCATTCTTGTAGCTGATGATCACGCCCCAGCCTTCGGCGGACAGCGGGCTGACTGCGCTGGGCACAATCATGCCCAGGGTGGTGAAGCCGGGTGGGTTGCCCCAGCCCTCGGTCAGCAGCTTCTCGGTGTCCTTGGGGTTGAGGTAGTAGAACTCCTGGCTCAGGTCGAGGCTGGCGATATCACCGGGCAGCTTGACGTTGCCGTGGCGTGGGGAGAGTGAGGCGAGAAACTGTTCGGCGGTCTGGGGTTCGGCGTCCTTGCTCTCGTTCGGCGCGGCGGCAAAGGCAAGGAGGGGCGTGGCGCAGAGGACGGCCATTGCCATGAGGAGGCGCAGGTACTTCATCGTATTCCCTTACAAATTGTGACAAGTCGGAGGGGAGGATAGCGATGAGTGTTGGAGGGCTCAATGAGGTGTTTCTAGTAATCTCTCAGCGCTGGCGGGGAAGGCGCTGGTATAGCGCCTCTGTTGGGGCATGGATTCAGTCGACAGTGAGATAGAGCACGCGCAAGCGATGTCCGTCCGGATCAAGGGCGAGCAGGGTGTAGCCGAAGTCCATCTGGGTGGGGGGCTGGGCGATGGTCATGTCCAGCGCTTGCCAGTGGCGATGCAATTCGTCCACGGCTTCTCGACTGTCCACGGCCCAGCCCAGTTCGCCGCCACCACCGGTTGATTGGGCGCTCGGTTCAACCGTGTGCCGGGACCAGAGGCCGAGCTTGATCCCCGAGTCGAGGATGAACAGGGCGAAGGATGGGGATGATTCCACCGGCTGTTTGTCCAGCAGGCGGCTGTAGAACTCTGCACTGAGGGGCGGGCTGTCCACATAAAGCAGGAAGTAGGTGTTACTGATCATGACGACTCCAGGGGCCTTTGGGCTGTGCTGTGGGCACAAGCTTATGGGCTGGGTCTGTCAGTTCCTGTCAGGAGTCGTGGATTAAAAAAGAGGCCAACTTATCAGGGGTGATAAGCGTGCCTCTTCTCGTTGATTTGTTGCGGGGCTCAAGGCTTGGACAAGGCCTGGTCTACCGCTGCTATCAGCTTTCCCAGATCCTTCGGGGTGGCTTTGTGAATGACACCGAACAAATAAGCCCGCTGTTCCTCTTCGTCGCCCAGATCGGCGAAGAAGGCTTTCAGCTTCACTCCCAGTACTTCGGCTAGCAGAAATAGAGCTTCAACGCTGGGGGTGTAGGTGCCGGTTTCGAAGCGGCTGATGGTTTTTGGGTCAAAACCGGTTTTTTCACCTAGTTCAGCCTGAGTAAGCCCCGCTACCTTTCGATAACGCTTGATGGCTGCACCCAAACTTGAAATTTGCATCGCTCAATTCCCATTTAGAATCAAGAACTTAACGATAAATATTGGCATTAGACAACACCATGATTCATCACCTTGCTTTGCAAAATGTGATGCATTTCGTAGAATCGGCGCTTCGGACAGGTATTTGGTGATCTAGTTTCAGAGGGCAGGTTTATGAAACAAGAAATCATTGCATTTCCCTTGTTCACCTAAACCGAGGACTTGGCAGAGGCTCGACCGTCTCGTAAATCCCGCCAACGCACCGTCCGCCGTCCCCCACCTGACGCCTTATCTGATCCTAGTTGATCTTCGTCGAATCGACGGTCAACTGCCGCGCAAACCGCTGTACGGCTGCAATCAGGGCGATCCTTTCGATTGAGTCGTACCGCCAGGAAAGTACATTTCGAATCAACCTGTTGCCGGCTTCCCGGTGCTGTTGATCGCAGGCTGTCTATGGAGTTCTAAAGTGCGTCTCAATTTGCCGGTCACCTCTGTTGAGCAGACCTTTCCCGACCAGCAGCGGCTCATATCCGCCACCGATACCAACAGCCACATCACCTACTGCAATGCCGAATTCGCCGCGATGAGTGGTTTCAGCCAGGCCGAGCTGATTGGTAGCACCCATAACCTGGTGCGTCACCCGGATATGCCGGCGGCGGTGTTCGAGTCGATGTGGGGGTATCTCAAGGCAGGGCAGAGCTGGATGGGCGTGGTGAAGAACCGCTGCAAAAACGGCAATTTCTACTGGGTCAGCGCCTATGTCACGCCCATCCTCGAAGAGGGTCGACTGGTGGGGTATGAGTCGGTGCGGGTCAAGCCGACCCGGGAGCAAGTGAACCGCGCTGAAATCCTCTATGCGCGACTGCGTGCTGACAAGGCACCGGTCTCGGCCTGGCGGCACCTGGAGGCAGCAGCCAGGCCATTGCTGTTGCCGGTAGCGGTAGCGGTGGGTTGCCTGGCGGCATTCACCTGGTTGCCGACGTTGCTGGCCCAGGGGCTGACGGTCACGGGGTTCGTGGGGGTCGGGCTGATGGCCCAGCGCCGTTTGGGGCAGCAGCTCAAGCAGATTGTCCGTAGCACTCCAAACACCTTTGCCGATCCGATCTGTGCCCTGGCTTACAGCGACGCGCTGGGGCCGGCGGCGCAGTTGCAACTGATCCTGGCCAGTGAAGAGGCGCGGCTGAAAACCGCCTTGACCCGACTCAGCGATCTGGCTCGACAGATGGCTACGGCGGCGGCCGACTCCAGTCAGTTGTCCAGCCGCACTGAGTCGGCGCTGCTGGAGCAGCGAGCGGAGACCGACATGACGGCCGCTGCCATGACCCAGATGGCCGCTTCGATCACCGAGGTTGCGGAACACGTACAGCACACCGCCAGTGAGGCTCACACTGCCAACCTGCTGGCCCAGCAAGGCAGCCAGGTGGCGGGCACTTCCCGTGACGCCATCCAGTTGCTGGCCCGCACTGTTACCCAGATCAATCAGGCGGTGGGTGACCTGGCCGGGCAGACCCAGGACATCATGGTGGCAGCGAGCATGATCCAGGCGATTGCCGACCAGACCAACCTGCTGGCCTTGAACGCAGCCATCGAAGCCGCTCGGGCCGGAGAGCAGGGGCGCGGGTTTGCCGTGGTGGCCGATGAGGTGCGCGCCCTGGCCGGTAAGACACGTGAGTCCACCCAGCAGATCCAGGGCATCATCCAGAGCCTGCGGGCCGGTGCCGATGAGGCGGTGCAGATCGCCAGCCTGGGCATCGAGGAAGCCGAGCAAGGGGTGCAGCAGGTCTTGCAGGCGCAGCAAGCCTTGCAGGGCATAGGCGCCGCGGTGGAGCGTATCACCGACATGAGTCAGCAGATGGCTGCGGCGTCCCAGGAGCAGTCCCATGTAGCGGAATCGGTGTCCGAACAGATCAACAGTGTCGCCGCCACGGTGCAGCGCACTGCCGAGAATGCCAGCGCCGGAGTCGTTCGCGGCGCGGAGCTGGAAAACATCTCTTCCGGGCTGCGTGCCTTGGTCGAGCGGTTCAACCGCTAGCGACAGTGAGTTCGACTCATGGATGAGAAATACCGCAGGGCCGTCGATGCCGCCGCCATTTTCTCCGAGACAGATCTCGGCGGTTGCATCACCTATGTCAACGACCTGTTCTGCCAGATCTCGGGCTACAGCCGTGAAGAGCTGATCGGAGCCAACCACCGGATGCTCAGTTCGGGGCTGCATCCACCGGAGTTCTTTACCGAGCTGTGGCAGACCATCATCCAGGGGCGGGTGTGGAAAGGTGAGATCTGCAACCGTGCCAAGGACGGCAGCCTGTATTGGGTCGACAGCACCATGGTGCCCCTGGTGGATCAGCGCTCCGGCAAGGTGATGCGCTATGTATCGATCCGCTTCGATGTCAGCGAGAAGCGCCAGTTGCTGCATTCGCTGCAATGGCGGGTTGGGCATGACGTGCTCACTGGTCTGCCCAATCGGGCCTTCCTTTCCGATCTGTTGCACCAGGCGCTGGACTTCTCCCGCCAGGAGAATATTCCCCTGGCGGTATGCATGCTCGATCTGGACGGTTTCAAGGCGGTCAATGATGGCTACGGTCACGCCTGTGGTGACCTGCTGCTGGTGGAGGTGGCTGCGCGCCTGCGTTCGATCATCAGGGGCGAAGATGTGGTGGCACGCCTGGCCGGAGACGAGTTCGTGCTGATCCTGCGTTACGTCAGGGACATGCTGGAGCTGCGGGCGGCACTGCAGCGGGTGTTGGCGACCATTTCCCAGCCGTATTCGATCCAGGGCAAGGACATCAATGTGTTTGCCAGCATTGGGGTGACCCTGTTTCCTACCGATAACCATGATGCCGATACCTTGCTGCGCCACGCCGACCAGGCGATGTACGTGGCCAAGCAAAGCGGACGCAATCGCTTCCACCTGTTCGATGTCCTGCGTGATCGTGAAGTGATGGTCACCTACCAGACGGTGGAGCACGTGCGCCAGGCGCTTAACAGCGGCGAGCTGCAGCTGTATTTCCAGCCAAAGGTCAACATGCGCAGCGGCGCGGTGGTGGGGTTTGAAGCCATGTTGCGCTGGCAGCACCCGCAGCGCGGGATGCTGGGTTCCCAGGATTTCCTGCCTCAGGTGGAAGAGACCGACCTCATCGTCGATATCGGCGAGTGGGTCATCGATCAGGTGATGAGTCAGCTGCAACGCTGGCAGGCGGCGGGCCATGTCTGGCCGGTGAGCCTGAACGTCGCGGCCCGGCATTTCCAGCGCACGGATTTTGTCGAGCGGCTCAAGGGGATGCTCGATCGCTACCCGGATGTGTCACCCGTCTTGCTGGATCTGGAGATCGTCGAGTCGGTGGCCATCGACAATATCCAGCGAGTCAGCGATTGCCTCGATGCCTGCCAGGGCTTTGGTGTGCAGTTTTCCCTGGGGGACTTCGGCACTGGGCATTCGTCCCTGAGCTACCTCAAACGTCTGCGTACCCAGACCATCAAGATCGATCGATTGTTTGTCCGCGACATGCTTCACGACCAGGATGACCAGGCCCTGATTCAGGCTCTGGTCGGGCTGGCCCGGGCGTTTGGCCGCCAAGTTGTGGCCGAGGGCCTGGAAAGCCTGGCCCATGGCGAGCGATTGATGGCCCTCGGATGTGAGGTGGCCCAGGGTGAGTTCATTGCTGCGCCCATGCCCGCTGACGCCGTGCTGGAGTGGGTAAGCAATTTTGAGCCACCGCTGCCGTGGCGGTGCGGCACGCTTCAGGGCGACACGGTGTCGGAGGCCTGAGCGCCGGTCTGCGGGTCGACGTAGCGCTGGACGATGGCATCGATCTCGCCGGACATCTTCATCTTCAGCAGGGTCCGCAGAATTCGCTGGGCCGGCACTGCCGGGTCATTGCGCACGTAGCAGCCCACAGCTTGCTCCTGCAGCAGCGCGACGCGGTGCAAGGGTTTGCCGGAGGACTGGGTCTTGTTGAACCAGTCCAGGGTCCACTGGCTGGCGATAGCGTACTGGTAGCGTCCTACCTGGAGCTTTTGCAGGACTTGCTCCTCGTTGCGGGCATCGTCACGAATCAGCTGGGCGCTCTCGAACAGGGGTTGCAGCGAGGTGTAGGTGTAGCTCAGTACGGTGCCGATGTGCTGAGTGGGCAACTGCTGCGGGTTGATCGGCTCATGATGGTAGCGGTTACTGACCAGCAGGTTGCGTTGCACGAACAGCGGCACGCTCCACAGGTAATCCCCGGACAGGTTCGGCAGCCAGGCTTGTGCGGCGAAGCAGCGCACGTCGACTTCGCCCTGGGCCATGGCGTTCTGCACCCGGGCGCGGGCCAGGACGTGGAACTCGGCACGGGTGCCCATATGCCGGGCGAGGCTGTTCATGGTGTCGTAAAGGATGCCGGCGGTGGGTTGCTCGCCATCGACCTCGATGGTCGGCATGGCCCAGCTGTCGGCGATGACAAAGCGTAAAGGCGCTTCGGCGGCTTCCAGGCTGGTGCTCAAGAGTAGCAGGGCGCCCCAGGTCAAATGCATACGGTCTCCCACGGTTCTAACGACCGAGCAATCCTTTGCGAAATGCAGCTTAGACAGATTAGACGAGCGCGCCGGATGCAATTTCGCCCTTGCTCCGCTAGCATTACCGGCTTCCGCTTTCCAGTTGCGACGGTTTTCGATGAGTTATCAGGTTCTTGCACGTAAATGGCGTCCGCGCTCGTTCCGCGAAATGGTCGGCCAGACCCATGTGCTCAAGGCTCTGATCAATGCCTTGGACAGCCAGCGGCTGCACCACGCCTATCTGTTTACCGGCACCCGCGGGGTGGGCAAGACCACCATCGCGCGGATCATTGCCAAATGTCTGAATTGTGAAACAGGCATCACTTCCACGCCGTGCGGCACCTGTTCGGTGTGCTGCGAGATCGACGAAGGACGCTTCGTCGACCTGATCGAGATCGACGCCGCGAGCCGGACCAAGGTCGAGGACACTCGTGAGCTGCTGGATAACGTGCAATACGCGCCGAGCCGCGGACGCTTCAAGGTCTACCTGATCGACGAAGTGCACATGCTTTCCAGTCACTCGTTCAACGCCTTGCTCAAGACCCTTGAAGAGCCGCCACCCTACGTCAAGTTCATCCTCGCAACCACCGACCCGCAGAAGCTGCCGGCGACCATTTTGTCCCGTTGCCTGCAGTTCTCCCTGAAGAACATGACCCCCGAACGGGTGGTCGAGCACCTGAGCCATGTGCTGGGTGTAGAGAACGTGCCGTTCGAAGACGACGCATTGTGGCTGCTGGGCCGCGCCGCCGACGGCTCGATGCGTGACGCCATGAGCCTGACCGATCAGGCCATCGCCTTCGGTGAAGGCAAGGTCATGGCCGCCGACGTGCGAGCGATGCTCGGCACCCTCGATCACGGCCAGGTCTATGACGTTCTCCATGCCCTGATTAATGGTGACGCCAAGGCGTTGCTGGAGGCTGTGCGCCATCTGGCGGAGCAGGGCCCGGACTGGAACGGCGTGCTCTCGGAAATTCTCAACGTGCTGCACCGGGTCGCGATTGCCCAGGCGTTGCCCGAAGGGGTCGACAACGGTCATGGCGATCGTGACCGGGTACTGGCTCTGGCCCAGGCACTGCCGGCCGAAGACGTACAGTTTTATTACCAGATGGGCCTGATCGGCCGTCGCGACCTGCCGTTGGCGCCGGACCCGCGAGGGGGTTTCGAAATGGTCTTGCTGCGGATGCTGGCCTTCCGCCCGGCGGACACCGCGGATGCGCCGAGACAGTCGCTAAAGCCAGTGGGGATCAGCCAGGCCACAGTTGATTCCGCCCAAGCCGTGGCGGTACCAGCACCTGCTGTGCCTGTGGCTCCCATTACTCCTATTGCTAGCGCGCCGGTCGCACCGGCTGCCGCTCCGGCTCCGATTCCAGCTCCGCCGGTCGCGCCTGTACCTGTCGCGCCGCCGGTTGCCGAAGCGCTTGCCGTCGAAGCGGTTGACGTCGAGCCTGGGCCGGTGGCCGCCGAGGAGGTGGTCGACCTGCCTTGGAACGATCCGGTAGCGCCGCAGATCGAGCAGCAACCAGCTGTTGAACCGGTGCTGGACGTGGTGGCCGAACAGCCCGAGCTGACGCCAATGCCAACTCCAACGCCCGACAGCGTGGTGCCGGATGCGCCGGAGTGGGTCAGTGCGCCTGTGCCCGAGCCGAGCGTGGCCGAGGTCGACGCTGCCACCCCGGGCATTGATCTGGACGACGAGCCGCCCCTGGACGAGGACTACATCGAGCCGGACATGGATTCGGCCTACAGCTACCTGGACGAGCTGGCCAGCGAGCACGCCGCCGATCCGGCCCCGGAGCCCGAGCCGGAACCTGCTGCCAAGCCGGCCACCGGCTTGGCCTTGGAGTGGCTGCAACTGTTCCCGAAACTGCCGATCTCCGGCATGACCGGCAGCATCGCCGCCAACTGCACCCTGATGGCCGTAGAGGGTGACAACTGGCTGTTGCACCTGGACCCGGCCCACAGCGCACTGTTCAACGCCACTCAGCAGCGCCGGCTCAATGACGCGCTGAACCAGTACCACGGACGTACCCTGACCCTGACCATCGAGCTGATCAAGCCCGAGCAGGAAACCCCGGCCCAGGCCGCTTCGAGGCGTCGGGCCGACCGTCAGCGCGAGGCGGAGGACTCGATCCACGGCGATCCGTTCATCCAGCAGATGGTCCAGGAGTTCGGCGCCGTGGTGCGCCAGGATACTATTGAACCTGTCGAGGCCCTGGCCGCTCAGGGTTGATCACTTAAAGGGCGCCGGACCCTGGGTCGGGCGCTGTTTCAATCCCCGTACTTTGAGGTAATTCCCATGATGAAAGGTGGCATGGCCGGCCTGATGAAGCAGGCACAGCAAATGCAAGAAAAAATGGCCAAGATGCAGGAAGAACTGGCCAACGCTGAAGTCACCGGCAAGGCTGGCGGCGACATGGTCACTGTGGTCATGACCGGTCGTCACGACATCAAGCGTGTGAGCATCGACCCGAGCCTGCTGGAAGGCGTCAGCGAAGATGACCGTGAAGTGCTGGAAGACCTGTTTGCCGCTGCGGTCAATGATGCCGTGCGCAAGATCGAGTCCAACAGCCAGGAAAAAATGTCCGGCATGACTGCCGGCATGCAACTGCCTCCAGGCATGAAACTGCCGTTCTGAGTCGCCCAGGCGCTTCGGATGGACGCAAAAAGCCAGGCCTTGAGCCTGGCTTTTTTTATCCTGTCGATAAGCACTGTGCTGTTCGTGGGAGCTGGATTGCGGGCGAAGGCCGCCGCCGATCCGTCTGTAGAAACATCGAACGCCACGGCCCTCGCGGGGTCTGCACCCTATACAGTCCTATCCAACCCTCGATACAGGAGTGTCTGTGATGTCGCAAACATTGACCCTCAACCAGCGTGTGGTGCTGGTCTCTCGTCCCCAGGGTGCACCGGTCCCTGAGAACTTCCGTCTGGAGCGGGTCGCCTTGCCGGAGCTGGCGGACGGCCAAGTCCTGCTGCAGACCCTCTACCTGTCCCTGGACCCCTACATGCGCGGCCGCATGAGTGACGCGCCGTCCTACGCCGCACCGGTGGAAATCAATGAAGTCATGACCGGTGGCGCGGTGAGTCGGGTCGAGCGTTCGCTGAATCCGAAGTTCCAGGAAGGCGATCTGGTCGTGGGGGCCACTGGCTGGCAGAGCCACTGCATCAGTGATGGTCGTAACCTGATTCCGGTACCTTCCGGCCTACCCAGCCCCTCCATGGCCTTGGGCGTGCTGGGCATGCCCGGGATGACTGCCTACATGGGGCTGATGGACATCGGTCAGCCCAAGGCCGGGGAAACCCTGGTGGTGGCTGCGGCGTCCGGCGCTGTGGGCTCGGTGGTAGGGCAGGTGGCCAAACTCAAGGGGCTGCGGGTGGTGGGTGTGGCCGGTGGCGCGGACAAGTGCCGCTACGTGGTCGAGGAACTGGGTTTCGACGCCTGCATCGATCACAAGAGCGCCGATTTTGCCGCTGAGCTGGCCCAGGCCTGCTTCAAGGGCGTGGACATCTATTTCGAGAACGTCGGTGGCAAGGTGTTCGATGCCGTGCTGCCCTTGCTCAATCCCAAGGCGCGCATTCCCCTGTGCGGGTTGATCGCTCAGTACAATGCTCAGGAACTGCCGCCAGGCCCGGACCGTCTGCCGCTGTTGCAGCGCGCCTTGTTGACCAAGCGGGTGCGGATCCAGGGCTTTATCGTCTTCGACGACTATGGTGACCGGCATCCAGAATTCATCAAGGCCATGGCGCCCTGGGTGCGCGAAGGCAAGGTCAAGTTCAAGGAAGATGTGGTCGAAGGCCTGGAGCAGGCGCCTGAAGCCTTCATCGGCCTGCTGGAGGGGCGCAACTTCGGCAAGCTGGTGGTCAAGGTTGCCGCGCACGCGAGTATTTGACGCTACCCTGAGGCGCGGGTATAAACCGCGTCTCGTCGTTTTGTCGGACCTTTGCCCATGAGCTTCAGCCCCCTGATTCGCCAACTGATCGATGCCCTGCGCACCTTGCCGGGCGTGGGTCAGAAAACCGCCCAGCGCATGGCCTTGCAGCTGCTTGAACGTGATCGCAGTGGTGGTTTGCGCCTAGCCCAGGCCCTGAGCCAGGCCATGGAAGGGGTGGGGCATTGCCGTCAATGCCGGACTCTGACTGAAGACGAGCTGTGCCCGCAGTGTGCCGACCCGCGTCGCGACGACAGCTTGCTCTGCGTGGTGGAAGGACCGATGGATGTGTACGCGGTGGAACAGACCGGCTATCGCGGTCGATACTTCGTGCTCAAGGGGCACTTGTCACCGCTGGACGGTCTAGGGCCCGAAGCGATCGGTATTCCGCAGTTGCTGGCACGGATCGAGGAGCAAGGCAGCTTCAGCGAAGTGATCCTGGCCACCAACCCAACCGTGGAAGGCGAGGCTACTGCGCACTACATCGCCCAACTGCTGACCAACAAAGGCCTGATCACTTCGCGTATCGCCCACGGCGTGCCTCTGGGTGGCGAGCTGGAGCTGGTGGACGGCGGCACCCTGGCCCATTCCTTCGCCGGTCGCAAACCCATAGCGCTTTAACGCGGTAGGAGCCGGCTTGCCGGCGAAAGACCCGCCACACATTTTCTTGAAAACCAAGCAAGCGCTTGGTAAGTTCCCTCGACCCTTCAGAGGAGCTTGCCGATGTCTGCCTGCCAGGAATACTTCGACCTCAGCCACCAGTTGGTCCGTGACAGCGTGCGACGTTTCGTCGAACGGGAAATTCTCCCCGAGATCGATCAGTGGGAGGAGGCTGAAAGCTTCCCCCGCGAGCTGTATCTCAAGGCCGGTGCGGCAGGGATTCTGGGGATCGGTTATCCCGAAGCCCTGGGGGGCAGCCACGAAGGTGACCTGTTCGCCAAGATCGCCGCCAGTGAAGAGCTGATGCGCAGTGGTTCCGGCGGCCTGGTGGCAGGGCTGGGCTCCCTGGATATCGGCCTGCCGCCCATCGTCAAATGGGCTCGACCCGAAGTGCGGGAGCGAGTGGCTCCCCAAGTGCTGTGCGGCGAGAAAATCTGCGCTCTGGCGGTGACGGAGCCCAGTGGCGGCTCTGACGTGGCCAACCTGCAAACCCGCGCCGTGCGTGACGGCGATCATTATCGGGTCAGCGGCAGCAAGACCTTTATCACCAGCGGCGTACGCGCCGACTTCTACACCGTTGCGGTGCGTACCGGTGAGCCCGGTTACGGCGGCATCAGCTTGCTGCTGATCGAAAAGGGCACGCCGGGCTTCACCGTGGGGCGACAGCTGAAAAAGATGGGCTGGTGGGCCTCGGACACTGCCGAGCTGTTCTTTGACGATTGCCGGATACCGGTGGGCAACCTGATCGGTGCCGAGAACATGGGCTTTGCCTGCATCATGGGCAATTTCCAGAGCGAACGCCTGGCCCTGGCGCTGATGGCCAACATGACGGCGCAGATGGCCCTGGAGGAAAGCCTGAAGTGGGCCCGCGAGCGCGAGGCGTTCGGCAAGCCCATCGGCAAGTTCCAGGTGCTCAAGCATCGTCTGGCGGAGATGGCTACGGCTCTGGAAGTCTCGCGGGAGTTCACCTATCGCCAGGCGGCGAAGATGGCCGCCGGCAAGAGTGTGATCAAGGAGATTTCCATGGCCAAGAACGTTGCCACCGATACCGCCGACCGTATTACCCATGATGCGGTGCAGATACTCGGTGGCATGGGCTACATGCGCGAGAGCCTGGTGGAGCGCCTGTATCGCGACAACCGTATTCTCTCGATCGGCGGCGGCACTCGCGAGGTGATGAACGAAATCATCAGCAAGCAGATGGGCCTGTAGAAACCTGCTTGCTGGTGAATACGCGGGTGGATCCTAGCGCTCAGTCAGCGAGAACTGCGTCAGGCAGAAGGTTGGGATGCCCATGTCTTCCAGTTTCTGCGAGCCGCCCAGCTCCGGCAGGTCGATGATGGCGGCGGCCTCGTAGATCTTCGCCCCCATGCGCCGTACCAGATTGGCCGCGGCGATCAGGGTACCGCCGGTGGCGATCAGGTCATCGAACATCAGTACTGAATCGCCTTCGCACAGACTGTCGGCGTGGACTTCGAGAAAGGCTTCGCCGTATTCGGTCTGATAGCCCTCGGCGAGCACGTCCGCAGGCAGCTTGCCCTGTTTGCGAAACAGGATCAGCGGCTTATTCAGTTGGTAGGCGATGATCGAGCCGATCAGGAAGCCCCGGGCATCCATGGCACCGATGTGGCTGAAGTCTTCTTCGACATAACGCTGGGCGAAACTGTCGGCCACCAGGCGCAAGGCCCTGGGAGACTGGAACAGAGGGGTAATGTCGCGGAAGATCACGCCCGGTTTCGGGAAGTCGATGACAGGGCGGATCAGGGATTTGATGTCGAAGGAATCGAAGGCCATCTTCAGGTGTCCTGGCGGGCAAATAGGCCGCGCCAGTATACCCGCGACCGAGCGGCTTGGCTCAGTCGCAAGTGCTGTGGTTCAGCCGTCTACCGAGCCGCCGGCCAGGGCGCAGAGCTGGATCGGATCGAGGATGTGCACTTCCTTGCCTTCAGCGGCAATCAGTTCGTTCTGCTGGAAACGGGTGAACACCCGGGATACGGTTTCCACCGCCAGGCCCAGGTAGTTGCCAATTTCGTTGCGCGACATGCTCAAGCGGAACTGGTTGGCCGAGAAGCCCCGTGCGCGGAAACGTGCGGAGAGGTTGACCAGGAAGGTAGCGATGCGCTCGTCTGCGGTCTTTTTCGACAGCAGCAGCATCATCTGCTGATCGTCACGGATTTCACGGCTCATGACCCGCATTAACTGGCGGCGCAGTTGCGGCAGTTGCAGAGCCAGTTCGTCAAGGCGTTCGAAGGGAATCTCGCACACCGAGGTGGTTTCCAGGGCTTGTGCCGAAACCGGATGGCTTTCGGTATCCATGCCGGACAGCCCCACCAGCTCGCTGGGGAGGTGGAAGCCGGTGATCTGTTCTTCGCCACCGTCACTGAGGCTGAAGGTTTTCAGGGCACCTGAACGCACGGCGTACACCGAGTCGAAGCCGTCACCCTGACGGAACAGGAATTCGCCTTTTTTCAATGGGCGGCCACGTTTGACGATTTCGTCCAGCGCGTCCATGTCTTCCAAATTCAAGGAAAGTGGCAGGCACAGAGGGGCCAGGCTGCAATCCTTGCAATGGGCCTGGTTATGAGCGCGCAGTTTAACTGGCTCGGACATTCTAGAATCCTTGTGGGAAAACACACATAAGCCGTAAGGGTAACTCACGGGAGGAGGTTCCGGCCAGTCCGTGCCGTATTGATTGTTAGTCGTAAAGCATTCCTTTTATGAGTCGATAACCAGTTAACAAAGTTAACTTGGAGAGCTGCAACTATGTCCTCTGTTGGCGGTATTACTAATGGCAGCAACAACTTGCAGCTACTTTCCGATACCTCGAAAGGCAGTGATGACGATGAACTAAGGAACTCTCCTTTAGTTGCTGAATCGGTGATCGGAGAGGGCGTCAAAGTGTCGCTGTCGGGTGTTGGATTGCAGAAATCCTCCAGTGCTGCGGGCGATGACCGTGACATCGAGGAAAGCGGCCTGCCCGAAAATATTCAACAACTCCTCAAAATGATCAGAAAATTGCAACAACAGATTGCCGAAAAGCTTGCCCGGCTTCAGGCAGTCATGGCCGACAAACACCTGAGCCCTGAAGAGGCCAAGGCGAAGGTTGGCAGCTTGCAGTCTGCCCTGGCGAGCCTGAACAGCGGTTTGCTGACCGCCAATGCCTCCCTGGCCAAGGCGATGAAAGAGGCAGGTCTGAGCCCCGAGCAGGTGATGAAGGCCGCTTCCCTGATCATGAAGTCCTAGATCACCCGGGAAAAACGCTGGCGATTCTGTTGGCCCAGGTATGCATCGAAGATCATGCACACCGAGCGCACCAACAGGCGTCCTGCTGGAAGTACGGTAATCGCCTCGGCGCTGAGTTGAATCAGGCCATCGTCGGCCATCTCCTGCAGATCCGGCCATAGTTCGTTGAAGTAGCCACGAAAGTCGATATTGAATGCCTTTTCTATATCTTCGAACTTAAGACTAAAGTTGCAGATCAGTTGTTGAATAACTTCACGGCGCAGACGGTCGTCGGTGTTGCATACCAAGCCACGACTAGTGGCCAGTTGTGCACCCGCCAAAGCATTTTGATACTGGGTCAAGTCACTGCTGTTCTGGCAGTAGAGATCCCCGATCTGACTGATGGCCGATACTCCCAGCCCAATCAAGTCGCAATGACCATGTGTGGTGTAACCCTGGAAGTTGCGTTGCAGGGTCGACTCCTCCTGGGCGATTGCCAACTCGTCATCGGGCAGGGCGAAATGGTCCATGCCGATGTAGCGATAACCAGCTGCGGTCAGTTGCTCGATGGTGCGTTGCAGCATTTCCAGTTTCTCTGCCGGAGCCGGCAGCTCATTGCCATTGATCCGCCGTTGCGGCATGAAGCGCTCGGGCAGATGGGCATAGTTGAAGACTGAGAGGCGATCCGGTTGCAGGCTGATCACTTCTTCCACGGTGCGGGCGAAGTGCTCTGGTGTCTGCTTGGGCAGGCCGTAGATCAGGTCGATGTTGATGGAGCGAAATTGCAGGGTGCGGGCCGCTTCGATCACGGCCCGTGTTTCCTCCAGGCTCTGCAGGCGATTGACCGCCCGTTGTACCGCCGGGTCCAGATCCTGCAGGCCAATGCTGACCCGATTGAAGCCCAGCTCCCGCAGCAGGCCCATGGTGGACCAGTCGGCTTCCCGGGGGTCGATCTCGATACCGTAGTCCCCGGAGTCATCGTCCAGCAGGTTGAAGTGCTTGCGCAGCAGCGCCATCAGTTGGCGCAGCTCATCGTGATTGAGAAAGGTCGGGGTGCCGCCGCCGAAGTGCAACTGCTCGACCCGCTGGTTGGGCGCCAGGTGGCAGGCGATCAGTTGCATCTCCTGTTCCAGGCGTTGCAGGTAGGGCAGGGCGCGGCTGCGATCCTTGGTGATGACCTTGTTGCAGGCGCAGTAGTAGCAGATGTTGGCGCAGAACGGGATGTGCACGTACAGCGACAACGGACGCTGGGCCTTGCGGCTGTCGCGCAGGGCGTGCAGCAGATCGAAGGCGCCGACCTGGCTGTTGAATTGCACCGCGGTCGGGTATGAGGTGTAGCGTGGTCCCGCCAGGTCATAGCGGCGGATCAGATCTGTGTCCCAACGAATGGCGTCGAGCATGCGGGAATTCCCCCGGATAGGCTGGCAGTGTTCGCGAGTCTAGGGGGTTAGGGCTACGGCCATCTTGATTTGTATCAAGGGTGTTCGGGAGCCGCTGAGGTAGCGCCGACGGGGCGTGCAAGCCCTGTAGCCGGGCACTTTCCTGGGATCAGTGGCCCATCAGCCAGTGCTGGTGAGGACCGGGCAGGGTCCAGATGCCGAACAGCATGACCAGCAGCCCTCCGGCCATGCGCACGCTGCGACGGCGCAGCAGGGCGGTGACCCGTTCTGCCGCGAGGCCCGTGGCCAATAGCACAGGCCAGGTGCCGAGGCCGAATGCCAGCATCAGCAGAGCGCTGTCCAGAGCGTTGCCCTGGCTCGCCGACCACAGCAGGGTGCTGTACACCAAGCCGCAAGGCAGCCAGCCCCAGAGCGCACCCAGGAGCAGTGCACGAGGCAGGCTGGAAACTGGCAGCAGGCGGTTGGCGACAGGCTGGATATGCCGCCACAGGCCCCGTCCAAGGCCTTCGATGCGGGTCAGGCCGCTCCACCAGCCGGCCAGGTACAGACCCATGGCGATCAACAGCAAGCCAGCCAGTACCCGCATGAACAGCGCCACTGGGCTGCTGGCCACGGCCCAGCCAGCCAGGCCCAGCAGTAGGCCGGCCAGGGCATAACTGAGGATGCGCCCCAGGTTGTAGGCCAGTAGCAGGCGGAAACGCCGGCTGCGTTGCTCCTGGGGAATGGCCAGGGTCAGAGCGCCCATCAGGCCGCCACACATGCCCAGGCAATGCCCTCCACCCAGCAAGCCAAGGATCACCGCCGAAACCAATAGGGGAGCCAGCTCAAGCATGAGGTGGTTCCGCTTTCTTGACCGGCTCGGCGTCGTTGCCTGGCTGGCCCTTGGCTTCGTCCACCGCTGCGGTGTGGCTAGGGTCTTGATCGTCGAACAGGATGCTGTGGGCCGGGCCGTCGAGGTCGTCGTACTGACCGCTGTCGACGGCCCAGAAGAAGATATAGATGGCGATGGCCACGATCAGCAGGGCGGCCGGAATCATCACATATAGAGCTGGCATCTGGACTCCAGGCCCGGCGGCTCAGGCCGGCAACAGGCGGGTTTCGGGGGCGCCGGCGCTGTCGGCTGACCGCGGCATGCGGGTCAGGCGCAGGGCATTGAGCACCACGGTCAGGGAACTGATGGACATGCCGATTGCAGCCCAGACCGGAGTGATCCAGCCCAGGGCAGCGAACGGCAGCATCAGGCCATTGTACAGCCCGGCCCAAAGCAGGTTCTCGATGATTACCCGGCGGGTCCGGCGGGCCAGGCTGAAGGCCTGCACCAGTGCGTCCAGGCGGTTGGACAGGAGCACTGCATCGGCGCTGGTCTTGGCCAGGTCGGTGGCCGAACCCATGGCCACGCTGATGTCGGCGGCGGCCAGCACCGGCACATCGTTGACCCCGTCGCCGAGCATCAGCACTTTGCGGCCCTGTTGATGCAGCTGTTGCAGTACCTGCAGCTTGTCATCCGGGCGCAGGCCACCACGGGCCTCGTCGATCTGCAGTTCGGCTGCGACGCTGGCCACCATCGGTGAGCTGTCCCCGGACAGTAGCAGGGTATGCCAGCCGCGAGCCTTGCAAGCGGCCAGGAGGGCTGGGGCGTCGCTGCGCAGCCGGTCATCGAGCACCAGCCAGGCGAGGGCGCCCTGGCTGTCACCCAACAACAGCCACTGGCCGGCTTCATCGGGCATCGCGGGCACCGGGCAACCGCTGAGTTCGCAGACGAATGCCGGCTGGCCGATGCGCAAGCGCTGTGTGCCCACCAGGCCTTCCAGGCCCAGCCCCGGGCTGCTGGTGACCTCTTCGGCCGCCACTGGAGCACGGCCAAAAGCCCGGGCAATAGGGTGCTCGGAGCGGTTCTCCAGGGCGGCCGCGAGGCTCAGGCAGTCATCGCTGGACAGCGGCCCCAAGGGGCGAATGGCGCGCAGTGCCAGGCGTCCTTCGGTGAGGGTGCCGGTCTTGTCGAAAATCACCGTGTCGATCTGGTTCAGGCCTTCGAGCACATGGCCGCGGGTCAACAGCAGACCGAGCTTGTGCAGAGTGCCGGTGGCGGCGGTCAGGGCCGTTGGGGTGGCCAGGGACAGCGCGCAAGGGCAGGTGGCAACCAGCATGGCCAGGACGATCCAGAAGGCGCGCGAGGCATCCAGTTGCCACCACAGCAGGCCGATGGCCGCTGCAGCGATCAATGAAAACAGCAGGAACCACTGGGCCGCGCGGTCGGCGACCTCCGCGAGCCGCGGTTTCTCTGCCTGAGCCCGATCCAGCAGGCGGACGATGGCGGACAGCCGGGTGTCCTGGCCCAGGGCCTGAACCTCCACCGTCAGCGCGCCTTCGACGTTCAGGGTGCCGGCAGTGACGCTATCTCCCAGGCTGCGTGGTTGCGGCAGGTACTCGCCGGTGAGCAGGGATTCGTCGATGCTCGACTGGCCGTCGAGGATCTTGCCATCGGCCGGCAGCACCGCGCCGGGATGCACCAGTACCCGGTCGCCCAGGCGCAGTTCGGTGAGCAGGATGCGTTCACTCTGGCCGTCCTGGCCCAGGCGCAGGCAGGAGGCAGGCAACAGGTTGACCAACTGCGCTGTGGCCGCCGCGGTGCGTTCCCGGGCCCGACGTTCCAGGTAGCGGCCGGCGAGAAGGAACAGCGCGAACATGCCCACAGCGTCGAAGTACAGTTCGCCGACACCGCTGATGGCGGTCCAGATTCCCGCCAGGTAGGCCCCGCCAATGGCCAGGGACACCGAGACATCCATGGTCAGGTGACGGGTGCGCAAGTCGCGCATGGCGCCCTTGAAGAAAGGTGCGCAGCTGTAGAACACGATGGGAGTGGTGAGGAACAGTGCGACCCAGCGCAGGATGGTGTGCAACTCCGGGCTCAGGTCGATATTGAATTCCGGCCAGGTGGCCATGGTCGCCATCATGGCCTGGAACCACAGCAGTCCGGCGACCCCCAGTTGGCGCAGGGCCAGGCGGTTTTCGCTGGCCAGTTGCTCGGAGGCGCGGTCCGGCTGGTAGGGGTGGGCGGCGTAGCCGATGTGCCGCAGTTCGCTGAGAACCTGGCTCAGGGGCAGTTGGCTATCGGCCCAGCGCACATGCAGGCGGTGGTTGGAAAGGTTGAGGCGGGCCTCGACCACTGCTGGCAGGCTGCGCAGGTGTTTTTCGATCAGCCAGCCACAGGCGGCGCAACTGATGCCTTCCATGAGCAGAGTGGTTTCCGCCAGCTCGCCTTCGTGGCGGACAAAGGGCTGTTGCACGTCGGCGCGGTCGTACAGTGCCAATTCGTCCAGCAACTGCACAGGCAAGGCTTCGGGGTTGGCCGAGGCTTCACTGCGGTGGCTGTAGTAATGCTCCAGGCCGCCAGCAACAATGGCTTCGGCCACCGCCTGGCAGCCCGGGCAGCAGAACTCCCGAGGCTCGCCGAGCACGACGGCGGTGAACCGGCTGCCAGTGGGAACCGGCAGGGCGCAGTGGTAGCAGGGCAGTGGCGTGGTCATCGGCGGTCTTTGTGGTCGGGAAAAAACTCATCGCCGGCCAGTCGCCTGCAACCCGGGTGACGGGGAGGGCGGCGGGCCGGCGATGGACGACAGGTGTTGTTCAGTTCAGGTCTTCCGCCCCTTGCAGCGGCTCATCGCCCAGCAGCAGGTCCTTGTCGTGGCTGACTTGTTCCTCTTCGAACATGCGCCAGGTCTTGTCGCCTTCGACTCCCAGCAGCTCGACGAAGCGCCGGCCTTCGACCTGATCGCTCAGCTGGCCAATGTAGCGACCTTGTTCGGTTTCGCTGCGGGTGAGGGCGATCTTGCGGTCTTTCTCGGGCTGGGTCGGCGAGATCAGGTTCAGCTCCAGGGTCTTGGGCTGGCTGTTGCCGCTCAGGCGCAGTTCCACTTCGCCGGTCAGTTCGTCGAGGTGCACGTTGGCGCGCATCTTCAGGGTCTGGGCCAGCAGTTCACGGTCCAGGGAGCGGTTGATGCCCTTGCCGGCCTCGTAGTAGTTGTCGTTGACCAGGTTGTCCGGGTTGTTCACGGCAATGGTCACCATGGACAGGGTCAGGGTCACCGAGCAGGCGAGGATGCCAATGATGATCCAGGGCCAGAGGTGTTTGTACCAGGGGCTGGTGGTGGTAGCTGCGGGCATGATCACTTCTCTTGGCTCTTAACGAATTTGTGGGCCGATGAACCGGCTCTTGGCTTCAACGTGGACGCTGTCATCGTCGGCATCCTTGAGGATGAACTTCACCTCGTTGGTGGTCGATGGCAGTTGCTCTGGAGCGATGGACAGTTCCACTGGCATGCTGACGATATCGCCGGCCTCCACGTGGATCTCACGCTTGCCTTGCAGCTTCAGGTCCGGCAGGCCAGCGGCATCGAGCACGTAGGTGTGGTCGCGCTGGTCCTTGTTCATGATCTTCAGGCTGTAGACGTTTTCGATCCGGCCTTCTGAGTTTTCGCGGTACAGCACCCGGTCCTTGCTGACATCGAAGCCCACCAGCGAGCGCATGAAGAACGCGGTGACCAGCAGGCTGATCATGGCCAGCAACACCAGGGCGTAACCGATCAGGCGCGGACGCAGTTTATGGGTTTTCTGTCCGGAGAGGTTGTGTTCGGTGGTGTAGCTGATGAGTCCGCGTGGGTACTCCATTTTGTCCATGATGCTGTCGCAGGCGTCGATACAGGCGGCGCAGCCGATGCATTCGATCTGCAGGCCATCTCGGATATCGATGCCGGTGGGGCAGACCTGGACGCACATGGTGCAATCGATGCAGTCGCCCAGACCCTGGGCCTTGTAGTCGGCGCCTTTCTTGCGTGGGCCACGGCTTTCGCCACGGCGCGGATCGTAGGACACGATCAGGGTGTCCTTGTCGAACATCACGCTCTGGAAGCGCGCATAGGGGCACATGTAGATGCACACTTGCTCGCGCAGCCAACCAGCGTTGCCGTAGGTGGCCAGGGTGAAGAAACCGACCCAGAAGTACGACCAGCCATCGGCCTGGCCCGTGAAGAACTCGATGACCAGTTCGCGGATGGGCGAGAAGTAGCCGACGAAGGTCATGCCGGTGACGAAGCCAATCAACAGCCAGAGGCTGTGCTTGCTGAGTTTGCGCAGGAACTTGTTGGTGCTCATGGGCGCCTTGTCCAGCTTGATACGCTGGTTGCGGTCGCCTTCGGTGACTTTCTCGCACCACATGAAAATCCAGGTCCAGACGCTCTGCGGGCAGGTGTAGCCGCACCAGACGCGTCCGGCATAGACGGTGATGAAGAACAGGCCGAAAGCGGCAATGATCAACAGGCCCGAGAGCAGGATGAAGTCCTGGGGCCAGAACGTGGCGCCAAAGATAAAGAATTTACGTTCCGGCAGGTTCCACCAGACAGCCTGGTGACCACCCCAGTTGAGCCACACGGTGCCGAAGTACAGCAGGAATAATCCGGCGCCGCCCAGCATGCGCAGATTGCGGAACAGGCCAGTGAAGGCGCGGGTGTAGATTTTTTCCCTGGAGGCGTAGAGGTCGACGCTGTTGGTCGCGTTTTTGGCAGGCGGGGTAACGTCTTGTACGGGAATCTGGTTGCTCATCATTGCATCCCACGGCAGTGGAAAAATGCCTCGGCCAGTACATGCCGGCCGGGGTCAAAAGGGGTGTTGCAGTGGCGCAATGATACGCCTGTAGCTCTAGCGCAAGGGTGCGACCTTTGGTCGCGTTGGGGGAAATCAACTGATGGTGTAATGACTTGAATCAATTGACTTATGAATTATGGACCTATTTGCAGGCGGCGCCGTTCAATTCTTCCAGGGAATGATCAGGCGGACTCCGCAGGCCTCAAAGTCCTCCTTGTTCTAGAAATGTTGCTACCGGGTTGCCGGGAAGGGTGATCCACCGTCGAGCACCAGCCGATGCAAGGCGCAAACAAAACGGCCCCGTCAATTTTCATTGGCGGGGCCGTTGAGTGTTGCTTTCAGGCGTCGGTCTTACTCGGCGTCGGCCTGCTTGTTGCCGTGGGACAGGCTGTAGACATAGGCCGCCAACAGGTGAACCTTGTCATTGCCTTGCAGTTGTTCCTGAGCAGGCATCACGCCCTGACGGCCATGACGAATGGTCTGCTGCAGTTGGGCGAAGCTCGAGCCGTAGATGAAGGCTGCCGGGTGAGTCAGGTTCGGGGCGCCCATGGCTGGTGTGCCTTTGCCTTCCGGACCGTGGCAGACCGCGCAGTTGGCGGCGAACAGCTTCTGACCATTGACCGGGTCGGCCTTGATGCCTTCCGGCAACTTGCGGCCGTCGAGGTTGGTCAGGACATAAGCGGCAACGTCACTGACGCCCTGTTCCTTGATCACGTCCACCCAGGCTGGCATCACCGCGTGGCGACCGCCCATGATGGAGGCCTTGATGGTTTCCGGCTCGCCGCCCCAACGCCAGTCGGCGTCAGTCAGGTTAGGGAAGCCATAGGCGCCCTTGGCGTCGGAACCGTGGCAGACCGAGCAGTTGGACGCGAACAGGCGACCGCCCATTTTCAGGGCTTGCGGGTCCTTGGCCACTTCTTCGATCGGCATGGCGGCGTACTTGGCGAAGATCGGGCCGAACTTGGCGTCCGACTTGGCCATTTCCTTTTCCCACTCATGCACACCGGTCCAGCCCGGCTGGCCGTTGGCAAACGGGGTCTGCTTCTCGTTATCGAGGTAGTTGTAGCCCGGCAGGACGCCTTTCCAGTTGCCCAGGCCCGGGTACAGCACCAGGTAACCCAGGGCGAAGACGATGGTGCCGACAAACAGCATGAACCACCACTGTGGCAGCGGGTTGTCGTACTCCTCGATCCCGTCGAAGGAGTGGCCGACCGTCTCGTCGGTCTGCTCGGTGCGCTGGCCCTTGCGGGTCGACAGCAGCAGCCAGGTCAGGGCGAAGATGGTACCCAGACTGAGGACTGTGACGTACAGACTCCAGAACGTAGTCATTCTTTGTTACTCCTAGAAGCTTGCTCGACGTGCTTGATGGCGTCGGGATCATCCGCGAACGGCAGCAAGGTCGCGTCTTCAAACTCGGACTTGCGCTTGGGGCTGAACACCCAGAGCGCCAAGCCGATGAAGGCCACCATCACAACAAGGGTGCCCAGGCCACGAATCATCCCGATATCCATCTAGATCACCGTTTGCTTTTGATGATGGTGCCCAGGCCTTGCAGATAGGCCACCAGCGCGTCCATTTCGGTTTTGCCCTTCACAGCATCCTGAGCGCCGGCGATGTCTTCGTCGGTGTAAGGGACGCCGAGTGTGCGCAAGACTTCCATTTTCTTCGCGGTGTCTTTGCCGTCGAGCTTGTTTTCTACGAGGAACGGATAAGCCGGCATCTTCGACTCGGGGACCACGTTGCGCGGGTTGTACAAGTGCGCACGCTGCCAGTCATCGGAGTAGCGGCCGCCGACACGGGCCAGGTCCGGGCCGGTACGCTTGGAACCCCACAGGAACGGGTGGTCCCAGACGCTTTCACCGGCCACCGAGTAGTGGCCATAGCGTTCGGTTTCAGCGCGGAACGGACGGATCATCTGCGAGTGGCAGCCGACACAGCCGTTGGCGATGTACACGTCGCGGCCTTCCAGTTCCAACGCTGTGCGCGGCTTCATGCCCTCCACCGGCTTGTTGGTAACGTCCTGGAAGAACAGCGGGACGATCTGGGTCAGGCCGCCGATGCTGACGGCGATGACCATGAAGAAGGCCAGTAGGCCAATGTTCTTCTCGACTACTTCGTGCTTCATCAGTGAGCTCCAACTACAGCGATCTGAGCGGCGGCTTCAGCTTCAGCCGGGTTCGAGGCGCGAACGGTGCGGAACACGTTGTACGCCATGATCAGCATGCCGGCGGCGAAGAACGCACCGCCCAGAGCGCGGACGATAAAGCCCGGGTGACTGGCTTGCAGCGCTTCGACGAAGGAGTAGGTGAGGGTGCCGTCATCGTTGATTGCACGCCACATCAGGCCCTGGGTAATGCCGTTGACCCACATCGAGGCGATGTAGAGCACGGTACCGATGGTGGCCAGCCAGAAGTGGGTGTTGATCAGGCCGGTGCTGTGCATCTGCTGACGACCGAAGACTTTCGGGATCAGGTGGTACAGGGCGCCGATGGAGATCATTGCTACCCAGCCCAGAGCGCCGGCGTGTACGTGGCCGATGGTCCAGTCGGTGTAGTGCGAGAGCGAGTTGACGGTCTTGATCGCCATCATCGGACCTTCGAAGGTCGACATGCCGTAGAACGCCAGGGACACCACCAAGAAGCGCAGGATCGGGTCGGTGCGCAGCTTATGCCAGGCACCCGACAGGGTCATCATGCCGTTGATCATGCCGCCCCAGCTGGGTGCCAGCAGGATGATCGACATGGCCATGCCCAGGGACTGGGCCCAATCCGGCAGTGCGGTGTAGTGCAGGTGGTGCGGACCGGCCCAGATGTACAGGGTGATCAGCGCCCAGAAGTGCACGATGGACAGGCGATAGGAGTAGATCGGACGCTCGGCCTGCTTGGGTACGAAGTAGTACATCATCCCCAGGAAACCGGTGGTCAGGAAGAAGCCCACGGCGTTGTGGCCGTACCACCACTGGATCATGGCGTCAGTCGCACCGGCATAGGCCGAATAGGACTTGAAGAAGCTGACCGGCAGGGAGGCGTGGTTGACGATGTGCAGCATCGCGGTCACCACGATGAAGGCACCGTAGAACCAGTTACCGACGTAGATGTGCTTGGTCTTGCGCTTGGTGATGGTGCCAAAGAACACCAGGCCATAGGTGACCCAGACGATCGCCAGCAGGATAGCCAGGGGCCATTCCAGTTCGGCGTATTCCTTGGTGGTGGTGTAACCCAGTGGCAGGGTCACGATCGCGCCGACGATCACCGCTTGCCAACCCCAGAAGGTGAAGGCCGCAAGGCTGTCGGAAATCAGTCGCGTCTGGCAGGTTCGCTGCACGACATAGTAAGAGGTGGCAAACAATGCACATCCACCGAAGGCGAAGATCACCAGGTTGGTGTGCAGCGGGCGCAGGCGTCCAAAGGTCGTCCATGGCAGATCGAAGTTCAACTCCGGCCAGACCAGTTGCGAGGCGATGAAGACACCGAGCCCCATGCCAAGGATCCCCCAGACCACCGTCATGATGGCGAACTGGCGGACTACCTTATAGTTATAAGCAGTCGGACTGATTGCTGTGCTCATTCTAAGGTTCCACGGTTTGGGTGTTTTATTAGGGATAAAAATCGGCCGCAAGTATGGAGAAAGCAGGGGGTCATTGCAACGCGCCATGACCTGGGTCAATGCGTTCCATGCCTGATTCTGCGGCCTTTCCCTATGCCGAGTAGGGACAAAAATTGCCCTCGGACAAAATGTCGCAGTGGACAAAAAACTTGGGGTGTCAGGTCAGTTGTAACCGGGTGTGTGGAAGTCCGCGGATCAGCTGACAGGTGGTAAGCCAGTCGACAGCCGGTATAAACCAGCCTTTGCGGCCTGTCATCGAGCGAAAGCTTCGAACGTCAAGGATACCGATGGCCTGTGACCGGTCATTGCCAGTCCACTTCGGGGCAAGCTTAGACCTGATTCGGATCAGTGCAAAGGCGGTGGGGGAGAGGGGTGCGACACTTGGTCGCAAAGAGGCAGGAGGGAAAGCTTCAAGCGGCAAGCTGCAAGTGAAATCTCGCAGCTTGCCGTTGATCTTTTACTGGTCGCTTTCAGCTTGTGGCTTGTTGCTGTTGTGGTGGGAGAGGCTGTACACGTAGGCGGCCAGCAGTTGCACCTTGTCGTTGCCGAGCAGTTCGCTCTGCGCCGGCATATGGCCCTGGCGACCGTGGCGGATGGTCTGCTGCAGTTGCGCCAGGCTGGTGCCGTAGATGAAACCGGCAGGCTGGGTCAGGTCGGGCGCGCCCATGATCTGAGTGCCCTTGCCGTCGGCGCCGTGACAGGCCACGCAGGTGGTGCTGAACGCTTGCTGCCCGGCCACCAGGTCGGCGTCGCTGTCCGCTGGCAGGGGCAGGCCGGCCAGTTCGTGACGGACATAAGCCGCTACGTTCTTCACGCCTGCTTCCTTGAGCACTTCACCCCAGGCCGGCATGGCCGCCATGCGGCCGCCCATGATGGTGGCCTTGATGGTGTCGGCGCTGCCGCCCCACCGCCAGTTGTCGTCCGCCAGGTTGGGGAAGCCGAAGGCACCCTTGGCGTCAGAGCCGTGGCACACCGAGCAGTTGGACGCGAACAGGCGCCCGCCCATCTTCAGTGCTTGTGGGTCCTTGGCCACTTCTTCCACGGGCATGGCTGCGAATTTGGCGAAGATCGGCCCAAATTTCACATCCGCCTTGGCCATTTCCTTTTCCCATTCCTTGGTCTGGGTCCAGCCGTCTTCATAGCCCGGCAGAATGCCTTTCCAGTTGCCCAGGCCCGGGTAGAGGATCAGGTAGCCCACGGAAAACACCAGGGTCCCGGCGAACAGCAGGAACCACCATTGCGGCAGGGGGTTGTCGTACTCCTCGATGCCATCGAAAGCGTGGCCCATGGTCTGGTCCACGCTGCCCTTGGTTTCACCCTTGCGGGTGCCGACCAGCAGCCAGGTCAGGCCGATCAGGCTGCCGATGGTCAGTACGCAGATCCACGTACTCCAGAAGGTGGTCATGGCCGAATGCTCCTTGTTGCAGGCTCTTGAGGTTGAGCGTCATCAGTTGTATTACCGGCCGGTGCCGCACCCGGCATCGGGTCGTCGGCGAAGGGCAGCAGGCGTGCCTGGGCAAACTCGGGATTGCGTTTTGAGTTGAACACCCAGATCGATAGACCGACGAAGGCGATCATCACCACCAGGGTCCCGAGCCCGCGGATCATGCCGCTATCGAGTTCAAAACCCATGGCTCACCTCTTGCTCTTGATCGCAGTGCCAAGCACTTGCAGGTAGGACACCAGGGCGTCCATCTCGGTCTTGCCCTTGAGCGAGGCGGTGGCCCCGGCGATGTCGTCGTCGGTGTAGGGCACGCCGAGGGTGCGCATGACCTTGAGCTTGGTTTCGGTGTGGCTGCTGTCCACCGCTGCTGTCACCAGCCACGGGTAGGCCGGCATCTTCGACTCGGGCACAACGTTGCGCGGGTTGTACAAGTGCGCACGGTGCCAGTCATCGGAGTAGCGGCCGCCGACACGGGCCAGGTCCGGACCGGTACGCTTGGAGCCCCACAGGAACGGGTGGTCCCAGACGCTTTCACCAGCCACCGAGTAGTGACCGTAACGTTCGGTTTCAGCGCGGAACGGACGGATCATCTGCGAGTGGCACTGTACGCAGCCTTCGCGGATGTAGATGTCACGGCCTTCCAGTTGCAGGGCGGTGTAGGGCTTCATGCCTTCCACCGGCTTGTTGGTGACGTCCTGGAAGAACAGCGGGACGATCTGGGTCAGACCGCCGATGCTCACCGCGAAGACCATCAGCAGCATCAGCAGGCCGACGTTTTTTTCAATCGTTTCGTGTTTCATGGCGGACTCCTCAGGCCATCTGCGCAGCGGCGTTGACTTCGGCTGGCACGGCGGCACGCACGGTGCGCCAGGTGTTGTAAGCCATCAGGAACATGCCGCTGAGGAAGATCGCACCACCGACCAGTCGCACGATGAAGCCTGGGTGGCTGGCCACCAGGGTTTCGACGAAGGAGTAGGTGAGGGTGCCGTCTTCGTTGACTGCACGCCACATCAGGCCCTGGGCGATACCGTTGACCCACATCGAGGCGATGTAGAGCACGGTTCCGATGGTGGCCAGCCAGAAGTGGGTGTTGATCAGGCCGACGCTGTACATCTGCTCGCGACCGAAGACTTTCGGGATCAGGTGGTACAGCGCGCCGATGGAGATCATCGCCACCCAGCCCAGAGCGCCGGCGTGAACGTGGCCGATGGTCCAGTCGGTGTAGTGGGACAGGGCGTTGACGGTCTTGATCGCCATCATCGGACCTTCGAAGGTCGACATGCCGTAGAACGCCAGGGACACCACCAAGAAGCGCAGGATCGGGTCGCTACGCAACTTATGCCAGGCACCCGAGAGGGTCATCATCCCGTTGATCATGCCGCCCCAGCTTGGCGCCAGCAGTACCAGGGACATCACCATCCCCAGGGACTGAGCCCAGTCCGGCAGTGCGGTGTAGTGCAGGTGGTGCGGACCGGCCCAGATGTACAGGGTGATCAGTGCCCAGAAGTGCACGATGGACAAGCGATAGGAATACACCGGACGCTCGGCCTGCTTGGGTACGAAGTAGTACATCATCCCCAGGAAGCCCGCGGTCAGGAAGAAGCCCACAGCGTTGTGGCCGTACCACCACTGCACCATCGCATCGGTCGCACCGGCATATACCGAGTAGGACTTGGTGAAGCTGACCGGCAGTTCCAGGTTGTTGACGATGTGCAGGATGGCCACGGTGATGATGAAGGAGCCGAAGAACCAGTTACCCACATAGATGTGTTTGGTCTTGCGCTGCATCACGGTGCCGAAGAACACAATGGCGTAGGCCACCCAGACAATGGTGATCAGGATATCGATCGGCCATTCCAGTTCGGCGTATTCCTTGGAGCTGGTGTAGCCCAGTGGCAGGCTGATAGCTGCCAAGAGGATGACCAGCTGCCAGCCCCAGAAGCAGAACGCGGCGATTTTCGGCGCGAACAACTGAGTCTGACAGGTGCGTTGCACCGAGTAGAACGAGCTGGCAAACAGTGCGCAGCCGCCAAAGGCGAAGATCACCGCGTTGGTGTGCAACGGACGTAGACGGCCGAAGCTGGTCCACGGTAGGTCGAAGTTGAGTTCAGGCCAGACCAACTGGGCAGCGAGAAAAACCCCGAGCCCCATGCCGACGATGCCCCACACCACCGTCATAATGGCGAATTGGCGGACCACCTTGTAGTTGTAGGCGGTACTGATAGAAGTGTTCATGGTTCCCCATCCACGGTTCAGCTGAAGTGAAAGCGACTGCGCACGGCAAGGCGCGCTCACTTCGTCTGGAGTTATAGGCAGACTAAAAGCGAGGCAAGCATGAGCAATGAGCACAAGGCCAGTATTGACGGGGATCAATGGGCGCAGTGCGTGCGGAAACGGGGCTGGTTATGGGAGGTCGCCGCTGTTGCCAGCCCGTTGCAGGCTCCGACCTTGATCCTGGCCCATGGTGCCGGCGCGCCGATGGACAGCGGCTTCATGAACGACATCGCTGTACGCCTTGCCGGGCATGGGGTGAACGTCTTGCGCTTCGAGTTTCCCTACATGGCCCAGCGGCGCCTGGATGGCGGCAAGCGCCCGCCCAACCCGGCACCCAAACTCCTGGAGTGCTGGCGCGAGGTGCATGCCTTGGTGCGACCTTATGTCACTGGGGTTCTGGCGGTGGGCGGCAAGTCCATGGGCGGACGCATGGCCAGTTTGCTGGCCGATGAATTGGCTGCCGATGCCCTGGTGTGCCTGGGCTATCCCTTCTATGCCGTTGGCAAGCCGGAAAAACCGCGAGTGGCGCACCTGGCCGAACTGGCGACGCCGAGCCTGATCGTGCAGGGCGAGCGTGACGCCCTGGGCAATCGCCAGGCGGTCGAAGCCTACTCACTGGCACCGAGTATCGAGCTGTATTGGCTGACGGCCGCTGATCACGATCTCAAGCCCCTGAAGGCCTCCGGTTGCACCCATGAGCAGCACCTGGAGTCAGCGGCGGCCAAGGTCGCTGCGTTCCTGCAAACACTGGCCTGATCCTGTAGGAGCGAGCTTGCTCGCGAAGCGCTCACCCGGCCCTCGAATGGGGATCGCGGCGTAGATCTGTCGCGAGCAAGCTCGCTCTTGCGGCTGTTGGGCGAGTTCGCAGGCATAAAAAACCGCAAGCCGGTGCTTGCGGTTTTTTTGTCGCCGGCCCGGGGGGGGGGGCTTAGCGGTTGAAACGCTCCACCAGCGAGTACTGGGTGTGGGCGGTTCGGGTCAGGGCTTCGCTGAGTTCGGCCGAGTGCTGGGCCTGCTCCGAAGTCTGGTCCGCCAGTTGCGCGATGGTGCTGATGTTGCGGCTGATCTCTTCGGCCACCGAGCTTTGCTCTTCGGTGGCGGCAGCGATCTGGGTGGTCATGTCGGTGATGTTGGCCACCGCTTCACTGATGCCCACCAGCGCCTGGTCGGCTTCCAGCACCCGCGCCACGCCTTCTTCGGCCTGACGGTGACCGGCGTCCATGGTTTGCACGGCGGTGGCGGCGGTTTGTTGCAGCTTGGCGATCAGGGTGTGGATCTGCCCGGTGGACTCGCTGGTGCGTTGCGCCAGCTGGCGCACTTCATCGGCGACCACGGCAAAGCCGCGGCCCATTTCCCCGGCGCGTGCCGCTTCGATGGCCGCGTTCAAGGCCAGCAGGTTGGTCTGGTCGGCGATGCCCTTGATCACATCCACCACGCCGCCGATCTCGTCGCTGTCCTTGGCCAGCTGGGTCACGGTCAGGCCGGTTTCGCCCACCACCACTGACAGGCGCTGGATGGCTTCGCGGGTTTCCCCGGCGATGTCCCGGCCACGGCCGGTAAGGCGATTGGCTTCCTGGGTGGCGTCGGCGGTGCGTTGTACGTGGCTGGCCACTTCCTGGGTAGTGGCGGCCATCTGGTTGACCGCAGTGGCCACCTGCTCGGTTTCGACCCGCTGACGCTCCAGGCCGCTGGAGCTGTTGTGGGCCAGGGTGTCGGACTGACGAGCCTGCTCGTTGAGGTGCTCGGCCGTGTCCTGCAGGCGGGTCAGGCAGGTCTTCAGGCGTGCTTCCTGGCTCAGGATCGACATTTCCAGACGTGCCTGGGCGCCGCGGCTGTCGGTGTACATCTGGGCGATCAGCGGGTCGGAGGTGGTCTGCTCGGCCAGGCGCAACAGGCGCTTGAGGCCGCGTTGCTGCCAGCTCAGGCCCAGCAGGCCCAGCGGCACCGAGAGCGCGGCAGCCAGGGCGAAGCCCCAATGGGAGTTGAGCCAGGCGCCGATCATGAAGCTCAGTTGGCTGACCAGAATGAAGGGCAGCCAGTCCTGTAGCACCGGTAGCCACTTGTCACGCTTGGGAATGGCCGACTTGCCGGAGTTGATACGCTGGTAAAGCGCTTCGGCGCGGCGCACTTGTTCGGCGGTGGGCTTGACCCGTACCGATTCGTAACCCACCACCTGGTTACCTTCGAACACCGGAGTCACGTAGGCGTTGACCCAGTAGTGGTCACCGGTCTTGCAGCGGTTCTTGACGATGCCCATCCATGGCAAGCCTTGTTTCAAGGTGCCCCACATGTGCGCGAACACTGCCGCTGGGACATCAGGGTGACGGACCAGGTTGTGCGGCGCGCGAACCAGTTCTTCACGGGAGAACCCACTGATCTCGACAAAGGCATCGTTGCAGTAGGTGATCACGCCTTTGGCGTCGGTGGTGGAAATCAACCGTTGTTGAGCCGGGAAGGTACGTTCGCGCTGAGTGACAGGCTGGTTATTACGCATGGTTTTTCAATCCGCAAGGCTTTGATGGGTTGTCGGCCGCTTCAGCCGATTATTGAAATTATTTTTCAATAATCGGCGCTGGGTCTCATTAGGCAGAAGCTGTCGCTTGCAAAATGCGCCACCGCGGTTCCGATGGCTTTGGCGAGGCGTTAATCATTGACCTTCTTCCTTGATAGTCAATTGTCCTGAAGTACTGGTTTTGGCAACTTTTCGCTGGGCTATCCGGCGAGCATCGGATAGCTGAACAGGCCGAAATGCAGCAGATTGAGACCGAAGTGCGTAGCAATTGCCGCACCCAGGCCTCCAAAGCGATAGGCCAGACCGTAGCCGACCCCGGCGATGGTCGCCAGTAGGGTCCATTGCCAGCCAGCACCCAGGTGTACCAGGCCAAATAACAGGGCTGCACACAGCAGTGCCAGGTTCTCACCATAAGGAAGGGCCTTGAACCTCCGGCTCAGGCCGCCCTGGATGTAACCCCGGAACAGCGCTTCCTCCACCAGGGTGACCAGCAGCAGATTGTTCAGCACCCACAACCAGGCCTGATCCGGCCATTTCGGCGCCCAACTGATGATTCCCAGCAGCAATGCTCCGCCCAATGCAGCGATTGCGCACAACGTCAGGGCCAGAACCGTTGCGTAGAGCGACAGACGCAGCGAGCGCCGACCGACGATCCAGGGGCAGACCAAGAGCAGCCAGAAGCCGATCAGCGGTTTGTCCTGATTCAGGTACATGGAGAAGGGCACGGCGTCGTCGGTAAAGCGCTGCGGGTCGATGGCCCGGCCGTTGTAGAAGCCTGGCAGCCAGTGCATGGCCAGAGCCAGGGCGAGCACCACGAACAGGCCGTGGCCCAGGTATTGGCCGATGCGGCTGTGTTGCTGGCGTACGGCAAATCCG
The DNA here is from genome assembly GCF_028550695.1 of Pseudomonas sp. BLCC-B112. Lineage (NCBI taxonomy): Bacteria > Pseudomonadati > Pseudomonadota > Gammaproteobacteria > Pseudomonadales > Pseudomonadaceae > Pseudomonas > Pseudomonas sp. BLCC-B112. Next base: position 246,465 of record NZ_JAQQGK010000009.1, read on the forward strand.
GCGCAGAGCAGCAGGAAGATCGAGAGGGCGGCCAGCAGCCCCAGTTGCCCGTAGCTCAGAGCCAGTGCGTAGCCGATAGAAAGGAGTGCCAGATACATCCATGGCAAAGCGGTCATTTGGAATCCTTGTTGCAAAAGAAAGAGGTATTGCAGAAACGTTGTTCAGCGGCGGATCTGTAGTCGCCATTGCGACCGGTGAGTCAGCTTTGGCGGGCGGCAAGTATAACCAGCTGAGTTTTGTTCGACAGGCCGACGAAAAACACCGCCCTGAGGCGGTGTTTTATTTCGTGGTGGATCAGGATGCAATCAGTTGGCGCAACACGTAATGCAGGATCCCTCCGGACTTGAAGTACTCGACTTCGTTCAGCGTATCGATGCGGCACAGCACCTCGATTTTCTCCTGGCTGCCATCCTCACGGGTGATCACCAGGGGCAGGTTCATCCGCGGGGTCAGTTCCACGTCGCTCAGGCCGAGGATGTCCAGGGTCTCCTTGCCGCTGAGTTTCAGGCTCTTGCGGTTCTGGTCGAGCTTGAACTGCAAGGGCAAGACCCCCATGCCCACCAGATTGGAGCGGTGGATGCGCTCGAAGCTTTCGGCGATCACCGCCTTGACCCCCAGCAGGTTGGTGCCCTTGGCGGCCCAGTCACGGCTGGAGCCGGTGCCGTATTCCTGACCGGCGATGACCACCAGCGGCGTGCCCGAGGCCTGATATTTCATGGCCGCGTCGTAGATCGGCATTTTCTCGCCACTGGGGATGTAGAGCGTATTGCCGCCTTCTTCGCCGCCGAGCATTTCGTTGCGGATGCGGATGTTGGCGAAGGTGCCGCGCATCATCACTTGGTGATTGCCCCGACGCGAGCCGTAGGAGTTGAAGTCCCGGGGCTCCACGCCCTTGTCCCGCAGGTAGCGCCCGGCCGGGCTGTCGGCCTTGATATTGCCGGCGGGAGAGATGTGGTCGGTGGTCACCGAGTCCCCCAGCAGCGCCAGCACCCGTGCGCCGTTGACGTCCTTGATTTCCGGCAGGGGGCCGGCAATGTCGTCGAAGAAGGGAGGGTGCTGGATATAGGTGGAGTCGTCCTGCCAGACATAAGTGGCCGCCTGTGGCACTTCAATGGCTTGCCATTGGGCGTCACCGGCAAACACCTCGGCGTATTCCTTGTGGAACATCCGTGTGTTGACCTGGGCCACGGCCTCGGCGATTTCCTGGCTGCTGGGCCAGATGTCCCGCAGGTACACCGGCTGGCCATCCTTACCTTGACCCAGCGGTTCGCTGCTGATGTCGATACGTACCGTGCCGGCCAGGGCATAGGCCACCACCAGGGGCGGTGAAGCCAGCCAGTTGGTTTTGACCAGGGGATGCACCCGGCCTTCGAAGTTGCGGTTGCCCGACAGCACCGAAGCCACGGTGAGGTCGGCTTGCTGGATGGCTTTCTCGATCGGTTCCTGTAGCGGACCTGAGTTGCCGATGCAGGTGGTGCAGCCATAGCCCACCAGATCGAAGCCCAGTTGGTCCAGGTAAGGCGTAAGTCCGGCGGCTTTATAGTAGTCAGTCACCACCTTGGAGCCTGGAGCCAGCGAACTCTTGACCCAGGGTTTGCGCTGCAGGCCCTTTTCCACGGCTTTCTTGGCCACCAGGCCTGCCGCCATCATCACGCTAGGGTTGGAGGTATTGGTGCAGGAGGTGATGGCGGCGATCACCACCGCGCCGTTTTTCAGGCGATAGGTCTGGCCTGCGTCCTGGTAGTCGGCTTCGCCCACCAGGTCGGCATTGCCCACGGCGACACCGCCGCCGCCCTCGCTTTCCAGGCGACCTTCTTCCTTGCTGGTGGGTTTGAACTGTAGGTCGAGGAAGTCAGTGAAGGCTTGGGCCACATTGGGCAGCGCGACCCGGTCTTGTGGCCGTTTGGGGCCGGCGAGACTGGCCTCCACGGTGCCCATGTCCAAGGCCAGGCTGTCGGTGAATACCGGCTCCTTGCCCGGCAGGCGCCACAGGCCCTGGGCCTTGCTATAGGCCTCCACCAGTTTCACCAACTCGGCAGGGCGCCCGGACAGGCGCAGGTAATCCAGGGTGATGTCGTCCACCGGGAAGAAGCCGCAGGTGGCGCCATATTCCGGGGCCATGTTGGCAATGGTGGCGCGGTCTGCCAGGGGCAGGTCGGCTAGGCCATCGCCATAGAACTCGACGAACTTGCCCACTACGCCCTTCTTGCGCAGCATCTGGGTCACCGTCAGCACCAGATCGGTGGCGGTAATGCCCTCCTTGAGCTTGCCGGTGAGTTTGAAGCCGATGACTTCCGGAATCAGCATCGACACCGGCTGGCCCAGCATTGCCGCTTCTGCCTCGATCCCGCCCACGCCCCAGCCCAGCACGCCGAGGCCGTTGATCATGGTGGTGTGGGAGTCGGTGCCTACCAGGGTGTCGGGGAAGGCGTAGGTGCGGCCATCCTCGTCCTTGGTCCAGACCGTGCGCCCCAGGTATTCCAGGTTGACCTGGTGACAGATGCCTGTGCCCGGCGGCACCACGCTGAAGTTGTCGAAGGCGCTCTGGCCCCAGCGCAGGAAGGCATAGCGTTCGCCGTTGCGCTGCATTTCGATGTCGACGTTTTGCTCGAAGGCGCTACTGCTGGCGAACTTGTCCACCATCACCGAGTGGTCGATCACCAGATCCACCGGGGACAGCGGGTTGATCCGTTGGGGGTCGCCACCGGCCTTGGCCATGGCAGCGCGCATGGCGGCCAGGTCGACCACGGCGGGCACACCGGTAAAGTCCTGCATCAGGACGCGAGCGGGTCGGTATTGGATCTCCCGGTCGGAGCGACGCTCCTTGAGCCAGGCGGCGAGGGCCTTGAGGTCGGCGCCGGTGACGGTCTTGTCGTCTTCCCAGCGCAGCAGGTTTTCCAGCAGGACTTTCAGCGACATGGGCAGGGCGTCGATATCGCCCAGGCTCTTGGCGGCGTCCGGCAGGCTGAAATAGTGATAAGTCTTGTCGTCGACTTTTAGGGTTTTAAGGGTTTTCAGGCTATCGAGGGATGGCATTGAATGACTCCTTGTGGCCCGCACGGCTACGGGCCTGTGATACGGACAGAGGGTTAACCTAGCTCTGTTTGGGGCTTATAGCTAATCACTGGACTCCTGGGTTCAGTCCAAGGTTCCGAACTCGGTTATGATGCGCCGGTTTTCGTGACAGGCTTTGCTACAGGGCAGGTTTGCGCATCGATTCGTCGCCATTTGCCCAGGAGATTCAATGAACACCCTGTTTATCCATTGCCGGCCCGGTTTCGAGGGCGAAGTCTGCTCCGAGATCGCCGACCACGCGGCTCGGCTGAATGTCGCCGGCTACGCCAAGGCCAAGCCCAGCACTGCCTGCGCCGAGTTCATCTGCACCGAGGACGACGGCGCCCAGCGCCTGATGCAGGGGCTGCGCTTTGCCGAACTGATCTTCCCCCGGCAGTGGGCCCGCGGCGGCTTCATCGAGTTGCCGGAAACCGACCGCATTAGCGTGATCCTGGCCTACCTGGCCGGCTTTCCCCAGTGCGGCAGCCTGTGGCTGGAGGTGGTGGATACCAATGACGGCAAGGAACTGTCGAACTTCTGCAAAAAGTTCGAAGGTCCGCTGCGCAAGGCCCTGAGCGCTGCCGGCAAGCTGGTGGAGGATGCCGCCAAGCCGCGCTTGCTGTTGACCTTCAAGAGTGGGCGTGAAGTCTTTGTCGGCCTGGCGGATGCCGGCAACTCGGCCATGTGGCCGATGGGCATTCCGCGCTTGAAGTTCCCCCGGGAAGCGCCAAGCCGTTCGACCCTGAAACTGGAAGAGGCCTGGCACCACTTCATCCCTCGGGATCAGTGGGATGAGCGTTTGCACAGCGACATGACCGGGGTCGACCTGGGTGCGGCGCCAGGAGGCTGGACCTGGCAGTTGGTCAATCGCGGCATGCTGGTGACCGCCGTCGATAACGGCCCTATGGCTGAAAGCCTGATGGACACTGGCCTGGTGCAACACCTGATGGCGGACGGCTTTACCTTCAAGCCGCGACAGCCGGTGGACTGGATGGTCTGCGACATCGTCGAGAAGCCGGCGCGCAACGCCGCACTTCTGGAAACCTGGATCGGCGAGGGCCATTGCCGCGAGGCCGTGGTCAACCTGAAGCTGCCGATGAAGCAGCGTTACGCCGAAGTGAAGCGTTTGCTGGAGCGGATTGAAGAGGGCTTCAAGGCGCGGGGAATTCGGGTGGCGATCGGCTGCAAGCAGCTGTATCACGACCGCGAGGAAGTGACCTGCCACCTGCGTCGCCTGGATGTGAAAAAGCCCAAGTCGGCGTAGTACCCGCAACACCGCCCGCTTCCAGGTAGGAGCCGGCTTGCCGGCGAAAAAGGCCCCGCAGCTGTGCAAGGCGTGAGGATGCCTTCGCTGGCAAGCCAGCTCCTACGGCAGGGCCGGGGCCGTGGAACGACGGCAACAGATGACCCTATGGCACCATTGCGCGACAATGGCCGCCTGTTTCAGGAGTGAACCATGAGTCAAATCATCGATACGCCGGTTGACGGCACCCTCGACGCCACCGGCCTCAATTGCCCCGAGCCGGTGATGATGCTGCACCAGCACATTCGCGACCTGCCCGCAGGCGGGCTGCTGAAAGTGATCGCCACCGACCCTTCCACCCGCCGCGACATTCCCAAGTTCTGCGTGTTCCTCGACCACGAACTGGTGGCGCAGCAGGAAGAGGCCGGCACCTACCTCTACTGGATTCGCAAGAAGCTCGATTAACCCGCCGAACGGCCGATGCGGATCTGCTTGCGCGCACTGCGTGTCAGGCGGATTAACAGCATCAGCGCGGCGCAGGTCAAGCCGGCAATCAACCCCTCCCACAGACCGCTCGGGCCCCGTGCCGCTCCGAACCAATCGGTCAGGCCCAGGGCGTAGCCCACCGGCAAACCAATCCCCCAGTAAGCGAACAGGGTCAGGATCATGGTCACCCGAGTGTCCTGATAGCCGCGCAGTGCGCCGGCGGCGGTGACCTGAATGCCATCGGAAAACTGGAACAATGCCGAGTACACGATGAGCATCGAGGCTACCTGGATCACCATCGGGTCGTTGGTGTAGATCGAGGCGATGGGTTCACGCAGCAGGTACATCAGGCTTGCCGACAGGCAGGCGTAGGCCAGTGCCGCGCCCATGCCGACTCCGGCGCTGAAGCGTGCGTCGCGCGGTTGCTGACGGCCCAGAGACTGGCCGACCCGCACCGTTACGGCCATGGCCAGGGAGTAGGGGATCATGAACATCAGGGCGCTGACGTTGAGGGCAATCTGGTGTCCGGCCACTACCGTGGCGCCCAGGCTGCCGATCAACAGGGCGATGACCGCGAAGATGCTCGACTCGGCGAACACCGCGATGCCGATGGGCAGGCCGACACTCACCAGGCGCTTGATCACCGCCCATTGTGGCCAGTCGAACCGGCTGAACAGCTGGATCTTGCGATAGGCCGGTGCCCAGTGAACCCAGCCGGCCATGCCCAGCATCATGGCCCACATCACGATCGCCGTGGCCCAGCCACAGCCGACGCCGCCCATGGCCGGCACACCGAAGTGGCCATAAATGAAGATGTAGTTGATGGGGATGTTGAGGGCCAGGCCACAAAGCCCGATGACCATGCTCGGCACTGTGCGGCCCAGCCCGTCGCTCAAGCAGCGCAGCACGTAGTACAGCGCTACAGCCGGCAGGCCGCTGGCGATGCCGTGCAGATAACCCATGCAGGGCTTGATCAGTTCCGGATCAACCTTCATCAGGTGCAGTATCGGTTCGGCGCTGATCAATATCAGCGTGGCCGAGAGGCCCGTCACTACCGCCAGCCACAGGGCCTGGCGCACCACCGGACTGATCTCGTGCAGCTTGCCGGCACCAAAGCGCTGGGCCACTTTGGGTGTGGTGGCCAGCAGGGTGCCGGTCATCAGCAGGAACACTGGAATCCAGATTGAGTTGCCCAGGGCTACGGCCGCGAGATCCCGCGGACTGACCCGACCGGCCATGACGGCATCGACAAAGCCCATGGCGGTGGTGGCCACCTGGGCAATCATGATGGGCAGGGCCAGTCGCAGCAGGTCGCGCAGTTCGCGGCCAACCCGGGCAGGGCGGCTGGTGGCTGGGGTGATGGGAGTGTCGGTCACGGAATTCACGGGGCGTAGCGTCCATAGGCGTGTTGCGCGGGACGCGACAGTCTACGCGTTGACACTCTGGTCAGGAAAAAATCCAGTGTTGTGGATTTGTAATGGCCGGCCGCGGGGAAATGAGTGCTCGACCTCAAGCCGCGCTGGCTCGGCCTGTCATCTGCGCCTACACTGCGGCTCCGCACGAGGAGCCAGCCATGTTGATTGTTGCCGACGAAAATATTCCCCTGATCGAAGAGTTCTTTGCCGGCTTCGGCGAGATCCGGCGTTTCCCCGGGCGTGCCATTGATCGGGCGACCGTGGAGCAGGCGGATGTGTTGCTGGTGCGCTCGGTGACTCAAGTCGATCGCCAATTGCTGGAAGGCAGTCCGGTGCGGTTTGTCGGCACCTGCACCATCGGCACCGATCATCTGGACCTGGATTACTTCCAGCAGGCGGGTATCAGTTGGTCCAGTGCGCCGGGCTGCAATGCCCGTGGCGTGGTGGATTATGTACTGGGCAGCCTGTTGACCCTGGCCGAGATCGAAGGGGCGGATCTGGCTCAACGCTGTTACGGCGTGGTGGGGGCTGGTGAAGTCGGCGGACGCCTGATCAAGGTCCTGCGCGGTCTGGGTTGGCAAGTCCTGGTCTGTGATCCGCAGCGACAGGCGGCGGAAGGCGGCGACTACGTCAGCCTGGAGCAATTGATCGAACGTTGCGACGTCATCAGCCTGCATACGCCACTGGCTCGGCATGGCGAGCATTCCACCTGGCACCTGCTGGATCGCCAGCGCTTGAACCAGCTCAAGCAAGGTACCTGGCTGATCAATGCAGCCCGTGGCCCGGTGGTGGATAACCAGGCACTGCGTGAAGTGTTGCTGCAGCGTGAGGATTTGCAGGCGGTGCTGGATGTCTGGGAAGAGGAGCCGACAGTGGATCGCGAGCTGGCGGACCTGTGCGTGCTGGCCACGCCCCATATCGCCGGCTACAGCCTGGATGGCAAGCAGCGTGGCACGGCGCAGATCTACCAGGCCTACTGCCGCTTCCTCGGTCAGGCCGAACAGGTCAGCCTGGCCACCTTGCTGCCGGCGCCCTGGGTGCCGCAAGTCAGCCTGAATGCCAATGCCGACCCGGCCTGGGCCCTGGCGATGATCTGCCGGGCGGTGTATGACCCGCGCCGTGATGATGCGGATTTTCGCCGTAGCCTGGCGGATGATGTCGCCCAGCAACGCAGCGCCTTCGACGGCCTGCGCAAGCATTATCCGGAGCGTCGCGAGATTGACGGGCTGCAAGTGCGGATTCAGGGTGATTCGCCAGCCCTGAGCCAGATCGTTCGGGCCCTGGGCGCCAGCGAAGTCTGAAGTCGTTCAGACAGTAAAGCTCGCCCATAAAAAACCCGGCCGCCAGGCCGGGTCAAGAGGACATGAGGCTGAGTGTCAATCTTGCCGAGCAGGCTTGACCAGTCGCTTTTCCAGTTCGCGGCAGGCGTTCTGGATCATTTCTTCAGTAATAGGTACTTCGCGACCCTGGGCGTCGATGATGGCACACCCCAGAGACTGGTTCGGCTGGGTACGGATTACTTGAATCTTGTCATTGCTGCTGTGTTGCAAGGACATGGCCTGTCTCCTCATCAGGTTGTGTGCTTACTCTAGAATGGCCGGGTGACCAAGCTGTTACAGACCGCCGCAAGGGCTGGCCCGGCGACTTCACTCCAACAGAAATGCCCGGGGAGTGCCAGCCACGGATTAGACCGATAATCTCTAGGCGCTAGTGTCAGCGGTCATAATCAACCTGACTCATTGTGATTTAGCAAAGTTCCTGCGAATTCCTCTCGTTGCCGCCGCTGCAACGGGTCAGTCGCCGGTGCGTCAATGGATGAACTGCATGCTCTCTTCTCGTCACCGCCGGGCGTTGCATCTGGCCAGCCGTTTTATCGCTCCCTACCGTTGGCAGGCGCTCGGCGCCCTGCTGGCATTGATTGTTACCGCGGGCATCACCTTGTCCATGGGGCAGGGGATTCGCCTGTTGGTGGACCAGGGTTTCATGACCCAGTCCCCGCATTTGCTGAACCAGTCCATTGGCCTGTTCCTGCTGCTGGTCCTGGCCCTGGCGGTAGGCACGTTCGTGCGTTTCTATCTGGTGTCCTGGATCGGCGAGCGCTGCGTGGCGGACATCCGGCGCCAGGTGTTCAATCACCTGATCTACCTGCATCCCGGCTTCTACGAGAACAATCGCAGCTCGGAGATCCAATCGCGACTCACGGCGGACACCACCTTGCTGCAGTCGGTGATCGGTTCTTCGCTGTCGTTGTTCCTGCGGAATGCGCTGATGGTGTTGGGAGGGATCGTCCTGCTGTTCGTCACCAACCCCAAGCTCACCAGCATCGTGGTGGTGGCCTTGCCGCTGGTGCTGGTGCCGATCCTGATTTTCGGCCGCCGGGTGCGCAGCCTGTCGCGCTTGAGTCAGGACCGGATCGCCGATATCGGCAGCTATGTGTCCGAGACGCTGGGGCAGATCAAGACGGTCCAGGCCTACAACCACCAGGCCCAGGACGAGCAGCGCTTTGCCGTGACGGTGGAGCAGGCCTTCGATACCGCGCGCAAGCGTATTGTCCAGCGCGCCTGGCTGATCACCCTGGTGATCGTCCTGGTCTTGGGCGCGGTGGGGGTGATGCTCTGGGTAGGAGGCATGGATGTGATCGCCGGGCGTATTTCCGGCGGTGAGCTGGCGGCTTTCGTGTTCTACAGCCTGATCGTCGGTAGCGCCTTTGGCACCTTGAGTGAGGTCATTGGCGAACTGCAGCGCGCTGCCGGAGCTGCGGAGCGGATCGCCGAACTGCTGCGGGCGGAGAACATTATCCAGGCGCCCAGTAGCGGTCTGGTGAGCTTGCCGGCACGTGTGCAGGGCGATCTGGAGTTGGACGGCCTGAGCTTTTCCTATCCGTCAAGGCCGGACCGCTACGCCGTCGATGGCCTGAGCCTGAAGGTTCAGGCCGGAGAAACCCTGGCGTTGGTCGGGCCGTCGGGGGCAGGCAAATCAACCCTCTACGATCTGCTGCTGCGTTTCTACGACCCGCAGCAGGGGCGGATATTGCTGGATGGCGTGCCCCTGACCCAGCTCGATCCGCTGGATCTGCGGCGCTGTTTTGCCCTGGTGTCGCAAAGCCCGGCGCTGTTCTACGGCAGCATCGAAGAGAACATCCGCTATGGCAATCCTGATGCCACCCTGGACCAAGTCCAGGAGGCGGCGAAGATCGCCTATGCCCACGAGTTCATCGAGCAGATGCCAGAGGGGTATCAGACTCATCTGGGGGATGGCGGGCTGGGACTTTCTGGCGGACAGCGGCAACGCCTGGCAATTGCTCGCGCGTTGTTGGTGGATGCGCCGATTCTGTTACTGGACGAGGCCACCAGTGCCCTGGATGCGCAGAGTGAGCATTTGATTCAGCAAGCCTTGCCCAGCCTGATGAAGAACCGCACCACCTTGGTGATCGCCCATCGCCTGGCCACGGTGAAGAATGCCGACCGGATTGCGGTCATGGATCAGGGCAGGCTGGTGGCGGTGGGTACTCATCAGCAACTGATCGCCAACAGTCCGCTGTATGCGCGTCTGGCGGCCCTGCAGTTCAGCGAAGGTCCTCAGGCGCCTGTGTAGGAGCCGGCTTGCTGGCTAAAGCGGCCATCAGGCTGGCGCCGAGTCCGAAGGCCTCTTTGCCGGTATGCCAGCTCCCGCAATGGGTGGCCGCCCAATAAAAAGCCCGCATCGCTGCGGGCTTGTAGAAGGCTGGCTTCACTGATCGTCGAAGTAGCGCTCATGCCAGTCCACCAGCGGCTGCGGTGAGTTGAGCTTCTGGCCGTAGATCACCGAGTAGGACAGCACGTTCTGCACATACTGGCGGGTTTCGTCGAAGGGAATGCTTTCCACCCACACGTCGAAACTCAGGTGGTCGGCGCCCTTGAGCCATTGCCGCACCCGTCCAGGACCCGCGTTATAGGCAGCAGATGCCAATACCCGGTTGCCGTTGAACTGGCTGTGGACCTGGCTCAGGTACGCCGCACCCAATTGGATGTTCTTGTCCGGGTCCAGCACTTGCTGGGGAGAGGCCAGGGGAATGCTGAACTTGCGCGCGGTTTCCTTGGCGGTACCAGGCATCAGTTGCATCAGGCCGCTGGCGCCCACGTGGGAACGGGCATCGTCCATGAAGGCGCTTTCCTGGCGGGTGATGGCGAACACCCAGCTGGAATGCAGGCCGCGGACCTTGGCTTCGCGCACCAGGGTGTCGCGGTGAGCCATGGGGAAGCGGATGTCCAGGTCATCCCAGTACTGGGCCTGGCTGATGGTGCGAATGGCCGGGAAGTACCATTTCAGGTCGTAGGCCAGCCTGGCCTGGGCCACCATTTCGTCACGGTTGAAGTGCCGGCTGACGTGGTACCACTCACGGCGACCATCGACGATCTGGCCCCGGGCATGGAATTCCAGGGCGCGACGCACGCCCGGAGTGTTGCGCACTTTGTTGATGACTGCCTGGCTCAGCATCAGCGGTTGGTTGTTCAACTGATAGGGGGCCTTGGCGTGATCCGCGGCGAGGAATCCGTAGAAATCACGCTCCCGGGCCAGGCCTTTGAACAGCGCCAGGGCCTGGGGGTTCTTTGGCTGGGCCAGCTCCAGGCTGCGCGCCTGCCAGTAGCGCCAGCGGTTGGTGCTGGCCAGGTCCTGAGGCAGCTTGCGGGTCAGCTGGTAGGCATCTTCCCAGCGCGCCAGGCGCAGCAGCAGGCGCAGGCGCCATTCGGAGACGGTGTTGTCCCGCAGCTCTGGGTCGTACTTGGTCATGACGTCCAGGGCGCGGCTGTCGAAGCGCCGGGCCAGGGTCAGGCCGATTTCGCGGGCAATGGCCACTTTTTCGTCACGTGAGAAGTGCATGCTGCTGGCATAGCCGTCCAGCAGGGCCATGGCCTTGTCCGGGTCCTGGCGAGCCAGGCGGCGCAGGCCCAGGCCGACCACGTCGGACATCGCCTCATCGGCGGGCTGGAAGCGCGAAGGCTGGCTCAGCAGCTCCGGCTTTTGCGCCACGTCCACCAGCAGACGGCCCTGGGGCGCGAGGGTGGTCATGCTCTTGACCAGGCTGTTGGCCAGGGGGTAGTTGCGGGCTTCGGCCGCCAGCTTGGCCCGCTGCCAGCGCTTCTGTTCGGTCAGTTGGCCTTCAGCGGCCCATTGGGCGAACAGCGCGTCACAGGCGGCCGGTTGTGATTTGCCGGTCAGCCAGAGCTTTTCGGTGGCGGCGTAGCCTTGCGCCTTGAGGTTATGGCCCAGTTGGTACTGGCCATTGAGGCAGTCCAGTTCGGTGAAGTTGAGTTTCGGGTCGTAATACCGGGTGAAGGTGGCCCAGTCGCCGCGTTCCGCCAGCCAGCGCAGCCAGCGCAGTTTCATCCAGTTGGCTTGAGGCAGGTCGCCATGTTCGGCGAGGAATTTCTCGATCTCGGCGTTGCTGGCGCTCTTCAGGCGGGCTGTGAGTTCGTCATAGGCCAGGTACGGTTCCAGTGGGTAGTCGCGCAGGGCATCGGCATAACGGAAATAAGGGCCTGAATCGCCCTTGGCCAGAGCGCGTTTGGCCTCGTCGTAATATCGGCGTTGCTGGGTCAGGTCCGCCGCCTGGGCGGATTGGACGGCAGTGGCGGAAAGAAGCAGACAGGATAAAAGGCTGAAAAGGCGACTGCGCATGAGACATCCGGGCAGAGAAATCATGACAAGTGCCGACAAGGCCAACACTGATTGTTCACTAGCTTAGCCTTTTGCCAGCAACCGGTGAAAGCTTTGCCGAGCCCTTGGCATCAGTTGGCAACAAAAGTGCCTTCGGGGTTGCCGGTGGCGAAATAGCGGGCCTTCTGAGGGCGCAAGTCAGGTAGAATGCGCGCCCGGTTTTTGGAGAAGAACATGACCCTGCTCAAATTCAGCGATGTGTCCCTTGCTTTCGGCGCCATGCCGTTGTTGGACAAGGTGTCCTGGCAGATCGCCCGTGGTGAGCGGGTGTGCATCATCGGCCGTAACGGTACTGGCAAATCCAGCATGATGAAGCTGGTCAAGGGCGATCAGAAGCCCGACGACGGCTCCGTATGGCGCGCACCCGGTCTGAAGATCGGCGAATTGCCTCAGGAACTGCCTGTGGCCGACGAGCGGACCGTGTTCGACGTTGTTGCCCAGGGCCTGGACGGTGTCGGCGAGCTGCTGGCCCAGTACCACCACCTGAGCCAGAACATCGTGACCGACGCCGATCTGGAAAAACTGATGCACGTCCAGCACGACCTCGAAGCCCGTGACGGCTGGCGCCTGCAGCAACTGGTGGACAGCACCCTGAGCCGCCTGCAACTGCCAGCCGACAAGACCCTCGCCGAGTTGTCCGGTGGCTGGCGGCGTCGCGTGCTGTTGGCGCAGGCCCTGGTATCCGAGCCGGATCTGCTGCTCCTCGACGAGCCGACCAACCACCTGGACATCGGCGCCATTGCCTGGCTGGAAGAGGCGCTGAAGGATTTCCAGGGCGCGGTCCTCTTTATTACCCACGACCGTTCCTTCCTGCAGAACCTTGCTACCCGCATTCTTGAACTGGATCGTGGCGGCCTGATCGATTGGAACGGCGACTACGCCAGTTTCCTGGTGCACAAGGAAGCCATGCTGGCGGCGGAAGAAACCGCCAATGCGCTGTTCGACAAGCGCCTGGCCCAGGAAGAAGTGTGGATTCGCCAGGGCATCAAGGCCCGGCGTACCCGTAACGAAGGCCGCGTGCGTGCGCTCAAGGCGCTGCGCGTGGAGCGCAGTGAGCGTCGCGAGCGTACCGGCAAGGCCAACATTCAGCTGGAAACCGCCGACAAGTCTGGCAAGCAGGTAATGGTGCTGGAGAATGTCAGCTTCGCTCACCCGGACGGCCCGTTCCTGGTCAAGGACTTCTCCATGGTCCTGCAGCGCGGCGACCGCATTGGCCTTCTGGGCGCCAACGGCACCGGCAAGACCACTTTGCTCAAGCTGATGCTCGGCGGTCTGGTGCCGAGCAGCGGCAAGGTGGAAGAGGGCACGCGGATCGACGTGGCCTACTTCGACCAGTTGCGCCACCAGTTGGACCTGGAAAAGACCGTGATCGACAACGTTGCCGAAGGTCGCGACTTCATCGAGATCGATGGCCAGAGCCGTCACGTGCTGAGCTACCTCGGTGATTTCCTGTTCAGTCCGCAACGTGCCCGTACGCCAGTCAAGGCCCTGTCCGGCGGTGAGCGTGCCCGTCTGTTGCTGGCCAAGTTGTTCAGCAAACCGGCCAACCTGCTGGTGCTCGACGAGCCGACCAACGACCTCGATGTGGAAACCCTCGAGCTGCTGGAAGAAGTGTTGCTGACCTTCCAGGGCACCGTGCTGATGGTCAGCCACGACCGGGCCTTCCTCGACAACGTGGTGACCAGCACCCTGGTCTTTGAAGGCGAAGGCAAGGTTCGCGAGTACGTTGGCGGTTATCAGGACTGGTTGCGCCAGGGTGGCTCGCCGCGGCTGCTGGGGGTTACCGAGAACAAGTCCGGCAAGGCCGAACTGAATTCCGCCGTGGTTGCGCCGGTGCAAGCCGCAGCGCCAGCCTCTGTGCAAGAGGCTCCGGCGAAGAAGAAGCTCAGCTACAAATTGCAGCGTGAGCTTGAGGCGCTGCCGGGGCAGATCGATGCGATGGAACAACAGATTGCCGGGGTCGAGGCGGAGATGGCCGATGCCGGTTTCTATCAGCGCCCGGCGGCTGAAACCGCTGCGGTCATTGCCCGGCTGGAGCAGTTGAATGCCGAGCTGGAGCAGATGGTCGAGCGCTGGGCCGAGCTGGATGCCTGAGTGACCGGTGTTTGATAAAAAAGCCCGACTTTAGCGTCGGGCTTTTTTTCGGAGCAGCGACCGGTCTGGTAGCTGTCGGGTGAGGGCTTAGCGTTTGGCCAGGTGCACAGCCAACACGTCACACGGTGCGCCGTGCAGGACGTCATTGGCGGTGGAGCCCAGCAGTAGGGCCAGGCCGTGACGGCCGTGGCTGCCCACCACGATCAGATCGCATTCCTGTTCCTTGGCCAGGTGATGTATTTCCTGGCGCGGTTGTCCATAGGTCAGGTGGCTGTATTCCTTGGTCAGCTCCGGGTACTTGTGGATCAGCCGGTCCAGGCGTTCCCTGGCCTGATCGAACTGTTGCTGCTGCAGCTGCGAAAGATCCATGGGCACGTCACCGCCGAAGGCCATGGCCATGGGTTCGACGATGTGCACCAGGGACAGCTTGGCTCCATTGCTCACCGACAGCTCGCGAGCGCGGTGGATAACAGGATCGCACTCTTCGGTTAAATCTACGGCGACCAGAATATGGTGGTAGGACATGAGGCGCTCCTCCTGAGGATTGCAATAGCTTCAAGTATGGCTGGTTTCAAGCGGGTTGGTTCCACCCAGGCCCCGCTCATCTAAAAATCGAGAGTACTGATATGACGGTCTGGATAGTGGTGTCAATCCTTGCGGTGGTTCTGAGCCCGTTGGCGTGGCTGCGGCCCTCGCGCCGCCAGAGCGGCTTGATCGCCCTGCGCCTGGAGGCGCGGCGCATGGGGTTGGCCATGCAACTGGCGCCCCAGGAATGGCCGCACTGGTTGGGGCAGGAGCCGCCCAATCCTTGCCCGCAGTACCACCGGCCGAGGCGCAGCGCACAATCGGCCTGCTGGAGTTACTGGCAGATAGCCCCTGGTAGCTGGGTCAACCAGTGGCGTGAACCCTGTGTCGATGAGTCGCTGCTCCAGCATCTGCAGACCTTGCCGCCAGGGGTCTTTAAGGTTGAAGCGGACAAGCAACTGATCGCCCTGTACTGGAGCGAGCGCGGCGAGGCCAGTGTCTTGCAGGATATCGCCTCGGTGCTCAAGGCCTTGGCCTGAAGTCATGGGGGAGGGCGTCCGCGGCAATCGTGGGCGTTTGGCAATAAAAAGCCCGACTCAGCATCGGGCGGGATGGCCAGGCAGGCCGGTAATCTCGTTTGAGCCACCCTGGGGTGGCTTCTTGCTGTCTGGGCTGTGCCCCTATTTGATAAAACTTTCTGACCTTTTCTTCAGATATATCTCCAGCTTAGTCGCTATCGTTCCCTGTGGGCTGACGATTTAGGGCGATTTTTCTAAATATTGATCCTATGAATGGCGATGAATGCAGGGGTGTGTTGATCATCTGGGGAGCAGTGAAGTGACCGCAAAGTCGCGTTTCAAACAGCGTTTTGTACGATTGACAATTGCCGGATTTTCCCTGAATGTGGCGTACCCAAATCAAACGGGCGTATGAAATGAGCGTTTGTATCTCAGGCGGCTCTATACAGAATCCCGACTATCGCGTTGGCGGGTGTGCCTGGCGGATTGGCGTTAGCATCGACGGTGACGTTAGTGCCAAGCCAGAAGTCAGCGTCCGACGTGTACTGTTCAGCTTCCATATCGTGGAGATCAGTTGATGATTTACGAAGGTAAAGCCATCACGGTTAAGGCTCTTGAAAGTGGTATCGTCGAATTGAATTTCGACCTCAAGGGTGAGTCCGTCAACAAGTTCAACCGTCTAACCCTGAATGAATTGCGTCAGGCTGTTGACACCATCAAGGCAGATGCTTCGATCAAGGGCGTGATCGTCAGCAGTGGCAAGGACGTATTCATCGTCGGCGCCGACATCACCGAGTTTGTCGATAACTTCAAGCTGCCGGATGCCGAGCTGGTGGCAGGTAACCTCGAAGCCAACAAGATCTTCAGCGATTTCGAAGACCTCAACGTGCCGACCGTTGCCGCGATCAATGGCATCGCCCTGGGCGGCGGCCTGGAAATGTGCCTGGCGGCGGACTACCGCGTCATGGCGGCCAGCGCCAAGATCGGCCTGCCGGAAGTCAAGCTGGGCATCTACCCGGGCTTCGGCGGTACCGTGCGTCTGCCGCGCATCATCGGTGCCGACAACGCCATCGAGTGGATTGCCGCCGGCAAGGAAAACCGTGCTGAAGACGCGCTGAAAGTCGGTGCCGTCGATGCTGTGGTTGCTCCCGATAAACTCAAGGACGCCGCTCTGGCCCTGGTTAAGCGCGCTATTTCCGGCGAGTTCGACTACAAGGCCAAGCGTCAGCCGAAGCTGGAAAAACTCAAGCTCAACGCCATCGAGCAGATGATGGCTTTCGAAACCGCCAAAGGTTTCGTCGCCGGTCAGGCAGGCCCGAACTATCCGGCGCCTGTTGAAGCGATCAAGACTATCCAGAAGGCCGCCAACTTCGGCCGCGACAAGGCTCTGGAAGTGGAAGCCGCGGGCTTCGTCAAACTGGCCAAGACCTCTGCCGCACAAAGCCTGATCGGTCTGTTCCTGAATGATCAGGAACTGAAGAAAAAGGCCAAGGCATACGATGAGATCGCCAAGGACGTGAAGCAGGCCGCAGTGCTCGGCGCCGGCATCATGGGCGGTGGCATTGCCTACCAGTCGGCCTCTAAAGGCACGCCGATCCTGATGAAGGACATCAACGAACACGGTATCGAGCAGGGTTTGGCGGAAGCTGCGAAACTGCTGGTCGGTCGCGTTGATAAAGGCCGCATGACTGCCGCGAAAATGGCTGAGGTGCTCAACGGCATTCGTCCAACCCTGTCTTACGGGGACTTCGGTCACGTCGACCTGGTGGTCGAGGCGGTGGTCGAGAACCCTAAGGTCAAGCAAGCGGTATTGGCTGAAGTCGAAGGTCAGGTCAAAGAGGACACCATTCTGGCGTCCAACACTTCGACCATCTCCATCAGCCTGTTGGCCAAGGCCCTCAAGCGACCGGAAAACTTCGTCGGCATGCACTTCTTCAACCCGGTGCACATGATGCCTCTGGTGGAAGTGATCCGTGGCGAGAAGTCCAGCGAGCTGGCCGTTGCCACCACCGTTGCCTACGCCAAGAAAATGGGCAAGAACCCGATCGTGGTCAACGACTGCCCGGGCTTTTTGGTCAACCGCGTTCTGTTCCCGTACTTCGGCGGTTTCGCCAAGCTGGTTAGCGCTGGTGTGGACTTCGTGCGCATCGACAAGATCATGGAAAAATTCGGCTGGCCAATGGGCCCGGCGTACCTGATGGACGTGGTCGGCATCGACACCGGTCACCACGGTCGTGACGTGATGGCTGAAGGCTTCCCGGATCGCATGAAGGACGATCGTCGTTCGGCCGTGGACGTACTCTACGAAGCCAAGCGCCTGGGCCAGAAGAACGGCAAGGGTTTCTACGCCTACGAAACCGACAAGAAGGGCAAGCAGAAGAAGGTCGCCGATCCGTCGGTGCTGGAAGTGCTCAAGCCAATCGTCTACGAGCAGCGTGAAGTCACTGACGAAGACATCATTAACTGGATGATGATCCCGCTGTGCCTGGAAACCGTTCGTTGCCTGGAAGACGGCATCGTCGAAACTGCTGCCGAAGCTGACATGGGCCTGGTCTACGGTATTGGTTTCCCTCCATTCCGTGGTGGTGCGCTGCGCTACATCGATTCCATCGGTGTTGCCCAGTTCGTTGCCCTGGCCGACCAGTACGCCGATCTGGGCGCGCTGTACCACCCGACCGCGAAGCTGCGTGAAATGGCCAAGAACGGCCAGAGCTTCTTCGGTTAAGCGCCCACACTAGAGCGAGAGTGAACATATGAGCTTGAATCCTAGAGACGTCGTGATTGTCGACTTCGGTCGTACTCCGATGGGCCGCTCCAAGGGCGGCATGCACCGCAACACCCGCGCCGAAGACATGTCGGCGCACCTGATCAGCAAACTGCTGGAACGCAACACCAAGGTCGACCCGGCGGAAGTCGAGGACGTGATCTGGGGCTGCGTCAACCAGACCCTGGAACAGGGCTGGAACATCGCGCGCATGGCGTCGCTGATGACCCAGATCCCGCACACCTCGGCCGGCCAGACCGTCAGCCGTCTGTGCGGCTCCTCCATGAGTGCACTGCATACCGCTGCGCAAGCGATCATGACCGGTAACGGTGACGTGTTCGTGGTGGGCGGCGTCGAGCACATGGGGCACGTGAGCATGATGCACGGTGTCGATCCGAACCCGCACATGTCCCTGTACGCGGCGAAAGCCTCGGGCATGATGGGCCTGACCGCCGAGATGCTGGGCAAGATGCACGGCATCACCCGTGAGCAGCAGGACGCCTTTGGCGTGCGTTCCCACCAACTCGCCCACAAGGCGACCGTGGAAGGCAAGTTCAAGGACGAAATCATCCCGATGCAGGGCTATGACGAGAACGGTTTCCTGAAACTGTTCGACTACGACGAAACCATTCGTCCCGAAACCACCCTGGAAAGCCTGGCGGCCTTGAAGCCGGCGTTCAACCCCAAGGGTGGCACCGTGACTGCCGGTACTTCGTCGCAGATCACCGACGGCGCTTCGTGCATGATCGTGATGTCGGCCCAGCGTGCCCAGGATCTGGGCATCCAGCCGCTGGCAGTGATCCGTTCCATGGCGGTGGCGGGTGTGGACCCGGCGATCATGGGCTATGGTCCAGTACCGGCCACGCAGAAAGCCTTGAAGCGCGCAGGCCTGGGCATCAACGACATCGACTTCTTCGAGCTCAACGAAGCTTTCGCCGCACAGGCCCTGCCAGTGCTGAAAGATCTGAAAGTGCTCGACAAGATGAATGAGAAGGTTAACCTGCACGGCGGCGCGATCGCCTTGGGTCACCCGTTCGGTTGCTCCGGTGCGCGTATCTCCGGGACCCTGCTCAACGTCATGAAGCAAAATGGCGGCACCTTCGGTGTGTCCACCATGTGCATCGGCCTTGGCCAGGGCATCTCGACCGTCTTCGAACGCGTTTAAGCGTTGGGTTGATGGAAGCCGGGGCCCTGTGCCCCGGTTTTTGTTTTTCTGAAGATTTATTTGTTTTTATTTTGAAAAAAATTGCACGAGGGCCAGAGCATGCAGTTACAACCCGGGCTCTATCAGCATTACAAGGGGCCGCAGTACCGCGTTTTCAGCGTGGCGCGGCACTCGGAAACGGAAGAAGAAGTAGTGTTTTACCAAGCCCTGTATGGGGATTACGGTTTTTGGGTGCGACCCTTGAGCATGTTCCTGGAGTCGGTCGAAGTTGACGGCGAGCAGGTCCCACGCTTTGCTTTGGTGCAGGCCGAACCCAGTCTTTTTTCACCGACGTAAGTGCAGGTCGCGCAGTACCCTGCGCTTGACCTCACCTTGTTGCCACTATATATAGCGGGGCCGCGTCAGGCGCCAACCGCCTTTCACTTCTCGAATTCAGGAATTTTCTGATCCATGGGCAAATCGCTGGTCATTGTGGAATCCCCGGCTAAGGCCAAGACCATCAACAAGTACTTGGGCAACCAATACGTGGTGAAGTCGAGTATCGGCCATATCCGAGACCTGCCCACCAGCGGTTCGGCGAGCGCCGCCAAAGAGCCAGCCGCCAAGCGTGGCAAGGCCGCTGCGGGCGAAGCCCCGGCCTTGTCGCCGAAGGAAAAAGCGCGCAAGCAGCTGGTTTCACGCATGGGCGTCGACCCCGAGCACGGCTGGAAGGCCAAGTACGAAATCCTTCCCGGCAAGGAAAAGGTCATTGAAGAGCTGCGCCGCCTTGCCAAGGATGCCGACACCATCTATCTCGCAACGGACTTGGACCGCGAAGGGGAAGCCATCGCCTGGCACCTGCGGGAAGCCATCGGCGGTGACGACAGCCGCTACAAGCGCGTGGTGTTCAACGAAATCACCAAGAAGGCGATCCAGGAAGCCTTCTCCCAGCCCGGCGAGCTGGATATTCATCGGGTCAACGCTCAGCAGGCCCGTCGCTTTCTTGATCGCGTGGTGGGCTACATGGTCTCGCCGCTGCTGTGGGCGAAGATTGCCCGTGGCCTGTCCGCCGGTCGTGTGCAGTCGGTAGCCGTGAAGCTGGTGGTGGAGCGCGAGCGCGAAATTCGTGCCTTTATCCCGGAAGAATACTGGGAAGTACACGCTGATCTGGGCACCGCCAAGGGTTCGAATGTGCGTTTTGAAGTGGCCCGTGAAAACGGCGAGGCCTTCAAGCCGCTCAATGAAACACAGGCCATGGCTGCCCTGGAGAAGCTCAAGGCTTCGGCCTACAGCGTCGCCAAGCGCGAAGACAAGCCCACCAGCAGCAAGCCGTCGGCGCCATTTATTACCTCCACCCTGCAGCAGGCCGCGAGCAACCGCCTGGGCTTCGGGGTGAAGAAGACCATGATGATGGCCCAGCGTCTGTATGAAGCTGGCTACATCACCTATATGCGTACCGACTCCACCAACCTCTCGGCTGATGCCGTGGCGATGGCGCGGACCTATATCGAAGACGAGTTCGGCAACAAGTACCTGCCGGCCTCGCCCAACGTCTACAGCAGCAAGGAAGGGGCCCAAGAGGCGCACGAAGCGATTCGTCCGTCCGACGTGAACACCCATCCAAGCAAACTGTCGGGCATGGAACGTGACGCTGAGCGGCTCTACGAGCTGATCTGGCGCCAGTTCGTTGCTTGCCAGATGCTGCCGGCGCAATACCTGTCCACTACCGTCAGCGTGGCCGCTGGCGACTTCGAGCTGCGCGCCAAGGGCCGCATCCTCAAGTTCGACGGCTACACCCGGGTCATGCCGCAGATCAGCAAGCCAGGTGATGACGATGTGCTGCCGGACATGGCGCAGGGCGAAGTGCTGAAGTTGATCAAGCTCGACCCAAGCCAGCACTTCACCAAGCCGCCGGCGCGCTATTCCGAAGCCAGCCTGGTGAAGGAAATGGAAAAACGCGGCATCGGTCGTCCTTCGACCTATGCAGCGATCATTTCGACCATTCAGGATCGCGGCTACGTAACCCTGCACAACCGTCGGTTCTATTCGGAAAAGATGGGTGACATCGTCACTGAGCGTCTCTCCGAAAGCTTCTCCAACCTCATGGACTACGGCTTCACCGCCGGCATGGAAGAGAACCTCGATGACGTGGCCCAGGGCGAGCGCGACTGGAAGAACGTCCTTGACGAGTTCTACGGCGACTTCAAGAAGAAACTCGAAGTGGCCGAGGGCGCTGACACCGGCATGCGCGCCAACCAGCCGGTGATGACCGATATTCCCTGCCAGACCTGCGGTCGGCCGATGCAGATTCGTACCGCTTCCACCGGCGTGTTCCTGGGTTGCTCGGGCTATAGCCTGCCTCCGAAGGAGCGATGCAAGGCCACCGTCAACCTGGTGCCGGGCGATGAGATCGCTGCGGACGACGAGGGCGAATCTGAATCCCTGGTACTGCGCGGCAAGCACCGTTGCCCGATCTGCAGCACGGCGATGGACGCTTACCTGCTGGATGAAAAGCGCAAGCTGCACATCTGCGGTAACAACCCGGATTGCGCCGGTTACGAGATCGAAGAGGGCAGCTACCGGATCAAGGGCTATGAAGGCCCGAGCCTGGAATGCGACAAGTGCGGGAGCGAGATGCAGCTCAAGACAGGTCGTTTCGGCAAGTTCTTCGGTTGCACCAATCCGACCTGCAAGAACACTCGCAAGCTGCTGAAAAGCGGCGACGCGGCGCCGCCGAAGATGGATCCGGTGAAGATGCCTGAGCTCAAATGCGAGAAGGTCAACGACACTTACATCCTGCGCGATGGTGCTTCGGGTCTGTTCCTGGCCGCCAGTCAGTTCCCGAAAAACCGTGAAACCCGTGCTCCGCTGGTGCTGGAGCTGATCCCGCACAAGGACGAAATTGATCCGAAGTACCACTTCCTTTGCGAAGCGCCGAAAAAGGACCCGGACGGTCGCCCGGCGGTGGTGCGCTATAGCCGCAAGACCAAGGAGCAGTACGTGCAGACCGAGGTTGATGGCAAGCCGACCGGCTGGCGTGCGTTCTACGACGGTGGTACCTGGAAGGTCGAAGACAAGCGCTAAGCACTGTTTGTGTCGAGGGGTTTGCTCCTCGATGTAGCGCTGTACAGGGCCGCATGATTCCGTTGGGAGTCATGCGGCCTTTCTTTTGCCTTGCGGTGCGCGGGAGTGATCCTTGAAACTGTGCCGTCCGCATCCGGTTCTCTTCTTGTAGTGGAGGCTGCCTACATGGCCCACGAGCTCTATACCCGTACCAATCAGAAAATCTACTTTGCCGGCCTGGCCCTCGAGTCCCTGGCCCGGGCCGAAGAGGGGCGGGCGATGAATGCCCAGGCACAGGTTCAGGCCGGGCGCGAATCGGTGCTGTTCCACCTGTACGGTGCCTTGCTGGGGCTATGCCACGAAATTGCAGGGTTCTACCGGCTGCCGCAGGCCAATGCTGCGCGGGTCGAGCAGATCCTTAGCCGTGAAGTGCTGGATAGCATTGCGATTCCCGAGCTGGCGGAGCTGGTGGAATTGGCGCAGAGCCCGCAGACCTGGCTGGCGCAACTGCTATCCGCTTACAGCGAACTCTTTCAACCACCGCGAGCGCCGCACAAGCCCAAGGGCGATGTGACCCAGCCGCTGATCGTGGCGGTCAATCTGGATGAGGAAGAGTCGGAGCAGGAACTGAGCCGGGAAGAGCTGGAAAGTTGGCGGCAGAATCTCAAGGCCCTGGCCATTCGTTTTCGAGATGGCTTGAACGAGTGTTGAGCCTGAGCGTCGCTTGATACGCGACGCGTTTAATTGATCAAGGAAGATTTATGTTGTTCTTCTTGCGTGACCAAGCGCTAGTTCGCCTGCTGAGCGATTGCCAGATGCGAGTCATCAACGCTCAGTCCAAGGCGGATCTGCTGGAGGTGCTCGACCGGCTGGAGATATTCCCCGGTGGCCTGGAATTCGATCATATGCAGTCAATAACGCTCCTGGTGCTGGCGTTTGCCGCGCTAGCGGCTGGGTTGTTGATGGATGGCATGGGCGGGATGTTCTGGGTGTTTGTGGCTCTTTGTTTCTTCAGCTACCGGGTCAGCAAGGGCGTCTCTGGGGCGTTGACGGATCTGGCGGCGAGCATTACCCGCAAGTGCATGATGTTGGGCAACGACTTGAGCGAATTCGACAGCAGTGCCGACTGGCGCCTGAAGAGACTGGACAACGAATTCACCGATTACCAGCGGGGCAGCGAGATTGAGCAGCGCCGTATCCTGGACTCGCTCCAGGGGGTGTATCGAGGAGAGCAGCATTCGCTGGCATTCGAGTATCACCATCTACGATATGTGATCTCCAGTCGCGAGCGCGAGGCCGGCGGAGGCTTCAGGACGGTTTACACGAACTACCACCGCTACAGTCTGGTGGTGGACTTCCCTTGGGTGAGAGAGATTGCGGTTCGATCCAGCCCCTTGGAAATACCGCTGTCTGGACAGCCCTTCAAGACCGACCGCGACGATTTCAATCAGACCTTTGTGCTGCGCGGCATTGACCCCGCCTGTTGCGAGCGCTTCGCCACGCCTGCGACGCTGGATCTGTTGATTGAGCTTTCGCGCCAGCTCCATGGGGTCAATCTGGAGTTCTCCAGCCAGGGACGGCTCTGCCTGAGCTTCAGCAATGAAGACATCATGGCTTATGCCGATCCGGGGTTGCTGAGTGATCTGGCGGTCTTTCGTGAGCGGATCGAGGCTGGTATCGAGTTGCCGAAGTTGTATCCGTTGTTGGCGCAGATAGAGCGGTTGGCCCAGCAGCACGACGGTCATGTTGTTACTGCTGTCGTTCCACAGACTTCCGAATCCAGCGAATTGAGCAAGGAAGAATGATGCAGTTTCTCAAGCATGATGCCGAGCTGGTCCGCTTGTTGGCCAGCTGCGACTCGGAAGTCGCACGCGCCAGGTCAAACGAGGATTTGCTGAAGGTTATCGACAAGCTCCGCACCTTCAAAGGTGGGTTGAAATTCGATCATGCCCAGCCCCTGGTGCTGTTGATGCTGGCTATTGCTGCGGCCGTGCCTGCCATGGCTGGTGTGATCCCGATGGTGTTTGTCGTGGCGTGCCTGGGTTTTGCCAGTCTGTACATCTGGATGAGCCGTAAGGCGGCCTTTGACGAGCTACCGAAGAAGATAGCCCGTAAATGTTCGTTCCTCAGTAATGGTCTGTGGGACCCGGGTGGATCAGCTGATGAGCGTTTCAGGCAATTGAGCGGTGAGTTTGATGACTATGACCGTGGCAATGACAGTCGTCGTATCGAGGCTTCGGCCAAGGGGGTCTATCAGGGGACTCGGCACGAGCTGTCTTTTGTCTTTCACCACCTGCGTTATGTGAACTCTCATATCAAGAAAAAATCCGATGGCGAGTCCGAGCGGGTGTATGAGAGCTTCGATCGCTTCAGTCTGGTGGTGGAGTTCCCCTGGGTGAGGGGCGTGGCAGTGCGCAGCAATCTCCCGGATAAAAAAATTACCAAGCGCAAGGTCTTCGAGACTACCTTCGATGACTTCAACAGGACTTTCATGTTTTGTGGCGAGAGTGAGCTGGCTTGCGCAAGGTTCGCAACGCCCACCACCCTGGTTTTCTTGCTGGGTCTTTGTCGGCGGCTGAAGAATGTGAATCTGGAGTTTTCCAGTCAGGGGCGCTTGTGTCTGAGCTTCGATGATGCCGAAGTCATGGCCTATCAGGACCCGGGAACCCTTGAGGACCTTCCGGGCTTCTACGCAAAGATCAAGCAGGGGCTTAAATTGCCGAACCTTTTTCCGGTTCTGACCCTCGTGCATGAGTTGGCGGAGTTGCAGGACAACAATTTCGAGCTTCCGCTGACAGTCACCGATGATATGGAGCAGTAGGGTATGGAATTGTTGTTAGTGATTGCGATTGTCTTGGGTGTCCTTGCCTATGTGCATTACAACAAGATCGTCAGCGCTTATAACCGCGTGCAACGGGCCTGGTCGGATGTGCTCACCTACCAGAGGCAGAAGATCAAGGTGCTGGATGTGCTTGAGCCGCAAGTGGCCGGTTTTCAGGATTACGAAAGCCAGTTGCTGGAGAAAATAGTCGGACTCCGTAGCGCCATCACCAGCTTGCCATCTGTGGCGGATGGCGAGGCGTTGAAGTCGGTGGATCGCGGGACCAAGGCGTTGCTGGGAGGGTTGAACCTGGCGTTTGAAGCCTATCCCGAGCTCAAGTCTGCGGAGCTGATGAACAACCTGATGCGTGAGGTAGCCGAGCAGGAGGGCAATGTCAGCGGCGCCATTACCCTGTTCAATCTGAATGTGGAGCATTTCAATAACAGCATTCAGTTGTTTCCCGGCTCGCTGGTTAATCGGTTGACCCTGAAAAAGTCACTGGTCACGCCGTTTTCCGACAGCCAGGCGTCGGCGGGTTTTGAATACAGGCCGAATTTCTGAGGGGCTCTGCTGCGCCTCTGTGGCGGGTTCGGCTTAGGGGACATCGGGTGGAGAAGGGAAGGTGGCGCGTCGAGCAGTAGCTGCTGCCATGCAAGATCCTGAGCGAGGTGGGGGTTATGACTGATATAATCCCCGCCTTTCGTGGAGACCAGACTTTTATGCCAACGTCCTTTCTAGAAATTGTCGAGTTGCCAGACGGTCGTATTGAGCTGCGCAGAGCTGAGGACGAGGGTTCTCTGGTTACTTTGGATTTTTCCGAAGATGCCAAAGTCTTTTTGCAAGGTCAGCATGTGGAAGTGGCCAAGGCCATGTTGAGCGTCGGCGTGCAGATGGCCGGACGCTTGGTTGAAGGTGAAATCGACAAGGAAGACGGTCCGCGGGTTCTCCACTAAACCCGTTTATCGGTTTTCTTCCGGTTATTCGTCATATTTGTTCCGGCTTCTCAATCCTGGAGAAGCCTCGCGTCATTCAAGCGCATTTACTGTGACTTCCCGGTATTTATCCCAGGCGAATATTCAGGCTTTGCGCATCACCCGTGCGTGCGGCACTGATCAATTGTTGCCGAGCACTGCCGCTTAGCGGGTTCAGCCAACTGACCACGGTATGGCTGCGGCCCAGTCTTAAGGCTTCACAAGCGAGCTGCTGCGGGCTTTGATTACCCCGTGGATGCAGCAGCAGGATGCGCTCGCGATTCAGTCCAGCCTCCCGCAACCAGCTTTGGGTCAGGCTGGATGGAGGGGCGATCAGGGTCAGCCAGCGGGCGTCCTGATCCTGGCTCAGCTCCCTGAGAATGGGAGCCAGAAGGTTCAGGCAGTTCCCGGTGGCGCCGCGCAGCGACAGTTCACTGAAGGCTTCTGGATCGTTGTTCCAGGGCGATTCGACCGCTTCCTTGAGTACGGGCGCCAGTGGCTGGGCCAGGAACGCTTCGAATAGTGGTAGTTGTGCTTGCTGTGGTGTCTGGGGGAACTGCATGGAGCCTCCTTTAGCGGCGAATGACGCCGACACTCAAGCCTTCGATCACCAGTTCCTGATCTTTCAGGTTGACTTCGATAGGGGCAAATTCCGGATTCTCGGCGATCAGCCAGACCTTGCTGCCTTCGCGCTTGAAGCGCTTGACCGTGACTTCATCGCCGATGCGCGCGACTACAATCTGGCCATTACGAGCTTCGCGGGTGGTATGCACCGCGAGCAGGTCGCCGTCGAAGATGCCGATGTCTTTCATGCTCATGCCTTGGACCCGAAGCAAGTAGTCGGCGCGAGGATTAAAGAAGGTCGGGTTAATGTTGCAGGACTCTTCGATGTGCTGTTGGGCGAGAATGGGGGCGCCGGCGGCGACACGACCGATGATGGGTAGCGAGTCGTCGGTTTTGGCTTCAAAACCGGGGATGCGAATGCCGCGAGAGGCTCCCGGAGTCATCTCGATAGCGCCTTTGCGGGCCAGAGCCTTGAGGTGTTCTTCGGCGGCATTGGGTGACTTGAAGCCCAGCTCCTGGGCAATTTCGGCACGGGTGGGGGGATACCCGTTGTCTTCGAGGCAGCGTTTGATAAAAGCCAGAATCTCAGCTTGGCGTGGCGTCAGTTTTAGCATGTCGATCGCTCTGTCTTTTTATACAGTGACTGGGATTATATACAGTGAGTGTCACTTGGCAATCCTCCTTTTTCTGGGGGCTACCGGGCGGTCATCATCCTGATGCTGGAATCCGTTGCCGAAGGCTGGCTACAGAGGTCGGTAGGTATGATTAAATAGCGCGCCGTACGGCCTCTGCAGAGGCCGGCAGGCTTGACATTGCAGAGCCTGAAACGTATGTTTCAAACAAGTGTTTGTCAGGCGGAGTAGCCATGGCCCAGTCGGAAACCGTTGAACGCATTCTCGATGCTGCCGAGCAGTTGTTCGCGGAAAAAGGTTTTGCCGAAACCTCGTTGCGGCTGATCACCAGCAAGGCCGGGGTCAACCTGGCGGCAGTCAACTATCATTTCGGTTCCAAGAAGGCGTTGATCCAGGCAGTGTTCTCGCGCTTCCTTGGACCTTTCTGCATCAGTCTTGATCGCGAGCTGGAGCGGCGGCAGTCAAAACCGGACAGCAAGCCGAGTCTTGAGGAACTGTTGGAAATCCTCGTCGAACAGGCGCTGGTGGTGCAGCCTCGTAGCGGTAACGACCTGTCGATCTTCATGCGTCTGCTGGGACTGGCCTTTAGTCAGAGCCAGGGCCATTTGCGGCGTTATCTGGAAGACATGTACGGCAAGGTATTCCGCCGTTATATGTTGCTGGTTAACGAAGCGGCGCCGCGTATTCCGCCCATCGAGTTGTTCTGGCGTGTGCACTTCATGCTGGGTGCTGCGGCCTTCAGCATGTCCGGGATCAAGGCATTGCGCGCCATCGCTGAGACCGATTTCGGGGTCAATACCTCCATCGAGCAGGTGATGCGGCTGATGGTGCCGTTCCTCGCCGCCGGCATGCGTGCCGAAACCGGGGTCACGGACGAAGCCATGGCTAGCGCTCAGCTCAAGCCGCGTAGCAAGTCGGCCCCGGCAGTCGCCAAGGCTTGACCTCACGGGTGGGCGCGACAGCTTACATCCGCTAAGCTAGCCGCCCATGCCGATTCCCGTTTTACCCCTGTGCTTTCCTCTCGTCGATGTCGATCGGCTCGGCTGTGTTCCTCGTGGATACGGCCTTGTCTGCGTCGCCAGGAAGCCATCGCTGATGGCGCGCGTATTTGTGATTAAGGAAATTTTATGACCGTTGGCCTGCAAGGCTCCTTGATGGTGGACGTCGCCGGTACTTGGCTGACGGCTGAAGATCGCCAACTCCTGCGCCAGCCGCAAGTGGGTGGATTGATCATCTTTGCTCGCAATATCGAGCATCCGCGCCAGGTGCGTGAGCTCAGTGCGTCGATCCGCGCCATCCGTCCTGATCTGCTATTGGCGGTGGATCAGGAAGGTGGCCGGGTACAGCGGCTACGCCAGGGCTTTGTTCGTCTGCCGGCCATGCGCGCCCTCGCGGATAACCCGAATGCCGAATACCTGGCTGAACAGTGTGGCTGGATCATGGCCACCGAAGTGCTGGCTGTGGGCCTGGATCTGAGTTTTGCTCCGGTCCTGGACCTTGATCATCAGCGCAGTGCGGTGGTGGGTAGCCGGGCTTTCGAGGGGAATCCGGAACGTGCGGCGCTGTTGGCCGGTGCCTTTATCCGCGGCATGAACAGCGCCGGGATGGCGGCCACGGGCAAGCATTTCCCCGGGCATGGCTGGGCCGAGGCCGATTCCCATGTGGCGATTCCCAACGACGAGCGCAGCCTGGAGGAGATTCGTGCCAAGGACCTGCTGCCATTTGCGCGCCTGAGCAAGCAACTGGCGGCAGTGATGCCGGCTCATGTGATCTACCCGCAAGTCGACCCCCAGCCGGCCGGTTTCTCTCGGCGCTGGTTGCAGGACATCCTGCGTGGCGAACTGCAATTTGACGGGGTGATCTTCAGTGATGACTTGTCCATGGCCGGCGCTCACGTGGTGGGGGATGCCGCGAGCCGGATCGAAGCCGCTCTTGGTGCCGGTTGTGACATGGGCCTGGTGTGCAATGACCGTGCTGCGGCCGAGCTGGCATTGAGCGCGGCGCAGCGCCTTAAAGTGCAGCCGTCGCCGCGCATTGCACGGATGCGTGGTCAGGCGTTTGCCAATGTTGAGTACAAGCAGGACCCTCGCTGGCTCAAGGCCCTGGAGGCGTTGAGGGCTGCCCAGCTGATTGACTGAGGACGCCTGACTAATGGGCACCAGGAGCAATTCCCGGGTGCCCATATCGGGTCAGCGGCCGGCTTTGTTGTCCGGCAACGGTGCGAACAGGGCTTCGATGTCTTCACTCTGCAGCTTCCAGTCGCCGGCCTTGCGCCCGTCCAGTACGCCTGCCGCCAGGTCTGACTTCTCTTGTTGCAGGAGCTGGATCTTCTCCTCCACGGTGCCCCGGGCAATCAGCTTGTAGACGAACACCGGCTTTTCCTGGCCGATGCGGTAGGCGCGGTCGGTAGCCTGGCTCTCGGTCGCCGGGTTCCACCACGGATCGTAGTGGATCACGGTGTCGGCCTCGGTCAGATTCAGGCCCACGCCGCCCGCTTTGAGGCTGATCAAAAAGATCTGCAGCTTGCCGCTCTGGAAATCCCGCACCGGCGTGCGCCGATCCCGGGTCTGGCCGGTGAGCAGGGCGTAGGCGATTTTGCGTCGTTTGAGCTCGGCTTCGATCAGGCTCAGCATCGAGGTGAACTGCGAAAACAGCAGAATGCGCCGGCCTTCTTCGAACAACTCCTCAAGCATCTCCATCAGGCTGTCGAGTTTGCCCGACGAGCTGCCCCGCGCCGGGGGCGAGTCGTTGACCAGGCGCAGGTCGCAGCACACCTGGCGCAGTTTGAGCAGGGCTTCGAGGATGATGATCTGGCTGCGCGCCACGCCCTTGCGGGTGATCTCGTCGCGGACTTTCTTGTCCATGGCCAGGCGCATGGTTTCGTAGACGTCCCGTTGCGCCTCATTGAGTTCGACCCAATGGATGATCTCGGTCTTGGGTGGCAGCTCAGTGGCCACTTGCTCCTTGGTGCGGCGTAGCAGGAAGGGTTTGATCCGGCCGTTGAGGTGCTGCAGGCGCACTTCGCTGGCGTGCTTTTCGATCGGCACCCGGTAGTCGCGGTTGAAGCTCCTGGCATCGCCAAGCCAGCCCGGCAACAGGAAGTGGAACAGCGACCAGAGTTCTCCAAGATGGTTTTCCAGGGGCGTGCCAGACAGGCACAGGCGCTGCCGGGCGTTGAGTTCGCGTGCGGCTTGGGCGGCCTTGCTCGACGGGTTCTTGATGTACTGCGCCTCGTCGAGGATCAGTACGTGCAAGGGCTGCGCGGCCAGCAGTTCAACATCCTTGGGCAGCAGTGCATAGGTGGTCAGCAGCAGGTCGTAGTCGGCCAGTTGCGCGAAGTGTTTCTTGCGTCCCGCGCCATACAGCGCCAGAACCTTGAGTTGCGGGGTGAAGTGCGCCGCTTCGTCCAGCCAGTTGGGAATCAGGCTGGTGGGCATGACCACCATGCAAGGGCGGTCCAGGCGGCCGGCGTTTTTCTCGCTGAGGATGTGCGCCAGGGTCTGCAGGGTTTTGCCCAGGCCCATGTCATCGGCGAGGATGCCGCCCACTTCCAGCTGGCGCAGGGACTGCATCCAGCTCAAGCCTTCCTGCTGATAGGGGCGCAGGGTGGCATTCAACCCTTCTGGCACCGGCGCCGAGTAGTCCTTGATGTCGCGCAGGCGCTGGGCAAAGGTGCGGATATGCTCGCCACCTTCCCAGAGCAGTGGCAGGTCCTGCAGTGGGTTCAGCCGTGTGGCATCGGCACTGCTCAGGCGCAGGGCGGTTTCCCCGGGCTCCTGCAGATAGAACTCCCCCAGGGTTGCCAGCACCGGTTTCAGGCGGCCGTAGGGCAGTGCCACTTGCAGCGGGCCGTGCAAGGAATTGGGTCGGTTGGGAATGTTCACCAGGATCAACTCATCGTCACGGCGCCTGGCCAGGCGTTCCGGGTTGAGGAGTTCGGTGTGGGAGCGCATCAGGTTAAGTAGGATCGGCAGCAGGCTCAGGCGCTCGCCATTGACGATGATCCCCAGTTCCAGGTCGAACCAGTCGCGCCCAGGGGCTTCGTCGACGCTGGCGTACCAGTCGTCCACGGCTGTCAGGTCGAAGCCGAAGCCTTCGTCGATCTGCAGCTCCCAGCCCTGGTTGCGCAGCTTGGGCAGCTCATTGAGGGTGAAGGTCAGCCAGGCGCTGTCGTTGACCATCTCGAACAGCTCGCCGGCGCTTTCCGGTAGCGCCTTGCTCTGCCGGGTGGCGATCTTGAAACCCAGGTTTCGCAGTTGCTCGCGCCAGCCTTGCTCACGCTCGGGGTGGCGCTTTATACGCAGGGTCTGATGTTCCTGGCGGATGATCACATCGGCATTCTTCTGGCCGCTGACGTGTTCGCCCATGTAGTTGAATGACAGTGCGGCGCGGTGCTGGATATAGCGCTGCATCTTGCCGTTGCGTGGTTCGAAAGCGCTGAATTCGATGCTTGCCAGCCACAGGCGCGGCACGGGTTGCACATCCTCCAGCAAGTGCTGTGGCAGCGCGGCGGGGCGGCGGCTGTCGAGTACCGCGGAGAGCTTTTCCAGCAGCTCGGCATCCTTGGCTGCGGCGGGATAGGCCAGGGTTTCTTCCACTTGCAACAGCACGGCGGCGATGTGTTTGCAGTTGCTGCGGACCGGGCAGGTGCAATGGGCGTCGATCAGCAGCAGGTTGCCCTTGCTCGATTCTCGCAGGCTGATGTGCTGCCGATAGACATTGCCACCGGAGCCTTCGCAGCTGGCAGTGATAGCGCTGTCTGCGGCGGTAACGATGCGTACACGTCTTTCCAGGGCGTAACGCCGGCCGCGCTCCAAGGTTTGTTCCTTGAAGCGATTGACCCAGGACGGGGCCAGGGGTTTGGTCAGGGGCGGGGTCATAGGGACTTCGATCAGTCCGGTATTTCAGTTGGAGCAGGGCGCGGCGCCGGTGCGGTGAGCGAGGTGATCTTGATCAGCAGCGCCAGGTGGCCGTTGTCCAGGTAGTTGAGCTGACCGTTTTTGGTGTGGCTTTGCTGCTTCAGGCGTTCGCTGCGGGTAACCAGGCCATTGCTGTCGATCTGGTTGATCCAGAAGTCTGCGTCCACATCGGTGAAGCGCCCGAGCTTGAGGTTCAGGGTGCCTTCGATGGGGAACTGGCCGAACAGTTCCGGCCCGTCGCTGAGGGCCACCTTGACCGGGGTTTCCCCCAGGGTCTGCTGCCAGGCCTTGTGCAGCAGCACGCTGTAGTTGCCATTGGCATTGAGCTTCTCGACGATCCCGCCCAGGGCGGGCGTGCGCTGGCTTTCCGGGCTCAGGCGTTGAGCGCCGGCGGCCCAGTCTTCCGGAGCGGCGCGGCTTATGATCTGCGGCTCGGCGTTCTGCCGGACAAGGATCATTTCCACCTGGTACAGATCGTCGGCAAACGCCATGGGCGCGACCAGGGTCAGGAGCAGGGTCAGGGAGCGGAACAGGCGCATGGGGCGTCCTTCAAGCAGTTTTCGGGGTGAGGCGTTCAAACAGTGCCTCCAATGTATTAAAGCGCTCTTCCGGGCGCTCCATAGGCACCATGAACTTGAACAGGGTTGCGCCTTCGAATTTGTAGCGTTTGGGCTGGCTCTGAATCAGTTTGATCAGTGCCAATGGGTCCACCGGCGTATCTGCGGCAAACTCGATGCGCCCGCCTTGCGGGCCGCCGTCGACCTTCTTGATTCCCAGGGTTTCGGCCTGGAGTTTCAGCAGTGTCAGGCGGATCAGGTTTTTGGTGGGCTCGGGCAGCAGGCCGAAGCGGTCGATCATCTCCACTTGCAGGTCCTTCAAGCCGTCCTCGTCGGTTGCCGAGGCGATGCGCTTGTAGAGGATCAGGCGGGCGTGGACATCCGGCAGGTAGTCCTCGGGAATCAGTGCCGGCAGGCGCAGGTTGATTTCTGGGCCGCCGCCCAGGGGCTGGTCGAGGTTCGGCTGTTCGCCCTTGCGGATGGCCTTCACCGCGCGCTCGAGCATCTCCATATAAAGGGTGAAGCCCACAGCCTGGATCTGCCCGCTCTGGCCGTCGCCCAACAGTTCGCCGGCGCCGCGAATTTCCAGGTCGTTGGTGGCCAGCACGAAACCGGCCCCCAGGTCCTGGGTATTGGCGATGGCTTCCAGGCGCTTTTCAGCGTCCGGGGTGATCTGCTGACGCGGGGGTGTCAGCAGGTAGGCATAGGCCTGGTGGTGACTACGGCCGACCCGACCGCGCAACTGGTGCAACTGGGCCAGGCCGAACTTGTCGGCGCGCTCGATGATGATGGTGTTGGCGCTCGGCACGTCGATCCCGGTCTCGATGATGGTCGAGGCGATCAGTACGTTGAAGCGCTTGTGGTAGAAGTCGCTCATCACCTGTTCGAGTTCGCGTTCGCGCATCTGTCCATGGCCGATGCCGATTCGTGCTTCGGGCACCAGTTCGGCCAGGTCGGCGGCGCATTTCTCGATGGTTTTCACGTCGTTGTGCAGGTAGTACACCTGGCCGCCACGCAGCAGTTCACGCAGCAGGGCCTCTTTGACCGTGCTCTTGTTCTGCTCCATGACAAAGGTGCGGACCGACAGGCGTCGCGCCGGCGGCGTGGCGATGATCGACAAGTCGCGCATGCCGGAGACGGCCATGTTCAGGGTTCGCGGGATCGGCGTGGCGGTCAGGGTGAGGATGTCGACTTCACTGCGCAGGGCCTTGAGCTGTTCCTTCTGGCGCACCCCGAAGCGGTGTTCTTCGTCGATGATCACCAGCCCCAGGTTCTTGATCTTCACATCGTCCTGCAGCAGCTTGTGGGTGCCGATGACGATGTCGATCTTGCCTTCGGCCAGGTCCGCCACCGCGGCGTTCACTTCCTTGGTCGACTTGAAGCGGCTCATCACCTCCACGGTCACCGGCCAGTCGGCGAAGCGGTCGCGGAAGCTGTTGTAGTGCTGTTGAGCGAGCAGGGTGGTGGGCACCAGGATCGCCACTTGCTTGCCGCCGTGGACCGCAATGAAAGCGGCGCGCATGGCCACTTCGGTCTTGCCGAAGCCGACGTCGCCACAGACCAGGCGGTCCATCGGTTTGCCCGAGAGCATGTCCTCGCGTACCGCTTCGATGGTGCTCTGCTGGTCCGGGGTTTCCTCGAAGGGGAAGCCGGCGCTGAAGGTGGCGTAGTCGGCCTTCGGATCGGCGAAGGCGTAACCTTCCCGGGCGGCGCGCCGGGCATAGATGTCCAGCAGCTCGGCGGCCACGTCCCGCACTTGCTCGGCGGCCTTGCGCTTGGCTTTCTGCCAGGCTTCGGAACCGAGGCGGTGCAACGGCGCCAGAGCGTCGTCGCTACCGGTGTAGCGGGCGATCAGGTGCAGGTTGGCCACGGGCACATAGAGCTTGGCGCCCTCTGCGTATTCCAGGGTCAGGAACTCGGCGGCCTGGTTGTCGATCTCCAGGGTCGCCAGACCCAGGTAGCGGCCGACACCGTGGTCGATGTGCACCACCGGCGCGCCTTCGCGCAGCTCGGTGAGGTTCTTGATCACTGCATCGTTATTGGCGTCGGCGCGTTTTTCCCGGCGCCGACGCTGCATCACCCGCTGGCCGAACAGTGGGCTTTCCGCCACCAGGGCCAGGGCTGGATCGTCCAATACCAGTCCCTCGTCCAGAGGGGCAATGGTGATTGCCAGGCGCTCCTTGCTGGCGACGAAATCCGGCCAGCTGTCTACGGTCTTCGGCCGCAGCTTGAGGCGTTCCAGCAGCTCCAGCAGCACTTCCCGGCGGCCGGCGGATTCGGCGGTGAACAACACCCGGCCGGGGAACTCGTCGAGGAAGCCCGAGAGCGCCGCCAGCGGCTGGTTGGCCTTGGCCTCGATGGCCAGGTTGGGCAATTCGTGGGCCGGGAAACGCTCGCGGCCGACGCCGGTTTCGATGTCCTGCTGGCTGGCCACCACCCGTGGCCAGTTTTTCAGGCGGGCGAAGCAGTCTTCCACCGGCAGGAACAGTTCCGCCGGAGGCAGGAGCGGGCGCGATGGATCGACGCGGCGCTCTTCATAGCGGTTGCGTACATCGTTCCAGAAGTTTTCCGCGGCCTGTTCGATGCCCGGCAGGGAGAACACTTGGGTGTCCTGGGGCAGGTAGTCGAACAGGGTCGAAGTCTCTTCGAAGAACAGCGGCAGGTAGTACTCGATACCGGCCGGGGTAATCCCGCTGCTCAGGTCCTGGAAGATCGGGCAGCGGCGGAAGTCCACGTCGAAGCGTTCGCGAAAGCGCGCCTTGAAGCGGGTCACCGCTTCTTTCTGCAGAGGGAATTCCTTGGCCGGCAGCAGGCGCACCGAGTCGACCTTGTCGATGGAGCGCTGGTTCTCCGGATCGAAGGTGCGCAGGGTCTCGATTTCGTCGTCGAACAGGTCGATGCGGTAAGGCAACTTGCTGCCCATGGGGAACAGGTCGATCAAGGCGCCGCGCACGGTGAATTCGCCGTGCTCATAGACTGTATCGACATAGCGATAGCCGCTGGCCTCCAGACGCGTGCGCATCTGTTCCACATCGAGCTTCTGGCCAACGTCCAGTACCAGGCTGCTGCCCAGCAGGAACTGGGTCGGCGCCAGGCGGTGCAGGGCGGTGGTGATGGGCACTACCAGTACGCCGTGCTCCAGCTCCGGCAGCCGGTAGAGGCTGGCGATGCGCTGGGAAATGATGTCCTGGTGCGGCGAGAACAGGTCGTAGGGCAGGGTTTCCCAGTCGGGGAAATGCAGCACCGGCAGATCCGGGGCGAAGAAGCCCAGCTCCTGTTCCAGCCGGTCAGCGCTTTGGCTGTCGGCGGTCAGCAGGAGGGTAAAGCGCTTGGCGGCGCTGGCGGCTTCGGCGATGGCCAGGCTCAGGGCGGCACCGGGCAGGTTGCCCCAATGCTGTTTACCGGCGGCGGCAGGGAGTAGCGGTAGACGCAGGACGGGCACGGACGGTCAAGCTCCAAGCGTTGCGACGAAAGTCGGTAATTGTAACGGCCCCGGGTGGCCACTGTCAGTGGCTGATGCGTCTATTACGCCGGTCAGGGCAAATGTAGTGGCTATGACAACAAAATGTGCTTTTTTGGCGGAAATGTAGTGCCGAATTTGCTTGGTGTTACGGAGGGTTACATACAGGTTGCTTGGCTGTCCAAAAAATTGACGCGGCTGGAAGCCACGGTTTTACTGGCCTCCAGCATAGTGGTGTTTTGTTGCAAGGGCTTTTTGTTACGTTCCGCACGACAGGCGCGCATTGCTACGAGAGGGACTCGGCGTCATAATGTAGCCCCTTTTTTCTGCCCCTACATGTGGAAGGTTCCCGTGACTCAGAAGCCCGACCAGTGTCTTGGTGAATGGATCGACCGTGAAGCACTCGCAGAAGCGATGATTCCGCTTATCGGTCAGCTCTACCGCAATAACAATGTGGTGAGCTCGATCTATGGCCGCAGCCTGATCAACCAGTCTGTCATCGCGATTCTCAAAGCTCATCGCTTTGCTCGCCATCGCTCCTCCGACGACAGCGAACTCTCCGTCCACGAAACATTCCCTCTGCTTAAAGCAATGAGCGAGCTCAAGCTCGGCGCAGCTTCGGTAGACCTGGGCAAGTTGGCGTTCAAATTCCGTAACGAAGGCAATGGCCGCAGCGCCGAGCAGTTCGTGCGTGAAGAAATGGCTGACGTGGTTGGCCAGCAAAACGCTTCGGCCCGCAAAGGCACTGACGTTGTCCTGTACGGCTTCGGTCGTATCGGCCGTCTGCTGGCGCGCATCCTGATCGAGAAAACCGGTGGTGGCGACGGCCTGCGTCTGCGCGCCATCGTGGTGCGCAAAGGCGCCGAAAACGACCTGACCAAGCGCGCCAGCCTGCTGCGTCGCGATTCGGTGCACGGTTCGTTCAACGGCACCATCACCATCGACGAAGAAAACAACACCATCACCGCCAACGGCAACCTGATCCAGGTGATCTACGCGAAGAACCCGACCGAGGTGGACTACACCCAGTACGGGATCAAGAACGCGCTGCTGGTGGACAACACCGGTGTATGGCGTGATGCCGACGGCCTGGGCCAGCACCTGACCTGCCCGGGTATCGACCGCGTGGTCCTGACCGCGCCTGGCAAAGGCAAGCTGAAGAACATCGTTCACGGTATCAACCACAACGAAATCACTGCTGACGACAAGATCGTGTCCGCCGCTTCCTGCACCACCAACGCCATCGTGCCGGTGCTCAAGGCTGTGAATGACAAGTTCGGCATCATCAACGGTCACGTTGAAACCGTTCACTCGTACACCAACGACCAGAACTTGATCGACAACTTCCACAAGGGCGATCGCCGTGGCCGTAGCGCCGCGCTGAACATGGTGATCACCGAGACGGGTGCTGCTACCGCTGCTGCCAAGGCCTTGCCTGAGCTGGCCGGCAAGCTGACCGGTAACGCGATCCGCGTTCCAACGCCAAACGTGTCGATGGCCATTCTCAACCTGAACCTTGAGAAAGCCGCCACCCGTGAAGAGATGAACGAGTACCTGCGCTACATGGCGCTGCACTCCGATCTGCATAAGCAAATCGACTTCGTCAATTCGCAGGAAGTGGTGTCCACCGACTTCGTGGGTTCGCGTCACGCCGGTGTTGTCGACGCTGAAGCGACCATCGTTCAGGACAACCGCGTTGTTCTGTACGTCTGGTACGACAACGAGTTCGGTTACAGCTGCCAGGTTGTGCGCGTGATGGAAGACATGGCCGGGGTCAACCCGCCAGCATTCCCACGCTAAGCGACTGCTGAAATGAAAACGCCCCGACTTGTCGGGGCGTTTTTGTTTGTGGCTTTCGCCTACGAGGCCGGCGTCATTTGTAGGTGCCAACTTGTCCGCGCTGCTGGCTGTCAGGCGCTGCCAGCCGCCTGCGCTGTACGCAGTTCGTGGCGGTTGCCACGGAACAGCACCAGTGTCGCAATCAGCCCCAGCACCGCCGCGCTGCTGAGCCAGATGCCCGGTGCCGCCTGGTTGCCCAGAACGTGGATCAGGTAGGTGCAGGCCGCCGGGGTAAAGCCGCCGAAGGTTGCGGTTGCCAGGCTGTAGGCCAGGGAGAAGCCGGTGGTGCGCACTTCCACCGGCATGATTTCAGTCAGGGCCACCACCATCGCGCCGTTGTACGAGCCATAGAGGAAGGACAGCCACAGCTCGACGATCAGCAGGTGGCTGAAGCTGGGGTTGGCTACCAGCCATGACAGCGCCGGGTAAGCGGTGAAGATGGCGAGGATGGTGGCGCCCAGCAGCAGCGGTTTACGACCGATGCGGTCCGACAGCGAGCCCATGACCGGCAGCCAGAAGAAGTTCGACAGGCCGATGCACACAGTCACCAGCAGGGCGTCGAAGTCCGACAAGTGCAGCTCGGCCTTGCCAAAGGTCGGGGTGTAGGCGGTGATCAGGTAGAAGGACACGGTGGTCATCACCACCAAGGCCATGCCGGCAATGACGACTCCGAAGTTCTGACTGATGGAGCGGATGACTTCCTGCAGGGTGGGGCGATGTTTGCGGGCCTGGAACTCGGGTGTTTCCTCGAGAGAGCGGCGGATCATGAAGATTGCCGGAACAATCATGCAGCCCACCAGGAACGGCACGCGCCAGCCCCACTCACCCATTTGTTCGGGGCTCAGCCAGTGGTTCAGACCCACCCCCAGCAAGCCTGCAAACACCACGGCCGCCTGTTGGCTTGCCGATTGCCAGCTGACGAAGAAGCCCTTGCGGCCCGGTGTCGAGATCTCGGCCAGGTACACCGACACGCCACCCAGTTCCACGCCCGCGGAGAAGCCCTGCAGCAAGCGACCCAGCAGCACCAGCAGCGGAGCGGCGACGCCGAGAGTGGCGTAGCCCGGCACGCAGGCAATCAGCACAGTGCCCGCGGCCATCAGCACCAGGGTAATGATCAGGCCCTGGCGGCGGCCGTGACGGTCGATGTAGGCGCCGAGGAAGATCGCTCCCAGTGGACGCATCAGGAAGCCGGCGCCGAAAGTGGCCAGGGACAGCATCAATGAAGCGAAGGCGCTGTCGGCCGGAAAGAAGGTCTTGGCGATTGCCGTGGCGTAGAAGCCATAGACCATGAAGTCGAACATCTCGAGAAAGTTGCCGCTGACAACGCGAAAGATCGCCTTGCCTTTGCCCGTGGTCGTGGACATTTTTTCACTCACTTTGGCTGTTTTGTTAGCAATCCCTGGTCAGTACTCGTCCTCACTGCAAAGGTGGGGCGCGAGGCGGCACGCTGAACAGTTTTGTAACAATATGTGTGCTGGTGGCGTCAGGCAACAAAAACTCTTGGGTGCTGCGCGATGGCTCTGGGTCAAGCTTCTGGTGCCGGCCAGGCTGGCAGGTCTGGCGCGCATGCCGCATCCGCCTGTCGCATAATGGCCATTTGCGTTGTCAGCTCGCCCTCTGGGGCAATTGATCTGGAGGGGAATCTTGTCGGGAAGGCGATGGTGGTGGAACGCATTGTGGGGCGCGATGGCGCTGTTGGCGGGCTGTGGTGGCGATCGCCTGCACAGCGTCTCCGGGCCGACCATGGGCAGCACTTACTCCGTTCAGTACGTGCAGCGCACCGGCGTGCCGGATGAGTCGCGGGTCAAGGCCGAGGTCGAGCAAATCCTGGCTGAGGTTGATCGGCAGATGTCCACCTACCGCAGTGACTCGAATATCGAGCGTTTCAACGCCTTGCCCGGCAACAGCTGCCAACCGATGCCTGAGTCGGTGCTGCACTTGGTGCGAGTTGGCGAGCAGCTGTCCCGGGACAGTGGCGGCGCCTTTGATCTGACGGTGGAGCCGCTGCTCGACCTCTGGGGCTTTGGGCCTCAGGGGCGAGAGGAAAAAATTCCCAGCGCGTCAGCCCTGGCCGAGGTTCGGCAGCGGGTCGGACATGGGCACTTGCATATCGAAGGCCAGGAGCTGTGCAAGGATGCGCCGGTGGAAGTGGACTTCAACAGCCTTGCCGCCGGTTACGCAGTGGATCGCATTGCCGCGCGGCTTGCGCAGTTGGGGATCGACAGTTTTCTCGCTGAAGTCACTGGCGAGCTCAAGGCCGTGGGCCGCAAACCGGACGGCGCGCCCTGGCGTATCGCCCTGGAGGAACCGCGGGACGACCAGCAGGTGGCCCAGCGGGTGATCGCACTGGACGGCTATGGTGTATCCACGTCTGGCGACTACCGTAATTACTTCGAGCAGGACGGCCAGCGCTATTCCCATACCTTCGATGCCAGGCTTGGCAAGCCCATCACTCACAGGCTGGCGTCGGTGACCGTGATTCATCCTTCGGCACTCATGGCCGATGGCCTCTCTACGCTGTTACTGATTCTTGGTCCCGAAGCAGGCTGGGACTACGCGCAAAAACACCGTATCGGCGCATTTTTTGTGATGCGTGCCGATAAAGGCTTCGTCACACGTAGCAACCCGGCGTTCGATGCGCTGTTGGCCGGACCAAAACAATAACCAGGCACGCTGTTGTGAATGCTGTAGTGCAGGCAAAAGTAGCCTACGACGCGACCAAGGGTTAATGTGCGCGGCGTTGACGCTTCTATAGACTGTGCCCGGGTTCGTAACCGAGCCAAATTGATCCTTCATGTCGCTGGTCGCGACATGATTTAGCCGGAGATGCCAGAAGGGCATCTCGGCCTGTTCTGAGGAGTACGCATGGCTGTCTACAACTACGACGTAGTGGTGCTGGGCTCGGGCCCCGCTGGAGAAGGTGCGGCAATGAACGCCGCGAAAGCAGGACGCAAAGTGGCGATGGTCGATAGCCGTCGCCAGGTCGGCGGCAACTGCACCCACCTGGGTACCATTCCGTCCAAGGCCCTGCGTCACTCGGTCCGGCAGATCATGCAGTTCAACACCAATCCGATGTTCCGGGCCATTGGCGAGCCGCGCTGGTTTTCCTTTCCGGACGTGCTCAAGAGCGCCGAGAAGGTGATTTCCAAGCAGGTGGCCTCGCGCACCGGCTACTACGCCCGCAACCGGGTCGATGTGTTCTTCGGCACTGGCAGCTTCGCCGACGAGCAGACCGTGGAAGTGGTTTGCGCCAATGGCGTGGTGGAAAAACTGGTAGCCAAGCACATCATCATCGCCACCGGTTCGCGTCCTTATCGCCCGGCGGACATCGATTTCAGTCACCCGCGTATCTACGATAGCGACACCATCCTCAGCCTCGGCCACACCCCACGCAAACTCATCGTTTACGGCGCCGGGGTCATTGGCTGCGAGTACGCCTCGATCTTCAGTGGTCTTGGGGTGTTGGTGGAACTGGTGGATAACCGCGGCCAGTTGCTGAGCTTCTTGGACTCGGAGATTTCCCAGGCCTTGAGCTACCACTTCAGCAACAACAACATCACTGTGCGCCACAACGAGGAATACGACCGCGTTGAAGGTGTGGACAACGGGGTGATCCTGCACCTGAAATCCGGCAAGAAGATCAAGGCCGATGCCTTGCTCTGGTGCAACGGCCGTACCGGCAACACCGACAAGCTGGGCATGGAGAACATCGGGGTCAAGGTCAACAGTCGCGGCCAGATCGAAGTCGACGAGAACTATCGCACCTGCGTGCCAAACATCTATGGCGCCGGTGACGTGATCGGCTGGCCGAGCCTGGCCAGTGCCGCCCATGACCAGGGTCGCTCCGCTGCCGGCAGCATTGTCGACAATGGCAGCTGGCGTTTCGTCAACGACGTACCGACCGGGATCTACACCATTCCGGAGATCAGCTCGATCGGCAAGAACGAGCAGGAGCTGACTCAGGCCAAAGTGCCTTACGAAGTGGGCAAGGCGTTCTTCAAGGGCATGGCTCGTGCGCAGATTGCCGGCGAGCCGCAAGGCATGCTGAAGATCCTGTTCCATCGGGAAACCCTGGAAGTCCTCGGCGTGCACTGCTTCGGTTACCAGGCTTCGGAAATCGTCCACATCGGTCAGGCGATCATGAGTCAGCCGGGTGAGCACAACACCCTGAAGTACTTCGTCAACACCACCTTCAACTACCCGACCATGGCCGAAGCCTATCGGGTAGCAGCGTACGACGGCCTCAACCGGCTTTTTTGAGCGGCTCCGGCCGGTGGCCTGAGCCGGCCGGGGAGACCGATTTCAGTAATTCTCGAGGGTGGCGCTGGCCAAACCGGGAAAGTCTGTAATCAGGCTATCTACGCCGAAGTCGGCGAGCCTGCGCATCAGCGCGGGCTCGTTGACCGTCCACACTGACACATGCAAGCCCTGACGCTGCGCCCGTTGCAGTCGCTCCGGGGTGCACAGGGTCCAGTTCAGCGCAAGAATCTCGCAGCCATAGCTCTGGGCGACCTTCAATGGGTCGAGCCAGGCGTATTCGGCTACCAGTCCGCGAGACAGGTCCGGGGTCAGTTCGACTGCGGCTTTCAGCACTTCCCGCGAGCTTGAGGTCACGGTGACCTTGTCCAGCAGGCCGAAGCGTTGGGCCATTTCCCGAATTGCCAGCACCGTGGTGGCGGCGCGGGTGCGCGAGGCACTCTTGACCTCCAACTGCCAGTGCTCGAAATCGCATTTTTCGAACAGCTCTTCCAGGCGTGGAATGGGGCAGGGGCTGACCCAGCCCGGGCCGCCTTTGCGTGCGTCGTAGGTCACCAGTTCGGAGGCGGAATGCTCCACCACCTTGCCGCGCCGGTCAGTGGTGCGCTTGAGGGTCGGGTCGTGAATCACCATCAGCTCGCCGTCCATGGACAGGTGCAGGTCGAGCTCGCAGCGGCGCACGCCGTGCTTGAGGCATTCCTGAAAGCTGGTCAGGGTGTTTTCCGGTGCTTCGCCTTTAGCGCCGCGATGGCCATA
This sequence comes from Pseudomonas sp. BLCC-B112, assembly GCF_028550695.1. NCBI lineage: Bacteria > Pseudomonadati > Pseudomonadota > Gammaproteobacteria > Pseudomonadales > Pseudomonadaceae > Pseudomonas > Pseudomonas sp. BLCC-B112. The sequence goes on from NZ_JAQQGK010000009.1 coordinate 289,244, forward strand.
GATCAGGGTCACAATTGCTCCTTCACGGATGTTGTTCCTTAAGAGGGGGTCAGGCTTGCGGCTCAACCAGCGGCGGGGTCTGTCTGGTCCCGGGCCATGCGGCGTTGCTGAGCCTGTTTTTGCAGGATGTAGCGCGCCAGCAGTTGGCGCTGGGCATCGGTCAATGCTTCGAATTCGGTGCCGATCTCGAAGGTGCCGAAGCTCTGTGGCTCACAGTGGATGACCCGGGCTCGCAGCAGCAGGCCCAGGGCTTGCGGCATCAACAGCAGTTTCACCGCCAGGTGGCTGCCGCTGGGATAGCTCAGATGGTGGTTGAACTCGATGCCGCCTTCGGAAAGGGTGACCCGCTGCGGCTCGCCGAACTTGCCGAACACGGTCTGCGCCACCACCTGGCTGAGCAGGTCGATGCGCTTGTTCATGGCCTTGAGGTAGCTGGCCAGGGTGCGATCGCGCTCGTTGACCTGACGCAGCAGGTGCTGGGATTCGAATTCGCTCAGGTGCAGTTCGCTGAGTAGATTGAACAGCGGAGACTCATCCTGCAACACTTCCTTGCTCGCCGCGTCGTGGGCGGACAAGGGGCTAATTTCCAGTGCGATCGTGTCCTCGATACGGTAGTATTCGCGGCGATCTTCTTCATCTAATGTCGACATGGCGAACCCATGGTAGAGGCAGTGGTCTGAGTGTAAAGCTGCTTACCAGGCCCCGCCACAAGGACGTCTTCTTTTCCTCTGCACAAGCCCCGACATGTTCAGACCTCTGTTTGCTTTTATCGGCACGCGTTACACCCGTGCAAAGCGTCGCAATCATTTTGTGTCATTCATTTCCCTGACCTCGATGATCGGACTCGCCCTTGGCGTGATCGTGATGATCGTGGTGCTGTCGGTGATGAACGGCTTCGATCATGAAATGCGCACCCGCGTGCTGGGCATGGTGCCCCACGCCACCATCGAATCCGGTGAACCCATCAGCGACTGGCAAAGCCTGGCCGACAAGGTCAAGCAGAACCCGAAAGTGCTGGCGGTGGCGCCATTCACCCAGATGCAGGGCCTGCTGACCAACAACGGCCAGGTGCAGAAGGTGCTGCTCAACGCCATAGATCCTGGCAAAGAGCGGCAGGTGTCGATCATCGACCATTTCATGCAGCAGGGGCAGTTGGACGCGCTGGCGCCCGGTAGCTTCGGCATCGTCATCGGCGATAAGGCGGCCGCCAAGCTGGGTGTTGGCCTGGGGGACAAGCTGACTTTCGTTGCCCCGGAAGTCACGGTGACCCCGGCCGGCATGTTCCCGCGGATGAAGCGCTTTACCGTGGTGGGCATCTTTCACGTTGGCGCCGGCGAGATCGACGGCTACCTGGGCCTGACCAACCTGGAAGACCTGGGCCGCTTGCACCGCTGGAAGCCGGATCAGGTCCAGGGCCTGCGGCTGAAGTTCGACGACCTGTTCCAGGCCCCGCGCACCGCTTGGGAAATCGCCCAGCAGTTGGGCGAGAACCATTTCTACGCCCGTGACTGGACCCGTACTCATGGCAACCTGTACCAGGCCATCCGCATGGAAAAAGCCATGATCGGCCTGCTTTTGCTGCTGATCGTCGCGGTCGCTGCGTTCAACATCATCTCGACCCTGGTGATGGTGGTGAACGACAAGAAGGGCGACATCGCCATTCTGCGCACCCTGGGCGCTACGCCGGGCACCATCATGGCGATCTTCATGGTCCAGGGCACGGTGATCGGTGTGGTCGGCACCTTGATCGGTGCGGTGCTGGGGATGCTCGCAGCCTTGAATGTCAGTGCTGCGATCTCTGCCCTCGAAGGCCTGATCGGCCATAAATTCCTGAATGCCGACGTGTACTTCATCGACTACCTGCCGTCGCAACTGATGGCCGAGGACGTGTTGATGGTCTGCGGCGCGGCATTGGTCCTGAGTTTTCTCGCCACCCTGTATCCAGCCTGGCGTGCGGCGCGCACCCAGCCTGCGGAGGCGCTACGTTATGAGTGAGTTGGGCATGAGTGAAAAAGCAATCCTGAGCTGCCGTGACCTGGGCAAGTCCTACGAGGAAGGTCCGGAATCGGTGGTGGTCCTGTCCGGCCTGCAACTGGAACTGCATCCGGGGGAGCGAGTGGCCATCGTCGGTACGTCGGGCTCCGGCAAGAGTACTTTGCTCAACTTGCTGGGCGGCCTGGATACGCCCTCCAAGGGCAGCGTCTGGCTGGCCGGCGAAGAACTCTCGGCGCTGGGTGAGAAGGCTCGCGGTCAATTGCGTAATCGCGCCCTGGGCTTCGTCTACCAGTTCCACCACCTGCTGCCAGAGTTCACCGCGCTGGAGAACGTCTGCATGCCGCTGCTGATCGGCCGTACACCGATTCCTGAAGCCCGTCAGCGTGCTACTGCGCTGCTGGAGCGGGTCGGCCTGGGTCATCGCCTGGAGCACAAGCCGGCCGAACTGTCCGGCGGTGAGCGTCAGCGGGTAGCCATCGCCCGGGCCCTGGTGAACCAGCCGGGGCTGGTGATGCTCGATGAGCCCACCGGCAACCTCGACTCGCACACGGCCCAGGGCATTCAGGACCTGATGCTGGAACTCAGCACTTCGATGCGTACCGCCTTCCTGGTGGTGACGCACGATATGAACCTGGCCCGGCAGATGGATCGCGTACTGCACCTGCAAGAAGGTCACCTGGTCGCCATCTGATGCGGCCGAACGCGGTGTCGGTGGCTGGCCCGTCGACACCGGGTCATTAATTTTTCCAGGGTGCCTTGCCCATGTTCAGACCCTTATCGATCTTTATCGGCACGCGCTACACCCGCGCCAAGCGGCGCAATCGTTTTGTCTCGTTCATTTCCATGACCTCGATGATCGGCCTCGCCCTGGGCGTGCTGGCGATGATCGTGGTGCTGTCGGTGATGAACGGCTTCCAGCGGGAAATGAGCTCGCGCATCCTCGGTATGGTGCCCCACGCCACCATCGTCGGGGTCAAGCCCATTGATGACTGGCAACCAGTGGCCGCAGCGGCCCTGAAGAACCCGGAAGTCACTGCTGCAGTGCCCTTCACCGAGATGGAAGGCATGCTCTCCTACAAGGGGGCGATGCAGCCGATCCAGATCAGCGGCATCGATCCGGCGCAGGAGGGCAAGGTGTCCATCGTTGCCCAGCATATTGTCCAGGGCAGCCTGCAAGACCTGAAACCCGGCGAGTTCGGCGTGGTGATCGGCGAGATCACGGCCCGGCGTTTCCGCTTGAATGTCGGCGACAAACTGACCCTGATCGTGCCTGAAGTGAGTACGGCCCCAGGGGGTATCACTCCGCGTATGCAGCGCCTGAACGTGGTGGGGGTGTTCAAGGTGGGCGCCGAGCTGGATGGCTCCATGGGCCTGATCCATATGGCCGACGCCGCAGAGATGCAGCGCTGGCAGCCCAATCAGGTGCAGAGCGTGCGCCTGGCGGTCAAGGATCTGTATGCCGCGCCACAGGTGGCGGTGGATATCGCCAAGGGGCTGGGTGCGGACTTCCGCGCCGATGACTGGACCCACACCCAGGGCAGCCTGTTCAGCGCAATGAAGATGGAAAAGACCATGATCGGCCTGTTGCTGCTGATGATCGTCGCGGTGGCGGCGTTCAACATCATCGCCACTCTGATCATGGTGGTGAACGACAAGGGCGCGGACATCGCAATCCTGCGCACCATCGGCGCCACGCCGCGGCAGATCATGGCGATCTTCATGGTCCAGGGCACGGTGATCGGGATTGTCGGCACCCTGATCGGTGGGGTGTTAGGGGTCATTGCGGCGTTGAACGTGAGCGAGCTGGTGGGCTGGCTGGAGCGGATCAGCGGCCAGCAGATTTTCAGTTCGGATGTGTACTTTGTCAGCAACCTGCCTTCCGAACTGCAGGGCGGGGATGTGGCGCTGATTTGTAGCGCTGGGTTCATCCTCAGCTTCCTGGCCACTGTGTATCCGGCCTGGCGCGCGTCCAAGGTCGAGCCGGCTCACGCTTTGCGGTATTCCTGAGATCCGCTCTCGCCGGCAAGCCGGCTCCTGCCTGATTGGTGAAGGAGCCGGCTTGCCTGTGAACAGGCTCTCAACGCTTGCTCGGCAACTCGATCACGAAGCGTGTCCAGCCAGCTTCCGATTCGCAACGTATCTGTCCGCCATGGGCGCGAATGATCGACTGCGTGATCGCCAGTCCCAATCCCGCGTGTTCACTGCTGCCCTCGCGTCGCGCCGGATCTACCCGGTAGAAACGGTCGAACAACCGCGGCAGTACCTCCCTGGCGATACCCTCTCCGCTGTTTTCGATACTCAGGTTCAAGCCCTGTAGGCTGTCGCTGATCCGTACCTGGACCGATCCTCCAGGAGGTGTGAAGCGCAGGGCATTGTCCAGCAGGTTGGACAGCGCCCGACGCAGCATGCTGCGATCGCCGATAAAGCCGGCATGACCTTCACGGCTCAGGCTGACGTTCGCGTCTTCCGCCAGGGGGCCATAGAACTCCAACAGCATGTCGGTTTCCTCGGCCAGCTCCAGTGCTTCGCATTTCGGGGTCAGCAGCCCATGGTCGGCCTTGGCCAGGTACAGCATGTCGTTGACCAGTTGCGCCATCCATTGCAGTTCCTCGAGGTTGCTGTGCAGGGCTTCGCGGTAGTCCTCGATCGCTCTCGGGCGGGTCAGGGTCACTTGGGTGTGGGTCAGCAGGTTCGACAGGGGCGTGCGCAACTCGTGGGCAATATCAGCGGAAAAGGCCGAAAGGCGTTGGAAGGATTCCTCAAGGCGGCCGAGCATGGCGTTGAAGCTGCTGGCCAGGTCGGCCAGTTCGACGGGCATCTGTTCCTGGGGCAGGCGCTGGGTCAGGGAACTGGCGGAGACTCCTGCGGCCACTGCGCTCATGCGTCGCAAAGGTCGCAGGCCGCTGCGGGCGGCCCAGGCACCAAGCAGGGCAGTGGCCAGGGCCGAGAGCCCTACTGTGAACCAGATCAGGTGCTGCATGCGCTGCAGAAAGTGCTGGTGATGGGTGATATTCAGCAGCAGGGCCAACTGTGGCGAGTCGGGTTGACCTGGCTTGAGCGGCGCGGAGTAGATCCGGTAGGCAGCACTGTTCAGATTCAGGTTGTGCAGGCCGGCTTCGCTGGGCAAGGAGGCGGGCAGGGCGGGGGCACTGTTGAACCAGAGTTGGCCGTCACTGCCGATAATCCGCAGGGCTAGGTCCGGTTGATGGCTCAGCTCGTCCTGCAGCCGTGCCTGATGCCGGGCAAAATCTCGGGCCTCGGTCACATCCTGCAAGACGCTGCGCAGGGCGATCAGCTTGCCGTCCAGCAGTTGCTGGTCCAGTTCGATGAAGTGGGCTTCGCTGGCGCGACTGAACAGCACCCCTGCAAATAGCGAGACCACGGCGGTGCAGGCGGCGAACAGCAGCGCCAGGCGTGCGCTGAGTGACAGGCGGCGCATCAGGCCGGACGCTCTTCGAGCACATACCCCATGCCGCGTACGGTATGGATCAGCTTGTTCGGGTATTCGTCATCGATTTTCAGGCGCAGGCGGCGGATTGCTACTTCGATGACGTTGGTGTCGCTGTCGAAGTTCATGTCCCAGACCTGGGAGGCGATCAGCGATTTGGGCAGGACTTCTCCCTGGCGTCGCAGGAGCATTTCCAGCAAGGCGAACTCCTTGGCGGTCAGATCAATGCGCTGGCCGCTGCGTTCTACCCGGCGGCGGATCAGGTCCAGGCGCAGGTCAGCCAGTTGCAGGCTGGTTTCCTGGGTCATCACGCTACCCCGGCGCAGCAGGCTGCGAACCCGGGCCAGCAGTTCGGAGAAGGCAAAGGGCTTGACCAGATAGTCGTCGGCTCCCAGTTCCAGGCCGTGGACTCGGTCCTCTACGGCGTCTCTGGCGGTGAGGAACAACACAGGGATGTCCAGGCCGGCGCTGCGTACGGCCTGGAGGATCTGCCAACCGTCGCGCCCCGGGAGCATCACGTCGAGAATCAACAGGGCGTAGTCACCGGTCAGCGCCAGGTGCTGGCCGGTATTGCCATCCGCTACCAGCTCGGCATTGAAGCCGGCTTCGCTCAAGCCTTGGCGCAGGTACTGGCCGGTTTTCGGCTGGTCTTCGACGATCAACAGTTTCATGGTGGTACTCGTGGCTTGTGTAACCCGGGCTTTATACCTTGCCGAGGGGCAGGGCAGATCAAGCTGACAAAGTTGTAATCTAGCCGTCAGCTGGCTGGCAGCGCTGGGCCGTTAGAGTTTGCCACATGCTCAATCCTGATCTTGTTGGAGCCTGACGATGAATCTGCAAAACCTGTTGTTGCGACGCCGCTCGGCCCTGGGAGGCTGTCTGATGCTGTTGAGCGTACCGCTCTGGGCTTCACCGGCGGCCTCTTATGACTTCGGCCAGCCGGCCGCGGCCGCCAAGGCCACTCGGGTGGTCGAGGTGGTGATGGGCGATATGTCTTTCAATCCCAAGGTCCTGGAGATCAAGGCCGGCGAGACTGTGCGTTTTGTGTTGATCAACAAGGGGCAACTGCTCCACGAATTCAACCTGGGTAACGCGGCGATGCATGCCGAGCACCAGCAGGAAATGCTCAAGATGCAGCAAAGCGGGATGCTTACGCCCACCGCAATGAAAACCATGGATCACGCAGCCATGGGCCACGGCTCAATGGCGGGCATGGATCACGGCATGCAGCATGACGATCCCAACAGTGTGCTGGTGGAGCCTGGCAAGCAGGCCGACCTGACCTGGACCTTCAGCAAAAGCGGCAGCCTGGAGTTCGCCTGCAATGTTCCCGGGCACTACCAGGCCGGCATGGTCGGCAAGCTGACAGTCAGCCCGTAAGCGTTCGGGGCTCAAAGGCGGGAGCAAAGGCTGGTAGAATCCGCTGATTCTTCAGTCAGGTTTCCGCCATGCATCCCGCAGCCGAACATTCGCCGCTGGGCAAGTCCAGTGAATACGTTTCCACTTACACGCCATCCCTGCTGTTCCCGATTCCCCGGGCAGCAAAATGGGCCGAGCTGGGCTTGAGTGCCGATACCCTGCCGTATAAGGGAGTGGATTTCTGGAACTGCTTCGAATTGTCCTGGCTGCTGCCTTCAGGCAAGCCGGTGGTGGCCATTGGTGAATTCAGCATTCCTGCAGATTCGCCGAACATCATCGAGTCCAAGTCTTTCAAGCTGTACCTCAATTCGTTGAACCAGACCCCCTTCGCTGATCGAGCGACGCTTGAGGCGACTTTGCGTCAGGATCTCTCGGCCGCCGCAGGCAAGCCCGTAGGTGTGCGTATTCGCAGCCTTGGTGAGGTCGAGGCGCAAGGTGTGGTGGCACTGCCAGGCATCTGCATCGACGAGCTGGATATCAGTGTCGACAGCTATGAGCATCCGCGACCTGAGCTGCTGCGTTGCGATGATTCGCAAGTGGTGGAGGAAAGTGTGCACAGCCACTTGCTCAAATCCAATTGCCCTGTGACCAGCCAGCCGGACTGGGGCAGTGTCGTGGTGGAGTACCGTGGCGCGGCGCTGGATCACGCCAGCCTGCTGGCCTATCTGGTGAGTTTCCGTCAGCACTCGGACTTCCATGAGCAATGCGTGGAGCGGATTTTCCTTGATCTGCAGCGGTTGCTCAAACCCGAGAAACTCACCGTCTACGCTCGCTATGTGCGTCGCGGCGGGCTGGATATCAATCCGTACCGCAGTACCGAAACGGTGGAGTTCGCCAATCAGCGATTGGTTCGCCAGTAAGCAGAAGCCCCGCAAATGATGCGGGGCTTTGTTTTTATGGGACGGTGTTATCGGGCGCTATCAGATACCGATGTTGCCCAGGGTCTGGACGATATTGCGCAGGGTTCCGGCGATGGCCGGATGTTCCAGTTCGAAGCGTTCCACTGCCAGGTTGACGCCGTCGGCGAGGCTGGCGTCGTGGGTGCTGGTCTCCAGCTTGAGTTGCAGTTCGATCTGCTGCATCAGTTCCTGCAGATTGGCGCGCTCGGCTTCCGAAAGCGGTGGGTTCTGCTCCAATTGCTCGCGCAGGGTATCGAGTTGTTCTTGCAGTTCGCGGGCAGGCATGGCGTTCTCCCTTTATTGATAGGCACAGGGATGGACCGCGCGTTTGAGGCAAAGGTCCATGCCCACGGCTTAGAGTAATCCACTCCCGGGCACTGTGCATGATCCTGATCAACAGGCTTATGTCAGGGTTTTTCACCTTTGAGCCGGCGCAGTTCGATGTCCGCCAGGCAGGTGTTCAGGTCCCCCAGGTGGTCGATGACCGAGTGCACCCCCAGACCGAAGAGTTGCAGGGTGGCCTTGCCGCGCTTGAGTTCGCGCTCCTGCTGGCTCAGAGCCTGCCATTCACTTGGTGTCAGGCCGCACAGGGACCCGCAGGAGGCCAGACCTATGGTCCAGAGTCCGGCGTTGAGCCCAGACTGCAGAAGTTGCGGTTCGCCGCTGACCAGTACACAACCCTCGAGGCGGGACACCTTGAGGGTCATCAGCGCCTGCCAGCAGGCGTCGGGAGCGGGCCAGGGAGCGGGAGCGGCGGGGGTGGGTTTGATCCAGTCGGGCAGGGCGGCGGCCAGGTGGCTGCTGCTGGCGCAGGGTAGTTGCTCGAGCCAGGCGCAGGGAATGCCCAGTTGTTGCAGATGACGCAAGGTGTCCAAAGCTCCTGGAGTGGTCCGGACCTGTTCCGGGCCAGGGCGCGTGGTGGTTTGCAGGCGCGTGCGCGCACCGAAATCCACCAGGCAGCCACTGAGGCCGAAGAGCACCGCGGTCAATGGCGCTGCAGTCTGGGCTAAGGCATCGGCGTGGGGCATATCAACATCCTTGAAATTCTTCTCGAGGCTAGCCGGGGAAGATGACATGCAGGTGACAGTGAGGTGAATGCGAACAGGATTGAGTGACTGATGCCTCCAGGCTGCTTGCAGTGATGCTGCCTAAACAGGCCTATCCGCTTTATACTCCTCGACCTAACCTCAGGGCATAGCCCCACGAGAGAACAATCCAAGGAGTTTCCTGCTATGCGCTGGAGCCGTTATCTAGTTCCGCTATGTATGAGTGCCGGTGTGACGCTGGCTCCCCTGGTCGCCCAGGCGGCCGAAGAGGACCCGTGGGAAAGCATCAACCGTCCCATCTTCACGTTCAACGATACCCTTGATACCTATGCCCTGAAGCCGTTGGCCCAAGGCTACCAGGCGGTGACGCCGCAGTTTCTGGAAGACGGTATCCACAACATGTTCCGCAACCTCGGTGACGTCGGCAACCTGGCCAACGACATCCTCCAGGCCAAGCCTCGTGCCGCCGGTGTGGATACTGCGCGCCTGCTGATGAACACCACGTTGGGGCTGGCGGGCTTCTTTGACGTCGGTACCCAGATGGGTCTGCAGCGCAATGACGAAGACTTTGGCCAGACCCTCGGCTATTGGGGCGTGGGCAGCGGTCCTTACGTGATGCTGCCGTTGCTGGGCCCTAGCACCCTGCGTGATGCGCCGGCCAAGTATGTAGACAGCTACACCTTGCCTTATCGCTACATGAACGACATCCCTGCGCGCAACATCACCATGGGCGTGAACGTGGTTGATACTCGTGCCAGCCTGCTGGCTGCGGACAAGCTGATTCGTGGTGATCGCTACACCTTTGTGCGCAATGCCTATCTGCAGAATCGTGAATTCAAGGTCAAGGATGGTCAGGTCGAAGACGACTTCTGATCGGGCGACGGTCTTGCAGAAACTGAAAAGGCGGCCATCAGGCCGCCTTTTTCATGGGAGTAAGTTTTACTTCATCTTAAGGATTGTAAGCCCAAGTTTCTGGCTGCCACCCTCCTGTGAGTTGACCCAGACCACTTCGGTCTCCGCTTCCAAGCCTCTGAGGGCTGCATGCTCCGAGTCGATACGCACACTCAGTAGGTCGCCGACCTGAAATGAACGGGGTGCCTGGACCTGCATGCCGCTGCTGGAAAGGTCAATGCAGACCGCTTCTATCACCTGTCCCTGGTGGATCAGCGTGACCTCGGCATCCACCCGCATACGGATGTAATCGCGCTTTTCACTGTAGTCACGCTGGTTTTGATTCATGGGTTCCATCCTGCGATTGAGTTGCGGTTTTAGCGGTTTTTATAACTCCCGGTGATTTGCGGTGTAAAGACGTCAGGCGACCATCGGCATGAGCTTGAAACGCCCCGCGGATGGGAGTACCGTCTGCGCCTTAGAAGGGCACCTCTGATGAGCGGGCGTGCAGGGCTGAAGGTCCTGGCTCCACTTCAGAGTGGCTAGAAAGCGAATCCAGTAGCGTGCGCCAGGCCTTGGGCCAAGCCACCTACGCCAACCTAATTCTGGCGCCGTTTGCCCACATGCAAAAAACCAGTGCCACGCTGCTGATAATCGATGACGACGAAGTAGTACGCGCGAGTCTCGCGGCCTATTTGGAAGACAGTGGCTTCAGCGTACTGCAGGCTGCTAACGGCCAGCAGGGTCTTCAGGTATTCCAGCGCGACAACCCCGATCTGGTGATCTGCGATCTGCGCATGCCGCAGATGGGCGGTCTCGAACTTATCCGTCAAGTGACCGAGTTGTCGCCGCAAACCCCGGTGATAGTGGTTTCGGGGGCGGGCGTGATGAATGACGCGGTTGAAGCACTGCGCCTGGGTGCGGCGGACTACCTGATCAAGCCTCTGGAAGATCTGGCCGTGCTCGAGCACTCAGTGCGTCGAGCCCTGGATCGAGCGCGCTTGTTGCTGGAAAACCAGCGTTATCGAGAAAAGCTCGAAGCCGCCAACCGCGAACTTGAGGCCAGCCTCAATCTGCTTCAGGAAGATCAGAACGCTGGTCGCCAGGTGCAGATGAACATGCTGCCCACCAGTCCCTGGTCGATCGATGAGTTTAATTTCGCGCACCAGATCATCCCTTCGCTCTACCTGTCGGGGGATTTCGTCGACTACTTCCGCGTCGACGAGCGTCGGGTTGCCTTCTACCTGGCTGACGTTTCCGGCCATGGTGCGTCATCAGCCTTCGTCACCGTGCTGTTGAAGTTCATGACCACGCGCCTGCTGTTCGAATCCAAGCGCAACGGTACTTTGCCGGAATTCAAGCCTTCGGAAGTACTGGGCCATATCAACCGTGGCCTGATCAGTTGTAAGCTGGGCAAACACGTCACGATGGTCGGTGGAGTTATCGACGAGGAGACTGGTTTGTTGACCTATAGCATTGGCGGGCACTTGCCGTTGCCGGTGTTGTACACACCAGACAGTGTGCGTTATCTGGAAGGGCGTGGTTTGCCGGTGGGGCTGTTCAACGAGGCTACCTATGAAGACCACATTCTGGAACTGCCCCCGGTGTTCAGCCTGACGCTGATGTCCGATGGCATTCTGGACCTTTTGCCCGAACCTACACTCAAAGAAAAAGAAGCGGCCTTGCCTGAACGGGTGAGAGCTGCGGGCGGCAGCCTGGATGGCCTGCGGCAAGTTTTTGGATTGGCCACGCTAGGGGAGATGCCGGATGATATCGCCCTGTTAGTGTTGAGCAGGAACCTTTAATGAGTACCGGTAGAATCCAGTTCGCCGAGCAGGACGGCACTTTTGTCCTGAAGTTCATCGGTGAAGTGCGCCTGACCCTGTGTTCGGCGTTGGATGCGACTATTGAGCGGATTTTCACTGCGCTGAATTTCTCGGCGATCGTGATCGACCTCACTGAAACCCGCAGCATCGACAGCACTACTCTGGGCCTGCTGGCCAAGTTGTCGATCCTATCGCGGCAGAAGGTAGGTCTATTGCCCACCGTCGTCACCACCCACGAAGACATTACCCGGCTGTTGCAGTCCATGGGCTTCGATCAGGTGTTCAACATCGTCGATCGTCCGATTCCTTGCCCGGAATGCCTGGCCGACTTGCCTTCCCAGGACCAGTCGGAAGAAGTGGTGCGGATTAAGGTCCTGGAGGCTCACAAGATCTTGATGGGGCTCAACGACTCCAACCGCGAAGCCTTCCACGATCTGGTAAACGCTCTGGAGCGTCACTGATTCGCTGAAACGCACGGCATAAAAAAGGGCGAACCTGTGAGGGTTCGCCCTTTTTGCGTTGGTACTGAGTAATCAGAGCTTGGCAGCCAGCAGGGCTTCGAGCTTTTCCTGGTCACGGGCAAACTGGCGAATGCCCTCGGCCAGTTTCTCGGTGGCCATGGCATCTTCATTGGAGGCCCAGCGGAACTGCGATTCGTTCAGGCTCTGACGGGCTTCGCCGGTCTTGCCCGGGCTCAGCTTGCGCTCTAGCTGGCCAGTGTCGGCTGCCAGCTTCTCGATCAGGTCTGGGCTGATGGTAAGGCGGTCACAGCCGGCCAGTTGCTCGATCTGGTTCAGGTTGCGGAAGCTGGCACCCATGACCACGGTCTTGTAGTCGTTGGCCTTGTAGTAGTTGTAGATGCGTGTGACCGACTGTACGCCCGGATCATCGGCGCCGGTGTAGTCGCTGCCGTTGGCTTTTTTGTACCAATCGTAGATCCGACCCACAAATGGCGAGATCAGGAAGACCCCAGCTTCGGCGCAGGCCACGGCCTGAGCGAAGGAAAACAGCAGGGTCAGGTTGGTCTGGATGCCTTCACGCTCCAGCTTCTCGGCGGCACGAATGCCTTCCCAGGTGGAAGCGATTTTGATCAGCACTCGATCGCGTCCTACGCCAGCCTTTTCATAGAGTTCGACCAGGCGATGGGCGCGTTTGAGCATCGCGTCAGTGTCGAACGACAGCCGGGCGTCCACTTCAGTGGAAATACGACCGGGAATGACCTTGAGAATCTCTTGGCCGACAGCTACGCCAAAGCGATCGCTGGCCAGACCGACATCACCCTTGCAGTCGCTGACGCAAGCGTTCAACAGGTCGGCATAGCCAGGAATGGCGGCAGCCTTGAGCAGCAGCGAAGGGTTGGTGGTGGCATCCACCGGCTTGACCCGGGCGATAGCGTCGAAGTCGCCGGTATCGGCTACCACGGTAGTGATTTTCTTCAGTTGTTCCAGCTTGGAAGTCATGAGCGTGCTCTGTCCTATGGGTCTGATGACATTACCCGAGCGCTGTCAGGCGCTCAAGGGCGCGGAAGGCTTACAACGGCCCCAAGGGCGGCGGCCTGAAAACAGGTGTTTGAATGCTGGGGCGTGATTCAGGTAATTGAGATACCAAAAGCCAGATCAGGTTCAATCCGGCTGATGGTTAACGCCCTTCAAGCAGTTGCCCGGCCTGATCCAGCAGGCCCAGTGGGTCCTTGGTCTTGTGAATATCCACCGACAACAACTGGCGAAATTTGCGAGCCCCAGGGAAGCCCGTCCCCAGTCCCAGCACATGGCGAGTGATGTGGTGCATCGCGCCGCCGCAAGCCAGATGCTCGGCAATATAAGGTCGCAGCTGCGCCAGGGCCTCGGCCCGGGAAATGACCGGTGCGGTGCTGCCGAACAGCTGTTGGTCCACCTCGGCCAGCAGATAGGGATTGTGATAGGCCTCACGACCCAACATCACCCCATCAAAGGTCTGCAGATGTTCATGGCAGGCCTCCAGGGTCTTGATTCCACCGTTAAGGATGACTTCCAGCTGCGGGAAATCCGCCTTCAACCGTGCCGCCACGTCATAGCGCAGCGGTGGAATATCCCGGTTCTCCTTGGGCGATAGCCCTTCGAGAATCGCGATCCGTGCATGCACGGTAAAACTGGTGCAGCCGGCATCCTGGACCTGGCCGACGAAATCACACAGTTCGGCATAACTGTCACGACCGTTGATCCCGATGCGATGCTTGACCGTCACCGGAATCGACACCGCATCGCGCATGGCCTTCACGCAATCGGCCACCAGCGCCGGATGCCCCATCAGGCAGGCGCCGATCATATTGTTCTGCACCCGATCGCTTGGGCAACCGACATTCAGGTTGACCTCGTCATAACCATGCTCCTGGGCCATACGCGCGCAGGCCGCGAGGTCCGCCGGGTTACTGCCGCCCAGCTGCAGTGCCAAAGGATGTTCGGACTGGTGATAGCGCAGGAAGCGTTCATGATCACCGTTGAGCAGCGCACCGGTGGTGACCATCTCGGTGTAGAGCAGGGTGTGTTTGGACAGTAGACGCAGGAAGAATCGGCAGTGACGGTCCGTCCAATCCATCATCGGCGCCACTGAGAAACGACGGGAAAAGCTTTGCTGTAGGGAGGCTTCGTTGTTCAAGGACATGAGGTTCTGCTTTGAGACGTTACGGCGGCAAATGAAGCAAGCTTCTTCGCATCGTGAACAAAAGATCTGATAGCGCGGAGTTTATCAGGAAAGCGCAGGGGCAATTTGTTTGTCCCCGGGATGGACGGGGGACGATTGGTGAGTCATCGAGTTACGCCGATTATCTGCCTCAAGCGCACCGCAGAGTAGTACCCCACGATTGCGCCGAACCTCAGCCATACCCCCGCGCAAATGCACCAGGAAAGAACCTTCGGATAATCATCACGAAAGAACTTGCCATAGAAGCGGATCATGCCTCGATGTTTATGCCATTCGACGAACAACGGGCGTGAGCGGCTGCAGGCGCCGGAAATGGCTTCGACGTTGGTTGGTTGATTGGGTCGGCAAGGGCTACCTCGAAACGTTTCGTCCAAGAGTTGGCCTCGCCGAACTGCAGGGTATTCGCCAGTGGCTCGCTGAACGCCAGGGCTTGGCGCATCACTTGGGGAATGTCCGCGGCGGTATCGCTGAGAAAAACTCCCGGTGTATGACGGCGAACACTCATTTCGCCAAAGTCGGTGCTGACCACCGGCAGTCTCAGGGCTTCGCCCTTGCGAATCTCCAGTGAGACCTCTTTCAATGTCCAGAACTCGCGATAGCGCTGTTTACCGCGAGGTAGCAGCAATTGCAGCAAGCGATCCCGAGGCTGGTCGTAGATCTGATAGCACTTGCCCAGGCCCAGGGTCTTGATCACAGGATCAGAGCACATCGGCAAACCCCTGGCGGCTCTTCTCGAACCACGCATGTCCGAGAAAAGCCACAGTGCTGGCACCCACCAGTTGGCCCAGCCATAGGCTGATATCGGGGACGACGCCCCAGCAGTACCAGGGGAAACAGCAAGGTGGTGAACGGTGGCAGGCCGAAGACCAGTAGATGAAAGATCAGCCAGACGATGAAACTCACCAGGGTATGGAACAGCACGGCCCCGAGTATCACGCCGGGCAGGAGGTCCAGGGGGAACACGACTTTCTTCACGTAGTTGGCGTTGCTCGGGATCAGGCCCGGAGCACGGCTGATGCATTCTGAAAACAGGTTGAAGACCATCATGCCGGTGAATACCAGCAAGGCGAATTGGCTTTTCGAGTCGCTGCCGGTGTCCCAGCGCACCTTGAACACCACGCTGAAAACGAAGGTGTATACCAGCAGCATGAGCAGGGGGTTGAGGAAGGACCAGAGCAGACCGGCGGAAACTGTCAGTCGCTCCACCGGTCTTTTTCGAGTACTAGGGGCGGCGCGCTACCAGTTGCTCGGCCAGGCCGTGTGCCTGGCGCGCGGTTGCTTGCCGGGAGGCCTGGTCGATGTCTGGCCCGAGAATGGTTTTCTCCACCACCAGCGAGTGCTGGTCGGCAATGCCGATGAAGTTCAGCCAGGCCTCGATGTAGGGTTTCTGGAAATCGAACGCTTGGGCCGGAGTGTTCGACTGGGCTGAAAAATCCAGCCCGCGGGCGTAGCTCACCACCGCTGTCTTTTCGCGCAACAGGCCCTGCAGCCCGTGCTCGGGGTCGAAGCTGAAGAGGATTCCCTGGTGCGATACCAGGTCAATGAAATGCTTGAGCTTGTAGGGAATGCTGAAATTCCACAGCGGCACGGAGAGCACCAACAGGTCGGCCTGATGCAGGGGCGCGGCGAGTTCCTGGAGTCGGTCCCAGGCGCTTTGTTCGCCAGCGTTCAACGGCTGGCCACCGAGTCGGGCGTACTTGGCGTCCATTGCCGTCTGATCGAGCTCCGGCAGTTCCAGGCTCCAAAGGTCCAGGGTGCTGACTTGAGTGTCGGGAACCTGTTGTTGATAGCGCTGGATAAAACTGCGGGCGATTTCCAGGGAGGCGGAGCGACGTAAACGAGGCGAGCATTGGATGTGCAGGAGCCGGGTCATGAACGAATCTCTTGGTGGACAGGGATGACCGCTATTGCAACATAGCTTATTTGTAAATATAAATTGTCGATCTAAGGCTTATTAATGGCGATATGAAATATGTTCGATGCCTTGCTGCTCCGTACCTTTGTCGCTGTTGTCGATGAACAGGGGTTCAGTCGTGCAGCACAAAAACTGCACTTGACCCAGTCGGCGGTCAGCGGCCATCTGCGGCGCCTGGAACAGCAGGTCGGCAAGCCGTTGCTGCAACGCACCACCCGCTCACAGCAACTGACAGCCGATGGCGAGCGGCTGATGGCCTACGCCCGAGCCATTCTGGCGTTGAATCGCGACGCCTGGACCGAGTTGACCCGGGTGCCGTTCCATGGGCGTGTGGGGATTGGATTGGCGGAGGATTTTGCCGAGCCCCGTCTGTTGCGCGCGCTACTGGATTTTGCCGGGCAGTTCCCGGGTATCCAGCTCGATGTGCAGGTGAGCATCCCCGGTACCCTCCTTGATCTTCTGGCTCAGGGCAGTTTGCAGCTGGTGGTGGGGTCCTTGTGCGAAACAGCAGCGCCAGGCCAGTTGCTCTGGTCCGAACCTCTGGTCTGGGCCGGGCTGCCACAATCAGTGGCACCCTTGCCCGAGCCTTTGCCCCTGGCGCTGTTTCCTGAGCCTTGTCCTTATCGGGCGGTGGCACTGGGGCGGTTGGCCAAAGCCGGCATCGCTCAGCGTACGGCCATGCTCTGCAGCAGCAATGGGGCCTTGCGTGCCGCAGTGCTGTCGGGCTTCGCCGTGGCGCCCATGGCGGTCAGTCAGTTGGGAGCAGGGCTGTGTGCACTGGGGGCGGAATACGGTTTGCCGGAGTTGCCTCAGGCCCAGTTCCGGCTGTTTACTGCGTCCGACGCGGACCCGGCCGTTGTGGCGACACTGACTCAGGTCATCGTCGAATATTGTTCCAGCCGACGATCCGCGCTTTAGGCATCGTCCTCTGCGGCCGATAACCCCTGCAAGGGGCTAGATCGGATGCGGTTGCGAGCGGCCCCTGGCCTGTGTTTGAACGCCATGGAGCCGATGTTTTACAGGATGCTGGTCAGTGAACCGGTCTCGAAAACAACCAGGGATCTGCCGCGTAGTTCAGGCTTTTCCCGTCAGGACGCCCCTTTTGCCTGTCCCCATTTACGACGCTCAACACGCCCCGGGTGGCACCTTGAAACGCTTGCCGCTGCTCAAGGCCGCGGTGGCCTTTATCGCCACGGTGTTCCTGTGCCTGTGCGGTTTGCTTTACCTCCAGCTAGAGCAGTCCTGGCGCCATGACCTGGCGCAGGCAGAGGTCAACTCCACCAACCTGACTCGGGCCATTGCCCAGCAGGCGGAGGACACCTTCATGGAGGCCGACCTGGTGCTGATGAGCCTGTCCGAGTGGATCCAGGCCATCGGCGAGGGGCCCGTGCAACGGCTGCGCCTGCAACAGATCTTTGCTCGGCGGGTACAGGCCCTGGTGCAACTCAGCGGAGTGTTTCTCTATGACAAGCAAGGCCAGTGGGTGGTCAGTTCCTTTAACGATTCGCCTCATGGCAAGGACGTGGCAGATCGTGATTACTTCAGGTTCCACCAGCAGAACGCTTCGCTGCAGGCCCATATCAGTCCGGCGATTCGCAGTCGCGCCAACGGCGAGTGGATCATTCCCATTTCGCGGCGGATCAATGACCAGAACGGGAACTTCCAGGGCGTGCTGATGGCCGGCATCAAGCTGGCTTACTTCGATCAATTCTTCAAAAGCTTCAATATCGATGAGCAGGGCGTGATGTTTCTCGCCCTGTCCGATGGCACCCTGATCGCGCGGCGGCCATTCGAGGAGCGGCAGGTGGGGGCCTCCCTGTCCCGTGGCGAGATTTTCAGCAAGTACCTGCCTGAGGCCACCTCCGGCAACGCCATGATCACCTCGATCGTGGATGGGGTGACGCGCTTGTATGGCTATCGCCAGTTGCAGGCGTATCCGCTGGTGGTGGCGGCGGCCAACTCCAAGGACTCGATTCTCAAGGGCTGGTACGCCTCGGCCTATCAATCCACGGCCATCGTCGCCCTGGTGCTGCTGGGAGTGGGACTGTTCGGCTGGGTGTTTGTGAGCCAGGTGCGCAACAACGAGCGGATCGAAACCGATCTGCGCAAGGCCCAGGAGGCGTTGGAGGTGATTGCCACCCATGACAGCCTGACCGGTTTGGGCAATCGGCGGCTGTTCGAGCGCTCCCTGGAGATCGAGTTCGGTCGCGGGGCGCGGCAGAGCACGCCGCTGAGCCTGATCATTGCCGACATCGATTACTTCAAGCGTTACAACGATACCTACGGCCATGTGGCCGGCGATCATTGTCTGGCAGAGGTGGCCCAGGCCCTGAAAGGGTGTTGTCATCGCAAGACCGACCTGGCCGTGCGTTATGGCGGGGAAGAGTTCGCGGTGCTGCTGCCCGATACCGATATCCACGGTGCCCTGGCCATGGCCGAGCAGATTCGCCAGAGCGTCATGGAGCGCAACATCAGCCATTCCGGTTCTCCAGTGGGGCGCGTGACCATCAGTCTGGGCTGTTACTCCTTCGTTCCTACGGGGCGCGACAGCATCGAAGTCTTCATTGAACGGGCGGATGCAGCGCTGTATCAGGCCAAGGCCACGGGGCGCAATCGGGTGATGGCCCTGGCGGTGGAGAGCGCCGAGGATCTGTTGCAGCGCTCCGACCGTTGAGTCATTGTCAGGCTTTGCAGAAGATCTGATTGGCGTAGGGATTGCCACCAAGCTCATAGGGGGTGGTGCCTGCGGCGTCATATCCCTGGGCCCGGTAGAAGGCCCGTGCCGAATGATTTTTGAGCCACAGGCAGGACGCTCGCTGCGCCTGGGCGAGGCCGCTAGGGCGGTGGCTACTACAGAATCACCGTCAGCTCTTGGCAAGAGCCAATCCCGGGCCAATGCGATAAAAAATATCAGCCGAATCGATTGTTGGAATGCCCCGTTTCTGGCTTATACCTATCGTTGACCTGGCAGGGACCGGTGCTGGACAAGCGGATCGGCACAAGAATCTCCGGAGCCCTGCGCGACACTCATTTCAAGGATTTGTGCATGAGCCAGCCGCACCTGATGAACATTGACCTCTATTTGCGCCGACTGGGTTACCACAGCGCGCCGCCGCCGACCCTGGAAACCCTGCGAGAACTGCAATGGCGACATGTCTGCGAGTTTGCCTTCGAAAGCCTTTCTACCTTGTTGCGCCTGCCGGTGCCCATCGACCTGGGCACGGTGGAACGCAAGATTCTGCGAGAGGGGCGCGGTGGCTATTGCTATGAACTCAATCAGACGTTCCTGGTGCTGTTGCAGCATCTGGGCTATGAGGCGCGTGGCATTACCGGGCGGGTGGTCATGGGGGGGCCGGAGGATGCGCTCACCGCGCGCAGTCACAGGTTGACGCTGCTGCACCTGGACGGGCAGCGCTACATCGCCGATGTCGGCTTCGGCGGCATGGTGCCCACTGCGCCCTTGCTGCTCGATACCGAAGCAGAGCAGGCAACACCCCACGAGCCCTATCGCATTACCGAGCGAGACGGTAGCTACACCCTGCGCGCCAAGGTCATGGATGAGTGGCGGGCCCTGTACGTCTTTGATCTGCAGATACAGGGCGATGTGGACTACGAAATGGGCAACTGGTACGTCTCGACTCACCGTGACTCGCCTTTCCTCGGTCAGTTGAAGGTGGCGCTGATAGGGCCGGGGGTGCGCCGAACCCTGAACAACGGCAGCTACGCTTTGCATCGCGTGGGGCAGCCCAGCGAGCGGCGGCAGATCACTAAGGCGGGGGAGCTGATGCAGTTGTTGCAGGACGAGTTTGCCTTGCGTCTGCCGGAGCATCCCGAGTTGTCGAGAGTGCTCGAGCGCTTGCTGGAGGCCTGATCACCACCTGTCGCACCGGGAGCGGGAGCCGAATACGGAAGCACTTCCCGATTAAAATCCCAAGCTGGCGCTCCATAGAATCCACCGGCAAACCGGCAATTTTCTATGGAGAGAATCATGCAGAAAATACATAGATCCACGGTGTCCGGCAGTACCGCAACACCGCTGAGGCGTTTCAGGCAGGGGCTGTTCGCTGCGCTGCTGGCAGTGGTCAGCCTGTGTTCCACCAGCAGCTTCGCGGTCCCCAACCCCGACGGCAACTACAACCTGAGCATGGACGCTCGGGCCGGGTCGCCCTATCCACCGTCCGACAACTACAGTGCCGATCTCAAGACGTCCGGAGTCGGGCCGGCGTTCACGGTGCCGGTGAGTCGACACCACATCATTGCCTACAACCAATTGCGGGATTTCTACATGTCCGTGGTGCAGCGTGGGCACTTGAAGGAGCTGAAGGGTTTCTGGGACGGCTTTGGCGCACGTTTCCTCAGCTATGGCCAGGATAATCGAGTCAACGTCACTGCGCCGGTGGCGGCGGATTATGACCAGGCCAAGACGTTGCTCGAGGAGATCGGTCGGGGCGTGGTGCGGGCCAATGCGGGCGTGCCGCCACGGCCCCTGGGTTGGGACACCTTTCATGGCTTCTACACCTGGATGCCCTGGAACCTGTTTCTCGGTCCGAACGGCCGCAATGATGATCCGGGTGAGCAATTCGAAACCAATGCCCAGTACATCATCAATAACAAGGACACCTGGAACACCATCATCAATGTGCGCGACAACATGCTCAGCTATCAGCGTGACGGCAACGTGAAGACCCTGGCCAACATCAACTCGCAGCTGTTGCGTTTGTCGGCGCGGACCCGGGTCTATCCGCTGGTCAGCGATCAGTGGATTCGTGTCGCCCCCAATGTGTACAAGATCCGCGTACCGGCCAACTGATTGGTCTTTTTGTGTGCAGCAAGGGCCAATCCAGCCAATGGATCGGCCTTTTTTTGCGTTGTGTTTCAGCGGGTGGGGTTGGGGCCAAGGATGTCGGCTTGCTGCACAGGTCCTGCCGGCCCGATGTGGGGCGGTGGCTCTGGGGCGGCCATTCAGGCTGGAAAAGGGTGATCCGTACGACCTGGGCGGGGCTTTTTATCGGTGAATCAGCAGGGGGAAGTGCCCGAAGATTGACCGATAAACTGTATACAATCCTATGGACAGTTGTCTTTGTTGTTGCATACAGTGTGCGCATAACAAAAACAGGGAACCCCACACCATGAATACGCCCCAGGTTTCACAGCAACGTCCCGAAGATGAAAATTTGGGTATTGCCGCGAATATGGCTTATGGCCTGCAACACGTTCTGACCATGTATGGCGGTATCGTTGCGGTGCCACTGATCGTCGGCCAGGCGGCCGGTCTGTCGCCAGCAGAGATCGGCCTGCTGATCGCCGCTTCGTTGTTTGCAGGGGGGTTGGCAACCTTGCTGCAAACGCTCGGCGTGCCGTTTTTCGGCTGCAAGCTGCCGTTGGTTCAAGGGGTGTCCTTTGCGGGCGTATCGACCATGGTGGCGATTGTCACCAGCAGCGGCGAGGGCGGCTTCCAGTCAATTCTGGGGGCGGTGATTGCAGCGTCGCTGATCGGCCTGCTGATTACGCCGGTGTTCTCTCGCATTACCAAGTTCTTTCCCCCGCTGGTCACCGGCATTGTCATCACCACCATCGGCTTGACGCTGATGCCTGTGGCGGCGCGCTGGGCCATGGGCGGAAATAGTCGGGCGGCGGATTTTGGCAGCATGTCGAACATCGGTCTGGCGGCCCTCACCCTGGTGCTGGTGCTGCTACTGAGCAAGATCGGCAGCGCGGCGATTTCCCGGCTGTCGATTCTCCTTGCCATGGTCATCGGTACGGTGATCGCGGTGTTCCTGGGCATGGCGGATTTTTCCGGCGTCACTCAGGGGCCGATGTTTGGCCTACCCACGCCGTTCCACTTCGGGATGCCGACTTTCCATGTCGCAGCGATCCTGTCGATGTGCATCGTGGTTATGGTGACCCTGGTGGAAACCTCGGCGGACATCCTCGCGGTGGGTGAAATCATCCACACCAAGGTCGACTCCAAGCGCCTGGGGGATGGGCTGCGTGCCGATATGCTGTCGAGCATGATCGCGCCGATCTTCGGTTCCTTCACTCAGAGTGCTTTTGCCCAGAACGTCGGGCTGGTGGCAGTCACCGGGATCAAGAGCCGTTTTGTAGTGGCTACCGGCGGCGTGTTTCTGGTAGTCCTCGGCTTGCTGCCCTTCATGGGGCGGGTGATTGCGGCGGTGCCCACCTCGGTGCTGGGCGGTGCCGGTATCGTGCTGTTTGGCACCGTGGCGGCCAGTGGCATTCGTACCCTGTCCAAGGTCGACTACCGCAACAACATGAACCTGATCATCGTCGCGACCTCCATCGGCTTCGGCATGATCCCGATCGCTGCGCCGAGCTTCTACGACCACTTCCCCAGCTGGTTTGCGACGATCTTCCACTCGGGCATCAGCTCGTCGGCGATCATGGCGATCCTGCTGAACCTGGCGTTCAACCATTTCACCGCAGGCAACTCAGACCAGCAGTCGGTGTTCGTCGCTGGCACCGAGCGCAGCCTGCGTTTCCAGGACATTGCCGTACTGCGTGAGGGGGACTACTTCAGCGGTGGCAAGCTGCACGATGCCGAAGGCAATGAAGTACCGTTGGTAGCTGAGGTTTCGGGACAGTCGTCGAATCCGCTTGGGGACGGCTCGGCACCGAGCCATGCTCGAGGCAGTGCGCAAACCACGCACTGAGTGCAATCATTGCGACATTAAAAAACGGCGCCCTGAAGGCGCCGTTTTTTATGGGTGAGTCATTATTCGAGGTTGTCCAAGGGCTCCAGGGCTTGCAGGGCCTCGGGGTTGTCCTTGTACTGCCCGCGCAAGGTTGCGAGCTGGCGATCATGGCCGATACAGACGTCGTTAACGGCTTTCTCCAATTCGGCCCGACGCTCCTCGTCATACGCCTCCTCGCCGGCAAAGTGCTGGCAATCTTCGTGACGCTGGATAAAGGCCGTGACCTCGGCCTGCAACTGTGGGCCGCCGTAGTGACCGCCCAGTTGCAGGCGTTTTTCCTCGACCCAGCCACTGTAGTCCTCACCGTTTTTGGCGATGTACATGACTTGGGCCCAGCCGCTGTCGCTGGAGGCGTACACGGTCAGGCCGTCGCCCGGAATCACATAGAGCTTCTGGTTCACGCAGGCGGCATTCGGCCCACTGTGAAAGTGCAACCGTCCTTGGCCTATGACCTTGGCTTCCAGGGGCGGCCGGTACTCGCCGGCTTCCAGGGAAGCGTTGTCGCTCAGGGTGGCGCAATCCACCGTGGAGGCGGCCAGGGCCTGTAGCGGTAACAGAGACAACAGCCCCCACAGGGACAGGAGGCACAGAGGTCGGTTCATTGCACAGTTTTCATCAAGGGATTCGGATGGCGCGATGGTAATGACAACGAGGCGGCCTGTGAATGTTTCCAGGCCGCCTCTTTGTGAAGCGTGAGTTACTCCGTGACCTTGCTGAACTGCCCCTGGCGCACCAGGGACAGAGCCATTACCACCACCACGGCGGCGGCCGCCGACAGGGTCAGGGGCAAGCCATAGCTGCCGCCGCTCATGGCGGCGCCACTAAGCAGTGGCCCCAGCAGGCTGCCGATGCCCCAGAGCAGACCGGCGCTGGCATTGGCGGTCACCAGATCCGCTCCGCTGAAGGATTGCCCGATCAGCACGATCGCCAGGGTGTAGATGCCGCCCGCCGCCGCGCCGAGGATGACCAGGCTCGGCCAGAGCAGACCGGGGGATTGCATCAACAGTGGCAGGCACAGACCTATCAGCAGAGCGATGATGCCGCAGCCGAGGTAGATCCCCGGGCGCCCCAGCTTGTCCGAGAGCCAGCCCAGGGGGAACTGGAACGCCGTATCTCCCAGGAGAATGATGGTCACCATCAGTGCCGCCAGTTTGATGCTGTAGCCATGAGTGGCCGCGTACACCGGAAATAGCGACAGCACGACGCTGTCGAAGAAGGCGAAGAACAATATGCCCACACACAACGCCGGGGCGATGCGGATAAAGCCCAGCACCGAGAAGGTCCGGCTTTCCTCGTGAGGACTTGGGGAGTCTTCCTGGGGCAGAGTCAGCCAGACCACGGCGATCGCCACGGCATAACCGAGGCTGACAATGGCGAGTACGAGCGGCCCCTCGGTGCCCAGCAGTGATACCAGGCCAGGGCCCAGCAGTTGGAAAAAGGTGAAACAGGTGGTGTAGACCGCCACCAAGCGGCCACGGCTGGCGTCTTCGGCCATTTCATTGACCCAGGTTTCCCCGAGAATGATGATCAGCCCGGCCCCAAGCCCCATGGTGACCCGGGCCAATCCCAGGCTGAAGAGGCTGGCGTCCGGCAGTTCCAGGGCTGCCACGCTCAGGGCGCAGAGGCTGAAACACAGCAGATAGATCTGGCGCCGGGTCAGGCGCTGGCACAAGGCATTGACCAGGAATGCCGAAAGCATCATGCCCGCCGCAGGCAGGGCTGACATGATGCCAATCTGGTTGTTCGACGCGCCGGCCTGGTACAGGCGCAGGGCAAGGATCGGCACTGTGGAGCCGATGCTCAGGCCGACAATGGAAATGCCCAGGATCAAGGCAGCTAACAAGGCTTTGTTCATGATCAAGACTCGCGCCTGAAGCGTCAGGCGCTGAAAAATGGAGATGTTACGGACGCCGCGTGACAGCATCCGCCGAGATACGGGCGAGAGCCGGGCCTGTGCCCTCGGCGTAGGGGCCGGCTGCTGGCGAAGCGGTCATTGAATGGTGCGTTGCACTTCGAGACGTCTTCGCTGGCGAGCCAGCCTCTGCATCGGCGCCAAAGGTGGCGGGGCGGTGCCAGGCTCAATCGCGGTTAGCGACTGCCTTAGTGCGGGGAGAAGGTGAAGGCGAACAGGACGCTGCGGCGGCGACGGTTGATCGCGCAATCATGCTGGGCAACGGCCAGGGTTGCCGAAGGGCTCATCGAGGGGGAGAGGCACGGGGACTGTGCTGGCAGGAACATCGTTGTCTGACTGGCCGGAAAAATAAGCGCACAGCCTACGTCAGGCCATTGCGGCAAGGCAACCAGACCTTTGCCTGAGCCATTCGGCTCGCAAAGCACTTTATCCGCATGTCTGGCTGAGATGTGGATCATGAAACTGATAGTGGTTTTTTTCTGCTGATTTGCCAAAAGAGCAGGGCGCTCTTGCTGTGTTTGAGGCAAATCAGTGTAGGAATATGGCTCCACGACCTGGACTCGAACCAGGGACCCAGTGATTAACAGTCACTTGCTCTACCAACTGAGCTATCGCGGAATGCGCCGTATCTTACTGATTCAGAAAGGGAAGTCAACAAGCTGTGATTGTTTTTTTCAGTGCAGCGAGGTTCGGAATGATCTGCTGACATTACTTCAAGGGTTTTATCGGCTAGTGGGCCTGTACGTGATCCGTTAGGGGCTACCATGGCTCCCCGGAAGTGGTTTCACGCGCTGCCGGCCTCAAGCCGCAAAGGTACGTTTTTATGATGCGCTTCGATTTATCCCAGGTTCCCACTCATTTTTTTGCATCGCGATGCGAGGTGCTGTCATGAGCATCGAGCAGATCAACCTGCCCAAGGGAGTCGGGCCTCAGGCCGACAAGTTGTGGGATGCCATTACCCAGGCAGCGGCAGCGGCGGATCTGAACCGCGCGGCGGGCAAGGCCGAAGGTTTTGTCCTGGGGCTGGAGAGTGCCAAGGCCATCAAGAGCCAGGTCGCTGAGGCGTTGTACGTGGCCTTTGA
Organism: Pseudomonas sp. BLCC-B112; assembly: GCF_028550695.1. Taxonomy (NCBI): domain Bacteria; kingdom Pseudomonadati; phylum Pseudomonadota; class Gammaproteobacteria; order Pseudomonadales; family Pseudomonadaceae; genus Pseudomonas; species Pseudomonas sp. BLCC-B112. The sequence continues at coordinate 315,069 of NZ_JAQQGK010000009.1, forward strand.
TGATGCCGCCAGTCAGCGAATGCGTGAACTGGCGGGTTGAGTCGGTTCAGCCGCCGAAGGTCAGGGTGCCCAGCATCAGCTTGGCCATCAGCGATGTGGCTGCCAGTTGCACCAGCCACAGGGCCAGACCACCGAGGAACACGCCGAGGGCGATTTGCAGCACCAGGCTCTTTTCGCGTTTCTGCGAGCGGGGCAAGTAGTGCTCCAGTTCGTCGCGGTCGGCCCGCAGGTCATCGTTTTTCATCTGGACTCTCGATCGGCAAGGGAGGCGTGGCCTCAGTCTAGAGGATGCGGGGGCTGGACTGGGTATTAGCTGAGCGCGCACAAAAAAGGGGAAGCACCCTGGCTTCCCCTTTTTGCGCGACGGCCGTGAATCAGATCACCTGGAGGATGGCCTTGGTCACCACGTCGATGTTGTTCTGGTTCAGTGCGGCCACGCAGATGCGGCCGGTGTCCAGGGCGTAGATGCCGAATTCGTTGCGCAGGCGGGTCACTTGCTCAACGGTCAGGCCGGAGTAGGAGAACATGCCGCACTGGCGGCCGACAAAACTGAAGTCGTGCGCAGGGGCGCCTTTGGCCAGCAAGTCGACCATCTGGGTGCGCATGCCGCGAATGCGCAGGCGCATTTCCGCCAGTTCCTGCTCCCACTGGGCGCGCAGTTCCGGGTTGTTCAGCACCGCGGCAACGATGGTTGCGCCATGGGTTGGCGGGTTGGAGTAGTTGGTGCGGATCACGCGCTTGACCTGGGACAGCACGCGAGCGCTTTCTTCCTTCGAGCTGCTGACGATGGACAGAGCGCCAACGCGCTCGCCGTACAGCGAGAACGACTTGGAGAACGAGCTGGACACGAAGAAGGTCAGGCCCGACTCGGCGAACAGGCGCACTGCGGCGGCGTCTTCGTCGATGCCGTCGCCAAAGCCCTGGTAGGCCATGTCGAGGAATGGCACGAGGTTTTTCGCCTTGACCACTTCCAGGACGTTTTTCCAGTCCTGCGGAGTCAGGTCGACACCGGTCGGGTTGTGGCAGCAGGCATGCAGCACCACGATCGATTGGGCCGGCAGGGCGTTGAGGTCTTCCAGCAGGCCGGCACGGTTTACGTCGTGGGTGGCGGCGTCGTAGTAGCGGTAGTTCCGCACCGGAAAACCAGCGGTTTCGAACAGTGCGCGGTGGTTTTCCCAGCTTGGATCACTGATGGCGACCACAGCGTTGGGCAGCAGTTGCTTGAGGAAGTCGGCGCCGATCTTCAGTGCACCAGTACCGCCAACGGCCTGGGTGGTGACCACGCGGCCAGCGGCCAGCAGGGGCGAGTCGTTGCCGAACAGCAGTTTCTGTACCGCTTGGTCATAGGCGGCAATGCCGTCGATCGGCAGGTAACCACGGGAAGCGTGTTGAGCGGCGCGAATTGTCTCGGCTTCGACAACGGCGCGCAGGAGTGGAATGCGTCCCTCCTCGTTGCAGTACACGCCCACCCCAAGGTTGACCTTGTTGGTTCGGGTGTCGGCGTTGAATGCTTCGTTGAGGCCCAGGATTGGATCGCGTGGTGCCATTTCGACAGCGGAGAACAGGCTCATTTTTACGGCGGCTCTGAATGGAGTGTGGAGGGACGTGTCGCGCTCCAGCCGAATGCACTAGAGCGGTGCACAAACGGGGAGCTAGTATAGAGGCCATCATCGCGGTGGGCGACAGTCGATTGACCTTTTGCAGCAAGTTTTTCGCTTTATTTTTCGACCGTTAGTCTTATTGCAACATCCTGGGTGTTAGCGGGTGTCAGGCCTTTCCCTTGAAAGCCGTAGTATTTGGCTCCACATCTAGCACATTCCCGTTTTTTCCCCGGCGACATGGGTCGTACGCGGTCTTTCTCGTTCCTGTACGGTATGGCCGCGCACGAATGATCCCAGAGGTAGGTTATGTCCGAATTCCAGCTAGTCACCCGCTTCCAGCCCGCCGGCGACCAGCCGGAAGCCATCCGCCTGCTGGTCGAAGGCATCGAGGCTGGGCTGGCGCACCAGACCCTGCTCGGTGTGACCGGTTCGGGCAAGACTTTCAGCATTGCCAACGTGATCGCTCAGGTGCAGCGCCCAACCCTGGTGCTGGCGCCGAACAAGACCCTGGCGGCCCAGTTGTATGGCGAATTCAAGGCCTTCTTCCCGAACAACGCGGTGGAGTACTTCGTTTCCTATTACGACTACTACCAGCCCGAAGCCTATGTGCCTTCCTCGGATACCTTTATCGAGAAGGATGCCTCGATCAACGACCATATCGAGCAGATGCGCCTGTCGGCGACCAAGGCGCTGCTGGAGCGCAAGGACGCGATCATCGTGACCACGGTGTCTTGCATCTATGGTTTGGGCAGCCCGGAAACCTACCTGAAAATGGTTCTGCACGTGGACCGCGGCGACAAGCTCGACCAGCGTGCCTTGCTGCGGCGCCTGGCGGACCTGCAATACACCCGCAACGATATGGACTTCGCTCGCGCCACCTTCCGTGTGCGTGGCGACGTGATCGACATTTATCCGGCGGAATCCGACCTGGAAGCGATCCGCATCGAGCTGTTCGACGACGAAGTGGAAAGCATCAGCGCTTTCGACCCGTTGACCGGCGAAGTGATCCGCAAGCTGCCGCGTTTCACCTTCTACCCCAAGAGCCACTACGTGACCCCACGGGAAACCCTGCTGGACGCTATCGAGGGGATCAAGGTGGAACTGCAGGAGCGCCTGGAATACCTGCGCTCCAACAACAAACTGGTGGAAGCCCAACGTCTGGAACAGCGCACCCGTTTCGATCTGGAGATGATCCTCGAGCTGGGCTATTGCAACGGCATCGAGAACTACTCGCGCTACCTCTCCGGCCGTCCCGCTGGCGCCGCGCCACCCACCTTGTACGACTACCTGCCGGCGGATGCGCTGTTGGTGATCGACGAATCCCACGTCAGCGTGCCTCAGGTGGGCGCCATGTATAAGGGCGACCGTTCGCGCAAGGAGACTCTGGTGGAATATGGTTTTCGCCTGCCATCGGCGCTGGACAACCGGCCGATGCGTTTTGACGAGTGGGAAGGCGTCAGCCCGCAGACCATCTTCGTCTCTGCTACCCCGGGCAACTATGAGGCTGAGCACGCCGGGCGCATTGTGGAGCAGGTGGTGCGTCCCACCGGCCTGGTTGATCCCCAGGTGGAAGTACGCCCGGCCCTGACCCAGGTGGATGACCTGTTGTCGGAAATCACCAAGCGCGTGGCGGTGGAAGAACGAGTGCTGGTCACCACCCTGACCAAGCGCATGGCTGAGGACTTGACCGACTACCTGGCCGACCACGGTGTGCGCGTGCGTTATCTGCACTCGGACATCGACACCGTGGAGCGTGTGGAAATCATTCGCGACCTGCGCCTGGGCACCTTCGATGTGCTGGTGGGGATCAACCTGCTGCGTGAAGGCCTGGACATGCCGGAAGTGTCGCTGGTGGCGATTCTCGATGCCGACAAGGAAGGCTTCCTGCGTTCCGAGCGTTCGCTGATCCAGACCATCGGTCGCGCCGCGCGTAACCTCAATGGCCGGGCGATTCTCTATGCCGACCGCATCACCGGCTCCATGGAGCGGGCGATTGGCGAGACCGAACGGCGGCGTGACAAGCAGATTGCCTTCAACCTGGCCAACGGCATCACCCCCAAAGGGGTGTTCAAGGATGTCGCCGACATCATGGAAGGTGCCACCGTGCCGGGCTCGCGCAGCAAGAAGCGCAAGGGCATGGCCAAGGCCGCCGAAGAAAGTGCCCGCTACGAAAACGAACTGCGTTCGCCCAGCGAAATCACCAAGCGCATTCGCCAGCTCGAAGAAAAAATGTACCAACTGGCCCGGGACCTGGAGTTCGAGGCGGCGGCGCAGATGCGCGACGAAATCACCAAGCTGCGCGAGCGCTTGCTGACCGTCTAACGGCCGGAGCCGGCTGGCCGGCGAAGCGGGGCTCAAGTCCTGTGCGGTGCTCGAGGGGGGCTTCGCTGGCAAGCCAACTGCTGCAGGCATTTCGTGGGTCAGTGGGCTTCTCCTCCTTGGGCGATGCCGACAACCTGGAAGGCGTCGTTGTGGGTCATGATCAGCGGCTGCCTCAGGGCGCGGATGATCTGGATCTGATTGCGCTGCGGCCCGGCGAGGTCCGGGTTGAGCACTCCGGAAGAGAGGCTCGCGAGCCCGAACAGGTCAAATCCCAGGGCGCACAGCCGCAATCAAAAAGTGTAAGAAAATTTATGAGCGGGTGAACCTGGCATATAGCCCGTGGGTGGTAAATGCCAGGCGCTGATACTTGACCATTCATGGGCTCTGCGGCGGCCTGTAGTCGCAACCTTGGCTTAAATGCCCTCCTTACTGGAGCCGGGCCGGGGTCGCCTGTTACCATTCGCCCCCTGTTTTATTCCTCGTTTTTCTATCTTTTCGAGATATGCCATGACCACCGTCCGCACGCGCATCGCGCCATCGCCTACCGGGGACCCCCACGTAGGTACCGCTTACATCGCTTTGTTCAACTATTGCTTTGCCAAGCAGCATGGCGGTGAGTTCATCCTGCGTATCGAAGACACCGATCAGTTGCGTTCGACCCGCGAGTCCGAGCAGCAGATTTTCGATGCCTTGCGCTGGTTGGGCATCAACTGGAGCGAAGGGCCGGATGTGGGCGGTCCCCATGGTCCTTATCGCCAGAGCGAGCGCGGCGATATCTATCAGAAATATGCTCAGCAATTGGTGGACCTGGGTCACGCGTTCCCATGCTTCTGCACGGCCGAAGAGCTGGACCAGATGCGCGCCGAGCAGATGGCTCGTGGCGAGACGCCGCGTTATGACGGCCGCGCCTTGCTGCTGTCCAAGGAAGAAGTGGCCCGGCGGCTGGCGGCCGGTGAGCCCCATGTGATTCGTATGAAGGTGCCGACCGAAGGCGTCTGTGTGGTGCCTGATCTGCTGCGTGGTGATGTCGAAATTCCGTGGGATCGCATGGACATGCAGGTCCTGATGAAGACCGATGGCCTGCCGACCTACTTCCTGGCCAACGTGGTCGATGACCACTTGATGGGCATCACCCATGTGCTGCGCGGTGAAGAGTGGCTGCCTTCGGCACCGAAGCTGATTCTGCTCTACGAGTACTTCGGTTGGGAGCAGCCGCAGTTGTGCTACATGCCGCTGCTGCGCAATCCGGACAAGAGCAAGCTGTCCAAGCGCAAGAATCCGACCTCTGTGACCTTTTATGAGCGCATGGGCTTCATGCCGGAAGCCATGCTCAATTATCTGGGGCGCATGGGCTGGTCGATGCCGGACGAACGCGAGAAGTTCTCGTTGCAGGAAATGGTCGATAACTTTGACCTGTCGCGGGTATCCCTGGGTGGGCCGATCTTCGATATCGAGAAACTGTCCTGGCTCAACGGCCAGTGGTTGCGTGACCTGCCGGTGGAAGAGTTCGCCAGTCGCGTGCAGACCTGGGCGCTGAATCCTGAGTACCTGATGAAGATCGCGCCCCATGTGCAAGGCCGGGTGGAGACCTTCAGCCAGATCGCGCCGTTGGCCGGCTTCTTCTTCGCCGGTGGCGTGACCCCGGACGCCAAGTTGTTCGAATCCAAGAAGCTTTCTGGCGATCAGGTGCGGCAAGTGATGCAGTTGATCTTGTGGAAGCTCGAGAGCCTGCGCCAATGGGAGAAAGACAGCATCACTGCGACCATTCAGGCAGTGGTTGAATCCCTGGAGCTGAAACTGCGTGACGCCATGCCGCTGATGTTCGCTGCGATCACTGGCCAGGCCAGCTCGGTGTCGGTGCTCGATGCCATGGAGATCCTGGGGCCTGACCTTACTCGTTTCCGTCTGCGCCAGGCCATCGACCTGCTCGGTGGCGTGTCGAAGAAAGAGAACAAGGAGTGGGAAAAATTGCTGGGCGCCATCGGCTGACGGCGCTTCGCAGCAGGGGAGCTACAAGGCGCTACGGGCTTTTCGACTACGCTTGATTCTCAGGCGCCAGGTCGATTGGTCGCTGGCCAAGTGGGTTCCAGGCGGCTCGCGGCCCCCCGTTTATGGGAGTTGGCACGGGCCGCTAAGGCTGAAAAAGCCAGGGTTTTTGGGGCAGGGCGGTAAGTGGTTGTTATCCCGGCAAATTTTTTTTCAAAATACGGAAAAAAAATTGACAGCCTTCCGATCGCCCCTTAAGATTCGCCCCGTCCTCACCGACGAGGGGCTATAGCTCAGCTGGGAGAGCGCTTGCATGGCATGCAAGAGGTCGACGGTTCGATCCCGTCTAGCTCCACCAAATTTGCAGTTCAAGGTCTGGCCACACCGGCCTTGAATCGATCAGTACTCAGCACTGATCAGTTGTATAGAAGGGTTTGCGTCCCCTTCGTCTAGTGGCCTAGGACACCGCCCTT